>CAUZRQ010000027.1:0-56647 GCA_963582065.1 Planctomycetota bacterium | reverse complement strand
CTTCCATCGCTCGAGGTTCTTGGGCGTCAGGGCGAAAACCTTGCCGACGTGCGAGAGCGTGATGTCGCGGCCGCCCACGGCACTGGGGATGGCTCCCACCTGGCTGCCCACGCCCCAGCCCTTGTCCCGGACGTAGTTCGAGTAGGTCGAATTGCCCAGCCCACCGCCTCCCGCGAAACCGGCGAATGCGCCCAGCAGGGCGATCTGTCCCAGGAAGATCAACGGCCAGCCACCATCGTTTCCGTCGTTGAAGAACAGGTTCCCCACCGACTCGCCATCCCAGTGCCCGTCACCGTCGAGATCTTCGAAGCTCTCGACATTGCCGTCGGGACTGAGCGTGTAGGGTTCGACGACGTCGGGGTGCCCGTCCTTGTCGAAGTCGTTCTCGCCGGGGTCCAGCACACCGTTGCCGTTGGCATCTTCAGCGGCGACGACCGGGACGTTGCCGATCTGGAAGAAACCGCCAAAGACGTTGCCCCACTTCTCGGCACTGACCATCGTCACGCCGATCACGACGCAGAAGCCCAGCACCACGACGATCTTGGTCGTCATCACCCACTGCATCATGTTGTAGATCTTGCCGCCGACGAGGATCGGCAGGGTCACACCAGCCAACAGGAGGTAGCCGAGCGTGTTGACCAGGAACTTGTCGTCGGGGCCGGGCGGCCGGTCGAGATACAGGGCGGCGATCACCGTGGCGGCGGTGGTCGAGAGGGCGGGGATGAAGGCACCGAAGCTGAGCAGGACCAGGACACCGATCCAGAACGCCGGTCCCGGGCGGGCCCGCATGAATCCGGTGAAGACCGGTTCACCGCAGTACATCGCGTAACGGCCGCACTCGATGTTGTAGAAGACCTGCCCGATGATCGCGACACCGGCGATCCACATCAGTCCACCGCCGTACTTGGCGGTGATCTCGGCCCCCAAAAGCCACTCGCCTCCGGCCAGCTGCACTCCGCACATCACGACGCCGGGACCGATGAACCCGGACAGGTTCTTCAGCCCCAGCCGTTTTGGCTCGGGCAACTCGGCGTCACCCCAATCCGGCAGGCAGGTCTTGGGGCGGAACCGCCCGTCGTCGGCGGGCTCGCCCGGAGAATTGGCTGCGGTCGCACTCCCGTCCTCATCGGCCGGCTTGTTGTCACTCATCGGCTGCCCGCCTTCAACAGGTCGCTCGGCCGGCCGTCGCCTCGGAATGACGCGAGAGGGACCGGGCGACTATGATGGACCGAGGCTAGCCCACGTCGTGGGCCGCCACAAGCGGCCGGGCCGTTCCTGAACCCGAGGTCCTTTCGAAATGCCCGAGATGCCGGAAATGAAGCTCTCGACCCTCGTGACCACGGCTCTGCTGGCGGTGACCTGGTCCGCGGCCGATTCCAGTGCGGCACCACCAACGGACTTCAATGCCCTGAGAAGCGAGTATTCCGGGTCGGTGCTGAAGCTGGTCCGCAGGCGGTGTGTGACGTGTCATTCGACCAAGGACAAGAAGGGCGAACTCGATCTGCAGCGGTTCGATTCGCTGGCGTCGGTCCGCCGTGATCCGAAGGTCTGGATCAAGCTGATCGAACAACTCGACAACGGCGAGATGCCCCCCAAGGACGCGCCGCAGTTGACCAAGGTCGAGAAGACGCTGTTGCGGGGCTGGGCACGGCGATACCTGGACGCCGAGGCGTTGGCCCGTGCCGGTGATCCGGGGCGGGTGGTGCTGCGTCGGTTGAGCAACGTCGAGTACACGCGGACGGTCAGGCAACTCACCGGGCTGCCCACGCTCGACCCGGCTCACCAATTCCCGGTCGACGGTGCTGCCGGCGAGGGGTTCACCAACACGGGCGAGTCCCTGGTGATGTCGCCGGCGTTGCTGAACAAGTATCTCGACGCCGCCAAGGGCATTGCCGCTCATGCGGTGTTGCTCTCGGATGGCTTCCGGTTCGATCGGGGCACCACTCGTCGCGACTGGAGTGATGGGCTGATGGTTCGGATCAAGGCCCGCTACGCGCGGCATGTCGGGCCGGACGGACGGGTCGACATGGAGAGGTATTTCGCGGCGACCCTGGAGCACCGCAAGGCGTTCGCGGCCGATCCGAAGGCGATCCGCAGGGTGGCCGCCGAGAAGAAGCTGAGCGGCCCGTACCTGGCGAAGATCTGGAAGGCGATGAATGCCCCGGGGAATTCGCCGATGTTGCAGGGATTGGCCGCCGAGTGGCGCGAGGCGAAGCCCGGCGACGGGAAGCGGTTGGCCACGGCGATCAAGCGGTGGGAGTCTCAACTGTGGGCGTTCGGGACGGTCGGGCATTTCAAGCCGTGGCAGAGTCGCAAGGTGTCGCATGTGGATCACCAGGCGTTGCGGCTGAAACTGGTCGACGCCGACAAGGACGGGAAGATCGTGGTCACGTTGGCGGCCGGAACCGCCGGGGACGGTGCCGATGGTGACCTGGTCCACTGGCAGCAACCGCGGCTCGTCAGCACCAGCAAGCCGGCGATTTTTCTCAGGGATGTCCGCAGCGTGGCCGTCGAGCTCGATCGCCTGCACCGCCGGGAACTGCCGGCGGCTGGACGTTACCTGGCTGCGGTCGACGAGGTCGAGCGGGCCAAGAGCGAGGTCGACGTCAAGGCGTTGGCCGCCCGTCACAAGCTCGACCGTCACCTGCTGTCGGCCTGGCTGCAGATGGTCGGCATTGGCGATGGTCAGACGGTGCGGATCGCCAAGTACCTGCCGGGGGAATTCGTCAATCGCCAGGGGTACGACTTCATCGACGGCTACGGAGTGCAGCAGACCCCGTCACTGATCACCAACTCGTCGGACCAGCAGGTCAACGTCCCCGGCACGATGGCCCCGCACAGCATCGCCATGCATCCCTCGCCGACACTGTTCGTCGCGACCGGCTGGCGGAGCCCGGTGGCGGGGCCGATCAGGATCGAGGGGTTCGTCCAGGACGTGCACCCGACCTGCGGAAACGGTGTCAGTTGGCGACTGGATCTGGCCCGTGGCCGGTCGAACCGCGTGCTCCGCAGCGGGGCGGTCGACAAGGCGGGCCGGCAGACGATCCCGGTGCTGAAGTCGATGGTGGTCCGGGTGGGTGACCTGTTGTCATTGAAGGTGGGGCCCAAGGGACGCGATCACTCCTGTGACCTGACAAGATTCAACCTGGTGATCACCGAGTTGACGGGCAAGAAGCGGACCTGGAACCTCGAGAAGGACGTCGCCGACACGATCAACGACGGCAATCCTCACGCCGACCGGCACGGGCACGCCGACACGTGGCACTTCTACCAGGAACCGGTGACCGGTCCGTCCAAGGCGGGCCTGGTGCCCGAGGGATCCTTGCTGGCCAAGTGGCTGGAAGTGACCAAGCCGGCTGATCGACGGGCCCTGTCGGTTCAGATTGCCGGGCTGGTGACCGGTCCGCGTCCGAAACAGAAGGACGCACCCGACACCAGGCTCTTTGATGCGCTGACTCGTTCGGACGGCACGCTGCTGGGATTGGTCGATCCGTTGGCGATCAGCCGCGAGCCTGTCGGTGGGAATCCGCCGAATGAGGTGGGGCCGGACCCGAAGATGTTCGGCCGGGCTCCGGCAGGAGTTGAGATTGGCCCGACCGACCTGGTCGTGACAGCTCCGAGCGTGCTGAAGCTGACCCTGCCGGCGTCGGTTGCGGCGGGCCGCGAGTTGATCGTCACCGGCCGCTTGCACAAGTCGGCCCAGGGCCGGGGCAGCGTGCAATTCTCACTCGGAACCAAACCACCGGCCGTGGACCGGGTGATGGTGGGTCCACCGATCGTCGTCGGAGCCAATTCGCCCGGTGCCCGACGGGTGGCCCGGTCGATCTCGGAGTTCCAGGACCTGTTCCCCGCGGCGATGTGTTACTACCGGCTGGTGCCGGTGGACGAGGTGATCACGCTGGTGCTCTTCCACCGCGAAGACGAACCGTTGATGCGGTTGATGATGACCGAGACCGAGCGGCACGGACTCGAGCGGGACTGGAAACAACTTCGGTTTGTCAGCCAGGACGCCCGCAAGATTCACAGCACCTTCGACCTGTTCCAGGGATTCGCCTCGCAGGTGGGCAAGGTCAAGCAGTTTGAACCGCTTCGCGAACCGATCCGCAAGCGAGCCGAGCTGTTCGAAAAGCATCTGAAGTCGACCGAGCCGGTGCAGCTGGAGAAACTTCTCGATTTTGTCGGCACCGCCTGGCGTCGACCGCTTGTGGCCGCAGAGCGAGCCACGTTCAAGACACTCTACGGACAACTCCGCAAACAGGGACTCTCGCACGATGCCGCCTGGCGGCTGTTGCTGGCCCGGGTGCTCGTTTCGGCCAACTTCCTCTACAAGGTCGAGGAGCCCGGCGAGGGCCGGGCGGCCCATCCGGTCAACGACTGGGAACTGGCCAGTCGCCTGAGTTACTTCCTGTGGTCGAGCCCGCCGGATGATCTGCTGAGACAGGCGGCCCGTTCGGGGCAGCTGCAGAACCCGAAGGTCGTCGCTGCCCAGGCGGCACGAATGCTCGACGATCGCAGGATTCGCGGGCTGGCAACCGAGTTCGCGGCGCAGTGGGTCGGGATCCGTGGGTTCGATTCACACGACGAGAAAAACGAGAAACTGTTTCCCGAGTTTGCCGGGCTCCGTGGGGCGATGTACGAGGAATCGGTGCGGTTCTTCGAGCACGTCTTCCGCAGCGACGGCCGGGTGCTGGACCTGGTTGATGCCGACTACACGTTCGTCAACGCCGAACTGGCCAAATTCTACGGCCTGGCCGGATCGGGAGAGCCGGCCGACGCGAAGAAGCCGGGCACCTGGTGGCGGGTCGACGGGATCAAAAAGCGGGGGCGAGGCGGCATCCTGGGGATGGCCAGCCTGCTGGCGAAGCAGTCCGGGGCGTCACGAACCAGCCCGGTTCTGCGAGGCAACTGGGTGGTCGAGACGATGCTGGGCGAGAAGTTGCCCAAGCCCCCGGCCAAGGTGCCCGACTTGCCCGACAGCGAGACCGATACGAACGGGTTGACGGTTCGGCAACTGGTCGAGAAACACCGGCAGGTCGCCTCGTGTGCGGTCTGTCACGAGCGGATCGATCCGTTCGGATTCGCACTGGAATCGTTCGATGCGATCGGCCGATCCCGACAGAAGGACCTCGCCGGTCGTCCGATCGACACGAAGGTGGTACTCAAGGACGGAACCCGGTTCAACGGGATCGAGGGTTTGAGGAACTACCTGCTGACCAAGCGGCGCGACCAGTTCGTCAGACAGTTCTGCCGCAAGCTGCTGGGCTTCGCGCTCGGACGGTCGGTCGAACTCTCGGACGAGCCCCTGCTGGACCAGATCCAGAAAGACCTGGAGGCCAACGACTACCGCCTTTCGGTGGTCGTGAAGGCTATCGTGACAAGCCGCCAGTTCCGGTACCATCGGGGGCTGCTGGCGACGAAGTCGGATGAATGAGTTTCCGAAAAGGACTCGACAGATGACAGATGCCGTGACCCGCCATCGTTTCACCCGCCGCGCGATGTTGCGTGGGCTGGGTGTCAGCATGGCGCTGCCCTGGATGGAATCGATGAACGTCTGGGGCGACGAGCCGTCGTCGAAGCAGCCCGGCAGCGAGCCGCCCGTACGGTTCGCCTGCCTGTTCTCGGGCAACGGGTTCCACAAGGCCGAGTGGTCCGCCGAGGGTGCCGGTTCGCAGATGAAGCTCGGCAAGGTGCTCGAGCCGCTGATGCCGTATCGCGAGAAGATGCTGTTCATCCAGGGCCTCTACAACGCCGAAGCGCTGAAGGGCAACATCCACAGTTCTCAGACCGGCAACCTGCTCTCGGGGGCGCCCCTGGCGGCCGGCGGCTCGATTCGCTCGGGCACCAGTATCGACCAGGTGATCGCCCAGAAGTACGGCACCCAGACGAAGGTGCCCAGCCTGGTGCTGGGGTGCGAGAAGTCGATCGCCAGCGTCCACAAGAACTACTCGATGCTCTACAGCTCGAACATCTCGTGGACATCCCCGACCACGCCGACTCCGCTGGAGATCTACCCCGCCCTGGCGTTCGACCGGATGTTCAAGAACACCGTCCAGAAGACCGACCGCAGCGTGCTGGATGCGGTGCTGGCCGAGGCCCGTTCGCTGCGCGGCAGGATCAGTTACAGCGATCGACGCAAGCTGGACGAGTTTCTCGACTCGGTCCGTGACGTCGAGCAGCGGATCGACCGTGCCGGCAAGGACGGGAAGTTCCAGGGCTGGCGGCCGACATTGACCAAGCCCAACATCCCGCGTCCCAAGGACGGCCTGCCGCAGGATGTCGACGAGCACATGCGGTTGATGAGTGACATCCTGGTGCTCGGGTTCCAGACCGACACCACCCGGGTGGCCACGCTGAAGCTCAACAACGATCACTCGTCGATGAGGTTCCCGCACCTGGGCGTGGACTACATGATCCACCACCTGCTGTCGCACAACGACACGGCCGACTGGTTGAAGGTCAACCAGTTCTTCATCAAGCAACTGGCCTACATCGCCGCGAAGCTGGACAGGATCCAGGAGGGTGAGCGGACCGCGCTGGACAACTCGATGCTGCTGTACTGTTCGAGCATGCTGACCGGTCACCACGATGCGACGCAGTTGCCGGTTGTCCTGGTGGGCAGCGGTGGCGGGAAGATCAAGACCGGCCGGGTGCTGGATTACCGCGGCAAGCCCAACCGGAAGATGTGCAGCCTCTACATGTCGCTGCTCGACAAGGTGGGCATCCATCGCAGGACGTTCGGCGATTCGACCGAACGTCTGGGCGAGGTATGAGTGTCGAAGTGGTTCGAGCCGATGGCATTTCGCTCGAGGTGTTTCGAGGCCGATGTGGGTTGCCCGTCGTCCTGGCCGCCACCTTCGGGATGCTCGCAGCCGGCCACGTCGTCCTCGCCGGGGAAACCACGCCGTTTGATCGCGAATTGGCCGCGATTTCGAAACGCCTGAGACCTCGAAAATCCGTGCCGCCTGTGACGGTTCAACGGTTGGTCGAGTTGAGTCGCACGGCCACGCCCGATCGGCGAGGCCGGCTGTTGCGGTGGATGCTGGACCAGAAAGCCGACATGCGAACGGTTCTCCGCCGCGTGTCGTTCGAAGGGGCCCGGTTGAACGGCGCGAAACTGACCAGGCCCGCGCTGGCCGATCGGCTGAAGTCGGCGTCATTCGTCGAGGCCTACACCTCCGAGGACTACCAGGCCGGCCGGGGTGTGTTCACCGCCTGGCTGGCCGGCGCGAAACTCAAAGGGGCCCGGCTGGAGCGAGTCGACCTGCACGGAGCCAACCTGCAGAAGGCCGACCTGAGAGGCGCGTCACTTCGAGGAGCCAACCTGTCCGGCGCGGTGCTCAACGGAGCCGACCTGCGAGGGGCGGATCTGACCGGGGCCGACTTTCGTCGGGCTCGACTGGCCGGAGCGAGGTTGGATGGTGTTCGCCAGGACGGGACGAAGTGGCAGGGGGCGACACTTGCCCTGGCCCGGGGACGGAAACCGGCGGCGGCTCGGAGCAACAGGCCCGATGCGGATTCGCCGGCGTTCTTCGAGAACCGGATCCGGCCCCTGTTGATCGCCCGATGCGTGAAGTGCCATGGCCCGAAGAAGGCCGAAGGCGGTCTGAGGCTCGACTCGCAGCGGGGACTGCTCCGGGGCGGCGACGGCGGACGTGTGGTTGTGCCCGGAGACCCGAAGCGGAGTTCATTGATGGAGGCGGTCCGCCGCGAGGGTGAGTTGAAGATGCCGCCCGAGAAGCCGCTGAGTCGTCTGGAGATCGCCGATCTGCTGCAGTGGATCCAGCGGGGTGCTGCCTGGCCCGAGGGAATGGTGCTCTCGGAGGGAGGTCCCACGCTGCGGGGGGGGCCGATCACCGGGGCCGAACGCGGCTTCTGGTCGTTCCAGCCGGTCCGAGACCCGACACCTCCAAAGGCCGACGGGCCGGGTCTGAGAAACGACATTGACCGCTTTGTTCAAGACCGATTGGAGATGGCCGGCCTCGAAGCGGCTCCAGCGGCCGATCGCCGGACGTTGATTCGCCGAGCAACGTTCGACTTGACCGGGTTGCCTCCCACGCCCGGGGAGATTCAGGAGTTCGTCGTTGACAAAAAGCCCGGAGCGTTCCGGCGAGTCGTCGACCGTCTGCTCGAGTCTCCCCAGTACGGCGTTCGCTGGGGGAGGCACTGGCTCGACGTGGTCCGCTACGCCGATACGGCCGGCGAGACTGCCGATTTCCCGACACCGCTCTCGTACATGTACCGCAACTGGGTGGTCGACGCGATCAACGACGATCTGCCCTACGACCGGTTCCTGCTGCACCAACTGGCTGGTGACCTGATCGCCGAAGCCGACAAGTCTCTCGGCGATGCCGACTATCGTCGGCTGAGGATCGCCACCGGCTTCGTCGCCATTTCGCGTCGGTTCGGTTTCAACTCCGAGAAGTACCACAACCTGACGATCCAGGACACGATCGATACGCTCGGCCAGGCCGTTCTGGGACTCTCGCTGGGCTGTGCCCGATGCCATGACCACAAGTACGACCCGGTCAACACCGAGGACTACTACTCGTGGTACGGCATCTTCGAGAGCACCCGCTACTCGTTTCCCGGTTCGGAGGAGAAGAAGAAACCCTACGATCTCTATCCCGTGGTGCGTGCCGACCGTGTCGAATCGGCCAAGGCGGCCTACGACGCCGAACGGAAGAAACTGGACGACGAGATCCGGCCGCTGGCGTTTCGACTGGGCCTGTTGAAGGCCGCGTTTGGCGACCGGCAGCAATCCCCGGGGGGGCGGAAGCGAACGGTGACGATCAGCCCCTGGCGGTCCTACCTGGCCGGGCGGCTGCTGAATCAGCAGGCACGCAATCGCAACAATCACCAGGGGTTTCACGTCTGGCATCGTGACAATCTGCCGATGATTGGCGTCAACGTGTCCGGGGTCCGACTGAAGGTTCCGGGCGACGTGGCTCCACGTTCCCTGGTTGTTCATCCGGCCGAAAAGGACGGCGTGGGGATTGCCTGGCGGAGCCCGATTGCCGGTCGGGTCCAGATCTCGGGCCGAATCACCGACCAGCACGATTGTGGTGACAGCGTGCGATGGCACATCGACCGCCTGGACGGATCGGGCCTGCAGCCGCTGGCTTCGGCGGGAAACAAACGGGCCGGCAGCACGCCGATTTTCGGTAAGGCACTCGAGTCGGTCGACGTGAAAGTCGGCGATTACCTGCAACTTGTCCTGGTTCCGCAGGCCAATCATGGATGCGACCTGACGCGGGTCGAACTGGAGATTCGCGAGAACGTCCAGCCGGGAAAGAAGCCTCGCCGTTGGCGGCTGGTGCCGGATGTGATCGATCGGTTTCACCTGTCGAACCCGCACCCGGGCGTTGGCGAATCGGGCGACGTCTGGTCGTTCTTTCGTGCCCAGGTCGATCGGGGTGCCGTCTGGGCCGGCACGACTGATCTGAAACCCCTGATACTGGAGCTGGACGGGGACAAGGACGCACTGGCCGGGATGGCCCGGCGGTTGGAGGTGCTCGAACGGCATCGAAAGGCCCTGGCACTGCGCGAACCGGTCGGGATGCACTACGGGGCGATCGACCGGGACAAGCCGGCCGATGCCAGGATCCAGGTCCGAGGCGACCGGGCGAAGCTGGGTGAAGCGGTCGTGAGGCGGAACCTCGAGATCCTCGGCGGCGAGAAACTGACTCGGCCCACGGGCAGTGGACGACTCGAACTGGCGGGCTGGCTGACTCGGGATTCGAATCCGCTGATGCCGCGGGTGATGGCCAACCGGATCTGGCGGGGACATTTCGGCCGTGGCCTGGTCGCCACCGAGAACGACTTCGGTGTTCGTGGCGAACGCCCTTCGCATCCGGAGTTGCTCGACTGGTTGGCGTCTCGATTCCTCGAGGCGAAGTTCTCGGTCAAGAGAATCCACCGGTTGATCATGAACTCGGGAGCCTACCGGAGATCCAGTCGGTTTGACGAATCGGCGGCCGAGGCCGATCCGGATGCCCGGTTGCTGTGGCGGTTCAATCGCCGCCGACTTTCGGCCGAGGAGATCAGGGACTCGATCCTGTTCGTCAGTGGCGATCTCGACCCGAGCTTCGGCGGGGCCCATCCGTTCCCGGCCGAAGGCAGTTGGACCTCCTTCTCGCAACACTCGCCGTTCTACGGGTTGTATCCGTCCAGGCGTCGCAGCCTGTTCCTGATGCAGCAGCGGTTGAAGCGGCATCCGTTCCTGGCGCTCTTCGACGGTGCCGACCCGAATGTCAGTACGCCGCGCCGCGAGTTGACCACCGTTCCGACCCAATCGCTGTACCTGATGAACAGCGAATTCGTGCACCGTCAGTCGGCCGCCCTGGCTGATCGGGTGTTGGCGGGATCGGCAAGTCGTTCCGAGAGATTGCAGCGAGGCTGGTGGATGACGCTGGGTCGTGCAGCGAGCGACAAGGAGCGTCTCGAGGCCGAGAGATTCCTGCTGGCCTACACCGAGTCGTTGGGCGAGGCCGGTGGCGATCGATCGCACCAGATGGCCTGGGCCGCCTTGATGCGGACCCTGTTGACCCGCAACGAGTTCCTGTTCGTGGACTGAGGCGATGAATTCTCCGACGGCATCCCAGGATGGTCACCCCAGCCGGCGCCAGGCCCTGGCCAATTTTGCCGGTGGCTTTGGCTCGTTGGCCCTGGCCGGCACGTTGTCCGAGGATGCCCGGGCGGCCTCAAGCGGTGCCGACGATCCGCTGGCTCCCCGGCAGCCGCATCACACGCCGAAGGCCAAGCGGGTCATCTTCCTGTTCATGACCGGCGGCGTGTCACACGTCGACAGCTTCGACCCGAAGCCCGAACTGGTGGCCGGGCACGGCCGGTCGATCACCGTCGACAACTGGCAGGGCAAACTGGGTGAGTTCAAGCGTCACCTGAAACGACCCGACTGGACGTTTCGTCCGGGTGGAGAGAGCGGGATCGAGGTCAGTGACCTGTTTCCGCGTGTGCGGTCGATCGTCGACGACCTGTGCGTGATCCGATCAATGGCCTCCGACCACACCAACCACTACGAGAGCACACTGGGAATGCACTGTGGGTCGTGGACGTTCGCCCGTCCGTCGATCGGGGCCTGGTGCAGTTACGGCCTGGGGACATCCAACCGCAACCTGCCCTCGTTCATGGTGTTGGCGCCCAGGACGCCCTACGCCGGGGCACAGACCTGGGGCAGCGACTTCCTTCCCGGGTGCCACCAGGGCACGTGGGTCGTTCCCGGGGCCAACCCGATCCCCAATCTGCGACCGCGGACTCTCAACAATCGGCTGCAGCGGCTGGAACTGGAACTGCTGGGCAAGGCGAACCAGCGGCACCTGGAGCAACGGACCGCCGACCGGGCCCTGGAAGCGAGGATCCGTTCGTTCGAGACAGCCTTCGGCATGCAGCGTGAGGCTCCCGAAGCGATGGACCTACGGGGTGAGACCGCTTCGACATTGGCGATGTACGGCATCAAGCCGGGTGAGACCTCCGGCTTCGGCTGGCAGTGCCTTGTCGCCCGGCGACTGGCCGAGCGGGGAGTGCGGTTCATCGAGTTGATCGACGTGGGGTCATCGGCAAACTGGGACGCGCACGGTGACATGGCCACGCACGGTCCCCTGGCCAGGAACGTCGATGGACCGATCACCGCACTGGTGACTGACCTGAAGCGGCGCGGCATGCTCGACGACACGCTGGTGGTCTGGACGACCGAGTTCGGTCGTACGCCGTACCACGAAAAGGCCGATCACCCCGGTCGAGAACATCATCACCAGGTGTTCAGTTCGTGGATGGCCGGCGGTGGGGTGAAACCGGGCATGATCTACGGAGCATCGGATCCGCTGGGGATCGACGTGGCCGAGCAGAAGGTCCACGTGCACGATTTTCACGCGACGATCCTGCACCTGCTGGGACTGGACCACAAGCGGTTGACCTACCGCTACGCCGGTCGAGATTACCGCCTGACCGACGTCCACGGGGACGTGGTGCGGGGAATCCTGGCCTAGCGGGCGGGGGAGCCGCGGGCCGTTTCCGAGGACCTAGAGCAATTCTCGAGGGACCTTGCCGCCGTAGACCAGGTGCACCGGACGGCCGCCGGGATCGACGATTTCCTCGTCACCGGTCATGCCGATGCCGCGGTAGACAATCCGGCAGAAGTCGGCCACGTCGACCTTCCGCGATGTCGGGTGTGCGGCGTTCTTGTCGGTGCTGCCGATCACCTGGCCACCGCGATAACCGCCGCCGGCCACCAGGATGCTCTGGGCCTGCGGCCAGTGGTCGCGGCCGGCGTTGCCGTTGATCTTCGGCGTGCGGCCGAACTCTCCGGCCGTCACCACCAGGGTGTTCTCGAGCATCCCCCGTTGGGCCAGGTCCTCGATCAGCACACCGACGGCCCGATCGTGTCGGGGCATCTTGTTGTCGAGTGCGCCCTTGAGGTTGCCGTGGTCGTCCCAGTAGCCGGTGTTGAGACTGACAAAGCGGGCTCCTGCCTGGATCAGTCGACGGCACAACAGTGCCTGTTCGCCCCAGCCCGGACCGTATTTCTCGCGGGTCTTCTTGTCTTCCCGGTCGAGCTCGAATGCGGCCTTGGCCTTGCCCGACATCAGGATGTCGACCGCCTGCCGGTCGATCTCGTCGATGCTGTCAAACACCGGCGACTCGTCGACCTGGCGACGGAAGCGGTCAAATTGCCGCGAGAGTCCCAGGCGGTCGCCGAGGCGGACCTTCGAGAGTCCGTCGACCAGCGTGAAGCTCTTGTGGTCGGCCGTGGGCAGCCGTCCCGCCTCATTGCCGTAGCTGAACTCGCCGAGCCGGAACGGGTTGTGGGCGACTCCGAGATGGGCTCCGCCATGGAAGCCGAAGCCGCCGTCATTGAAGTTGACCGTGGCGGGGACGCCGGGGTCGCGGGGACCGAGGAGTTTCGAGACGCAGGCCCCCATCGAGGGGTTGCGGGGACGGCGGTTCGATCCGTTGGCACCCACGAATGCGGTCAGCATCCAGTGAGCCGCGGCCCAGTGGTCGCCGTTGCCGTGTGAGAAACTGCGGATCACCGACACCTTGTCCATGATTCTGGCCTGGTAGGGCAGCAACTCTCCGACCCGCAGACCCGGCAGCGACGAGGAGATCGAACTGTATGGGCCGCGGATGTTCGACGGTGCCAGTGGCTTCATGTCGAAGGTGTCGAGTTGGCTGGGGCCGCCGTGTTGCCAGATCAGGATCACCGACTTGTCAGATCTGTACTGCGGTCCCCGCGACTCGGCTCGCAGCAGATCCGAGAGAGTCAGGCCAAAGACCCCGAGCGAACCCACTTCGAGAAAACGGCGGCGGTTGATGCCGTCGCAGAAAACGCCACGGTCAGAATCGCGATCCGTTACACGCAGCATCACGGCATTTCCTGTTGGATCTGATGTCGTCGCCCACCTGACAGCGACCGACCAGAATATATCAGCGCCGACCCGTCCGGCTCAACGGCTTGTGGACTTCTGGTTTGAGATCCGGCTTTCTTGAAGATCGGCAATGTCGGACCGGTGGATTCAGCGGGATGTGTGGTGTCGGATGCCGTTGGCCGTTGGCCGTCGAGGCGTCGATGGCCGATCGGACCGCTCGGCAGTGGTTGCAGTCGGTCCGATTATTCGACCCGTATGGCCCCTGCGGGTGGGATCGATCGAGAAGGCGGATTCTGCGGTACGGCCGGTCTAACCCGCCTCGAGTCCTCAATTGTCCACCCAGTGGGCTCCTTTCCCGCCCAGCCACGTGTCTGGACGGACGATGTTGGTGATGCGACCGGCACCCCTCACCTTTCGCGTCGGTCGCAAAAGACCTTTGCTGCTTTCCCTCCGACGAGAAGTCTTTTCGGCTTCTCGCCGGTCCTCACACAACTGAGATCGGCACCTGTGAGTAGAGCCCTGCCGGCCACTTGGCCGGCAGGGCTCGTTTTTGTCCGGGAATCCTGTGGGAAACAGGCTGGCTCCTTGTACGGTGGCCGAGCCCGTCCGAGAGCAGTATCCTCGTCATCCACTGTCCGCCGTATTCGTCCCCCAGAGTTCCACACCGTGAAAATCGAACACCTGGCCTGGAATGTCGAAGACCCAATCAGCGTGGCTCGCTGGTATGTCGAGAATCTGGGCTTCACCATCAAGCGGCAGATCGACGACCCTCCCTGGATCCACTTCCTGGCCGATGACAGCGGCACGGTGATGCTGGAACTCTACGGCAACACGGCTGTCGAGGTGCACGGTTTCGCCGAGATTCCCGTGATGTCGTTGCACCTGGCCCTGGTCAGCCACGACATCGAGGCCGACATGGCCCGCCTGTCAGAAGCCGGTGGGACACCTGACGGCGAGATCAACACCAACGAGGCGGGGGATCGCCTGGGCATGATCCGTGATCCGTGGGGATTCTGTTTGCAGCTGGTCCAACGCGCTGTGGCGATGATCTGATCCGGGCACGGTCATACGATCGGCCCACGTGCCTGGCTGGTGGCGTGCCGGATTCTCAGAGGCAGAGGCTCCCGTCAACGAAGCGAGGCGATGATGAGTGATTTTGCGGGACGACATGTTCTGATCACAGGTGGCACGCGGGGGATCGGCAAGGCGTTGGCGGTGATGTTGGCCGCCGAGGGCGCCAAGCTGTCGCTCAACTACGTGTCGCGGTCCGCAGATGCGGCGACGGCCGTGGCCGAGGTCGAGGCGGCCGGTGGGCAGGGGGCTGCGGTGGCCGGAGATGTCTCGACTCCTGCGGGAGCCGACGGGATCGTCACGGCGGCCCGGGAGGCATTTGGACCGATCGATATGCTGGTCTGCTCGGCGGGAACCAGCAGTCCGACCCCCGCCGACGAGATCACCTGGGATCTCTGGAAGCACGAACTCAGCGTCAATCTCGACGGCACGTTCACGATGATCTACGCCGTCAAGGACGAGATGATCGAGCGGGGCTTCGGGCGGATCGTCACGGTCAGCTCGATTGCGGGTCTCCGTGAGCGGATGAACCAGGTGCCCTATTCGACGGCGAAGGCCGGTGTGATCGCGTTGACCCGCTGCACGGCTCATGCCTGGGCGGGCAAGAACCTGAGGGTCAATTGCCTGTGCCCGGGGCTGACCGAGACCGAGATGGCTCATACGCTCGGCGACGACGCCATGGCCCACATCATCGAGAACACTCCGATCGGGCGAATCGGCCAGCCCGAGGAACTCGCCTCGGTGGCCCGGTTCCTGCTCTCCGAGGAGTCGAGCTACATGACCGGTCAGACGATCGTCGCCAGCGGCGGACGCTGCATGCTGCCCGGTTAGTCGAGGAACGCACACATGGTTGGCGGAACGGTGGTCGGTGACCTGGAGGTCCTGTATCGGCCGGATCGTCCTGAACTGGGCTACTTGCCCGAGGGCCCGATCGGGTGCGGGTCGGGTGAGATCAGTTGGGTGGCCATCCAGCACGGTCTCGAGGAGACCGTGGGGTCGCTCAACGTGTTGGATCCCGCCGCCGGCTTCAACCGCCATGTCGGGCTGCCCGGCCGACCGGGGTTCGCGTTTCCCACCGACGATCCCGACGTGTTCCTGGTTGGCATCGAACGGCACGTCTGCCGTGTCCAGCTGAGCAGCGGGGAATACGAACTGCTCAGCGAGGAGGTCGACGCCGGTGTCGAGAACACGATCATCAACGACGGGGTCGAGATCGACGAGGGGTTGGTGTTCGGCTGCAAGGACCTGGCCTTTGACGACCACAAGGCGGGCCTTTACTTCTGGCGGGCCGCCGACCGACGCGTGTTCCAGCTCCGCGACGATCAACTGTGTTCCAACGGCAAGGTGGTCCGACGCGATGGCGCGGGGTGGTGGATCTGGGACATCGACTCGCCAACCAAGGTGGTGGTCCGCTATCGGCTCGACCTGGACAGCGGCAGCTTGAGCGAACCGGACACCGTGCTCGACCTGACCCACCTTCCGTTCTTTCCCGACGGGATGATCCAGGGGCGGACACCGTCGACTGTGATCATTGCCTTCTACAACCCGGAATCGGTCGATGCCGGCGAGGTGCACGAATACGACCTGGAGAGCGGAGACCACCTGGCGACGTGGCGGGTGCCCGGGTCGCCCCAGGTGACCTGTCCGCTGTTGTGGGACTCGCCGGAGGGGACGCGGCTGGTCGTGACCACTGCTGCCGAGAACATGTCGGCCGAGAAGCTGGCGGAGTATCCACTGGCCGGAGCGATGTTCGTTTCCGGGCCCGTGGACCAGCCGGAGAGCTAGGTGATGTCAAGCGAGCTGTGTTTCAAGACGGCGGTGGAACTGTCCGGCCTGATCCGGGCCGGAGAACTTTCGGCCCGCGAACTGCTCGAGGTTCACCTGGACCAGATCGAACGGGTCAACCCGCAGGTCAACGCGATCGTGACGTTGACCGACGATTTGGCCAGGACCCAGGCGGCGGCGGCCGACGAGTCGCAGGCCCGCGGGGAGTCGCTGGGTCCCCTGCATGGCCTGCCGGTGGCTCACAAGGACCTGGTTGCGACAGCCGGCATCCGCACGACATGGGGGTCGCCGATCTATGCCGACTTCGTGCCGAGCGAGGACGCTTTGCTCATCGAGCGTCTGAAGGCCGCCGGCGTGGTCCAGGTGGGCAAGACCAACGTCCCCGAATTCGGCGCGGGGTCCCAGACGTTCAATCCGGTCTTCGGGGCCTGCCTGAATCCCTACGACACATCACGGACCTGCGGCGGCAGCAGCGGGGGAGCGGCGGTGGCCCTGGCATGTGGCATGGTGCCGATCGCCGACGGGTCCGACACAGGCGGCTCGCTGCGGAACCCGGCCAACTTCTGCAACGTCGTCGGTTTCCGCACCTCTCCGGGCCGCGTCCCGGTTTACCCGACCGAGCTGGGCTGGTTCCCGATTTCGGTCCAGGGGCCGATGGCCCGCACCGTCGAGGA
Organism: Planctomycetota bacterium; assembly: GCA_963582065.1. Classification (GTDB taxonomy): domain Bacteria; phylum Planctomycetota; class Planctomycetia; order Planctomycetales; family Planctomycetaceae; genus UBA8437. The sequence goes on along the minus strand of CAUZRQ010000027.1, from coordinate 39,735 downwards.
CACCGCGTTGATGCTCAGCGCGCTGGCCGGCCCGGATCCTCGTGTCCCCATCTCGTTGGCCGATCCGGGAGAGACCTTCCGAGGATCGCTCGAGAGAGATTTCAGCGGTGTCCGGGTTGCCTGGAGCCGCGACCTGGGCTCGTTCCCCGTCGACGATGCGGTTGCCGAGGCGCTCGAGTCTCAACTCGAGGTCTTCTCGACCATCGGTTGCTCGCTGGATCACGCGCACCCGGATTTCCGTGATGCCGACTTCTGCTTCAAGACGCTGCGGGCGTGGGCCTTCGAGAGCAAGTTCAGCCCGTTGCTCGAGGAGCATCGTGACAAGATCAAGGAGACGATCATCTGGAATGTCGAGGCCGGTCAACGGCAGAGCGGTCCGGACATCGCTCGGGCCGAGCGGTTGCGGACCGCTTTGTTTCACCGGGTCCGCGAGTTCCTGGACGACTACGAGTTCCTGGTATTGCCGGTCAGTCAGGTGGCCCCGTTCGATGTCGAGACGCCCTACATCACCGAGATCAACGGGCAGTCGATGGAGACCTACATCGACTGGATGATGTCGTGCTACTTCATCACCGTCACCGGTCTGCCGGCCCTGTCGCTGCCGCTGGGTTTCACCGGGCAGGGCCTGCCGGTGGGGCTGCAGGTCGTCGGGCGTCACCAGGACGACTTTGGGGTGTTGCAACTGGCCTACGCGATTCAGCAGGCAAACGGCACCTGGCAGCGGCGTCCCGGGGTTGTGGACGCCTGAGTCAACAGGCGACGAAGAGATATAAGGAGAGAGGGTCATGCTGCGAAATGTCCTGTTGCTCCAGCTGTTGCTGGGTTCGGCCGTGTCCCTGGAGGCCGCTGATCGGCTCGAACTGGTTGACGTGTTCACGGCCGGAACGGAGGGATACCACACGTACCGGATCCCTGCCCTGGCGGTGACAAGATCGGGCGTACTGCTGGCCTTCTGCGAGGGGCGGAAGACGAGCCGCGAGGACCTGGGCGACAACGACCTGATGCTGAAACGGAGCAGCGACGCGGGCCGCACGTGGTCGAAGCTGCAACTGGTCTACGAAGAGGGAGGCGACCGCAAGATCACCATCGGCAACCCGACCACGGTGGTCGATCGCCAGACGGGTGAGATCCTGGTCTTCCTGCAGCGAAACGGCCGCGACGCGCTGCTGGTCACCAGCGGTGACGAGGGCCGGACGTGGTCGAAGGCCCGCGACATCACCAGCCAGGTCAAGCACAGGGACTGGCGATTTTACTGCGTGGGGCCGGGTGCGGCGATCCAACTTCGCTTCGGTCCCCACAAGGGGCGGATCATCGTCCCGGCCTACCACCGATTGACCGCCGACAAGTCAGGAGCCAGTCGGGCACATGTCTTCTACAGCGATGACCATGGACGGACGTTTCATCTCGGCGGAGTGACCGGTCTGCACACCAACGAGTGCCAGGTGGTCGAAACCGTTGAGCGCGGACGATACGGCCTGCTGCTCAACGCCCGCAACCACTGGGCCCGATCCGGCGGCAAGCCCAAGCTGGCCGGCCAACGCATCGTCGTTCGCAGCGTGGATGCCGGTGCCAGTTGGCAGGAGCCGGAATTCGACAAGACACTGGTCGAGCCGACCTGCCAGGCCAGCCTGTTTCGGCACAGCTTCGCCTCGGCAACCCGTCGGGGCAGGATCCTGTTCGCCAACCCGGCGGCCGGTTCGCGCAGCCGGGCCACGGTGCGGCTGAGCTACGACGAGGGTCGGAGTTGGCCGGTGTCGCGGACCTTCTACCCGGGTTCCTCTGCCTATACGGCCATCGAGGTGCTCACTGGCGGCGAGATCGTGGTGCTGTTCGAACGCGACGGGTACCAGAAACTGACCCTGGCGAGGTTCGGCCTGCAGTGGCTCGAGACGGCGAAGTAGAATCGGCCGGCCGGGGCTACGTCATCAAGCCGGGAATCGGCTTCGACTCTTCCAGCAGGTTGATCAACTCGGGCGGCACGCCGCGAGTCACCCGGACCTCGCCGACGTCGAAGAGCGTGTTGAGCACTGTGGCGAGCAGGTCGCGGGGTGAGTAGGGGGTCGAGATCGGCTTGGTGGCGTGGTTGTCGCTCTGGCCGATCACCTGTCCGCCGGGCACTCCGCCACCGGCCACCAGCAGGCTGGTCAGCCCGCCGTAGTGGTCGCGACCACCGTTCTTGTTCTTCCGAGGTGTCCGACCCATCTCGCCGGTGACCACCAGCATGATCTTTTCGGAGAGTCCCCGCTGGTGGACATCCTCGAGGAACGCCGCCACGGCGTGGTCGACCTGGGGACCGAGCCAGTTCATGCCGCCCAGGTTCTTGGGGCTGTTCTTGTTGCTGTGGAAGTCCCAGCCGCAGTCGCTGACGGTGACGAACCCGCAGCCGGCCTCGCACAGCCTCCGGGCCATCAGCATCTGCTTGCCCAGCAGGTTCGACGCACGGCTCATGTCGTACCAGCGGTGCACGTCGGAGTTCTTGAACAGGTGGCTGGTGTCGTAGCTGGCGACCGTCTCGGGGCGTTCCTCCGAGAGGTCGAATGCCCCGGCCACGCCCCGGGTGATCACCTCGAAGGCCTGCTGCTGGTACTTGTCGGTCTGGTCGACCAGTGACTCGTCGTCGAAACGCCGCTTGAGATTGTCCAGTCCGGTCAGCAGCAGCCGTCGGTTGTCGAAGCGGTTCCGCGGCAGTTTCAACTGCATGTTGTCCTTCAACTGTCCACCGCCACGCGGATTGAAGGCGACGTAGTTGGGTCCGAGATCTCCGGCGGCCGTCAGGGTCGGCAACGCCTTGGTCTCGAAATTGGATTTCATCTTCAGTCCGGGCTCGATCGCCTCGGGAACCACCAGCACGTTGGTGGGCATGCCGCTGGAAGGCGAATTGGTGCCGGCGACTCGGGCGTACAACGCGCCCATCGTGGCCTTGGTCGGGTTCCCGCCGCTGGCGACTTTCTGGTAGGTGTGGCCTGAGTTGTTCGAGCGGTACGAGCGGAGAATGCTGAAGCGGTCGGTCATCTGCGAGAGTTTCTCGAAGTGACCACCGAAAGTGATGCCGGGGATCCGGGTCTGCACCTCGCCCGAGCAACTGTGGATTTCGACCGGGGCCGACATTTTCGGGTCGAACATCTCGATATGCGGGGGGCCGCCCTGCAGGAACAGCAATACCACCGACTTGTCCCGCACCGGATGCCCTGCCGCGGCCAGGGCGTGGCGGACCGAGAGCATCTGGGAGAGTCCCAGACCACCCATGGCCAGCGAGCCGACACCGAGAAAGTCGCGGCGGGCGAGGCCCTGGCAGTGACGGCTCGGTCTGGTGTCCGAAACTGTCAGCATGGTCGATTCCTGTGCCAGACGACGGAGATCCGTCCCGGTTCGGTTGATGAAGGATACATCAGGAACGGTGCATGGAAAAGCCGCATCTGTATCTGTCGCACCGCTGTTCCGCTGTTTCTCGATTCGACCACCCGAGGGAGGTGGCTTGAATCGGCTCGAGCCAATCCGGGTTGCGGTGGCTCTCTTTGGCCGGTTCAGCCCAATTCCGCTTCCACTTCACCCAGCGTTTCGCTGATCCCGTTGAGGATTTCGTCGAGGTCGTCCCGCGTGGTGCACAGCGGTGGTGAGAGATTGAGGATGTGTCCGGAGTGGGCCTTGATCAGCAGTCGACGGGCCTTGAACCGGTTGTTGATCCGTTCGATGAGTTTCGTCTCGGCCGGGTAGATCTCGCGTGTCTCACGGTTGGCGACCAGGTCGACCGCCTGCATGAAGCCGATACCACGGACATCGCCGATGATCTGGTGACGGTCCTGCAGTTCCCGGAGTTTCCCGGCCAAGTACTCGCCGGTCTCTGCCGCGTTGTCGACGAGCCCCTCGGCCTCAATCAACTCGATGTTCTTCAGTCCGGCGGCGGCCGATGCGGGGTGTCCGGCGAAGGTGAAGACGTGCTTGAGGTGCTTGCCTTCGGTGGCGAACTCGGCGGCGACTTCGTCGGTGGCCAGGGTCGCTCCCAGGGGCAGGTAGCTGCTGGAGATGCCCTTGGCGATCGACATGATGTCCGGGACGATGCCGAAGTGCTCGACGGCGAACAGTTTTCCCGTCCGTCCGAAACCGGTGATCACCTCGTCGGCGATCAGCAGCACGTCGTGTCGGGTGCAGATCTCGCGGAGCATCTGCCAGTAGACCGGGTCGGGCATCACGGCACCGGGTCCGCTGGCGATCGGTTCGGCGATCACCGCCTCGACGGTTTCGGGACCGTGAAACTGGATCAGTTCTTCGATGGCCTCGGCGCACTTCACCGCGCACTCCTCTCGTGAGGTGCTTCCCAGTTCGCATCGGTAGGCGTTGGGCTGTGGAGCGTAGACCATTCCCGGAGGTCCGGGTTCGTAGTCGGTTCGTGGCGAGGTGGGAACCGATCCCAGGAACAGCACGCCCCCGGTGGCTCCGTGGTAGGAGCCACGGCGGCTGATCAGGCGAAACCGTCCGTCGTGGCCGCGTCGCTTGTGATAGGCGCGGGCGATTTTCAGTGCGGTCTCGTTGGCCAGCGATCCGCCGCTGACCGGGAAGACGCGGTTGAGCGTTCCGGGGGCCAGTTCGGCCAGCTTGGCGGCCAGTTGGATCGTGGGCGGATTGGTTGACCCCTGGGGGAAGTAGGGGATTCGCTTGAGTTGTTCGAAGGCGGCCTCGGCGATCTCGGTCCGGCCGTAGCCGATGTTGACCGACGAATAGCCACCGTTGACGTCGATCCAGGTCTCGCCGTCACTGTCGGTGACCCGGATGCCGTCGCCGGAGACGAAGATCAACGGCTCGTTGTCACGTGCTGACGATTCCCAGTCCCGGTTGTGCTGCCACAGGTGGTCGAGCGCCGCCTGCCGCAGTTCCGCTGTGGTGCCTGTGAGGTCGGTGGTGTCGGTGGTGTCGGTGGTGTCGGTGTCGATGCTCATGGGTCACCGGTCTGTTGCAGGACTGGGTTCGGTCAGGGAGTGGAAGGCGTGGCGATCGCCACGCCGGCCGCCCGTCGTGTTGAACAGATCCCGAATGTGATCGTCCATGGTGAAGTAGAGCACCTGCCACCCCGTTTCGACCAGCCCAACGGTCTGTTGGACCAGTTACTTGCGTCGGTCTCGGTGTCGCATGGGAATCGACACTGCCCAGACACGCCGACTGAGGCAGTTCGGGGTTGAGATTCAGATGCCCAGAGCCGAGAATCACCGGCGACAAGGTTGGCCCGAGGAGGAACGGCAATGGTGATTGACGCTCAGCAGACCAACAACCGACCGTTCTGGGCCATTCTCTCGCTGGTTCTGCTGATCGTGATTCTGGTCGTGATCCGGACCGTCGACTGGGGCGAAGCGAACGACTTGGGGACGGTGCCGGTCTCGGTCACCGTACGTCAAGACGGCGAACTGGTCTCCGACGTGATGGTCACCCTGTTCCCGATGGCCCACGTCGTGCCTTTGCGGTCGGCGGCCGGGACAACCGGTCCCAACGGTCGCTGCGACGTGACCACCTTGCGATTTGACGACGGCGCGATGCCGGGGCCCTATGCCATCGGTGTCGAGAAGGTCCCGGCGTGGTCGTTGCGATTCCACGACCAGGCGTTTCTGACCGCCGATCCCGGTGCACCGCCGGCCGGAACTGACCCCTCGCAGATCGGTCCCATGAGAATGTACTCGATGGCGCGCGAGCAGGAATCCAGACCCCAGCCGGGCGCATTTCCGGCCAAGTACATCGATCCGATGCAATCGGGGCTCAAGGCGAGTGTCCAGGCGGGCGGTCCCAACGACTTCGAATTCGAAATCAAGAAGTGACCTCCGCGGGTCATCGGGCCTGGATCGTTTCGACGGTCGGGTCGTTTTCAGTGATCCGGACGTGTCGGTCGACGGCCAGGTTCTCGAGGACCTGCTCCTGTCCACTGGGCCAGTGCACCGTCAGCCGCTTGATTCGCTCGGATTCGCCCAGTCCCAGGTGCAGCATCGCGGGGCTTTGCGAGAGGAAGTTGATGTGGGGGTAGAGTTCTCGGCGGATCACTCGCCGAGCGGTCTCGCAGACGATCTTGGCTCCGATCCCGAACCGGTTGCTCCTGGTGCCCCGGAGTGAGACTTTCAGCCAGTGCCCGGCCGGGAAACGGTTCTCGTAGACCACCAGTGCTCCCCCGCCGGCCTGCCGGACGAACAGTTCGGGGCGTCCGTCGCCGGTGATGTCCCAGGCCGAGACGCTCCGCCCATCGCCGATGTTGTCGGCTCCGGAGAGGAACCCGATGTCGTGGAAGTGGGTTTCGTCGCCGGATTGACCGTTCAGGAACACCCCGTTGCGTTCGTAGGCGCTGAGGTTCTTGCCGCTCCTGGAGAACTCCCATGGATTGCGGACCCAGAACTCGCCGTTTGGCCCGTCGAGTTCCCGGAGGTTGTCGACCTTGGCCATGCAGTCGAACGGCTGCGTCACGGCAGCCAGCCAGACGCAGCGTCACCCGTCGGGTTGGCCGGGCGTGACACTCTGAAACCCGACCGGAGCATAGAGGTCGATCAGTCCGTCGTTGTTCAGGTCGACGTAGGTGGGCCCGTAAGCCCAACCGACATCCGAGACCCCGATCGTGCGGCCCAGGCGGCGAAAGTGCCCGTCTCCCTGGTTGTGGTACAGCTCGCTGCCGGTCACGAAGTCCCGGATCTTGGCATCGACTTGTTTGTCGTAGGCGTCGGTCCTGAGATTGGCCACGATCCTCTCGCCGGCCTTCGAATACATGTTGGCGACGTAGGGGTCGGGACGACCGTCGTTGTCGAAATCCCCGACGGTGATCCCCATCGAAAATCCGCCGAAGCCGTCGGGCAGATCGACTTCGCGAAACGTCCCGTTGCCGTTGTTGATCAAAAAGGCGTTCATTCCCAGTTCGCAGGCGGTCATCATGTCGGGCCACCCGTCGGCGTTGGCGTCGAACCAGACCGCTGCGAATGTCCACGCCCCGTTGCCTTTCGCGTTGGCCGCCTCGGTGACATCCTCGAACTTCCAGTCACCGGTGTTTCGCCACAACTGGTTGCGGTCGATGTCGTTGTCGCCCAGCCAGCCGACGTGGCGGGTCATCGGCTGGGGGAGTCCGACGGCGTAGAGGTCGAGTTTTCCGTCTCTGTCGAAGTCGACCACGCTGTAGGCGGTGCAGTGTTCGAGTTTCAGTGATGTGTCGCGTCCGGGTTCGAGCACCTTGAACTTCCTGCCACCGTCATTGCGGTAGATGATATCGCCGAGCAACAGGTCCTCGAACCCGTCGTTGTCGAAGTCGGCGAAGACGGCGCGGATGCCCTCGGCCTTGGGATCGATGCCCATCTCGAGCGTGACTTCGGTGAAGCGTCCGCCTCCCTCACCCCGGTAGAGCTGGTGGCCGGAGACGTCGGTGAGCAGCAGGTCGAGTCGTCCATCCTGGTTGTAGTCGGCCAGGTAGACGCCCCCGGTGATGGTCGGCTTCCGCGGCGATTCGGAGTGGTTCCAGGTGTCGTGCAGACGGCCGACGTCGATCCCGGTCTGCTCGGTGATGTCGGCCATCAGTCGTGTCTTGCCGCTGGCGTACTGGGCCCGGAAGGCGGTGCACGAGGCCAGCCAACCGTCCTCCTCGGGCGTCTTGTCATGGATGCCGGTGATTCGGCAGCGGAACTTGATGACCCGCTCGGCCAGGCCCCCATCGACTCGGTTGCCGGCCAGCCGCAACTTCAGGCTGCCCACCCACGGACCGTCGAGTTGGCCGCGAGCGACCGGCTGCATCTGCATCACTTTCCAGGTGACAGACGGCGTCTCGTCGAATTCAGCGCGATAGGTCAACAGTGTCTCGACGAATTGGTATCGGCCGGTGGGCTCGCCGGCCTGATCGTCTTCGGTCCAGGCTCGAAATGTCGCGAAGGGGTACGTGGCGGACTTTCCCGAGTCGTCGTCGAAGAGGCGGCCTTCGAACGACTCGGAGAGGAATGCCGCCAGGCTCTCTCGGTCACCGTCCCGAAGGGCTTCGGCCAACAGTGGCAGGGTCCGGTCGCCCAGGACGAAGCCGCCGAAGTGCTCGGTGTCCTGCAGGTACTTCAGGTCGGCGTTGGTCAACATCGGCGGCGGCGCCGGCCGGGCCAACAATGCCGCGGCGGCAAGCCCACCGGCCAGGATCAGCACACCGACGGCATAGCGGCTCCAGTGCCGCCTGCGGGAAGCAGGAGCATCGGACGGCGAGTCCACCGCCGGAGCGATCTGATCGGTGTGCGGCGTGTCCAAAACCGTTGGCCCCTGTCACGTTCAACAAGACCGCCCTCGGAGGAATCCCCGGGCGGCAGGGTTCATCATAGCCCCCTCGTTTTTCCGTGTGCAATCGCTGTCTGCTTCTCTCGGCTGGCAATTCTGGTCATCGTCAGGCAGTCTAGTGATCTCGATCCTGCCTCGACCCGGTCATGATCCAACCTCGATTCACCCGGGTGTCCGCGTTGCCGCAAGGAAAACGACTCGATGTCGACCAATCGACGCAACCAGCGGATCGGGCTGGTTCTGTTTACGTTCTACCTGCTGCTTTACGGCGGATTTGTGTTGCTGACGGCCTTTGATGCCGAGCAATTGCAGGTGATGGGGCCGGCGGGGGTCAACATGGCCGTATGGTCGGGGTTCGGACTGATCGTCGTGGCGTTGGTGTTCTCGCTGATTTATGGCTGGGTGTGCCGATCGGATGGCCATGCCGAGGCCGAAGCGTCGACCCACTCCCACGATGATGCGGGCGACCAGGAGGATGGGGCATGATCTATGAAGCCTCACCGATTGCCGTCGGCTGTTTCTTCGTGTTTGTCGGTCTGACGCTGGGCCTGAGTTTCTACCTGGGCCGCAAGGCAAAGTCCTCGGCCGGCTACTTCGCCGCTCATGGCGAGATTCCCTGGTTCGTCAACGGCGTCGCCTTCGCCGGCGACTATCTCTCGGCCGCCTCATTCCTGGGCATCTGCGGGATGATCGCCTTCTACGGGTACGACGGGTTCCTGTATTCGATCGGCTACCTGGCCGGGTGGATCGTGGCGTTGTTCGTGGTGGCCGAGCCGATGAAGCGGCTGGGCAAGTTCACCTTCGCCGATGCGTTGAATGCCCGTTTCGGGTCCAGGGGCATCAAGCTGGTGGCCGGCATCAGCACCCTGGTCGTCAGCATCTTCTACCTGATCCCGCAGATGGTCGGGGCCGGTGTGCTGGTCCAGCCGTTGCTGGGATTCCCGCACTGGGTCGGCGTGATGCTGGTGGGGGCGACGGTGATCCTGATCGTCGTGCTGGCCGGAATGGTCTCGACCACCTGGGTCCAGTTTCTCAAGGGATCGCTGCTGATCATCTTCAGCGCGATCCTGACCGTATTGATCCTTGTTCGCGGATTCACGGTTGAGACGGGCGGAGCCGACGGGTATGCCTTCCGCACGCTGGGCCCGTTGACCAACACCGACCCGGTCGGCCAGTCGGAGGCCCTGGAAAAGGAACTGGCGTCAAAGTGGGGTCTCACCGGTGCCAGGATCACGCCCGCCGACGGTGCCTGGGTCGAACAGCCGTTCGTGCGGATCGCCAGTGGCTCGGACCAGGCCACCTCCGTCTGGCACCTGGACAAGGTCGACGAGGGGGTGTTCCTCCGCGAGACACAGACATTGGAGAAGACCGCCGACGGCCGGCTGTTGGTCAACGGCAAGCCGAAGGGAACGAAGAAGGGCGAGCCCGAACTCCATCCGGTCGGGTACATCAGCCGATTGCCCGACGGCCGGAAGGAAACCGGATCGCTGGGGCCGCTGTCGTTTTTCAGCACGCTCGAGGAGAGCGAGGTGGTCCTGTGGGGCGACCGGAAGTTGGCACATGACGACGGCGGCACGACGACCGTCTATTTCCAGAAACCGACCGAAGGCAAACGCATTCTGCAGCCGGGCACCCACCCCCGCTTCCAGGGCATCCACAGCGACGAGCCACTCGACAAGATCAACCTGTTGTCACTGATGCTGGCCCTGTTCTGCGGCACCGCCTCGTTGCCCCACATTCTGATTCGCTACTACACGGTCAAGGACGAGGCGAGTGCGAGGAAGAGCACGATCGTGGGGATTGCCACGATCGGGTTCTTCTACGTGCTGACGCTCTACCTCGGACTGGGTGCGATGACCAGCGGCATGCTGGACATCACCAACAGCAACATGTCGGCTCCGCTGCTGGCCTTCAGCATCGGCGAATGGCTGTTTGCAGCGATCTCGGCCATAGCCTTCACCACGGTGCTGGGCACCGTCAGCGGGCTGATCCTGGCTTCCAGCGGTGCCGTCACCCATGACCTGATGGGTGACGCGATGGGCATGGAGATGACCGACGCCCAGCAGGTTCGAGTGGCCAAGATCGCCTCGGTCGTCGTCGGCCTGGTGGCCATCGTGCTGGGAATCCTCTTCCAGGAACTCAACGTCAGCTATCTGGTTGGCTGGGCATTCAGTATCGCAGCCAGTGCCAACCTGCCGTCGCTGGTGATGTGCCTGTTCTGGAGCCGCACGACTCGCTACGGCGTGATTGCCGCGATGGTCGTCGGCATGACCAGTTCGCTGGTCTGGATCCTGCTCAGTGCCGATTCCTTCTCGAAGGTCTACGGACTGGATGCCGACCAGGCGCTGGTGCCGTTCAGCCAGCCGGGCATCGTCACCATCCCCCTGGGATTCCTGACCGTAGTCACCGTCTCGCTGATGACCAAGGAGGCCGGTCCGGGGCGGGTCACGAGCACCTCGGCGGAAGCCTAGTACCGTTCTGACTCACGAGGATGTTGCGATGCGGCTGGATCACCTGCTGGCGGCATCGGCCGTGGCATTCCAACTGCTGCTGGTCGTCCCCGTACGATCGGTTGCGGCTGACGACCCGGACGCGATGGAACTGGTCCGTGACAGTCGACCCGTAGCCACCATTCTCGTTCCCGAAAAGGCCGACCAGTGGACCCGAACGGCCTCCGGGTGGCTGGTCGATTACCTCCGGCGGTCCACCGGAGCCCGGTTGTCGGTCGTCAGCGAGCCGGCCAGTCCCGAAGGCACCGTGATCTCGGTCGGCCACACCCGCCGTGCGGTCGCCGATGGCATCAAGCTGGACGGGCTTCGCTGGGACGATTGCCGGCTGGTGGTCAAGCGGCGAACGCTGTTTTTGGTCGGCCGTGACGACGCGGGGACCAAGACCCATGACTGGGTTGGTGCCCGAGGCACCTGCCGGGCGGTGATCAAGTTCCTGGAGGACATCTGTGGCGTGCGATGGTTCCTGCCCGGTCCCAACGGAGCGGTCGTGCCGCGGCACCGCTCGATCACCGTCGCTGCCGGGCTCGATGTCGTGGGCCGCACCGCCATGGCGTACTCCGACGGACGCAGCGTCTACGACGTCAATGTTCTCAACGAGCCGGGCCGCTCGCTTTCGGCACAGGCCAACAACTTCCGCAAGTCGGTCAAGGTGGCTCCCGGCGGGCACACCTACTACGCCGCGGTTTCGGCCGATCGGTACTTCAAGGACCACCCCGAGTACTTCGCGATTCTGGACGGCAAGCGGACCGGCAAGGGCAATCACCTCTGCTCGACCAACCCCGACGTCCGCCGGTTGCTGGTCGAGCACACCCGTCGCCGCTTCGACCAGGGCCTCGACTGGGTCTCGCTGGGCCAGGAGGACGGATACACCAGGTGCCAGTGCGAGACGTGTGAGCAGCAGGATCTGTACCGGTTTCGTGACTGGCACAAGAAGACCGGCGGTCGCTGGGAGACCTTCCAGAACACGGTGTTGAAGCAGACGCCGCCCGAGCGGCTCTTCCGATTGCACAAGGCGGTGATCGACGACGTGGCCCGGACGCATCCCGACAAGACGATGATGCTGATGTGCTACGCCCCCACGGCATGGCCGTCGAAGGAGATCCCTCACTTCGGCAAGAACGTCATCGGTGAATTGATGAACGTCAACCCGGACTACGTCGAGGCGTGGCGTGACAAGGTGGGCGGGCTGACCGGGTACGTCTACTGGTTCAACACGCAATGCCCGATGGGGATCAACATGCACATGACGCCACGGGAGGTGGCGTTGCGGCTGAAATACCTGCATCGCAGTGGGTTCCTGGCACTGAGTGTCGATCCCGAGGCGGTCTGGGGTCTGCAGGGCCCGGTCTTCTACCTGGTCGGCCGATTGATGGGTGACCCGACGCTGGATGAGAAACAGGTGGTGGCCGACTACTGTCGTGGGGTCTTCGGTCCGGCGTCCGGGCCGATGGAGAAGTTCTTCGCGTTGCTTCACCGGCGGCTCGAGGCAGTGGTGCCCGTGGATGATGCCGACATCGCGGCCGACGCCCGCAACACCAAGGTGCCCAGGGACCTGGACACGCAGACGATGTACCTGAGGCAGTACACGCCCGAGGTGCTGACGAAACTGGAGGGGTGGGTGAAACAGGCCGAGCGACTGGCCAGGACGAAGCAGCAGCGGGGATGGGTCCGGCTGTCTCGAGACCAGTTCGATTTCCTGAAACTGGTGACCGGCATGGCACGGGACCACCGGGCCTGGAAATCCGAACAGGTGGCTGGCCGCTGGAAGACGTTGAAGCAGTCGGTGGCGGAATTCGAGTCCTATCGCCACCGCGTGGTGAACTACCCCAAGGAGCACACCGACGCGTGGTTTCCGGGGCACGCGACCTTCTGCAAGTGGCTGGTGGCCAACCTCGAGAACACGACGACGGCCTACTACGTGGGTTGGCCACAGCGACGGGCGGAGGTGCTGAAGAAGGGGCTGCGGGGCCGGGCGATGGGGTACGGCACCTCGTACTACTACAGCTTCATCCGCGAGCCGCTGACGCTCGACTTCAGCAAGCCGGCCCCTTAACGGTCGCCGCGTTCGACCAACACCGCCGCAGACAGCTTGGTGTCGGGCGGACTGTCCATCATCAACGCGGCGTGCGAGTAGAACGGGTAGACACTCCATTCGACGCACGCGATCACGTCGGGCAGTCCATCGCCGTTGTAGTCGCCGATCCAGGGATGGGGGCCGTGGTTGGTGATACGAATCGAGCGGCCGTAGCACTTCATGGTCTGCGGCGGACCGAACAGCGGGGCCGTGCGGGTGCCGACGTTCTCGAGCAGGTACATGCTGCCCCCGTCCAGCGTGCCGTGGTGGGAGCCGCCGGTGCTGTAGACCAGGTCGACGAGCCCGTCGCGGTTCCAGTCGACCGGCCGGAACGATTCGGACCAGGTGGCTTGCCGCTTCGCCACCTGGCCGGTGAGTTCGCGTCCATCCTTGAGCTTCACGACCGAGTGCCGCTTGAGTTTCAGGTTGCCGCGGTCGTCGCGGTACTGGACAAACAGCGCGGCCCGCAAGACCGATCCCTCGCAGGTGACGAAGTCGAGCAGGGTGTCGCCGTTGAAATCGGCCACCGCGGCACCGGTCCGCCACATGAATGGCCGCCGGGGTTCATAAGGGTAGACGCCGTTGTTGGACTGGCGGGAGGCGGCACGGGTGGCCGAGAGCATCTTGAGTTCCGGGGAGTCGGGGAACCCGTCGCAGAGAACCTGTTGGCGTGGTCCGAAGCGGGGCGCGGTGCCGCGGTCGGCGATGTTGCGGAACCAGAAGATCCGGTTGGTCTCGTTGGGACAGAACAGGTCCCGGCGACCGTCGGCGTCCCAGTCGACCAGTACCGGGTAGGGATAACCCATGTTGTGGCCGCTGCGGGGTGGGCCGAGAAGGGGATTTCGGAGCAGGCGGATCGGTTTGCCGTCCGAGAGGATCCGGCGAGCGTTCTCGTAGCGGGGCCGGGCGTCGGTTCCGGAATTGATCACGATCTGGGGCCAGCCGTAGCCACCGCCGACCAGCAGGTCCTGGTCCCCGTCGTTCTCCCAGTCGCACAACGACGGCCAGGCCTGGTCGGAAAGCGACAGCACCGCGTCGGGAGACTCGGCCCGTCCCACGCGTTCGAAGCGAGGTGCCGCGGGGGACCGCCTGTCATCCTCGGTGCGGGGTTTTGCCTGCCGGTAGATGGCCAGGTGCTGGAAGGCATTGTGCTGGATGACCAGTACGGTTCGGCCGTTGACCTGCGAGGCCGAGGCCATCGTGATGTCCGTCTCGATCACCCCGTCGAGTGGCACGGGGTCGGCGAACTTGAGTCCGTCGGTCCCCAGTCGTCGCCGCCAGACCAGCCGGCCACCGGCCAAGTCTCCGGTGGGGGAGGTGCGATGGAGGGCATCCAGTCGTCCGTCGTGATCGAGATCGGCGAAGGCACAGCTTTCGCGGAGTCCGTGCGGGGCGGGTGGTTCCAGCTTCAGAGGCCAGCCGGTGGGGGAGTTGTTCTTCAGCCACTGGCGGCCGAAGACGAGGTCGAGGTCGTTGTCGCCGTCGAGGTCGACGGCCTGGCAGGTGTTGGTGCGTGGTACCGACAGCGAGAGGTCGGCGGCAAAGATCGGGGCACCGCCCGGCTGTCGGCGCGATGTTCCCAGCAGGATGCGGGCCTTCCGCGTGGAGGCGTTGAGGTAGAGCAGGTCGAGGTGGCCGTCGGCGTTGAAGTCGACACAGTCGACGGCGCTGTAGGCGGTGTGCAGGTCCAGGATGGTCTCGGGAGACTTCGGCTCGAAGTACCTCAGACGCTGAAGGTTGCCGAACTGGGTGGGTTGACCGGGGTCGATCGAGGGGTAGAGGATCGGGGCGGCCCAGGGATCACCGTCGCGGTAGGCGTAGTTCCAGCTGCCGACGAGGTCCGGACGCCCGTCGCCGGTTAGGTCGTGCAATTCCGCCTGGAAGAAGGACGTGATCGGACGACGGGGGCCGGCGTTGTACCGCAGCAGGTCACCCACGCCGATGGCCGGGACATGGCCTTGCGGACGCAGTGGGGCGCGGGTGCCGGAGGTGCGGAACCGGATGCTCCACGCCGTGTGCTTTGGATCGGCGATCACCCACTCAACGCGACCTCGGTCCGAGTAGGCAAAATCCTCGGTGCGGGCCGATGGCACCATCCGGCCGGTGGCCCGGTTGATGACCCGGATCGAATTGGCATCGAGGATCCCGTCGTGGTTGCCCCGACGGATTTTCTCGGCAAAGTCGATCGTCACCGACATCGGCGTGTGCGGAAATGCCAGTTTCGACGTGATCTTGAGGCCGATGGTGAGTTCGGCGGCGGATCCCGGGAGTCCAGCGAGACAGAGAAATCCGCAGACACCGGCGGAGACGAAGACCGGTCGGCGAAACAGGCTGAGGAAATTCGTCATAGAATCAGTCATTTCTCGTCTTGACCACTCAACCGTAGCATCATTACAAGTTCGCCTCGCCGGTGTCGACCATCGGCGATGACCTTCGGGCGAGGACCGAGATGAATCGCGGGCGGGTTGTGTTGTCGTTGGCCCTGGTGGTGACGGTCGGCGGCCTTTCGGGTTGCCAGTCGGCTCGGTACGTCCTCCGCGAGGCCGATCGCGGCATCGTGGCGATTCCGGCCAACACGAACATGTGGCCCTGGAAGCACCGCGACGACGCCGAGAAGCTGATGAAACAGCACTTCCCGGTCGGCTACCAGATCGACCGCGAAGTCGAGGAGGTGGTCGGCAAGACGACCACCTCGGGTGAAGACACCGACGGCCAGACGGTTCAACTGGCCAAGGGGTTGGTGACGCTCGACACCGGCCAACGCCGCAGCACGTCGACGACGACCGACGTGACCGAGTACCGCATCGAGTACAGCCGAGCTGAATAGCGGCTCGAGGCCCGGTTTGCGATGATGGTGTGCACAGCATGCCCACAGGTTCATCGCATGACCCGTCGATTCACGTTGTTGATTGTCTGGTGCCTTCTGTCGGGTGGTCTCTGCGAGTCGGCCGAACCGGTCGTGGCCCACGAATTCGTATACAGGAAGGCGGCATTCGAGCAATGCCATGCTTCGACGATTGCCGAGGCGACCGACGGCACACTGGTTTCGGCCTGGTTCGGAGGCAGCCGGGAGGGCCGTAAGGACGTCTCGATCTGGGTCTCGCGGCGCGGACGTGACGGGTGGGCGGACCCGGTGAAGGTCGCCGACGGAGTGCAGTCGAAGACCGAACGGTTTCCGTGCTGGAACCCGGTGCTGTTCCAGCCACGGTCCGGTCCGCTGATGCTGTTCTTCAAGGTCGGCCCCAGCCCCCGGGCCTGGTGGGGCGAGTGGATGGTTTCCGACGATGCGGGACGCAGTTGGAAGAACCGTCAACGGTTGCCGAAAAAGGGCATCGGGCCGGTCAAGAACAAGCCGATCCAGTTGGCCGACGGGACGATCTGGTGCGGGTCGAGTTCGGAGCACGACGGGTGGCGGGTGCACCTGGAAGTCACCCGCGACGCAGGACGGAGTTGGAAGACGCTCGGGCCCTTCTGCGACGGCAAGCGGGTCGGAGCGATCCAGCCCAGCCTGCTGATTCATGACAAGGGCCGTCGCTGGCAGATGCTCTGCCGCAATCGCGATGGACAGGGCGACGTGTGGCAGAGCTGGAGTGATGATGGTGGACGGACGTGGAGCCGGTTCGAACCGACCGGGCTGCCCAATCCCAACGCGGGCACCGACGCGGTGACGTTGCGGGACGGCACGCAGTTGCTCGTCTACAACCACACCAACCGCCGCGGCCCGTTCCCGAGCGGCCGCAACATGCTCAACCTCGCCACCAGCCGCAACGGTCGCGACTGGACCGCCTCGCTGCTGCTCGAACGCGACAAGGGCGAGTACTCGTATCCGGCCGTGATCCAGGACCGGGCCGGACGGGTGCACATCACCTACACCTGGCGTCGACAACGGGTCCGCCACGTGGTGATCGATCCCCGGCGGCTCGAGGGGCGACCGATCCGGGATCGCCTGTGGCCCGACGGAGTCGCGCGGTTGGCCGCCGGTCGTTAGTCCCGTTGCGGGATGATCGGCAGGATGATCTGAGAACTGCGTTCTGCGTCGTGAAACACCGTGTTGTCGGCGGCCGCTCGGCGTCGGTCGCGACCGATCGGTTCTCCGGTGTTCGGATTGACGTCGAAACGCGGGAAGTTGCTGCTCGAGATGTCCAGCCGCAGCCGGTGGCCCCTGGCGAAGAGGTTGCTGGTCGGGTAGAGGGTGATTGTTACCTGGTCGATCTCGCCCGGTGCCAGGAAATCCGCCTGCTCGGGGCCCTTGCGGTACCTCAACCGCATGATCGAGTCGCTGAGATTCAGGGCGTATCCGCGGGGGTACCAGCGGCTGGACGGATAGACGTCGATCAGCTTGGCGGTGAAGTCGGTGTCGACCGCCGACGACTTGACCCAGAGCTTGACCTCGATCGGTCCGGTCACCTCGAGGTCGTCCTCGAGCGGATCGGTCTGGAAGACGAGTACGTCGGGTCGAGAGCCCAGCGGGAGAAAAGGCGGGGAACAGCCGTGGAGTCCCTCGTGTTCAACCTGGTCGAACCCGCCGGGTTCGAGGATCTGGCGGATGCGGCTGTCTCGAGAAGCCGAGGCCGAATCGCCGATGCCGCTGGGCAGCGGTCCCAGTTCGGCCAGGGACGAGATGTTGCCACCGTTGGAAGGGACGGGGTTGGACGGATCGAAGAGGTAGGAGGTCGACGAATCGGACACATCGGGCGAGTCGGCGGACAGCCGTCCGTCGGCATG
Source organism: Planctomycetota bacterium (assembly GCA_963582065.1). Taxonomy (GTDB): domain Bacteria; phylum Planctomycetota; class Planctomycetia; order Planctomycetales; family Planctomycetaceae; genus UBA8437. The sequence continues at coordinate 22,167 of CAUZRQ010000027.1, read as the reverse complement.
CAGGTAGTAGGGAGTGAACTGCGTCCGGGCCAGTGGCCACTCCTGTTCGTTCCGCCAGCGGCCTCCGTGCTGGAGTCGTCCCCCGGTGGAACGTTGGCCCGAGCCGCCACCCATGATGAAGATCTTCACCGGAGCCTCCCCGTCGTCCGGTTCGCTGCCGTCGCCCCGGACGTAACGTTCGAACCAGTCGAAATGGACGGCGCGGAAGCTGTCGAGTGCCGCATCGGGACCGAAATCGACGTCGCCGGCGTAGGTCAGTTCCGGCTTGATGGAGCCATGGGTCCAGGGGCCGACGAGCAATCGGACTCGCCGATCCCGTTCGGACAAACCGATGTAGTTGTCGAAGGTGCCGCGGGTGTAGGAGTCGTACCATCCGCCGACGATCAGCGTGGCGGCGTCGGGGAAGTTGTCCCAGTGTTCGCGGGGGCAGACGCTGGGATGTTTCCAGTAGTCGTCGCGATCGGAGTGCGTCAGGATCTCCAGGGCCCATTTCTCGTAGGACGGCACCAGGGCCAGTTGTGTCTGGCCCTCGCGAATCGGCATCCTGGTCAGCCATTCGTGGAAGGCGGCGGCACCGAGGTTCAGGGCCGAGTCGACCCACGGGTCCCGCTTGAGCTGGGCCTGGGTGTTGGTGGCCGAGTGCCAGAAGGCCCAGGCGATGAACCTCAGTTCCATCGCGCCGCCCTGGCGGACGGTGCACTGGTGCGCATCGGCACCGCTCATGTTCGGCACCATGGCCACCAGGTTCTTCGGCCCCAACGCGGCCATCGCCGTCTGGGTCCAGCCCATCCACGACGTGCCCCAGCTGCCGACCCGACCGTTGGACCACGGCTGCTGGTCGATCCACTCGAGCGTATCGAATCCGTCCTCGGCCTCGGGGAACAGGAAGTCGACGTCGCCGCCGGATTCGTAGCAGCCGCGGCAGTCCTGGATCACGCAGACGTAACCCCGCTGGGCAAACCAGCGGTTGTAGCCCATCGTCGCCTCGACCTCGTCCTTGTTGTAGGGGGTCCGCAGCAACAGGACCGGAGACGGTTCGGCGAGCGGCTGGCCGTCCGTCGCGGGGTGGTAGATGTCGGTGGCCAGCGTCACCCCGTCGCGCACGGTTACCGGCACGTTGCGTTCGACAACCACCTCGAACTCGGATCGGGGAGGGACCACGTGCAGGGGATCGGCCATGACAGGAGTCCGGTGACTGGGAGCGAATCGCCGTGATGGGAGATTCTGTCACATCGATTGATACAATGTCACGCCGCCGTGCGATCGCCGGATCGAATGACACCAGGACTCAGAATCGGAGTGGACACCTGATGACCTCTTTCTCTTCACGTCGCTCTTTGCTTCCCACCACCCTGTTGTCGACTCTGCTGTGGATCGGCCTCGCGTTGCTGACGATTCCGGCTCCGGCCGCCGCCCAGGTGCTCAAGGCGGGTGTCGGTCGCACGGATATCACCGACCGCAGCGGACCGGTCAACGATCCGATGTACGCCCGGGCCCTGGTGATCCAGGGCAACGGTACCACCGCGGTGATCGTGACCCTCGACGTGGTGGCGATCGCCGAAATCGGGGCGATCAAGAACGATTTCCTGTCCAGGCTGCGGGCGATACTCAAGAAGGACATCGGGCTCGATCCGGGATCGTTGATCGTCAACTGCAGCCATTGCCACGGTGTGCCGTGCGGCGATGTGCTGGAACGGACCGCCCAGGCGGTGAAACTGGCGGCCAGGAAACTGGTGCCGGTACGGATCGGAGTGGGGACCGGTCACGAGGACCGGGTGCAGGAGAACCGGCGACTGAAACTCAAGGACGGTCGCGAACTGGACGTGCGGAGGGCCTATTCGCTTCCGGCCGATGCCGAGGTGGTCGGTGCGGGGCCGATCGATCCGGAGATCGGCATCCTGAGACTCGATCGGACCGACGGTCGGCCACTGGCGGTGGTCTACAACTTCGCGATGCACCCGATCATGGGCGCCTCCGGCGGTGGCAACACGGCCGACATCACCGGGTTCTCGTCGAAGGTGATCGAGGACGCGCTGGGACATGGAGCGATGGCGCTGTTCGTACAGGGCTGTGGAGGCGATATCAACCCGGCCTTCTACAAGGACCTCGACAGCCCGCGGGATGCCGAGCCGCAGGGGAACCGGCTGGGGATCAGCGTCGTGCGGGCGCTGGGGAAGATCCCGGCCCGGGATGCCGGATCGTTGAAGCGGATCAACCAGATGCTGAGGCTGCCGCGGGCCGATCACGCCGAGCGGATCGCCAACCTCGAGGCCGAGCAGCGCCGGCTGGTCAAGTCGCTGCGGTCGACGTACCTGAACTTCGACACGTTCCTGAAGCTCAACAGCAAGTACAGCCTCTCGCCGAGATTCCCGTCGACCAATTCGTTGAGCTACCTCAACGAGAAGGGCATCGGCCGAGACGATTTCGTGAGGCTGGATGCGATGAACCGGTCGCGGCTGAAAGCCTACCTCAGCAACGTGATGGCGATGGAGAACATCACGCGGATCGAGACGAACCTGAGACTGCTGCGCAAGCACCAGGCCAACAACCTCAAGGCGGGCACGCGGACGATCGACGTCGAGGTGGTCGGTCTGCGGGTGGGGGATTTCGTGATGGTGACGTTCCCCGGCGAGGTGGTCTGCCAGGTGGGGCTGAACATCAAGAAGGCCTCGGCCCACAAGCACACCTTCGTCGCTGCCTACACCAACGGGTACATCTATTACTGCCCGACGGCCGAGCAGATGAAGAGTGCCGGCGCGGCCCAGGAGGACAGCGAGTGCCTGCTGGGACCCGAATGGCAGAAGACGTGGGAGACCCGGGCGGCGAAGCTAATCGCCGAACTGCTGGAGTAGCGGATCTCGCGACAAGTCCGGGCCGGGCTCAAACCGGGCTCAGGCCAGGATCGGCTGGATCGGGCGGCCGCCGTGGGCAATCTCGACCGGGCGGCCCAGTTGGTCGGGCACCCGCATCGAGGGGTTGATCCCCAGGCAGTGATAGATCGAGGCACAGATGTCGCCGGTGTTGACCGGGTCGGCAGCGATGTAGGCCGCGTGATCGTCGGAGGCGCCGTGGACGGTGCCGCCGCGGATGCCGGCACCGCTGAAGAGCACCGAGTAGCAGTAGGTCCAGTGGTCACGACCGGCATTCTTGTTGTGCTTGGGCGTGCGGCCGAAATCGCTCATCACCAGCACCAGCGTTTCGTCGAGCAGGCCGCTTTGCTCGAGATCCTCCATCAGGGCGTTGTAGGTGACGTCGAGGACCGGGAGGTTGTAGCCGCGGAGAATCCCCTCGTTCCGCTTGTGAGTGTCCCAGCACTCGTACTGCAACTTCAGCCGTTCGTAGTAGCAGTCCCAGGTCACGTTGACGAAGCGGACGCCGCTTTCGACCAATCGCCGTGCGACCAGGGCGCTCGAGCCAAACAGCGTGCGGCCGTACTTGTCGCGGAGACCGGGGTCGACCTGTTCGAGATCGAACGCGTCGCGCACGGCCGAGGAGGTGAGGATGCTCCAGGCCCGTTCGCTCTGCTTGCCGAACGAGACGGTCGCCGGTGAGCGGCCGACCCGGCGACGCTGGTCGTCGAGTTGATCGAGGAGGTTCTTGCGGAGATTGAGGCGATCGACGGTCATGCCGTCGGTCAACTTGCTGTTGGGAATCTTCGGTTCGCCACGCAGCACCTGCGAGTGGTAGGGCTTGTCGGGCGGGTTGTCGACATGGGGCGAGCAGACGGTGTAGAGCGGGTCGTACTGCTTGCCCAGGAACCCCCCGTAGGGTCCCGGACGCCGGATCGACTGGCCCCAGCCGAGGTGGCAGGGCATGTAGATGTAGTCGGGCGAAGTCGGTTCAGGGTTCAGGTACTCGCAGACCGATCCCATGCTCGGGGGATAGAAGTCCTCGGTGATCGAGATGTTGGGCAGCTTCCGTTCGTAGCCGGTGTAGCTGGGCAGCGTGTTGTGGCAACCGGAGTCGTGCCCGACCGAACGGACGATGGCCGAGCGATGCATCCATTTGGCCGACAGCGGCATCATCTCCGAGATCTCGACTCCCGGTGCGCTGGTCGCGATCGGCTGGAACGGGCCACGGATGTTCTCCGGCGCCCCGGGCTTCAGGTCGTACATGTCCTGGGTCGGCGCTCCCCCGAGCAGGTACAGCAGGATCACGCTCTTGGCCTTGCCGCCGCCGGCCAGCGCCGCGTCGGTGGCCTCTTCGGCGGCCATCAGTCCCGGCAGAGAGAAGCCGCCACCCAGGGTGGTCAGCGCGCCGGCGGCCAGGGTCTCGCGACGAGTGATCCCGTCACAGCAGCGACGGGGACTGCCCAGCATCTTCAACATCAGTGGATCTCCGGGGGAGAGTCGCCTGTGACAGAGATCGTCATCACGGGGAGGAGAACTTCTGCCTGAACGAGTTCTACTCGGGGAGAGGGGGGGCTTTCAACACCGTTGTCGAGGGTTTCAACTGCAGTGACACCGGGATGGCCAGCAAAGCGACCAGGGCGACGGAGACCAACGCGGCATCAAGCGAGACGAGATCCGAGAGCACGCCGCAGGCGAGCGGTGAGGCTGCTCCGGAGGCGATCACGACGGTGTAGAAGATGCCGAAGGCCCGGGACTGGTGTTCGGGGTCGACATAATCGGCGACGCTGCCGTAGAGCACCGAGGAGGTTCCGTTGAGGGCGGCTCCGATGATCGGCAGCAGCACCAGGGTCAGGTGGTGAGGGATGACCAGCAGGGCCATGATGCCGCCGCCGGTGATGATCTCGGTGATCCACACCGTCGGCAGGACCCCCAGTCGTTGGGCGCCGACACCGCAGAGGAACTTGCCGATGGCACCGCCACCGAACAGCAGGCCCAGTGCCAGCCCGACGGAGGAAGTCGTGTGGCCCTGTTCGATCAACAGGAACGGCAGCAACGTCAGCAGTCCGTAACGGGTGATCGTGTCGAAGACGGCGATGACCGAGAGCACGATGAAGCGGCGGCGGTCGTGAATGCCCCGGGGGCGGTCGGCATCCGCGTCGGTCTCGTCGTCGTTCGTCACGGGGGCTCCCCCGATGTTCAACCGCTTCAGCAGCACCAGGAAGACCGCGGCCGAAACAATCGCCAGGATGCCGAACCCCGTCGTGACGGTCTGCCAGCCGACGCTGGCCAGTGCCAGGCCTCCCAGGACGGGGAACAGCATCTTGCCGAGGTCGCCGGCAAAGTTGTACGTGCCAATCGCGATCCGTCGACTGTCGGGGCCGTAGGCCCGCGCGACCAGGGTCGAGCCCAGCGGGTGCTGGACCGACGACCCCAGGCCGGCGACGACCAGCATCACCGCCAGCATCGCCGGACCACCGGGGAGACCCATCAACACGAAGCCCAGCCCGGCGACGACGGTGCCGCCGATCAGCAGAGACCGCTCGCCGGTGCGTTCGGCGAGAATTCCCGTGGGCACCTGCAGGGCGGCCAGGGCGATGAAGTAGAACGTGATCAGCAGCCCCAGCTGCGACCGAGATGTCTCGAAGGCGATCTGCCAGACCGGCAGGAGCACATACAGCACGTCGGCCAGCCCGTCGTGCAGCAGGTGGCAGGCGCAGATCGAGAGCATCAGCCCGGTTCGGCCGGGCGGTTTCGCTTCGACCCGGGCATGGGGATCCTGGTCCGCGACGTTCATGGGTGTGCCGCCGAGTTGGTCAGGCCAGTGACCATCCCTTGCGGTACCTGCGGCGGATGAACCGTTCGGCGTCGGCCACGTTGGTCACCGTCATCGATGCCGAGTCCCACTGAAGCGATCGGCCGACCCGGTAGGCCACGTTGCCCAGGTGGTTGGCTTCGGTCAGCCACCCGGCGTACTCGAAGTTGCAGGTCGTGGGGGCGCCGGTCTTGCAGGCGTGGATCCACTCGGCGTGATGGCCCCGCGAACGCGGGATCGAGGGTTCGGGTCGCTTGTAGTCCCGGAACTCGTCCTCGGGCAGCAGCAGGTGCTTGCTGTAGTCGGCCAGCAACTGGCCGCGGCTGCCGACAAACAACACGCCACTGCCCCAGCGGGGGATCGTGTTGGCCGTCCAGGCCGGCGGCTTGTTGGTGCCCTGGTACCACGAAAGCGACAACGCGGGCTGGTCGCCCTGCTTCTTGTACCCGTAGGTGACCTGCATCGATGCGGGGGCGATCTCGGGATGCACCGGGGGTCCCTGGGCGGTGACGACCGACGGGGCCTTCAGCTTCAGGGCCCAGAACGGCAGGTCGATCCAGTGGCTGCCCAGATCCGACATCGTGCCGTTGCCGAAGTCCCACCAACGGTACCACTTGGGACCGGGGAAATAGACCGAGTGGAACGGTCGCCGGGGGGCGGGGCCGAGCCAGAGGTCCCAGTCGAGGTTGGCGGGGACCGGTTGCGGTTGGCTGGGACGGTTGGGCACGAACGCCCGGTCTCCGTGGCGTCCCGCCTCGGCCGCGCTCGCGTGCCAGCCCCAGGCTCGGCCGACCCAGATGTGCACCTCGCTGACACTGCCGATTGCCCCGGCCTGGATCAGCTCGACCACCCGCCGGTAGTTCTCGCCGGCGTGGATCTGGGTGCCCATCTGCGTGGCGACCTTGGCCTCGGCGGCCGCCAGCCGGATGGCACGGCACTCCTCGACGTTGTACGTCAGCGGCTTCTCGCAGTAGACGTGCTTGCCCAGTTTCAGGGCCGGCATCGTGGCGAAGGCGTGGGTGTGTTCGCAGCAACTGACGACGACGGCGTCGAACCGGTTGGGAGTCTCGTAGAGTCGACGGAAATCGCTGAACCGCCTGGCGGCCGGGTGCCTGGTCGCGGCGCGATTGAGGTTGTTGGCGTTGACGTCGCACAGCGCGACGATGTTCTCCGACGAGACGCTGCGGGTGTTGGACGCACCGCGTCCGCCGGCACCGATGATCGCGATGTTGAGCTTCTCGTTGAGGTTTCGTCCCGAGACGATCGCCGGAGCGGCCAGCAGGCTCGAACCGGCTGCCACCGCGGTGGACTTGAGGAACTGCCGACGTGAGGCGGTGGCCGCCGTGGTGGAATCGATCGCCATGGATGGGCTCCGTTGGTGCGATGGGATGCTCATAACCTAATGTCCGCAGACGGCGGTCCGCCACCGGGTGCCACAGGATTTCGTGGACGTGCGACCGGTGGACGACCCGGCCGGACAGAACCGCCCGGTGGCTTGAGTTATACTCGGCCTGCCGGTCGTCGGTGACCGGTGCTGCAGAGAGGTCCCCAACATTGGCCAGCGAGATGAACCGATGACACAGACACGACGCACATTCCTGCAGACCACTTCGCGGTTTTCGATCGCCGCGGCCGGACTGCTGCCCGCCGGAGTTTGTGCCCTGGCCGATGACGCGAAGACCGGCCTGCTGCACGATGCGCTGGTGATTCCACCGCGGCGCGGCGTCCAGGAAGCCACCACGGTCAATGCCCCCAACGGCAGCTACTGGATGTTCCTGGGCGAGAAACGCCGTCTGTTGAGAAAGGATTCGCGTGACGGCGGTCGCACCTGGAGCAGGTCGGTTCTCCAGAAGACTTCCGACGGGGATTCGGTCTCGTTGGCTCGCGACACGCCGCACCTGAGTTTGCTGACACTGAAATCGGGCCGTCTGGGGATCGTCTATGGCGGTCCGGAGACACGCCCGGGGCGGGACGGCACCACGCTGTTTCGCACGTCCGATGACGGGGGGAAGACCTGGTCGAAGGCCACCCCCGTCGACCCCCTGTTCGCAGTCTGCCGCACGCAGGCCGCTCGCGTGCTGTCGACCGGCCGGATCGTCGTGCCGGTGATGAAGTGGATCAGCCCCTTCACCGGTGGCGACTCCGAAGGAGCCAACAAGAACCTGACGTTCAGCTGGGTCTACTACAGCGACGACGAGGGCAAGAGCTGGAAACGGAGTCTCAGCGAGCTGTTCGTGGCGCTGGACGAGGGTCGACGCGGAGTGACTCACTTCGAAGAGACCGTGCTCGAGGAATTGCCCGATGGGCGGCTGTTCATGCTGGGCCGCACCGAACTGGGGCAGTTCTACAAGACACACTCGGCTGACAAGGGTGTGACGTGGAAGCATCCCGTGCCGACCGGCCTGGCCAGTTCGTACGCCCCGGCCACGCTGGTGAGGATCCCCGGCACGACCGACCTGATGCTGGTCTGGAACCAGGTCACCGAGGTCGAGATCCTCTCGGGACTGCACCGGCACCGGCTCTCCACGGCCGTCTCAACCGATCACGGGGAGACCTGGAAACACTTCCGCAATCTCGAATCGCTCGACGACCGCACGCGAATTGACGCCCCCGGGGGGAAGCCCCGGGTGATCCGCATGAAGAAGTACGGGTACAAGCCGCCCAACAAGAAGGAGTACCCGCATGCTCCGGGGTGCCTGAGAATCTGCTACGCGACCGTGGCGTTTTCGGGCCGGGAAGTGGCCGTGACCTACGACTACGGGTACGGCGTGGGCGAGTTCGAGAAGAAATCGGCCACGCGGATCAAGGTGGTGTCGCGCGACTGGCTCTACGGCCGCGCCTGACCCCGGCCTAGCCGATCAGCTCGTCGATCGGTTCCCCGTGCGGCAGGATCGGCAACGGACGGCCGGCGAAGTTGACGAACTCGTGTCGCGGGTTGATGCCCATGTGGCGATAGATCGTCGCCAGCACGTCCTGGGGTTTGATCGGTCTCTGGCTGGGCCGTTCCCCGTGCCGGTTGGTGGCCCCGATGATCTGGCCCATTCTCAGGCCACCGCCGTAGATCATGGCACACCCGGCCGGTCCCCAGTGGTCACGACCCGGGACACCCTTGTGGTTTCGGATCCGCGGCGTGCGGCCGAATTCTCCGGCCAGCAGCACCAGCACCCGCTGGTCCAGGCCACGGTTCTCCAGGTCCTCGATCAACGCGGTCAGTGCCTGGTCCATCAACGGCCCGCGTCCCTTCATGGTGCCGAAGACATGCGTGCCGCAGGGGTGGTCGTCCCAACTGTCGTGCCACGGCCCGGGCGGCTGGAACCTCACGCCGACCACGCTGACACCCGCCTCGACCAGTCGGCGGGCCAGCAACGCCTGTTGTCCGGCCTTGTGCATCCCGTACCGCCGCCGCAGGCGGGGATCTTCGCTGGCGAGATCGAACGCGCGGGCGGCAGCCGAGCCGGTCAGGATGTCGACCGCCTGACGCTGGAATTCGTCCAGGGCATCCATCTGGCCCGAGGCGTCGATGCCGCGCTTCAGGCGATCGAATTCTCTCAACAGCCGTGACCGTTGATCGAATCGTGACCGGGACGTGGTCTCACCCAGCTGTAGGTTCTCGACCTTGAACTCGGGCTTCGACGGGTCGTCCTTGATCTGCAGCGGACCGAACGCCGAGCCGAGGTAGGCTGATCCGCCCCGTGATTGACCCGGCAGGCCGACGTAGGCCGGCAGGGCGGTGTCGTGGCCGCTCCGCATGCGGTTGACGACAACGCACATGTCGGGGTTGTCCGGCGGCCCCTTGATCACGCCGGTGCGGTCGTAGCCGGTCACAAACGTGTGCGTGGCCGAGACGTGCGCCGAGGAGGCCTGGTGCAGCGAGCGGATGATCGTGAACTTGTCGGCCATCGCGGCCAGCCCCGGCAGGACCTCGCAGAAGTTGACGCCCGGGTGGCGGGTCGAGATGGCTCCGAGCGCACCCCGGATCTCGGCCGGTGCCAGCGGCTTGGGGTCGAAGGTCTCGAAGTGTGACGGACCACCGTCCTGCCAGAGCACGATCAACGCGGTCTTGCGGTCACCGGATGTCCGGTCGGCAGCTTCGGACTGCAGCCGCAGCACGTTGGGCAGGTTCAATGCACCAACGCCGGCGAACAACTGCTTCAGGAAACTGCGGCGACGGGCCATGGACTGTGGGTCCACTGTGAGGTGCAGGCAAAACGTTCGACTCGGCCACCAGATACTATCGGCGTTGGAGTCGCTGGCCAACAACAGTCCTCCCCGGGGAGGATTTGTCCTATGCGTCAAACAGAGAAGTCAGTGGGAAGCCCTCGTCGAGCAGGTGGTAGGGCTGTTGTTGGTTGTCGTGGGCGATGAGGTTCCTGATGCCCATGGCGTGATAGATGGTGTGTGCGATGTGTTCTGGTCCGACCGGTTTGTCCTTGGGATAGGCACCGATGCGGTCGCTGCTGCCGTAGGACTGCCCGCCGGTGATCCCGCCACCGGCCAACAGGGCCGTCTGGCAGTGGGTCCAGTGGTCACGACCCGGCTCCTCAGCGCCTGTGCCGCCCGAGCGAGGGTCACCGATTCGGGGCGTGCGGCCCATCTCGCTGGAGACCACCACCAGCGTTTCGTCGATCAGGCCGCGGTCCGAGAGGTCCTCGAGCAGTGCCGAAAACGGTCGGTCGAACAACGGGACCAGATAGTCCTTCAGGCAGCTGAAGTTCTTCCAGTGCGTGTCCCAGGCGCCGCCCAGGCAGCCGCGTCGTTTGTCCTCGTCGTAGTCGTGGTACCAGTAGACGGTGATGAACGGCACACCAGCCTCGACCAGCCGTCGCGCCATCAGCATGCTCATGGCGTTGACCGTGTCGCCGTAACGGCGGCGTACGGCCTGCGATTCACTGGAGACGTCGAACGCGTTCTTGGTGTTCGAGTTGGCCAGCAACGAGAAGGCCTTCTGTTCGAGGCTGCTGTAGTTTCCGGCCGAGACGCTGCGGTCGAAGACCCGCTGGCCGTCGTCGATGGCCTTGAGCAGCCGGCGGCGGTCGGTCAGTCGGTCGACGGTGATGTCGCCTTCGAGAGTCAGAAGCGGGGCCTGGAAGTTCAGTGGAGCCTTGTGCTTGCCGAAGACGTAGATCGGGTCGTACCGGAAACCGAGCCGTCCGGCGTAGGCCCCCGGCAGCGACGCGTTGTCGGGTCCCGAACGGGTGGGCAACCAGAGCTGAGAAGGAAGCGACGGGTGAGGCGGCCGCTTGGCGGCGATCACCGACCCGATGTAGGGCCAGTCTCCCGGTTCGGACTTCCGCGTGCCGGGGAACGACGGGCCAGTGGCGTGACCGGTCATGTTGTAGAAGCGGCCCGCATGGTGGTCGTTGGGGCCGCGTCCGTGTTGGCCCAGCGACCGGACCAGGGCCAGATGGTGAGCCTGGCGGGCGGTGTGGGGGAGATGCTGGCACAGGCGGATGCCCGGCGCTGAGGTGGGGACCGGCTGGAATGGGCCGCGGATCTCCGCCGGCGCATCGGGCTTCATGTCCCACAGGTCGACATGCGAGGGGCCCCCGTTGAGCCAGATCAGGATGGTCGACCTGGCCCGTCCGCCGTTGCCACCCGACGCCGGCGCAGCCGACAAACCTCCACCGGTGGCCAGTCCGGCGAGACCCAGCGTCGAGGCGGTCAGCAGTTGGCGTCGATCCATTGTCCTGGTTGGTCCGGTGCGGTTCGTCCGGTGGAAGACCACTATGATTCTATCGACGATTCTCGCTTGTGGAACCGAGATCTGAGACGATGTCTCCCGTTTGATTTTCTCGGCCACGTCGTGTACCGGTCCGTGACCGGGGTCCAGTTCTTCGAGGTGACACATGAAGCCGGCAACGCTTGTCTTTCTGGTTCTTGGTGCGGCCGGAGTGGTCGGGCTGACGGCGACCGGGGCACGGACGACGAACCGGCCGGCCGACGAGCCGGCCGCTGTCAGGACGGCGGCCGCTGTTGAACCGCACTGGCAGTTGTTCCTCGATGACCACGTGATCGAACGCAGCACCGGGTTCCGCCGCGTGGTGCATTCCCCCAAGCCTCACGGCGTGGTACTGGAACCGGACCAGCCGTGGGAGACCCAGGGGCTGTCGATCATGCATGTCGGCCGGCGTCGCGACGGGAAGTTCGAGTGCTACTACCGGGTCCACGGCGAACGGGTTCTCTCGGACACCCACGCCTACGCACTCAGTGACGACGGCATTCACTGGACCAAGCCCGACCTGGGGCTGGTGCCGGCTCCCGGGGGTGGGAAGAGCAACCTGCTGCCCTGCGGTGCGCCGTTCGACGTGGGGTTCCTGGGCACCGCGGCGGATCCGTCGAAGCGGTACCTGCTGGGTCTGGGCAACCATCCCCGCGGCTTCAAGATGGAAACGTACTTTGCCGCCGAACTGCCCGATTGGCAGAACGACCCGAAGTGGAAAGACAAGCTGACGCGGGCCGGCACGAAGCCGAGCTACAAGCTGGGATTGAACTTTTGGGACGAGGCCACCGGGGAATGGGTCTTCATGCGGCAGAGTCCCAACCACCCGCCCACCCGCTGCATCGCCCGCTGGTCCACCAGGGACCTCAAGAACTGGGCGGTGAGGTCGGTGCTCTACCCCGATGCGCACGACAGCAGTGATCCGCGGTCGTTCGACGAGGCCTACGGCATGCACGCGGTGGTCACCGAGGGACTGGTGCTGGGGTTCATCGAGTGGTTCAAGGGGGACCAGACACGGTCGGACCTGGCGGTGCTCGAACGCGAGTTGATCGGCCGGGTGCACATGAAGGGGCCGATCGAAACGCGGATCGCCGTCAGTCGTGACGGCGGGTTCAGTTGGGACCGCACGGTCAGCCGCGAGGCCTGGATCCCGCACGGAACCGAGACCAACAGCTACGATCGACTGGTGGTGATGTACGCCTCGCCGGTCCGAAACGGCGACGAGGACTGGATCTACGCCACCGTGATCGACGGCGACCACGCCAGCGGGATGGGTTACGGTCGTCCGGGTCGGATCCGTGGCGCTCTCTACACGCAGAAACACAACCGCTACGTCAGCCTGCAGGCCGGCAACACGGCCCAGATCCTGATCACCAGGCCGATCCGGGTCACCGGCAGGACACTGCAACTGAACGTCGACGGCAGCCGGGGCGAGGTGAAGGTGGGCATCGGGGTCGACAAGCCGATCACGATCTTCAACACCGTCGGACACCTGCCCAACTACATGGTCCGCGACCGCCAGGACCGCACGCATCTCGAGCCGGGTTTCCGGATCGGCCAGTGTCGGGCGATCCACGCCAACAGCATCGAGCACACCGTCGAGTGGAAGGACTCGAGCCTCCAGGCCCTGCAGGGAAAGACCGTCAGGCTCTACATCATGGTCCGCGACGCCAACATCTTCGGGTTCCGTTTCAAGTAGACGATGCGGTTTTGCGGGACTGCCGGGGTGGACCGTGCAGAAGACGTTCGATGGGGATAATCGTTTGGGGCCGAGCGGGTCGATATGGTAGAATATGAGCATGAGTCAAGCACGTAGCGAGCGTTGTGCGGGTCCGGTGTCGCGGCGGACGTTCCTTGAGGCCGGCAGCCTGGCCCTGGGCGGATTGACGTTGCCGGACCTGTTGGCGCGTCGAGCCGCCGCTCGGGAAACCGGGCGAACCGAGACCGACACCTCGGTGATCCTGATCTGGCTTCAGGGTGGTCCCAGTCACATGGAGACCTATGACATGAAGCCGGAGGCCCCGGTCGAGTACGGCGGCTTGTTGAAGCCGATCCAGACCAGGGCTCCGGGGATGGACATCTGCGAACTGCTGCCGCTGCATGCTCGTGTTGCCGACAAGTTCAATGTCATTCGCTCGATCTCGCACGGATTCGCCAACCATGCCGGTGGCGCCGGGCGGTTTCTCTCGGGCTACAACCCGTTGCAGCCCCTGGATCCCAAGTCGCAGTTTCCCTGCCTGGGACCGGTGGTCTCGAAGATGCTGCAGGGCAAGCGAGACCGTTCGATGCCCAACTACGTGGCCAGCGCGACCAACGTCTACGGTGGCGGCAGTGCCGGCCTCGGACCGGCCTACCTGCCGTTCGTGATCGGCGGCGATCCGAATGCCGCGAATTTCAAGGTCAACAACCTGTCGCTGGATCCGAAGATCAAGGACCGGCTGGATGACCGGCGGTTGTTGCTGGGAGCACTGGACCAGTTGCGTCGAGACATCGACAACTCGCGAATGATGACCTCGATCGACAAGTTCAACCAGGAAGCGATCAGCCTGCTGACCAGCGAGAAGGCACGGCGGGCGTTCGACATTTCCCAGGAGTCACCTCACACCCGCGAAAAGTACGGCCGCCACAAGTGGGGGCAACGGGCGTTGTTGGCCCGGCGACTGGTCGAGGCGGGGACGAGCTTCGTGACGATGCAGATGCAGAACGTGGGACTTCCCGGCGGCATCGGCAACTGGGACATTCATGCCGTCAACGGTCACCTCTACGATGACGCCAACGCCCGGCTGCCGGTCTTCGACAAGGCGATCTCGGCCCTGGTCGATGACATCTACCAACGGGGCCTGGACAAGAAGGTGATGCTGATCGTGGCCGGCGAGTTCGGTCGCACCCCGCGGATCAATCCCCAGAAGGGGACCGCGTCGAAGGTGATGCAGCCGGGTCGCGACCACTACCCCGGCGCGATGTCGGTGCTGGTCTCTGGCGGCGGCATGGAAACCGGCCAGGTCATCGGCCAGACCACCGCCAAGGGTGTGCGGCCCAAGGAGCGGCAGCTCGATCCCAACGACCTGCTGGCGACGGTCTACCAGTTCCTGGGGATCGACTACGACGCGATGATCCCCGACACCAGCGGTCGACCTGTCCCGTTGATTCCCAGTGGCACGCCGATCCGCGAGCTGCTGTAGGCCGTGTGACTCTCGGGGACCTGGTTCCGGGTCAAGATCGCCTCACGGACAGGGTGCTGGTTGTCGCTCGGCCAGTCGAATTTGCGCAGCGTTGTGCCGGGTTTCGATCGCATCGGCGTCGACCTGTCTCGGTCATCGGGCCGAACGTGCGGCCGACTTGTTCCAGTCCAGAACTTCCAGCATCCACGAGAACACGGGGCTGCGCTCCGGAACCTGGCCCGGCAATTGATAGATCTCACGGTGAGTCAGATCAAATGTCTTCGTCGACGCGACGTTCTCGAGCGTGGCACTGCGGATGGTCACGGCACCGTCGCCGTGTCCGGTCCGCAATTCCGGCGATCGAATGAACCGCCTCATCGAAGCCCGGTGTTCGAGTGAGCTGTTCTTGCGAGCCATCAGTGCTTCCAGTTCCTGCTCGACGGCCTTGGCTGTCCTGTCGGTCAGCAAGCCCTTGCGGCCGATCGCGAGATGGTACCGGATTCCGCTCGGCCTCGGCCGAGCATTGAGGCTCGACAGGAACTCGCTTTTCGGCATGAGATCGATCGCGGATTCTCCAAGACCGTCGTTGTGGAGATCCCACTTGCTCGGAAGCACCGCGAAGACCAGTTCGATCCAGGGCTGGATGTAAGCGAGGCTCGCACCGTGATGTGGAGTGGCAAGCATGATCAGATCGGTTATGCAATCCGGAAGACGGTTCGAATTCTCCAGGCAGTGACGTGCGACAAGACCACCCATACTGTGTGCCACGATGGCCAGCCGCGCCTGCGGAAATCGCTTGGAGAAGTCCGCCAATTCCGAGTTCAGCCGTTCTCCGGAAACCGATAGGGGACCGTCGTTCGGATAGTCGAAGATCAAGGACTGGATCCCCGATGCCTTGCAGGCTCGCACCAGTCGCTGCATGTCCGCGGGGCCTGCCTCAAGACCATGGATCAGCAGCATCGTTCGTTGACGCGGTTTGAACCCGTCCGGGATCTGCAGGCCGGTCCCGGCAGGCCACCCGAACGTCTTGGTGAGCTGCTTCACGATCGCCCGCTTTCGCTTCTTGTCTCGCGGATTCTCGAACGCGATCACGAATCGCTTGTCGTTGAAGTCGACGCTCGAAAACTCGTCCAACACGATGGCAGCCAGTTCCAGTGCGTCCTTATCCAATTTGGTAAGTCGGAATTTCCTGTTTCGGCCACCCTTGAGCTGATACGACGTCCCCAACGTCCTGTTGCATTCGGCACGGAAATCACGAAGTGAGTAGCGACCGTTTTTGTCGAGCGGCACCACCAGTTGCACCAATCCACCTGGACCGTGTTTTTCCGTTTTCAGCTGGTTGTCGGCGACGGCATTCTCGGGTTCCTGTTGGGCCACCGGTGTGGGTGATGTCTCCGGACCAGCACTGTCGTTGGTGATGGCGGACGGCCCGTCCCCGCTCTCCCGCAGGGCAGCAGGAGCGGTCTGTGGCTGCGACCTCGTGTGCTTGCTGGTGGCGGGGACGACACCCCGGCCCCCCGGTTTGACAACCGGCGGTTGAGCAGACTCGGAACCGCCGCAACCGAGCAGTCCTACGATCAGGATCACCGACCATCGCAAATGGTACACAGGCTGTCGGGGGTGAGTTGTTGGCACGTTGGCTTTCGGGTGGTTTCTCACGGGCATGGCTCGCTTGTCGGAGTCACTTGCGTCCGGTCAGTGGTTGTCCGTCCCAGTGGTCTTCGGTGTTCGGTCATCAGCCGTCATTGCCCGGTTCTCGGCTTCCGGTTTGGGTGACGGCTCTGATGGCCGGAGATTGGGTTTGTGACCGGTTCGACTGGTCAGCCACAAACAGCAGCCCGCCGCAAACGGGAAGCCGAGAATCAAGCAGACGAGATTCCTGAAGGCCTCGGATTCCCAGGTTGAGTACATGAACTCTTCCCTGATCGTTGGCTCTTTCTCGATTGGCTTCCCGGATTCGTTCCCGACGTTTTCCGTCCCGCCTGGTTCCGGTTCTTCCAACCGGTCGTAGGCGAAGGAACGCATGGCGATATCGCCCCAACGCGACAGGGTCAGATACGAGAGACCAGTTGCCCACCGGTGTGGAATCTCGTCATCGCGTGCCTTCTTCCATTCATTGAACGTCTGCTCGCTGTTCTTCTTCTCGTCATCCGAGAGGTTTCCATCGCTATTCTTGTCCGCGATGTGTCGCTTGACGATGCCTTCGAGTTTTTCTCTTGTCTGGCCCTCTGTTTGTCCCGGTTCCGATGCTTTGTGCCAGAAGCGCCGGCAGTCATTGCACATCCACTCGGGGCCCTTCACCCCCTTCGTGAATCGGGTCCGCCTTTGGACAGGCAGTTCGCAGTTCGGCATTCCCTGGCATTGATGCAGGTGAAACTCGCCGTAGGTGACTTCCAGGGGGGCTTTCCCCTGGCCGACGATGTGGGCACTGAAGACGATCTGCGTGATAATCACCAGTGGCAGGATGAAGTTGGCCACCGTGGATCGACTTCCAGAACTTCCAGACAAGGCGGAAATCAGCAGTCCCATGCCCACAGCGGCCCAGCCGATCAACAGCAGGTAGAAAATGATCTTCTCGTCCCCGAGCAGCATCTTGTTCGGCGCCGACGACCGAATCCAGTACAGGACTGCGAAGAACATCATCGTCTGAGCAGCTGAGAGGAGCCACAGGAACAGGCACTTGGCGAGAACGTAGGGCGGGATTCGCAGATACAACAACCGCTCGTAATTAAACACATCCCGTTCGCCGACGATCGAGAGCAGGCTGAGGCTGGATCCCATCCAGATGCTCGAGAGGATGGACAGAAACCCGAGCATCTCGAGATCCTGTGTGCGACCGGGAACCGCCGTCGAGACAGCCAAACCGAAGAATACGGGAACAAAGAGGATCGGCAGGATCCACCAGGGCAGTGATTTCTCTTTCAGGAACTCCTGGGCTGGCTCGGGCAATCGGAATCGAAGCCGCTGGGGAACCAGGCGTTCGAGCTTGAACAGGTCCCGCGTCCATGCTCGGTGGAACTCTCGTGTAAAGAGAGTCAGGCATTGCTCACCACTTCTTCGGAGCGAGCCACTCCAGCGAGGTTTCCTGCCGGACGGGCGGTCCCGCTCTTGGGTTTCCTCTGACCGTGGTCGTACCGAGGTCTTCTTCTTCGGCTTCTTCTCGAGGTTCAGATCGAGAAAATTGCGGCTGGGAATGGTCTGCTTCAACTCCTCGGGTCTTCCATCAAACCAGACTTTGCCGCATCCTTTTTCGCGCCCCAGCAGGACGACTCGGTCGAATTCTCCCAGGTGTGCCAACCCGTGAGTGACGACAATTACCGTGCATCCCTGGAAGCTCAGGCCGCGGAGGAGCTGCAGGATCGCCTTTTCACGTCCAGGATCAAGGCCGGATCCGGGTTCGTCGGCCAACAGGAGTTTCGGGTCGGCCACGAGTGAGGTCGCAATCTGGACTCGCTTTTTCTGTCCACCGCTGACTTCTTTGATGACCGCACCCCAGCGTTTCTTCTCTATTCCGAGCCGCAGCAACAAGTCCTTCACATCGTCGTTTTTCCCGCGGACTTCTGTCTTCTTGCCACGCAATGCGGCCAGCAGATTCCCGAGTGCCGTCAAACCACGGTCGATGACCTTCTTCCCTCGCATCTCGGCTGCGAATTCAACGAGCTTCTTCAGTCCGAGGTCCGGATGAAGAATGATATCTTGGGGAACATAACCCAGTTGGCGGCGAAATGGTTCTCGATCCGCAAAGAAATCGAAACCGCCGGCCTGGACCTCTCCACCGGGATCGATAAGAGCCTCTCCGGAAATTGTCTTCATCAGTGTCGATTTGCCGGCGCCGCTCGCCCCGACGAATGCCACGAATTGACCCGGGTGAATCTCGAGCGGCTCTTCCAGTTTGGACAATCGATCGGCGACACCGACATCTTTGAGCCGAACAGATGCGCCGTGGATCTTCCTGGTCTTGATCAGGCGGTTGTCGAGTTCGTTCAGGATAAAGGCGTAAGATCCCAGCTGAATGAAGTCTCCACCATGAAGTTGTGTGACCGTGACACCGAGGTGATTGACGAAGGTGCCTTCTTCTGTCCCGAAATCGACAAGCCAGTAACTCGAGTCCGGTCCCTCGCCCCGCCTCAGGATCCCGCAGTGCCTGGAGTCGAGTTTTTTGTCCGGGATCATCTCGTCAACAGCCGTGCCTGGTCCCCCCCGTCCCAGGGTCGTCATCTTGTTTGACGACAGGACGACCGGGTCACCCGGAAGGTGCCGCTCCAGGGGTGACGGGGTCATCCCTGGTCGGTCGGCTACCAGCCTCGCAGAGAAAGAGAATCCCTGTGGACTGTCCTCCCAGGGCAACTCGGTATAGGTGCGGATGTCGTCTCCATCGGATACGACAAGCTGAAACGGTGGACCTTCGACCTGAAACGACCAGTGTTTGTTCCCGCCGACCGCGATTTCGAGATCGGTACCAACCGCGCCCCTGACCTCGACCGGCTTGTCCGCGTCCGGAAAATTTGCCCGAATGCAGACCGTGACGCCCCAGGATGCCAGACCGTCAACCGATGCAGACGAGAATTGCCGGTGTTTGGACAGCCATTTCAGGTCAAGGCGGCAGTGGTGACATGGAACGTCGAAGCCGGCACAAAGGGTCTGGCAACCAGGGCAGGTGGTCCAGGTCGTTTCAGCAGGCATGCGTTTTCCAACACTCAGAAGCCTGAGGTGCTAATTGCCGCCCGGGTCCGTCCGCCGGGATTCATAGTACGACTCAAGTGTCAGATCGGTTTGCTCTTTCAAGCCGAACAGGAATCGACTGTCGTCTATCGTCACTTTCGTCATGTCCCACTTCATCCGACCTTCACGGATGATGTGTTGCTTGTTCGAGAACAGCAGGTAGCTGCCGTCTTTCGGAGTGATCGTCGATTTCTGTTGTCCCCGCTGCCCCTTGAAGGGCAGAGTTGCCTCGAGTCGTCCGCCAATGAGGTCCAACCTGAAGAGAGTTTCCCCCCGTGACGAGTCGTCTGGCCCCCGCTTGACCCGCAGATTTCCGTCGATACTGACATCCTGGGTCATGTTGACGATCCCGGAAACCTGCCTTCCGTTGACCGTCCACACGTCTCCAACCTTCGGGGGTGTCGAACCGGGCTGGATGTAATAGTCCATCAGCAGACTGCTGTTGTACGCCAAATCCTGCAACTCGTCTTTGTACATGGCCCCGCCCTTGACCACCTTGATACTCTGTACTCCCATGTCCCGGATATAGTCGATTTTGAGTGTCTTGCCGGCGAGCGATTTGATCCGCATGGCAAGATCCAGCTGCTTCGGAGGACTTATGAGGCCGGTTCTCTCCAGGCCCTCCCTGACTGCGGCGATCGTGTCTTTGAACCGGGGATCAAATTTCTCGTAGATCTCCAGACCTTTCCTAACCAGGTAGTACCACGGGAGGGTCTTCAGGATGTTCTCGGCTTGCTCCCAAACCACATCCAGGATCGGACTGGTTGGTAGTTCCAGTTTGATTTCTTCCCGCGAATCCGCCCTGAGTTCATCCACAAGTGGGAACTTCACTTCCACAATCAGCAAAGTGCCGTCGTTCTCCAACACCTTCCGTTCAGCAACCACTTTGTACCGGTAGGCGAAATACCTGTTGGCCGTTATTACGTTTATCTTGCGTTGTCCCTGGCCCTTGATGTTCAGAAAGGACACGCTGCGACTGGTGGCACCGACTGGATAGTATTCCTCGAGTTGTTCTGCTGTCGGGGGGTTGGCAGGGATCGAATCGTGGTCCTTGTGATCCGCCTCGGTAAAGGTGATTTCCTTCGTCGATTCCTTCGGCTTTCCGTCGCCGGTTGTCTTTCCGTCGCCGGTTGTCTTTCCGTCGTCGGCCTTTCCGCCGTCGGCCTTTCCGCCGTCGGCCTTTCCGCCGTCGGTCTTTCCGCCGTCGCCATTTCCGCCGGGATCAACGATGTCACCGGCATTGGGACCCCTGAAAACCCAGAATCCGCCGATGATCACCGCAAGCAGAACCGCAACGATGGTCAGTGTTTTTTTGTCCATGTCGTTCTCCAGGTAACAGATCTATTTCAGCCTCAACACTCTCCGAAATCCGGCACGCAGCATATCTTTTTCAAATACACCCTTAGGCGGACCAAATGATGGCCTGATCTCGAACTCGAGTGAAAACTTTCGCAATTTGTTTTTGAACACTTCCACCTTCCCTTCAACCTGGAGGGCCCAAAGCGCCAAAGGTCCCACGAGCGTCAACGGCCCAATCATATTCGCATTCAAATACCCGTCTTGTATTAGTGCGAAGCCAATCGAGTTGCCGGGATTCCATTTGAAGGGATAATTATCGGTGGATCGTGGGTACTTCGCGCTAGTCGGTGTGGTCCAGTGGTGTGCGTGGTCAGTTCCAGCCATATTGCCTTTGACATAAATAGGAAGGAGACGATCTACCCCAAAACCCGGGACCGCATAGGCTAATACAGGGTGGAAAATGTAGGACCGTCCTTCATGTAATTGCATCTCCACCACCCATTGTCTGATGATCGCGCGTTGTGTGCGATTTCCGACGCCGTTGAACACCGCATTTGCCGTCGGCCATGTCAAGGTAGGGTTATACGCGCGTTTTGCCCAGATCTCTGCAGCCGCTTGAAGGTGTTCGAGTCGAGAACGGACCGCGTCCACTGCCGCCGGGGTCCACGGGAAGTTGATCGCATTCCGATAGAGTTCCCGCAGTTTCTTGTCAGTGGACAGCCAGATCGTGACATTTTGTGGGGGCTGCTTTTTCGGGGTTATGCGTTTGAGGTTACGGACAGCTTTTAGGATGTTGGAACGGTGCTCTAGGGGCGCACGTTTGTACAAGAAGCTGCCGTCAATGATCGTTTTGTTGTAGTGGACCTTTGGTTGTCTGTCTGGTTTGGACAGAGAATTCCATGCAACACGATTCCACACCGAGAGCGATTGCTCGCGAGGTGTCGGAGGTGGTGGAGGTGGTGGAGGTGGTGGAGTTCGTTTCGTATCGCCTTTTGACCCTGGGCCAGTTGTGTGGTGTGTCGCGATTGTCGCCTGAAGCGTCGCGATGGTGGCGTTGTGGTCGCCTATTGTGGCGTTTAGCCCGGCGATTCTCTGATTCTTTGTGGTGACGGTCTGGTCCTTGTTGGCGATGGTCTGATCCTGGTCGGTGATTGTTTTTGCGTGGCCGGCGATTGTGTTGGTCTGGTCGGCGATGGTTTGAGCCTGGTCGGCTGCTTGGGAGCTGAATTGAAGTACAGTCCAGATTCCGGCGATGACCATCAGTGAGAGTGCTGCGACGGCAACTCCGATGACCGGGCGCCTGGCATCGCGAATGTCATCGCTTTGCCACTGCTTCAGGGCCGCGCCGGCGTTGGGCGGTCGCTTGTCCGGATCGCTGGCCAGCAGAGTGCTTATCAGGTCACGTGTCGATGCGTCGATTCCGGCCTGCTTGAGCCGGGGCAGCACAGCGGTGACGATGTCGGTGTCCGGCGGATCCTCGTCATCGAACTGCTCATCGCGCCGCAACGGGTTGGCGGACTTGCCGAGCAGAATCTCGACGGCGACCAGGCCGGCGGCGAACAGGTCGGCCTGGTTGGTAGGCTGTCCCGGACGCCCCTTCCA
>CAUZRQ010000026.1:0-57112 GCA_963582065.1 Planctomycetota bacterium | reverse complement strand
TGGCTGTCGGCACCGTGACCAAGCACCCGGCCAACCCCCTGTTCGGCCAGGATCTTCCCTGGGAACAGACCATGCACCACATGTATGCCAACGTGGTGTTTGACACCAGCGACCGGCTCTACAAGATCTGGTACTTCACAACGATCTCCGGTCCACCCAAACAGGCCGACTGGGGACGGCACGTCACGCCTGGCCGCCTGGCTCCCGGGGAAAACCGGCAGGGCAATTTCGCGACCCTGTACGCGGTGTCCCGGGACGGCATCCGGTGGACGAAGCCCGCGCTTGACGTGTACCGCTACAAGGGCCGACCGACAAATATCGTGGTCTGGGGAACTCACGGCACCGGCATCTTCAAAGACCCCAACGCCACCGATCCCCAGCGCCGCTACAAGCGAATTGCCGGCCGGCATCCTCACGGCCATCTCGATGCCGCGTTCTCCGCCGATGGCATTCGCTGGGGAAAACGGTTTCCCGTCGCAGAGGTCCGCGGCGACACGCACAACAACGCCCTGTGGGCACCGGAACTGAAAAAGTACGTCGCATTCACCCGCGAATACCCACCCCCGGGAATTCGAACCGTTCTGCGAATGGAGAGCCGGGACTTCATCAAGTGGTCCAAGCCCGTCGAAGTGCTCCGTGGACCGATCGAGGCACAAACCTATTCCATGCCCGTGTTCCGCTACGCGGATATCTATCTGGGCCTGGTCGCGATCTATCACACCGCCGGCGACCTGCATGGCCGGGTGACAACCGAACTGGCCTGGAGCCCGGACACGAAGACCTGGCGGCGGATCGACAGGGGCCAACCACTCATCCCGTTGTCGAACACCATCGGCGATATCAACTGGGGCTGTATCTACGCCGCATCGAGACCGGTGGTGCTGAAAGACGAGATCCGGATCTATTACTCCGGGCAGAAGAAAGCACACGACTGGAATGACGGCTGGCTGTGCCTGGCCACCCTGCGGACCGACGGCTGGGCCGGCTACGTGCCACGGAATGACGGCCGGCCGGCCGTGCTCGTCACGAAACCGGTCCTCTGCAACGGCAAGACGCTGCGTGTGACGGCCGACATCCCCGAGGGTGGTTCGGTGAAGATTTCGGTCCTGGACGAAACAGGCAAACCGCTAGCCGAAGGCTCGACCCTGACATCCGACGTCACGCAGGGCGTGGCCGCGGAGGTGAGCTTGCATCAAGGCAAGAGAGTTCGCGTTCGCCTGGACTTTCGAAAATCGCAGGTGTATTCGCTGGGGTTCGCGAAGTAGCCGCCCGATCACCGCTCATTGCGATGATGACGGCGAGCAAAACGGCCTCCGCAGCCAATCGATGCAAGCCAAGCACGCCCGGCAGGATTCGAACCTGCGACCTGCGGATTAGAAGTCCGCTGCTCTATCCAACTGAGCTACGGGCGCATGAGAACGGGCGATTGTACACGATGACCCTCGAAGTGTGGCATCGTTTGCCTCGCGTCGGTTCCCCGGCTGCCGGTACGATGCAGGCGGTTGGACTTTCATTCCCCCAGCTTCGAATCCGGGACACCGACACGATGAACCGACTGGCCGTAATCCTGGCATGTGGCATCACCCTGCTGGCCACCGGCAGCTCGACGGCCGGCAACTGGCCGGCCTGGCGTGGAGCCGACGGACGAGGAATCAGCACCGACACCAACCTGCCGGTGACGTTCGGTCCCGCGACCAACGTCACCTGGAAGGCCCCGCTGGCCGGACAGGGCAACTCGACACCGATCATCTGGGACAACCGGGTCTTCGTCACCGGTCCCCGCGACGGCGGGAAGATCCGCAGCCTGATCTGCTTCGACCGCAGGACCGGCCGTGAACTCTGGCACCACGACATTCCGTTTCCCGACAAGGAAACCGCTCACAACGACAACCCGTTCTGCTCGGGTTCGCCGACCACCGACGGCCGCCTGGTCTATGCCAGCTTCGGTTCGGCCGGCATCGTCGCCTGCGACTTCACCGGACGAGTCGCCTGGCACCGAAAACTCGGTCGCCTGGCCCACGTCTTCGGCCCCGCCACCACGCCGGTCCTCTACAAGGACCTGCTGATCACTCACCGCGGACCGGGGGAGCCGACCCACATCGTCGCTCTCGACAAGCGGACCGGCCGCACCCGATGGGACACCGTCGAGGTGGGCAAGAACCACCAGCTGTACGGGTCGTGGTCGACCCCGATCTTCTACCGCGTCGGCGACCGGGACGAGTTCGCGTTGTCGATGCCAGGCGAGTTGAAGGGTTACGACGCGTTGACCGGGAAGCCGCTCTGGAGTTGCCAGGGCCTGGGTCCCAGCAACTACCCCGACACGGCCGTCGGGGACGGCGTGCTGCTGGGCGTCAGCGGGTTCAAGAAGTCGATGATGGCGGTCAAGATGGGTGGACGTGGTGACATCACCGCCACGCACCGGCTGTGGCACGTCGAGCAAACTCCCCAGCGGGTCGGCTCGGGTGTGGTCCACGACGGTCACCTCTACATCGCCAACGACCCGGGACTGGCCGAATGCATCAACGTGGCCACCGGCAAGACCGTCTGGAAGCAACGGCTCGGGGGACGACTCTGGGGCTCGATGCTCAAGGCCGGCGACCGGCTCTACGTGGCCAACACCCAGGGACAGGTCTTCGTGCTGGCCGCCTCGACCACCTTCCGCCAGATCGCCCGCAACGACATGGGTGAACACATCAAGGCCGCACCGGCGGTCTCGGACGGACAGCTGTTCCTGAGAACCTACAAGACGCTGTATTGTCTTGGCGAACGGAAACAGAAGGCCGCGAAATGACCCGCCAGACCAGGACCCCGACACTGTCGCGGCGGAACTTCAACCGGTCACTGGCGGCCCTGGCCGCCGGAGCGATGGCCGGTGGCACGGCCACGGCCGCCGGCAAGCCGCTGGAAAAAGTCCGCTTCGGAAACACCGACCTGCTGGTCACCCGCTACAGCCAGGGCACCGCCTTCCGGCAGCTCCCTCGAAACGACAATCCGCAGACTCGCCGCGTGCTGCACCGCTGCCTGGACGTCGGCATCAACTTCTTTGACTCGGCCGAAGCCTACAGCTGGGGCGAATCGGAGAAGCTGCTGGGGCGTGTCATCAAGGGGCGGCGTGACAAGGTGGTCGTCTGCACCAAGGCGGCACCCAGCGAAGCTCCGGTCAAGGACCCCAGGACCAACAAGTTCAAGCTCGGCCAACCGGTGACCTTCACCCGCCAGGCGTTGACCCGAAAATGCGAGGGCAGCCTCAAACGGCTTGGCACCGACCACCTCGACCTGTTCCTGCTCCACGACGACGACGGCAAGACGCCACCGGCGGAGATCGCCGAGACGATGGACCGGTTGGTCCGGGCCGGCAAGGTCCGCTACTGGGGCCTGTCGAACTTCTCGGCCCGAAACGTCAGCCGTTATGTCGAGTTGCCGCGGCAGAAGACCTCGAGCCGGATCAGCGGCACCGAGGACTACTTCCACATCGCGGCGGGCCTGAGAATGCCGACCGACCTGCTGCAGGTCATCGGCAACGCCGGGCTGGGCATCCTGGCCTTCAGCCCCCAGGACTGCGGGAGGCTCTCACCCGGCCGCAAGGAAAACGCTTCGTACGGTTCGCTGGTCGCCACGCTGGATGAAGTGGCCGCCGAGCTGGAGACGACCCGCCCCCGGGTGCTGATCGCCTGGAGTCTGGCCAACCCGGCGGTGACGTCGGTGCTGGGTGGTGCCGAGAGCGTCGCCCATGTCGACGACAACATCGGCGGCACGCACCTGCAGATCCCCTCCGCACTGATGGCCCGTCTCAACGAAGCCAGCCGGGCCCACACCCGCCGACGGCGGGCTCGAGCCGCCGGGCAGCCCAAGAAGTGACCATGCACCGCCGCAAGTTCCTGCAGGCGGTCGGCGCCTCGGCACCAGCCGCTCTCCCGGGCACTGTCGAGGCCTCGGCATCGGCTGCCACCGACAAACCGGCGACCGAACCCCGCGTGCTACTCTACGACGACGGACGTCACGCCAGTCCGCTGTACCAGTACGCCCCGCCGCTGACCCCCGACGACTTCGTGATCACCGTCGACCAGTTGGCCGACAGCGGTGTCGACATGCTGGTCTACGCCGCCGGCCTCGAAGGCGGCACGCAGATTTACGACAGTCGCGTCGCCCAGACCTGGGGCGACAACGTCAAGCAGTGGACCCACCCGGTCTGGTACCGCGCCGGCCGCCACCTGAAACAGCTGATCGATGACGGCCACGATCCGCTGGAGTTGATCTGCCAGCGGGCTCACCAGCAGAACCTGCTGCTGCTGGCCGGCAACTGGATCTCGCTGCAGGGTGCCGACCGGGCCACCGAGGCGGGCCGCGGACGGCAGTCGGATTTCGTCTTCGACCACCCCCGATTCGAAGTCGGACCCGAAAAGGACCCGCGGGCACGTTACGCTCACCCCCGGCGGTTCAGCTTCCTGCACCAGGCGGTCCGCGACGAACGGCTGGCCGTCTTCGAAGAGATGCTCACCCGGTACGCAACCGACGGTGTCGAGATCAACCTGACCGAGTTCGTGCCGCTGTGCCGATTTGACGAGGTCGACCGGCTGAACCCGCTGTTGACCGAGTGGTTGAGGCGGCTGAGAAAAACAGCCGATCGGGCCGCAGGGGACCAGGGCCGGGCCAAGCGGATCTACGTGCGGCTGCCGACCGACATCCCGACCCAGCAGGAACTGGGCTGCGACGCCGCCACCTGGATCGGTGACGGGCTGGTCGACGGCCTGGTCTGTATGAACGGCATGGGAGAGGCCGGGATGACCCAGTGCTGGTCGATGGAACCGCTGAAACATCTGGTCGGCGATTCGGCCTGCCGGCTGGTCGCCGGGTTCAGCAACCTGCTGCAGAGCGAGTTCCACCGTTCGCCCACCCAGGCGATGACCTGGGCCGCCGCCGCCAATGCCTGGGACGACGGCGCCGACGGATTCGCCGTCGTCGACTACCACTGGACACCCAACGGATGGCCGTTGACCGCCGAGGACTACCAGACGCTGCGGGTGCTGGGGCATCCCGAACTGCTGCGGTTCCGCGACAAGGACTACCGCACCCCGCGGCTCGGACGAAACCAGCACGAGCCGGTCGCATGGCCCCGCTCGATGGTCGATTCGCTGCCGAAACCGTTGGACGAGAAACGATCGGTCGAGGTGACACTGAAGATCGCCGACGACCTGCGGGCCGCCGGCAGGCAGCAGAAGGTCGAGGGAGTCCGGCTGCGGGTTCGGATCACCAACATCGAGGCGTCGCTCAACGACGTGAGAGTCGAACTCAACGGCAAGCGACTGCCCGAATCGATCCTGTCGCTGGATGACCTGATCTACCGGCAACATCCGCTGGGAGCCTACGGCCCCTACGGATTCATCTACGAGTTTCGCCTGCCCGAGCCGCTGTGGCCCCGCCGGGGAGAAAACCGCGTCCGCGTGAAACTGGCCGAAAAGGACCAGGGCATCGACACCAACTTCCACGTCTCGGACATCGACCTGGTGATCGACTACAACCCGCAGCGGCACCTGCGGGAGAACCCGGTGGAGTACTAGGGCCGGAGAACGCGGGGGTCAGAACTCGTAATCGGCCTTCAGCTTCGATTCGTCCCGCCACCTTGGCGAGGCCTTCTCGATCTGCTGCGTGTGGCGGGCCAGCCCCGAGCAGTTGGTCGCCAGCACCTCGAACATCCGGTTCGCCACGATCCGGTGCCCCAGGTCGCTCTGGTGGATCCCGTCAAAGTGCACGATCCAATCGGCGTGGCCGCTGGCACCCAGCAGGTCGACGAACAGGCAGTCCTGTTTTCGGGCCACCTCGGCGATGCCCCGCCCGTAGCGGTGGAAGATCTCGAGGTTCGCCTTGGTCCAGGGCTGACCGCCGGCCCCGAAGTCGGTCATGTAGTAGGGCGAGGGGAGCACGATCAGCGGCTGGACCGTCTTGCGGACGGTGGTGATCACCCGAGTCATCTCGGCCTGGAACAACTCCAGCGGCGTCCCGCCCCGGGCGTCGTTGAGCCCGTAGGAGATGATCAGCAGGTCGGGCCGGTGATCCAGAACGTGCTTCTGCAGCCGCTCGGTGGCGGCCGGCTTGCCGCTGTGCCTGTAGCAGGGGCTGCGGGTCGAGATGACATTGGAACCGATGCCGTTGTTGACGACCTGCATCGGCTTGGACTGGAAGTCGTTGATCAGCCGTCCGAGCACCGAGACCCAGCACCGCGAGGCGTTGGTGCTCCAGCCCCCCGCGGTGGTGCTTTCACCCAGCGCCACCATGCGACGAAATCCGGTCGCGCGCCAGTCGCGTTTTCCGGACGGCTTCGGCTTCGATTCGGCGAGGACCAGCGTGGAAGTGGTGGCGGCCAGCGAGACGGCGAGCAGCCGGCGGCGGGTGAGCGGAGGCATGGATCGTCCCCGGTTGATGGAAAAAAAACGGGCCGGCATCCCCGGATGGGACACCGGCCCGTGATGTTATCACGAAACCGTCGCACGGCCGCTCAAGCCGAGATCAGACGATTTCCTTGATCGGTTCCATGTGCGAGAGGTACTGCGGACGGCCGGCGGGATCCTTGACCGTCGCCGTGCGGACGTCGATGCCCAGGTTCTTGTAGACCGTCGCGAAGATCTCCTGCACGTGCACCGGGCGGGTCTGGGCCCGTTCGCCCAGCCGATTGGTGCTGCCGATGGCCTGCCCGCCCTGGATGCCGCCGCCGGCAATGTAGGCACAGCTGACCTGCGGCCAGTGGTCGCGGCCGGCACCCTTGTTGATCCGGGGTGTCCGTCCGAACTCGCCCCAGACCAGCACGGTGACGTCGTCGATCATGCCCCGTTCTTCGAGGTCGCTGAGCAACGCGCCGACGGCCTGGTCAATCCGGACGCCGTGGTGCCGCACCAGCCCCTCGTTGTTGCCGTGGCTGTCCCAGCGGCCAAACGTCAGGGTCACGCAGCGGACACCCACCTCGACCAACCGCCGAGCCCGCAGGACCAGGGTGTTGTCGGTGGCCGCACCGTCGTACTTGTAGGTGTAGGGCTTGCCGTCGCCGTACTTCTCGCGGATCTCGGGAGCTTCCTTCCCGATGTCCAACGCGTCGACCAGCCTGCTGGAGGTCAGCACGTCGAAGGCCTGCTGCTCGTACGAATCGATCGCGGTCAACTGGCCGCTGGCATCGACGTCGCGACGCAACCGGTCGATGCTCTTGAGCAACGACTTCCGATCACTCAGCCGGTCGGTGGTCACACCATTGAGTTTCATGTTGGCCAGGCCGGCACCGTCGGGAACAAACGGTGCGAAGGTCGCGCCCAAGAAACCGGGCGTGCCGGGGTTCCGCCACACACCGTCGGTCTTCATGCCGACGTAGGGAGGAACACTGCGGTCGGCCGGACCCTGCAGCTTGTGCAACACGCTGCCCATTGCCGGGTGTCCGCCGATCGAACGCATCTCGGCGTGACGGAATCCGGTCATGCACTGGAACGAGTCGTGACGACCCTCACAGCCGACCACCGCCCGCAACACCGCCGCCTTGTCCATCGACTGGGCGATCTTCGGAAAACACTCGCCGATCTGGATGCCCGGAACACTGGTCGCGATCGGCTTGAACGGACCGCGGATGTTCTTGGGGGCCTCGGTCTTGATCTCCCACATGTCCTGGTGAGGAGGACCACCGCCCAGGAAGATGTTGATCACAGACTTGTGATTCATCTTCGTCTTGCCGGCCGCGTCAGCACGCAGCAGATCGGCCTGGTTCAGGCCGAAGGCTCCGACGCCCAAGGCACCGATCTTAAGCATGCCACGGCGGGAGATCCCGTCGCAGTATCCGGAACGAGCGTTATTCTTTTGAGACCCGAAGATCG
This sequence comes from Planctomycetota bacterium, assembly GCA_963582065.1. Classification (GTDB taxonomy): domain Bacteria; phylum Planctomycetota; class Planctomycetia; order Planctomycetales; family Planctomycetaceae; genus UBA8437. The sequence goes on along the minus strand of CAUZRQ010000026.1, from coordinate 49,265 downwards.
TCAACATGGACCGACTCCACTGTCTTTATGGTTCAGAACAGTACCTTTTTATGCGATCGGCATTCCCCAAGTCAACTTGAAGCTGAATTCTCCAGTTGACCCTTCAATCGCCGTAATGCTCTCAGATGCCGCATTCCGGCCGCAGCAGGCGACAATCCCAGTGCCTCGGCGGCTTCGCTGTTGGTGAGTTGTTCGAAGTGTCTCATCATCAGAATCTCGCGGTCATCCTCGACCAGGTCCTCGATCGCCTCGCGAAACCGCAATTGAAGTTCCCGGCGAATCGAAGCGGCCGCCGGTGTCAATTCGGCGTCGGCCAACCGTGCCACCAGGTCCAGGGAGCTCTGGTCCGAGTGGGCTCGAGCCGCCAGGGGCCTCTCGCGATCGACGCTCCGTCGCTGCGCCTTCCGGTGACGGCGGTGCATGTCGATCAGTCGGTCACGTGCGAGTTGTCGCAGCCAGAGGTGAAAGGGGAGCGTGGGTTGGTCGAGGTAATTGGCAAGTCGGTTCGAGGCTTCCAGCAACACATCCTGGACCACGTCGCTGGCATCGACGCGGCGACCGATCGCCCGGTCCATGCGATGATGGACCAGCTTTCGCAGCGCGTCACGATGGCGGTCCATCAGGCCCTCGACCGCATCCCGGTCGCCGTCCCTGGCCGCGGCGAGCAGTTCCCGGGTGCGTTCCGAGTCGGGCCAGAGACGTTGGGAGTTGGTTGGCATGGAGAATGGGGGCCTGGTTGTTACTCCGACTCCGGCCGCACGCATCCCTGTCCGGCGACTTCCGGTGGCAGGCCCGTCTCGACATCGGGAGCGACGTCCTCGAGCCGGTAATCATCGATCGCCAACCCCTCAACGGCCACCTCCTGCAGCCTCTGCCAGCCCCGCGTCACCAGGTCCTCCCGCCGGACTACGTCCTCGGCATCGAGTTGCCGCTTGTCGAACGGCCCCTCGACGGCCATCGCCTCGAACCGCTCGTCGACGATGAACTGCGCCTGCACCGGGTTGCACCGCACGTGCCGCTCGGACTCGATGGTCAACGCCGACGCCGGCAGTTCACCGATCACAAACGACAGGTACAGGTCGCTCTCGTTGATCTCGTCAACCGGCGATCCGCAGACTTCACAGAGATAACCTTCATCGCAGCGGGCCATCAGGACATTGTAGCGGCAAAGTCAGAACATTGAGCCGGCAGAGGGGACACAACTGGCGGGTAGTCATCGCTCGGGGCGTGTGCCACACTGGAAGAGCCCGTTCTTTCCCGCTCTCCGCGTCTCACCGGCTGGTCACGCGATGTCGCTCGCTCGCTTCAGCGTCAACAACCGCGTGCTGGTCAACATGCTGATGCTGGTGATCCTGTTGGCCGGCGGGATCTTCGCCTTCACGCTGGTCCGTGAGTTCTTTCCCGAATCGCGGCCGGACAAGGTGGTGATCACGGCCATCTACCCGGGCCAGCAACCCGAGGAGGTGGAGAAGTCCGTCACGATCAAGATCGAGGAGGCGGTGCACGACATCGAGGGGATCGAGAAGGTCAACTCGACGGCCTCGGAAGGAATCAGCCAGACGACGCTGACGCTCTACAGCGACGTCGAGGACATCAACGTCGTGGTCCAGGAGATCAAGAGCGAGGTCGACGCATTGGCCGACCTGCCCGAAGACGTCGAGCGGGTGACCATCAACAAGCTCGAACCCCGGCTCCCGGTCATCAGCGTCGCGCTCTACGGCAAGGGGACCGAAGCCGAGCTGAAGCGAGCGGTCAAAAAACTGCGGGACGACCTGCTGCTGTTGCCCGGCATCAGCGACGTGCAGTTGTCCGGGATCCGCAGCGACGAGATCAGCATCGAGCTGGAACCCCTGAAGCTGCTCGAATACGACATCACCTTCGACGAGGTGGCCACGGCCGTCCGCGGCGTCAACATCAACGTCTCCAGCGGGCAGCTCAAGGGCAACCGCCTGACGGTCTCGGTCCGCATGCTCGGCGAAGAACGTCGCGGCGTGGATCTCGAGAACATCATCATCCGCAGCGACCCCGACGGGCGAAAGGTCCAGCTGAAGGACCTGGCCACGGTCCACGACGGGTTCGTCGAGAGTGATCTCGAGAGCTACTTCAACGGCAAACCGGCGGCCCACTGCATCGTCTACAAGACCGCCAGCCAGGACGCGATCCAGATCTCACGGCTGGTCAAGGCCTACGTCAAGGGGAAGCTCGGCGAGACATTCGACCCGTTCGGGTTCCAGCAGATCTCCACGGCACCCTGGTACCGGAAACCGGTCTCGACGGTCGGCAGTGGCCTGACCTGGTTGATGACGATCATCAGCGGCCGGGGGGACCCGAGGACGATCTACGAACAGAGCGCCGCTCAGCCGTTCGAACACCAGTTCCAGGTCGCCCTGCACACCGACCTGGCGCGGTTCATCGAGGGTCGGCTGGACCTGATGACCCGCAACGGCCGAGCCGGGCTGGTGCTGGTGCTGATCAGCCTGATGCTGTTCCTCAACTGGCGGGTGGCGATCTGGGTCGCCGCGGGGCTGGTGGTGTCGTTCCTGGGCACTTTCATCGTGCTGTGGGCAATGGGCGAGACGATCAACCTGCTGAGCATGTTCGGGTTGATCATCGTGCTGGGGATCATCGTCGACGACGCGATCATCGTCGGCGAGAACATCTACCGACACGTCGAGGAGGGGATGCCGCCGGAGGAGGCGGCGGTGCGGGGTACCGACGAGGTGGCCTGGCCCGTCTGCGTGACGATCATGACGACCATCGCCGCGTTCGCTCCGCTGCTGTTCATCCAGGGCCAGATCGGGGACTTCATGCGGGTCCTGCCGATCGTCGTGGTGGCAGCGTTGACCGTCTCGCTGATGGAGGCCCTGGTGATCCTGCCGGCGCACCTCGCCCACATCAAGACCACACCCCGGTCCACCGTCGTGACAGGCTGGCGACGGGTGATGAGATCACTCGCCGTGGCACCCGACCAGTTGATGCGGGGCCGGTTGCAGGACTACTACGAGCGGCTGCTGCGTGTCGCCCTGAAGTGGCGGTACGTCACGCTGGCACTGGCGTTCTCGACGGTGGTGGCCAGTTTCGGACTGATCCAAGGGGGGATCGTCGACCTGGTGTTCATCCAGAAGATGGACAGCGAGACGCTGATGTGCGGGGTCGAGATGCCGGTGGGAACCGTCGTCAGCCAGACCCGCGAGCAGGTCAAGCGGATCAACAAATTCGCGCTGACGCTGCCGGAGGTGAAGAACGTCCAGATGTTCGTCGCCATGCAGATGGACATCAAGGGGGGCAGCGGAGTCGAAATGCAGTCGCATCTCGGGCAGCTGGTCCTCGAACTGAAGGCCGCCGACCTACGAGAACGCGATGACCAGCGGTCCAGCGATGAGCTGCTGGTCGAACTTCGCGAGTTCGCTCGAACCCTGCAGGGAGTCAACTCGGTCAACTGGGACGCGATGAACGGAGGTCCCGGCGGGCGGGACATCCACATCAAGGTCTCCGGACCGAACTTCGAGGAACTGGTCCAGGTCGGCGAGGATCTGCAACGGACACTCGATTCCTACACCGGTGTCTTCGACCTCGACGACGACCATGACGAGGGCAAGCGGGAGATGACGCTGCGGCTGAAGGAGTCCGCGCGGCCCACTGGGATCGACGAAATCCGCCTGGGCAACCACGTCCGCAGCGCTCTTTACGGCCGCGAATCTCACCGGATCAGTCGCAACCGGGAGGACATCCGGGTGATGGTGCGGTATCCCGAGATCTTCCGCGAGAACCTGTTTCACCTGGAGTCGATGTGGATCCCCACCGCGATGATCTCGGGGCGACGTGGCTGGGTGCCGTTGCACGAGGTGGCCCGGTTGGAGCCCGGTGAAGGGTTCACGGCGGTGCACCGCAGCCAGAGACAGCGGGCGGTGTCGGTCTTCGGAGCCGTCAACACCGATGTGGCCGATTCGTCGGTCGTGCTGGAACGGGTCCGCGAGGACTTCGACCAGAACATCGCCCCCAACTACCCCGATGTCCGCATCGAGTTCCTGGGGAACTTCGAGGAACGGACCAAGGCTTTCGGCAGCCTCTGGATTGCCTTTCCCGTGGTCCTGGTGCTGATCTACATGATGCTGGCCGGACTGTTCCGCAGCTACGCCCAGCCGATCGTGGTCATGGCGGCCATCCCCTTCGGGTTGCTGGGGGCGATCGTCGGACACTGGATCACCGGCAACCCGATCACGATCCTCAGCGAAATCGGCTTCGTCGCCCTGGCCGGAATCCTGGTCAACGACAGCCTGATCCTGGTCGACTTCATCAACCGGCGGATCCGCGACGGCGAGGACCCCTTCGAAGCCAGCGTCTCGGGAGCCCGCTCGCGGCTCCGGGCCATCCTGCTGACCACCCTGACGACCGCCTCGGGGCTGACGCCCCTGATGTTCGAAACCAGCTTCCAGGCCAAGTTCCTCACCCCGATGGCCGTGACGCTGACCTTCGGATTGATCTTCGCCACGGCACTGACGCTGGTAATCGTGCCGTCGCTGAACCTGGTCTTCCTGGACGTCAAGAAACTGGCCGGCTTCGATGACCAGCCGGGCCCCGGTGCCGCCGGGACCTAGTACGTCCAGTTGATCGAGAAGCTGTAGTTCTCGGTCCAGAAGCTCGTACGCTTCGTGTTGACGGTCGGGAACAGACCCTCCGACGGGTTCCCCGCCCAGTAGATGCTCCCGAAGGGCCGGGCCACGTGGCCGACGAACAGGAACGTATAACCGAAGCGGAAGTTGGCCTCGCTGAGAATCGACGAACGACGCAGGATCGGGATCCTGGCAAACAGAGGCGCCTCGGCAAAGAACGACTGTTCGATGATCTCCGAGACGTGCGAGTGCCGGTCGCGGTCGCTGAACCGGTTCGGCTGGGGATCTCCCGGCGTGGCCATGTTGAAGTTGTTCTGGCGGGTCACCATTCCGATGTTGTTGCCGTTGAGACGCAACCGCTCGGTGTTGGCCGCCACGGCCAGCTTGGTCTGGCCCCAGAGCTTGAACTTGTCGCCACCGATGTCGTACCTCAGCCCGACCTCCGGTCCGATCAGGTCGCTGCGTGACATGTTGTTCAACGTCGAGGTCAGCGGGTACATCGAGGGATCGTTGTAGATGACGAAGCGGAATTCTTCGCCGCCGCCACCGCCGCCGCCGCCGCCGCCGCCACTCTCCTCGACCAGCGCCGCGTTGTCGGTGATCCCGTCCCCGTCGTCGTCAATCAGGTTCGGCGGAGAGTGCAGCTTGACGTCGCCGTTGAATCCCTCGTCGAGATCCTCGAGGTTGTCATAAGTCAGGCCGCTGTCCTGCCCGTAGAACGACATGCTCTCCTGGATCCGCATGTAACGCACTCCGACGGTCGGACGCAGCATGAACTTCTTGGTGCGGTAGCGGGGAGCCATGATCCATGTGATCGAGGCACCGTAGGTGCGACTCTTGGCCGTCAAGCGGAACTCGAGGTCATACGGTGAGGAGACTCCGATGACGTTGCCGGCACCGTCGCGGCTGCCGTCGTCCAGCCCAATGCCCCGCAGGTTCAGCAGGTTGTTCTGCAGGATGAAGTCCTGGGCCGTCGAGGCGTCGTCATCGCCGCCGCCGCCGCCGCCGCCACCGGTTTGACCGAACTGGCTGCCGGCACCGCCGATGTTGTTGAGCAGGAAGTTGGGTGGCCTGAGCAACAACAGGAGCGTGTCCTTCTGTTCGCCTCGACCCATTCCCAACGTGTCCCGTGCATCGAACATCGTGGACGTGTTCTGGCCGAATCCCTCGAACACCAGTCCGCTGTCGTCCGGATCGAAGTACCCCATCTGGAGCCTCAGCCCGGTCCCGGACGGACTGTTGAGCGTGTTCTGGAGTTGTACCGGGTCGTAGTAGTTGAACCCGGGAACGCCAGCCGCCGGAACGCCCCGGAACTGGTCGACCACGCTCTGATCTTGGCCACCACCCCCACCGGTGTCACCCAGGTCGTACGGATCCTCCTCCAGAATCGGCAGGATCATGTCCTTGTAGGTCATGGCACCACCGTTGCCGAGATACCCGGTCGGCTTCCGAGTCCTCGACACCAGGAAATCGATGCTGAAAATCGAACGGCGGCCGCGGTTCGACGAGATCCGATTCCACATCCCATCCCGGTAGTAGTGCTTGTCGTACTCGAAGTCGTACGTCGAGTTGGCAGGGTAGGGCCTCATCGCCGCCGGCGGCATCCCCGGAGTGGATGCGACTCCCGGGGGAGGCCCCTGGGCCATCACCTCGCGGCCCGGCACGGCCAGGGCCAACAAGCAGATTGCCAGCGTCAGTCGCTGTGACATCCGCATCAGATCATCCTTGACATACAACCGAACCGGGCAATTCGCCCGTACAACATCCGCACAAGGGTGTGGACCTACCGGTTTTATCGGTCAGGAAATCTGGCAACCTGTAGCGATTATCGGGGACATACCGGATTTGTCGAATGTCCCGATGATCCGGGTTGCGAGGACGCCCATGTGACGCAACCCATTTTATATAAACGAGTTGAGACTCCTGGAGCACCAGAACCATCCGGATTAAGGACCGTTTTACGGCTCACAACACCGGGCCGATTGCCCACGGGCAGAACTCCTCTTCCCCGATCCCCTGGGCCTCGCTCTTGGTCGGCTTTCCGCTGGCCACCTCGACAATCTCGTCAAAAATCTCCTCACCGACCTCTTCCACCGAAGCCCCTTCGAGAATGCGGCCGGCGTTGATGTCCATGTCGTCGCTCATCCGGTCGAACATCGGGCTGTTCGAGGAGATCTTGATGCAGGGAACCGGCTTGCAGCCGAAACAACTGCCTCGACCGGTCGTAAACACCAGCACGTTGGCACCGCCGGCAACCATGCCGGTGATCGAAGCGGGGTCGAAACCGGGGGTGTCCATCACGACAAGCCCCTTGGCCGTCACCGGCTCGGCGTACCGGTAGACCTCCTGCAGAGCCGTGCTACCGCCCTTGGCAATCGCCCCGAGAGATTTCTCGTAGATCGTCGTCAGGCCACCCGTCTTGTTCCCCACTGACGGGTTGTTGTTGATCTCGGCACCGAATTTCCCCGCGTAGTCCTTCCACCAGTCGATCAGCGCCACCAGTTTCCTGCCCACCTCGGGACTCGACGCCCGTCGGGTCAGCAGGTGCTCGCCCCCGTAGATTTCGGGGGTCTCGCCCAGGATCGACGTCGCCCCGGCTGCCACCAGCAGGTCACTGGCCACACCGACCGCCGGGTTGGCCGTGACACCACTGTTCCCGTCACTGCCACCGCACTCGGTCCCGAGGATCAGTTCCGAGACCGGGATCTCGGTTCGCTCGACCGCGTTGATCTCCGGCAGCATCTCCTTCAGCACTCCCACCGCTCGATCGACGGTCTTCCGCAGGCCACCCTCGTCCTGGATGTTCATCACCAGCGGGATCGGCTCCGAGGACGCGCCCGGAACCTCCAGTTGCACCAGCCCGTGGTTGTCGACCAGAAATGACCCCTGGCCGGTCTCGCAGCCGAGCCCCAGCACCAGGTAGCCGCCGATGTTGGGATGCCGGGCAAAGCCGGCAAGGGTCCGGGCCAACTGCTGGTGATCGTCGCCACCGAACTTCATCGCGCAACCTCCCTGGTGGACCAGGGGCACGACTCCATCGATGTTCGGAAAGTCCTCCAGCAGTCCCTCGTCAAAGGCCCGGGCAACGTACTTTGAGGCGGTGGCCGAGCAGTTGACGGTGCTGACGATTCCCAGGTAGTTCCGCGTCCCCACGCGTCCGTCGGAACGACGGTAACCCCGAAATGTCCTGCCGGTGACCGGGTCCGGTGATGCGGGAATGTCGGCCGAGAACGCGTAGTCGAGATCCAGGTTTCCGGGTTCGACGTTGTGAACGTGCACCCACTCGCCCGGCTGGATCGGCTCGATCGCGAACCCGATCACCTGGCCGTACTTGCGAATCGGCTCGCCGGAGCAGATCGACCTGGAGGCGACCTTGTGACCCAGTTCGATCCTCTCGGATGCGGTGAAGCCCTCCGGGCCATCCGGAATGCTCGCCCCGGCCGAGACCTCGGTCCGCGCCACCAGGATGTTGTCGTCGGCATGCAGCCGCAGGCATGGGCTGTAGGAAGGCTCGGTGCTCATCAACACGCTCTCCGGATAGGAAGCCATCCGTTCTATCGGAATCGCCGAGGGCCATCAATCTAGGTACGAACCAGTCTGCCACGCGGACCCGGTCTTCTCACCCCGTCACCAAGCTGATAGCCTCTCGCCGCTTCAGACCACCCGGCCTGATCGGAATCCACCATGATCGGTGTTCAGCTGCCGCCCCGCGAGTACTTCAATCTCTGCAGCCAGACCTTCGAATCTCTCGATCTCGAGTCGATCGAGAGCATGGGCCGGCACATTCACTCGGCCTGGCTCGACGGTCGCTTCGTCTTCATCTGCGGCAACGGAGGCAGCGGCGCCAACGCGTCTCACTTCTGCGAGGACCTCGGCAAGAGTTCGCTGGATCCCAGCGATTTCAACAACGACGCCATGCCCCGCCTGAAGGTGCTCTCGTTGACCGACAACACGCCCTACATCCTGGCCTGGGGCAACGACGAGGGATTCGAGCGGATATTCGTCGAGCAGTTGAAGAACTTCGCCTCTCCCGGCGACGTCCTGATCACCATCAGCGGCAGCGGCAACAGCCCGAACATCCTGCGGGCCGTCGAATGGGCCAACGACCACGACATGATCACGTGGGGCGTCACCGGGTTCGACGGCGGCCAGTTGCAGGCGATGGCCGGACACAACCTGCACGTCCCGTCAACCGACATGGGGCTGGTCGAGTCGGTCCACCTGGTCGCCTTCCACTGGGTGCTCGACGACGTCTACGCCCGGATCAACCAGGTCGGTCGCTACGAGTCTCCGGGAGTCCGACGGGCCGCCTAGGTCCAACGCGACTCAGCGGGGCAACGGCACCGCCGGTGGGTCAGCCGAACCGAGCCGATTGGCCGGAGCCGCGAACTGGCGGCCGGATTTCAGGTCCTCGAGCAGCCCGAGGATGACCTGGGCAGGAATCGCGTGTGATTCGGTCCGCCCCTCGCGGGCGATGTTGATCCCCACGGCACGGCCCTCCAGGTCGACCAGCGGCCCCCCGCACTCCTCGGGCTTGAGCACCGTGTCGTGGGCGAACGCGTTCGGGAATCCGCCTCGCCGAAAACTCAACTCTCCACCCAGCTTGTTCATGAAGATGCTGCGAATCTGCAGGTGCTGAGCGGGGGACCCCAACCGGGCATTGGCATCGAACTCGACCTGTCCCCGACGAACTCTCAACGGCAGGAGCTCGCCTGGACGGAATTTCCGGATCTGTTTCCTCAGTTCCTCTCCACGGGGAATCGTGGTGCCGGCCACGCGGGTGATGACATCACCGGCCTTCAGGCCGACACGACTGGCGCCGCTGTCGGGCATCACCCGCGAGATCCGGACCCCGCCGGCGAAGTCCTCGAACCCGATCCCCAGGAAACCGAACAGGTGGGGAATCCGGCGACGGCGGATGCTGACGATCCCAACGGCCAGCGGCAGGTCACCGGTTCCACACGTGGCCAGCAACGACCCGACCGAAGGGTCCTTGTCGGTCCGCCACATCACGACCGGCAGGCCGGTGGCTTCGAGCTTGAGCATCGCGAGGTCGTGTTCGGGGTGCAGCCCGACCTGTTTGGCGACAATCGTCTTGCCGTCCTTCAGTCGGCAGGTGATCGCACCACCGTTGATCCCGTTGACCTGGCTGGCCTTGGTCAGCACCCAGCCGTCGGCCGCAACGATCGCCCCCAACGCCTTCTGCCGCCCGTTGACCAGAACAGCCACCGTCGCCCGACTCGGCCCATCGACGATCGGGCGAAACGCATTGCGGATCGCCGAACCGCTCTTGTAGAGATCTCGAGGCAACGGCCGGGGCGGGGCGGCCTCGACGACGGCCCCGACCACCAACACCGCCAACAGCGGTGTCGGGCGGAACGAACGAATCAAGGAGATGACGCTCACGGGCCTCGGCCTCCTGCCAGGGTCACGGTGATCTCAACCGGCTTGCCACTCCGCTGAATCGACAGCTTCAGCTTGTCACCGGGTTTCTTGTTCTGGACGTGGTTGAACAGTGAATCGAATCCCTGGAACGGCTTGCCGTCGATCCTCACGATCAGGTCTCCCCGCTTCACGCCCGCCTTGGCCGCCGGCATGTTGGGGGTCACCCCGGTGACCATGCAGCCCTTGTCGTGATCGGTTCCGTTGATGCCCAGCACCGGCTTGCGGTCGCGGCTGGGACGGCCGAAGGCCTTTCCGTCCAGGAACCTCACCCAGCTCTCGGTGTAGGCACGGACCGGCACGTGGAAATTCCAGCTGGTCGGAGCGCCGATGCGGCTGTGGATGCCGATCACGTTCCCGGCGAGGTCAAACAGCGGACCTCCCGAATCGCCGCCCACCAGCGTGCAGTCGGTCTGCACGAATCTGTTCTCGGTCCGGATCACACGGCCCAGCCGGACCACCGGCGGCCGTCTCGGGTCGAAGCCACCGGGGTGCCCCAACGCCAGGCACCAGTCACCGGTGCGAACGTCCCGGGGGCGAGCCAGCGGTCGGAAGGGAAACGGACCCTTGCCGTCGATCTTCAACACCGACGCGTCCAGCGTACGATTCATTCCCAGCGTCCGACCTCTCAGTCTCCGGCCATCGGCCATGAACACGTCGACGCGGCGGTTGGGGGCTCCGGTCACATGAGCCGCCGACAGCACGTAACCGTCGGTGCTGACGATCACACCACTGCCTGCGCCGTTGCCGATCCTCAAGCCGACCGTCGCCGAGGAAAGACCCTTGACCAGTTCCCCGACGCGCTTCTGGATCGCCAGCAGGTCGGCCACATCCCGCGGAACGGTTCGCGTCAACGAGTCGGGCTGCTTCGGACGGGCCACGACCGGGGCCCTCACGACAGGCAGGTCCCTGGGCAGAGGCGGGGGGGGGGGGGACGGCGGGTCGGCCGCGGTCAACACGGCGGACCCGGAGAACAACACCGCCGCAATCAACAGAGTCCAAAGCCGTCCTCGCCACATTCGGAACTTCCCTCGTGGTCGTTGCCGGTAAACCCTCCAACCCCAAATTACGCGACAGTTGCGACCTTCCGCAAGTTGAGCTCCCTTCTCGGTCCCCCGACTCTCCGATATGCTAACGGCCTCGCAAGCCCCCCAGACGCCTCCACGACACTCCGTTCCGATGAAAGTCCACGAAACTCCACTGCCCGGTGTGCTGGTGATCGAACCTCGCGTCTTCGAAGACGAGCGAGGTTTCTTTCTTGAAACCTACCAGCAGCGGCGTTTTGCCGAGATGGGCATCGACGAGACCTTCGTACAGGACAACTGGTCCCGGTCGACCCGGGGCGGTCTGCGTGGTCTCCATTACCAGCTCGAACACCCCCAGGCCAAGCTCGTGCAGGTTGTCGCCGGCAGCGTCTTCGACGTCGCCGTCGATCTGCGGCGGCACTCGCCAGCCTTCGGACAGTGGTTCGGCATCACGCTCTCGGCCGACAGCCACGGCCAACTGCTGATCCCCATCGGGTGTGCTCATGGGTTCCTGGTCACCAGCGACACGGCCGATTTCCAGTACAAGTGCAGCGACATCTACCACCCAGAATCGGAACGGACGTTGCTGTGGAACGATCCGGCGATCGGCATCGACTGGCCCCTGGGGGATGATCCGATTCTCTCGGAGAAGGACCGCCACGGCGTGCTGCTGGCCGAGGCGGACTGCTATGACATGACGCCCGACAACCCAGCTGGAGCCGGTGGCGATGCCTGAACCGCCCGGCCATCGACGGCCTCGACTGGCACTGCTGATGGGAGACGTGGCCGGCGTGGGGCCCGAGGTCGTGGCCCGGGTCCTGGAGACCTGCTGGCAGGCGGCCGACCCACTGGTCGTGGGCCACCCCGGCGTGCTGGCCCGCGCCCTGGACCTGGTGGGCCTGGACCGGAGTGTCCGCGCGGTCGACTCGCCGATGAGCATCGGTGGGGATCCCGACCCCTCGGGCATCGACTGCTGGAACCCGACGACCGCCGACGTCGGCAACATCCCCGCGGCGACCGTCGACTCCCGCTGCGGCCGGGCCGTCGCCGACTGGCTGCGGTCGACCGCCGAGGCCGCTCTCGAAGGTCACGTCGACGCGATGGTCACCGCACCGCTGAACAAGACAGCCCTGGCCGCTGCCGGGATCGACGTCCCCGGCCACACCGAACTGCTCGCCCGTGCCTGCCACAGCGACTCGGTCGCCATGATGCTCTATCTCTCGCCCCCCAACTCGCCCCCCCACGGCCTTGGCGTCGCCCACGTCACGCTGCACACCTCGATCGCCAGCGTCCCCGGACTGCTCTCGGTCGAATCGATCTCGGAACGGATCGGCCTGATCGACGGGTTCCTCCGGCAGGTCGGCTGCCCCGCTCCGCGAATCGGCGTCTGTGCCCTGAATCCCCACGCCGGCGAAAACGGCCTGTTCGGTGACGAGGAGCAGACCCTGATCACTCCGGCCGTCACCTCTGCGGTCGCCGCCGAAATCGACGCACGGGGTCCTTTTCCCGCCGACACGTTACTGCGTCGGGCCGTCGGTGGCGAATTCGACGGGGTCGTGGCGATGTATCACGACCAGGGGCACATCGCGTTGAAACTGATCGGCTTCGACACCGCCGTCAACGTGACACTGGGGTTGCCGATCATCCGCACCAGTCCCAGCCATGGCACCGCCTTCGACATCGCCTGGCAGGGCATTGCCGATCCCGACGGAATGCTGGCCGCCGTCGATACGGCGATCCGGTTGTTGCAGAACCGCTCGGACCGACAACCCACCGGGCAACAGCTGCAGGAACAGGAAGACTGATGCCCGGGGCCCACGAGACACTCTTGTACCTGATCCGTCACGGAGCCACTCCCGCCAATGAACAACGTCCCTACGTGCTGCAGGGACACGGGATCGACACCTCACTGAGCGACACCGGGCAGCGACAGGCCGAGGCGGTGGCCGAATTCCTCTCCGACAGGCCGCTCGATGTCGTCATCTCGAGTCCCATGAAACGGGCCCGGGAAACCGCCCGGGCCATCGCCGCTCCGCACGGAATCACTCCCGGGGTACTCGAGACCATTTCGGAGTGCGACGTCGGACGGTGGGAGGGACGCGACTGGGGTTCGATCATGGAAGACGACGCCGAAGCCTACCACCTGTTCATGGACGACCCGGCAGCCCACGGTTACCCGGAAGGCGAAAGCTATGCCGACGTGCTCGACCGCGTCGGTGGACCTCTCGACGACGTGCTGGCCACCCACCGTGGTCAGGCCGTCGCCGTGGTCGCACACAACATCGTCAACCGGGTCTATGTCGCCCGACTGATGGGCTGGCCGCTGTCGCGGGCCCGTGAGATCCGCCAGGACAACACCGGCATCAACGTCATCCGCGGACGCGACGACGAGATCACGCTGATGTCCTTCAACGTCCGCTTCCACCTCGACGACACCGGACTCTGACCAACGGCACCCGGTTCATGGCGCTCCGCGGCATCATCTTCGACATGGACGGCACGCTGGTCGATTCGGGCCTCGACTTCGACGCCATCCGACGTGACATCGGGCTCCCCGAACGTCAGCCGATCCTCGAAGGCGTCGAGGCGATCCCCGAGGGCCCCGAGCACGATCGAGCACTCGAGATCCTCCACCGCCACGAACACGAGGGCGCCGTCCGGGCGACGCCGTACCCGGGAGTCGCAGAGTTGCTCGAACGACTCGACCAACTCGCACTCCACACCGGCGTGCTCACCCGGAATTCCCGTGCATCGGTCACAACCACCTTCGGTCTGCTCGGCTGGACCTTTGACACCGTGCTGACCCGCGAGGACGCACCGGCCAAGCCCGATCCCTCCGGGGTGCTGGCCATCTGCCGTGACTGGAACCTGGCTCCCGCCGATGTGCTGTTCGTGGGCGACTACCTGTTCGACCTGCAGGCAGGCCACAACGCCGGCACCCGCGCCGTGCTGTTCGTCCCGGACCTGGCAACCCGAGCCGAGCCGCTGCCCGAATGGTCCGGCGAGGCCGACTGGGTGGTGGGCGGGTTCGACGAGTTGCACCAACTGGTCGAGAGGTTGCGCGGGGAGTTCCGGTCGCCGTCGGGATCGTAGAACAGGTCCGCGAGTCCCTCCCCCCCACACCCAACAAACGCAGATTCGTCTACCGCCGGTTCCCCGGCGACTGCTAAGATCCCCGGCTCAACACGACGCCGAGGTCTCGCATGGATGCGACACGACACCAGGTCACCGTGACCGCCGGGTTCACTTCTCTGATCAGCATCCTGCTGCTGGCGACCACGTTCGAGACCGCCCAGGGCCAGTCGTCTCGGCGGGTGATCCCGGGCTCTGCCGCCGCGACAGCCCGGCAACCGGCCACCCGCCAGCCCGCCGAAACGACCACTTCCCCCGACAAGCGGCTGCCGCGGAGCCGCCTGCAGGCCCCCGACCTCCGTGTCCAGAAACTCGAACCCAAGCTCAAGGCCGCTCTGCTGAAATGGGAACAGGCGACCGCCCAGGTCAAGACGCTCAAGGGCGAGATCTTCCGGTACCACCGCGAATTCGTCTTCAACACCGAGAAACGGGCACGGGGGGTGTTCTATTACGAGTCACCCGACAAGGGGCGGTTGGACATCTTCGCCGTGCAGGTCCCCAAGGGGACCAAGTCGTTGGTGCAGCAGCCCGGCCGCCGCGACCGCAAGACCGGCAAGCTGATCCCCGGCCGCAAGGTGCCCCTGGCCGTCTCGGGTGACAACCCCGAAAAGTGGATCTGCGATGGCACGCAGGTGCTGGAGATCAATGACGCCGACCGCACGGTGACCAGCCACAAGATCCCTTCCGACTACCGCGGCAGGAGAATCATGGACGGCCCGCTGCCGTTTCTTTTCGGCATGCCCCCCGACAAAGCCGTTCGCCGCTACCACATGGATCTGCTGGGAGAATCGGGAAGCGAGGTCTGGATCCGGGTCTACCCCCGTTGGAAACAGGACGCGGCCAACTACCGCGAGGCCACCGTGATCCTCGACACCGCCACCTACCTGCCCAAGCACGTCCGGCTGACCGCACCGGACAACACCCAGACCATCTACTCGTTCTTTCGCATGACGGTGAACTCGAAACTCGAAGCGTTCGCCAAGGTCTTCGGCAAGAGTCCCTTCCGGCCCAACCTGAGACGCTACCGCGTCGTCGCCTCGCAATCCGAACCCGTCGTCCCCTCGGTCATCGGCATGCCATGGAAGAAGGCCCAGGGCGTGCTGACGACGGCCGGGTACAAGGTCAAGTTCACCGCCGGTGTGCCCGCCACCAGGAAGGACCAGTTGTACGTGATCTACCGGCAGGCTCCCCGGCAGCAGGCCGCCCTGGCCCCGGGCAGCCAGATCCAGTTGACCTTCTTCGCCAAGCCGACGACCGGCGGAACGAAGAAACGGTAAAGGGCTGCCGATCCCTCTTGCGTCTGCTCACTCCCGCCCCGTCTACTCGGCCAACGACGGGCCGTAGACGGAGCGGGCGATGGATCAGCCGGTCGAACCCCCCGGTGACGACTCGACCCAGACGGTCCTGGGCATCACCCGGGGCGATCGCCTGGTCATCGGAGTCCTGGTCCTCGCCTCGCTGGTGCTGATGGCCGCTCACTGGACCCAGCTCTCGGGCTGGGGCACCCGGCCGATCGAAATCGACCGCATCCCCCGCAGCCCCGTCGACTTTCAACTCGATCTCAACACGGTCAACTGGGTCGAGCTGTCTCAACTGGAGGGCATCGGGCCGACGCTGGCCCGACGGATCGTCTCCGATCGCAAGCACAACGGCCGGTTCGCTCGCGTCGAGGACCTCCAGCGGGTCCACGGAATCGGGCCCAAGACGGTGGCCCGGCTGAAACCGTGGCTGACCGTTTTGCTGCAGCCCTAGTTCAACTCACGGACGTACACGTTCCGCCAGCGGCACTTGGCCCCCTTGGGCCAGCCGGTGCCACCGTGCACCTGCACCGCCACGCGGCCCTCGGCTCCCAGCAGCTTGACGATGCCGGCCTTGTCGTAGCCCTTGCCCGGGAACGTCCGGCCGTTGAACTCGTTGACCTTGCGGCCGTTGATCCAGGTGGTGATCTGCGGCGGCGATCCGACCACCCTCAACCGGGCCGTGTTCCAGTCTCCGACCTGCCAGGCCGAAACCCAGTCGTTGCCACTGATGGTGAACGCCTTGGGCGGTGCGGTCTTGGTCGGCTTGGTCGTCAACGAGACCAGTTCCTTCTTGTCGTTGTACTTGCCGAAGATATCGAAGGTCCGCGTGTTGAACCCGCCGGTCCCCTCGCCGTAGATGTGGCCCACGTTCCCGTTGTCGTGGTAGTCGACCATCATCTGGAAGCACTGGCCGCGGTTGTTGGACCGGACGAACAGCCCGCTGCAGACGCCCCAGTCGGGCTTCATGTCGATCAGCAGTTCGAAGTCACCGTACATCTTGTCGGTCAACAGGATGCCGCCGTTGCCGCTGCCGGGCGGATCCTGCTCGCCGGCAATCACGCCGTTCTCGACCGTCCAGCTCCCGCCGGTGCCGTGACCGATCTTCTCAGGGTTCTTGTGCCAGCCGGCCAGCGTCTTGCCGTTGAAGACCGGCACGAACCCCGCCTCGCGCTTCTCGACCAGCCAGATGTTGCGGAAGTGAAGCGGGTTGCCATGGTTCTGGATGTAGACCGGTCCCAGGTCCACGCCCTCGCGGACCGGGCTGGCCCGGGTGCTGCGGGGCACGTCGACGTTCTTGTGGATCAGCACGCCGTTGTGACGGGCAGTCAGCTTGGCACCGGCCGTCTTCTTTCCGGCCTTGTCGTACCGTGCCGCGGTGAAATCGATGTCGTAGGTCTGCCACTGCAGCGGCGGCAGACACATGTTCAGGTCCGGGTCCTTGATCTCGTAGATCCCGCCGCACTCGTTGTGCTTGCCGGCCAGTCCGAACGAGTCGAGGATCTGCATCTCGTAGCGTCCCTGCATGTAGATACCGCTGTTGCTGCGGCCCTGGCCCCGACGGGACGGGGCGTAGTTCAGCTTGAACTCCATGTGCAGGTGGAAGTCGCCGAAGTTGCGGAAACTGGTCACTCCCTCGCGGAGCAGCCCCTTCTCCAGGCGACCACCCTTGAAGTGCTTGGCGGTCGAACCGTCAAAGAGCACGACTGCACCCTTGGGTGCCTTGGCGGCCATCGTGGAACTGCGGCGAACCACCTTCTTGGCCGTGCCGGCGTTGCCGTCGGCATCCTTGTAGGAAATCTGGCCGTTCTTCCAGACGCCAGACCCCTTCGCTCCATCCTTGCCGCCCTGCAATCCGACGATGTCTCCCTTGCGGATTCCGGTCAACGGGATCTTCTCTTCCCCCGTCCAACCGGCTCCGGGCAATCCCCCGGGGTACACCACGCCGATGAACTTGCCCTGGCCCTGGGCGACGATCTGGATCCCGACCTTCGATTCCTCATCAGCCGAGTCCAACTTGCCGACATATTCTCCCTGCACGGCGTAGTCGGCGTCCTTCTTGGCCTCCGCTTCCGACAACGTCTGGCCCTTGTTCTGGGCCGCAGCGGGCGAAACGCTCAGAATGAGCAACAGCAGGCCAGTTGACAGAATCGGGATGGACAACCCACACCAGTCGAGACGCAAACGGATCATCACAGAACTCCTCGAGGTCGTTCATGGGTGACGGAGCACAGGCCGCAGCCCATTCTGGATCCCATCCAACACGGGTGCAACCAAACACCACGGTTCTAGAACCACATTCACACCTGTGGTAGATTGAAACAGGACGGTCGAGTTCTCGGCCTTCCTGGCCTACTCGAGACACGCCGATGGACTCTGAAAAGAAAAAGATCGCCGCCGATTGCTGGAAAAAGGGCTCGGAGGCGATGAGCAAGGAAAACTGGGACTACGCCATCGAGATGTTCGGCAAGTCGGTGATGCTGGTCCCCGACAACCTCCTGTACCGCCAGACGCTGCGGGGTGTCGAGCGCAAAAAGTACGGCGACAACGGGTCGGGTGCAAAGATGGCCGGGTTCAGGCTGGGAACGGTCAAGACGCGGGTCAAGACGGGCCGCCTCAAGAAGAATTGGGACGCCGTCGACCGGGCAGTCGAAGATGGGCTGAAGATCAACCCCTGGGAAGCCACGTTGCTGTTCGAACTGGGCGTCGCCGCTCGTGAACGAGGGTTCTCGGAAGTGGCCACCGACGCGATGCGGAATGCCGTGGCCAACGACACCAAGAACAAGATGTTTGCCCGTGAACTGGCCAATTTGCTCGAGTCGCGGGGCGACTACATGGAAGCGTCGAAGATCTGGCAGAGACTGGCCAAGCTCGATCCGTCCGACGCCGAGGCCCGCACCAAGGCGATGCAGGTACTGACCGACAACGTGATCGATCGAGGTGGCTACGAAGGCGCCGAGACGACCCGCGATGCGATGGCCGACGACGAGGTCGCCAAGCGGCTGGGAACCGCCACCGGGGGTCCCGCCGACGGACCCGGACAGTCCGAGGAAGCCGACCTGGTCCACAAGGTCCGCCGCGAACCCGAGAATGTCGATCACCGGCTCAATCTGGCCACCTTCTATCGCAAGTCCGGGAAACACGAGGAGGCCGCTTCGACCCTGAAGGAGGCCCTGGACATCTCGGGCGGCAACACGGGAATCCGCGAGAACCTCGAGGACGTCGAACTCGACCTGCTCCGCCAGAACCTCAACCTCGCCCGCGACAAGACCACCCAAGAGGCCGACAACGAAGAAGCCCTCCGCAACGTCAAGGCTCTCAACGGCGAACTGATCATGCGGGAGATCGAGGTCTTCTCGTCACGGGTCGAACGGTACCCCAACGACCTGAAAATGAAGTTCGAGCTCGGTACCCGCTTCGTGAAGATCAAGAAGTACGCCCAGGCCATCCCGCTGTTCCAGGTCTGCGTGAAGGACAACCGGCTCGAAACCGGTGCCCTCGCCTCCCTGGGCAAGTGCTTCATCGCCGAGAAGAAGGGAAAACTGGCGATTCGGCAGTTCGAGAAGGCGATCGACTCGATCAACCAGATCGACGAGCCGGACCTCTACAAGGAGGTCCACTACTACCTCGGCCGGCTGCTCGAGGATGAGGGTGACAAGTCGACCGCCGAACACCACTACACCGAGGTGCTGGCCGTCGACTACGAGTACAAGGACACCCTGTCCCGCATGGAAGGTCTCAGCCTCGGCGAAGACTAACCACCCCAGGCGTCACCGGCAGGCAGGTTGCTGTTGAACAGCGACCCCACCGCGTCGGCCGACAACGCGGCGTCAAGGATCAGCAGTTCGTCGATCGAGCCGACGTACCGCTGGCCGAGACCGATGGAAAGCGAACCGGGATCCCACGTCAGGGTGTGCCGGTACCCGGACATCGTCGCTCTTGGCCGACCGTCGATGTACAGCACCGCCCGCCCGTCCTCGGACCCGCTGTTGGCGTTCTGGAACGTCGCCACCACGTGGTGCCATCCCCGGTCGTTCCAGCCCAGCTCGCCGGCCACCAGCAACCAGCCACCCTCGAACATGCTCCGGGCCGGGCTGTCACCGTAGAAACCAAACCGCAGCCGGCGCGGCGAACCGTACCGCCAGTCGTTGGGCTTGGTCAGGTCAAGATAAAACGACGCGTCGGCCGCATGACGACTGACATGGAACGGGTCGACGGGGAACTCGTCGTGGAGATCCGCATCGGGATCTCCCTGCAACCACATCGCGATGGTCCCGTCGAACCCGGCACCTCCGCCCGGGGGCCTGTACGGGAAATTGTCGCCGGCTCCGTAGAGGAACTCCTCCTCGGCCCACGCGTTGTCGCGGGCGTCGACCACCAGCCGCCCGCCAAACCGGCCCCCTTCCGCGTCGTGCCGCACCAGCTTGTCATTGATTGCCGGCTCGGGATCACCGCGGCTCACATCCGCCGCCAGGCCGGCATCAAACGACGCGTACAGGCACACGTTCTCACGCAACAGCGTCTCGACCGTTTCACCCACCCCGGGCCTCGCTTTGGATTCGCCACCCGTTGCTCACCGGACTACGATGGCATGTTGCCAATTCGCACGACGGTGGTCTGCCACGTCGATCATCCCCCGGCTCGGCCGGCTACGCAATCGAGCACACGACCATGTTCCCGCCTGCTGGTCTTCTCCGGCTTCTTCCCCGCTGCACCGCGACCCTGCTGCTGATCTCGGCGGCCATCGGCCCGGTCGACGCAGCTCCACCGACCTCCCCGCCGAAGCTGGGGCCCAGGAACACCGAGATCCCGTTCGCCTACCTGGCCGGTGGTCAACGGCGCTGGCCTGTGCTGATCGGAACTCTCGCCGACGGCGATCGCCTGCAACTGGAACTCAGGCGCGGCGACAGGGTTGTCGCCAGCGGACCACGGATCGAGCACGACGGACTGACCGTTCAGATCGATCGCCGCGCACAGCTGTCCGTCACTGCCCCATCGAAATCGGCCTCCCGCCTGAATGTCCACCTGGTCCTCTCGCGAGGCAAAGACCGCAGCCAGCAGTCCATCCGGCTGCAGCCGGCCCCCCCGCCACGTCCCATCTCCTACATCTCCGACCTCGTCGATGACCTGATCCGGATATTCTGGGACGGGGAGGCACGCCGCTGGAGACCGGTCACCCGGGACGCGTTTGACCAGTACTTCCGGCGTCTGCAGTGCCAGGGCATCACCCGGCTGATTGTCTGGCCCGGCCCGTTTCCGACACTGGCCGACCCGGCCAACTACCCCGAGACCGATTGGCGACGATTCGAAGCGTGCGCCCGCGAAATTCTCGACAACCAAGACCTGACCCGTTCGTTCCAGCAGCAACCCGGACTGCCGTCCTGGCGATGGCTGCGGTTCCTGATGAAGCTGCGACTCGACCCGTCGATCATGAAGACCTACGGCGCAAGCGCCGTGGCCCATGGCATCGGGCTCTCTGTCAGTTTTCGCCCGTTCGAATCGGGCCTGACCAAGTACTACGTGGTGCCGCGGTTCGATGCCGACGGCCGGTTCCTGGGCGAGTTCCTGCCGCTGGCCTCGCCGGCGACGATGTTTCACCCCGACGAAGTGGGATTCGCCGGATACGCCGAATTGCTGAGACGGATGGGTCGAAACGAGGAGGCCCGCCCGGCGGCAATCGAATTCCAGGGCGTGCCACGGGCTCGCCAGATCGCCGCGCGTTTCGCCGGCGGGCAACGCGACCTGCGGCTGAAGGCATCGCCGTTTGCACCGATTGACGAAACATCACTGGTTCTTGTCCAAGACAACGGCCGACAGCGGCTGGTCGCCTTCGAGAAACTTCGTTCAGCCGCGTGGAAGCGGTTGCCCGAACTCACCGGCTGGCGGCTCGAGGCCACCTCCGACGACTCGCTCCGCCTCTCGGGCCTCGACTGGCCCGACGGTCTCCGGTTCCTCTGGCTCGAAGCGGCCACCGACCACGGCCGCATGATCTCGCTTCCGGCCATCGGCCCGTCGGCGGTGCGGGCCGCAGCCGGCAACCGCCTGGGGCGACTGGTGCAGTACTGGTCCCTGGCCGGTGACGACCAGGCCGCGAGGAACACCCGGATCGTCGGCATCCCGCTTTCGGGGATGTACCGCACCGAGTTCCAGGCGGTCGAAGCCTCGCACGCGGCGCTGCTGAAGACCGGAAAGACCCTGGTCCCGCTGGGACCACACCGGCTGGTGATCGATCGCGGAGCCGACTGGTCGGTCGAGATGGTCGACTTCGAGCAGCCCCGGGCCCGGCGGGAAGCGATTGCCGAGATCGCCACGCAGATGGCGCTGCCGGCCTGGGACGAGATCTTCATCAACACCCGCTCGCACACCCAGCTGGCCGCCTCGACCGGCGACGGTCCGCAGGGACTCGGCTCGATCCTCGAATTCCGCCGCGGTGGCGGATTCTCCCGCGGTGACCAGCCCACCGGCAAGCACTACACGCACCTGGCAATCGACCGGGCCGCAGCTCCCCGGGGACTCGCCGTCCACACGCCGTTCCTGAAACGGATCGGCCGGACCGGACCGGCATCATCCATCGAATCGATCACCACCTGGCAGGCCGGCGAGTGGTTCGCGGTCTGCCCCGACGACGACACGCGATTCCCCTGGCGGTTCCACCGCAGCCGGGCGATCGCACGGGGAGTCCGCCAACTGCTGGTCGACCTCGAACGCCGTTTTCCCGAAGCGCGGATCCGGGTGGTGATTCCGCCCGGCGGCCAGGTCGAGACGGCTGTCCGCCACGGGCTGGAGACCATGAAACGGCCCGAAGGCGGTGTGTACAAGGCCGACTTCTACCGCCACATCTGGGGCTCGAACAACCACATCGCCTCGATCGGCGAGGGCCTGGGAACCGTCGACCTGTCCGGACTTCGCGTCGAACCGGCCTTTTTGGGCATCCGGTTCGCCCCGCCGAACGGACCACTCGACCTGTTCCTCAAACACACCCTCGCCGACCTGGCCGGAAACCGGGGCAGCCGCTTCCGTGGCCCCCGCAGTTTCGTCTACGAGGCGCAGGAAACACTGCGGGCACCGTACAAGGCGAAATTCACAGAAAAACGCGAGGCGATCATCCGCAAGCTGCTGGCCCAGCAGGGCGTCCGGGAAGTCATCCTCTACGAATCGGCCGACTGGGCCTACTTCCTGCCGCCGGACGACCCGCACAAGTACGTGGAAACCAACACGAAGCCCTGACACGTATGCCCGACAATCGGATCCCCGTTGACGAGGCCCGTCGACTCTGCGAGATCGTTTTCGCCGAGACAATGGGCGCCCCCCCGGATGTCACCGCCGCGGCGACCGACGTGCTGGTCGATGCCGACCTGCGGGGCATTTCCAGCCACGGCATCGCCGTGCTGCCCTACTACCTCGACAAGTGGCAACAGGGCCAGATCGTCCCCGACGCCCGCCCCGAACTGGTCTCCGAAACCGCCACCACACGGGTCTTCGCCGGCCACCGGGCCGTCGGCCACTTCACGTCGCGGCAGGCGATGGACACCGCGATCGAAAAGGCCCGTTCAGCCGGGCTGGGATCTGCCGTCGTCCGCAACAGCACACACAACGGCGCCATTTCGGCCTACACCATCCAGGCCGCCCGTGCCGGACTGCTGGGCATCGCCGCCACCGCCTGTGCCCCTCACGTGGCCCCGCTGGGCGGACGCCACGGGCTGCACGGCACCAACCCCTTCAGCTACGCGCTGCCGCGACCCGACTCGGACCCGCTCGTCTTCGATCTCTCGACCGGCCACTCGTCCGCCAAGCTCAAGGACAAGGCCGTCGACGGCCGGTTGCCCGAGGGTGCCGCACTGGACGCCGAGGGCAACCCGACCACCGACCCGGCCGACCTGGCGGCCGGGTGGATCCTGCCGGTCGCCGGCCATGTCGGATTCGGCCTGGCCCTGCTGGTCGACGGGCTGACCGCAGCACTGGCCGACAGTCCGATCGGCCGAGAGATCCCCCTGGTCCACGAAACCGACGGACCCTACCACGGATCGTTCTTCTGCCTGGCGATCGATCCCGAGGCGTTTGGAGGAGCCGGGGCATTTTCGGCGCGGATCGAGTCGCTGGTGGGTCAGATCGAAGAACACCCACCGAGAGATCCTGCAGAACCGGTCCGCTGGCCGGGACAGCGGGGCTGGGAACAGGCGGCGGAGAACCGGCAACTGGGGATCCCGCTGGATTCCCGGAGGTGGGGGGAGCTGCTCGAGGAGCTGCGGCGGTTCGAGGTGCCGGTGTGAAACCGGCAGCCGGCCTTCAGGCCGCGGGATAGTCCAGGAACACCTTCAGGCACCCGTCACCTCGCGCGTTGAACAGGTCAAACGCCTGCTGGATCTCGGTGATGGGGAACCGGTGCGTCACCAGCCCGCTCATGTCGACCCGTCCCTCGCCGATCCACCTCATCGCCAGCGGAAAGTCGCGGTCGAAGTCCGGGTTGACGCTGGTGTGCACGGTCAGGTTCTTCAGGAACAGGTCCCGCCAGCGGACTCCGTCGATCGTCTCCGGCGGCACCCCGAAATACAGCATCCGGCCCCCGTGACCGACCAGGCTGATGCAGAGGTTGATGGCCTGGTCGGCATGGCCGACCACCTCGATCACCACGTCGACCATCCGGCCGCCGGTCAATTCCGACACCGCCTCGACCGGATCCACCTCGGCATTGCAGACGGTCGCGGTGGCACCGTGTTTCCGGCTGTGAGCCAGCCGCGAGGGAAGCAGGTCGATGCCGATGACCTGCCGGGCGCCCATGTTCGAGAGCGCCAGGTTGTAGAGCTGGCCGATGGGACCCTGGCCGACGACGGCGAAGTCGAGGTCCAGGACATTGGGGAGCTTCTTCAGGGCATAGATCACCGTGCCCAGCGGTTGAGCCAACAACGCGTGTTCCCTGGCGACCCGCGTGTCCACCGGGATCGCCCTCGTCTCGTCCACCACGTACCGCTCGTACAGGCCCCGCTGGTCCAGGGGCACCGCCAACACCTCCTCGCCGACCTGGTACCGTTCGCCGTTGGTCGCCACCACCGTCCCGATCATCTCGTGCAGCGAATGCCCTTCGAGAATCGGGTACTCGTCACTGCCCTGGAAAAACGGCAGGTCCGAACCGCACAGGCACGAGAGCGTGGGCTGGATGATGATCTGGCCGGGCCCCTCGGGATCGCGCGGCGGCAGTTCCGGTTCGGAGACTTCGACCAGTTCCACCTGTCCGGGGGCGGGCATATGTCCGGCAAACACGTCGGCAACTCCTGTTGAGTCGGGAGAGCTATCAATCGGGCCGTCCGAAAACCAGCGTGCGGTTATACACGCTGGTCCCCGGACCCGGTAGCAAGCCACCACGGGGTCGCTGGGGAGTGATCCGGGAGCGTGCTAAGCTGGCTCCCGCAATGCAGACACCAGGAGCCGGATGGAATGAAATCGCTTCGAGTCGCCACCTGCCAGTTCCCGGTCGAACCCGACATCGATGCCAATCTCGGTTACACCCTCCGCCAGATTCGCCGGTCAGCCGACCGGGGGGCCCGCGTGGTGCACTTCTCGGAATGCTCGCTGTCGGGCTACGCCGGGGTCGAGTTCCCGGACATGTCGCACCTGGACTGGGACGCCCTGGTGACCGCCACCGGCCGGGTCCAGCAGGCGGCCCGCGAAACCGGGACGTGGGTGGTGATCGGATCGACCCACAGGCTGACCGGCCGCCACAAGCCCCACAACTGCCTGTACCTGGTCAACCCCGACGGCGAGATCATCGACCGCTACGACAAGAGGTTCTGCACGGGCACCGGCGGACGCCGTCCCACCATGGACCTCTCGCACTACTCCCCGGGAAACCACCCGGTCACCTTCACCGTCGACGGCATCACGCTGGGACTGCTGATCTGCTACGACTACCGCTTCCCCGAACTGTACCGCGAGTACTACACCGGGGGAGTCAAGATCCTGTTGCAGTCGTTCCACAACGCGCGGGCCACGGTTGTCGACGACCAGTCCTACAACATCTGGCGGACGATCGTCCCCTCGACGATGTCGTGCCGCGCGGCCGAGAACCACATGTGGATCAGCGTAAACAACTCGACGGCGCGGCCGAGCCGATGGGCCAGCTTCGCCGTGCGACCCGACGGCCAGATCGTCGGGCGGCTGAGCCTGCATCGCGCGGGCGTGCTGGTCACCGACATGACACTCGACCCCGATCTGTTCGATGCCCCCGGCCCGTGGCGAGACCGGGTGATCGAGGGCACGCTGCACAGCGGCTCGCCGGTCAGCGATCCCCGCTCATCGAATACCACCTGCCTGTAGCCATCCGGTTGCCGATCTCCACCGACGGCGGGATAATCGCCCACGGCCGCCGGACACCCGAAACACCCACACCAACACGTGACCGATTGCCCGCAACGGTCCGCAAAACGGAGACACGATTCGATGCCCAGTCTTGAAGGACAGGTTCTTGTCGTCACCGGAAGCACCCAGGGCGTCGGCGAGGCGATCGCGCTCGAGTCGGCACGGCTCGGAGCCGCCGGGGTGGTCGTCTGCGGTCGCAACGCGGAGAACGGAACGCGGGTGGCGGAGGAGATCACCGAGATCGGGGCCGAGAGCCTGTTCGTCGAGGCCGACCTGGCCGACGTCGACGCCACCCGGGCCATCATCGCCGCCTGCGACGAACGGTTCGGTCGAGTCGACGGGTTGGTCAACGCCGCGGCGATGACCACCCGGGGCACCCTCGCCTCCACCACCGTCGAACTCTGGGACTACCTCTTCGCCATCAACGTCCGCGCCCCGTTCCTGCTGACGCAGGGAGCCGCCGAGATCATGCGACGCGAGAAGATCAGCGGATCGATCGTCAACATCATCTCGGTCGCCGCCTACTGCGGACTGCCTCACATCACCGCCTACAGCGCCACCAAGGGGGCCCTGGCCACCTTCACCAAGAACTGTGCCAACGGACTGCTGCACGACACGATCCGCGTCAACGGCATCATGCTGGGATGGACCGACACCCCCAACGAAGACGTCGTGCAGAAGCAGCAGGGCAGCCCCGACGACTGGTTGTCGATCGGCGAGCAGGACTCGCCGTTCGGCCGCCTGCTGAAACCCTACGATGTCGCGCACCTGGCCTGCTTCCTGCTCAGCAGCGACTCGGGCGTGATGACCGGTTCGCTGATCGACCAGTCCCAGCGAATCGTCGGCACGTTGTCGATGCCCGCCGACATCACCGGCAAGGACGTCTGAGGAACCGAACAACCATCCAGGACAAGTAACACGGAATCCCCGCCATGACCGCAACAGAGACCCGCGCCCAGGCCACCGAGATCCAGGACTGGATCGTCGAGATCCGACGCCGGCTGCACCGGCATCCGGAGTTGATGTACGAGGAGGTCGAGACCTCCAGGCTGGTCCGCGAAACGCTCGACGAACTCGGAATCGAATACCGCTCGCCGATCGCCAGGACCGGGGTGCTGGGCTGGCTCGGCGACGGCGACGGACCGTGCGTGGCCCTGCGGGCCGACATGGATGCGCTGCCGATCCACGAGGAGACCGATGTCGAGTTCCGCAGCGAGGTCGACGGCAAGATGCACGCCTGTGGGCACGACTGCCACACGGCGATGCTACTGGGCGCCGCACGGTTGCTCAAGGAACGCGAGTCCGAAATCCACGGGACCGTCAAGCTGCTGTTCCAGCCGGCCGAAGAGGGCGGAGCCGGTGGAAAACTGATGTCCGAAGAGGGCGTGCTGGATGATCCGGCCGTCGAGAGGATCTTCGGGCTGCACGTCTGGCCCGAACTCGAAACCGGCCAGGCCGGATCGCGGGCGGGCACCTTCCTGGCCGCCTCCAGCAGCCTCACCATGACCGTCGCGGGCAAGGGCGGACACGCCGCGATGCCGCACCTGGCCGTCGATCCCGTCCACGCCGCCGCCCAGATCATCACCTCGCTGCAGTCGATCGTCTCGCGGGAAGCCGACCCCCTGAATTCCGGAGTCGTCAGCATCACCGCCGTGCACGGCGGCGAGGCCTCCAACGTGATCCCCCCCGAGGTCCAGCTCCGCGGCACCGTGCGGGCGCTGACGATGGACAACCTGGCCTGGATCCAGCAGCGGGTCATCGACATCGCTGCCGGTGTCGCTGCCGCCCACCGCTGTGAAGCCACCACGCTGTTCCCCGGCAACGACTACCCGCCGACGGTCAACGACCCGGCCACCTGGGACTTCGCACGCAACGTGGCCGGGAGAATGCTCGGGGACGAACGAATCGAGGAACTCGCGCCGGTGATGGGCGGCGAGGACTTCGCCTACTACACCGAACGGGTCCCCGGCTGCTTCGTCGCACTGGGAATCGCCGACGAACAGAAGGGGACCGGGATCAGCGTGCACCACCCGATGTTCAAGGTCGACGAAGACGCGCTGCCACTGGGCACGGCACTGCACGTGCAGTTCGCCATGGAGATGCTCGAGGAACTGAGCTGACACGCCGGTTCGCACGGACACCACGGCCCGCCACCAAGGAGACAGACACCGATGACTCACCCGACCCGATTGCTGGCCGTCGCGTTGCTGGGACTCGCGATCTCGGCTTCGCCCGCCCCCGCCGCCAAACCCATCGACCTCTCGCTGCTGGTCGCCGAAGACCACCCGTGCACCTGGCCGAGCGGTTTTCCGATGTTCCAGCTGAAGCACTACCGGCGGATCGGGTCGTTGACGCCCTACAACATCGACG
Source organism: Planctomycetota bacterium (assembly GCA_963582065.1). Classification (GTDB taxonomy): domain Bacteria; phylum Planctomycetota; class Planctomycetia; order Planctomycetales; family Planctomycetaceae; genus UBA8437. The sequence goes on along the minus strand of CAUZRQ010000026.1, from coordinate 21,032 downwards.
TGCTGACCATCGACGGCAACACCGGCACGCAGATCGACGTCCCCCCGCACTCGATCCCCCGCCCGGGCAGCGGCCTCGAAAACGAGGGGCCGCTGGGGGCGATCTTCACCGAGAAGGTCCCCGCCTGGCAGTTCGGCGGCGAGGCGGTGGTGATCGACGTCAGCCAACTGCTCGACACGACCGAGAACGGCGTCAGCAGCCTGATCCAGCCCCGGCACGTGCTGGCCTGGGAGAAGACGCATCGCAAGCTGCGGTTCGGCGACGTGGTCCTGTTCAAGAGCGGCTACACCGACAAGTACTACAAGCCGTTTCCCGAGGGTCGGCGGTTCGTGGCCGACCCGGTCCAGGGCACCGTCCCCGCCTGGCCCGACCCTCACCCCGACACCATGACCCTGCTCGGCCAGCGCGGCGTCAAGCACGTCGGCTGTGACAGCCCCAGCATGGGCCCGCTGCCGGACCTGGCCGAGCCAACCCACATCGCCGGGCTGAAGTTCGGGATGATCTTCACCGAGGGTGTCACCCGGCTGAAGCGGGTCAAGCCGGGCAGCTTCTACTGCGTGCTGGGTCCCCGCCACGCCAAGGGGATGTACGGCGAGGGCCGGGCATTGGCGATTCCGCCCGGAAAGCTGGCCACACGGTTGATCGCTTCGGCCAAGGCCAAGCGGGCCGTCGACCTGTCGGTCATCAACGACTCGCAGTTGCCGATCACCTGGACCGGGCCAGGCATCGGCAACCATCGATTCCCCTACATCAAGGTCGACTTCCTCTACGCCAAGAATCTCGACCTGCAGCATCACACTCACATGATGGACGCCCAGGCTGGCACCCACCTGGTCCCCCCCTCCTACGCCCTGCCGACCGACGACTTCGACAACGATGACTACTCGGACGAAGTCCGCGGGTGGTTGAAGGAGTACCAGGGGCGGTTCGGCCGGCGGCGGACCAGTTCGGTAACGACCGAGCAGGTGCCCCTGGGACAGACCTGCGGCGAGGCGAGGGTGATCGATGTCCGCGGGCTGGTCGGTTCGACCAGCAAGCAGCAGTGGCCGAACTCACCCCAGGTCACCGTGACATTGATCCGGGCCTACGAGAAGGCCTACGGGCCGCTGCGGTCGGGCAGCGTGGTGCTGTTCCGCACAGGGCACGTCAAGCGGACGTTCAAGGAACTGCCCGACGGTTCGGCGTGTGTCTCGGATCCACTCAACGGCAAGACCGAGGGTTGGCCGGCGGTCACCGCCGACGTGATCGACTACCTGGATGATCGGGGAATCCGCTGCGTGGGAATCGACGCACCGAGCATCGGCGGCGTCGACGAGAAAACCGCGCTGATGACCTACTGGGCCCTGGGCAGTCGCGGAATGGTGGCCGTCGAGTTCCTGCAGAACCTCGACAAGCTGCCCGCCAAGGCGTACTTCCTGTTCGCAGCGATTCCGATCCGGGGCTGCCACGGCGGGCCGGGTCGTGCGATCGCGTTGTACTGAACCGATTCGAACGGAACCACGACGATGACACTGCTGTTTCCCACCACGGTCATCGGCAGCATGCCGCGGCCACCGTTCGTGATCGACCTGTTCCAATCGGGGTCGCGGGTCGGCGAAAACGATGCCGCGTGGCAACGGCGGATGGACGACGCGGTGCGGTACTGCGTCCACCTGCAGGAACAGGCCGGCATCGACATCGTCTCCGACGGCGAGTGGCGACGCGAGACCTACGTCGACGTGATCGCCGAACTGTGTAACGGGTTCGAGTGGATCGAGCGGGAACTGTTCGGCTACCACCAGGTGGTCACCGAACCGTTGACTCCGCGGCAGCCGGGCGTGATCGCCGACGAGGCGAAATTCCTCAAGGAAAACACCGACCGCCGGGTGAAAGTGGCACTGCCCTCGCCGTACCTGATCGGCCAGAGAATGTGGGAGCCGGGCTACTCGGAGTCGGCCTACGCGACCCGCGAGGCATTCTGCGAGGCGGTGGTGCCGGCGTTGCGGGACGAGTTGCTGGCGATCCGCGACATGGGAGTCGATGTCATCCAGCTCGATGAACCGCACCTGTGCATCCTGGTCGACCCCGAGGTGCGTGCGAAATTCGAGGATCCCGAGGCTGAGATGCGCAACGCCGTCGACTGGATCAACCAGATCGTCGACGGCGTCGACGGCGTGCAGCTGTCGGTGCACCTGTGCCGCCGCAACTGGGGCCGACGGGGCTGGGGAGCTGCGGGCGGTTACGAGGCGATCCTCGAACACGTCTCGCGACTCGAAGTCGACCAGTTGATGCTCGAATTCAGCATTCCGGTCGCCGGTGACATGGCGATCCTGGGCGAACTGCCCCAGCAGGTGCAGGTCGGGCTGGGGTGCGTCGACGTGAGGTTCCCGGAAGTGGAGGAGCCCGAGAAGATCGCCGAGCGGGTGGAGACGGCGATCGAGCACATCGGCGCCGAGCGGCTGACCCTGAACCCCGACTGCGGATTCGCTCCGGGCAAGGACCACGAGGTGCCGCTGGACGAGTCGTACGAAAAGCTGAAGAGCCTGTCGGCGGCGGCCGAGCTGCTGCGAGGCCGACACGGCTGATCGACCCGGACGCCTGCCCGACGGCCGATCCTAGAACGCATCTCGCAGGATCAACTCGAGGTCATCACGACTGGCCTCGCGGGTGTTGACCCGCAGGATCCGCACCAGCCCCGAGGCGATCTCGGCAAACCCGGGCAACTGCTCCTCGGTCACCCCGACGTCCCGCAACCGGGCCGGGATCCCGATATCGGCGTTGAGGTCCGCGACGGCCGCCACCCCCGCCGCCGCCGCCTCGTCCTCGGTCATTCCCGTGGTGTCCGCGCCCAGCAACTCCGCCACCATCGCGAACGTGCCCGGATCCGCCTCGCGGTTGAAATCCATCACGTGGGGCAGCAGCAACCCGTTGCCCCGCCCGTGAGACGTCTTCACCGCCGAGCCGAGCGGGTACTCCAGGGCGTGCACGGCAGCAACGCCGCTGTTGGAGAAGCCGATCCCGGCCAGCAACGCCGCCAGCGACATCCCCTCGCGGGCCTCGATGTCGTCGCCGTCCTCGACCGCCCGCCGCAAGTGCTGGCCGACCAGTTCGATCGCCTTGCCCGCCGTCAGGTCGGTCAGTACGAAACTGCCCTGGTAGACCGAACGCTCGCCCTCGGGTAACGGGAACCGCTCGTTTGGCACCGCCGTGAACGCCTCGACCGCATGAGTCAACGCGTCGATTCCGCTGTCGGCGGTGACATGAACCGGGCAGGTGACCGTCAGCCGGGGATCGACCACCGAGAGTCGTGGCCGCAGGAAGTCGCTGAGAATGGCGACCTTGATCCCCCGTTCGGGATCACTCAACACGCTGGCCGCAGTCACCTCCGACCCCGTCCCCGCCGTGGTCGGCACGCAGGCCAGGGGAAACACCGGGCCGGGGACGACGCAGTCGCCCAGGTAGTCACGGGGATGACCCCCGTGAGCCAGCACGCAGGCAGTGACCTTGGCCAAGTCCATGTTGCTGCCGCCGCCCAGCCCCAGCAGCCATCCCGCCCTGGCCTCACGGGCCGCCTCGGCACATGTCATCGCCAACTCCAGCGGTGGCTCCGGGCATCCCTGGGAAAACACCTCCGACTCGATTCCTGCCGCCCCCAGCACCTCGGTCACCCGCGCGCACACACCCGCCTCGATCAGCATCCCGTCGGTCACGACCAGCACCCGGCCCGAATCGGCTCCCAGTTCGCAAAGGTGGCCTCCCAGGGAAGCGATCGCATCGACGCCGAAGACAATCCGGCCGGCCGAATGAAATGTCCATGTGGTGCGCATCGACGATGAACTCCTCGCAGTCGGAAACGGGCCCGTGTGAACACCGGGGCGGGGTATGATCGCCATCGCGCCCGCCCCTGTCCACTCTCGACACGATTGTCTTGGCTGACGCTGGCTCGGAACACGAACGCGTCATAGGATAGATGTCCCGGCGAGCCGGTGGCTTGCCCTGTTGTCGTACAACCACCCCGCCCTCCTCTAAGCCAACAACCGAAAACAAGAGATCCGACCATGAAACGCCTGAAAATGAACGTGCTGGCCTGCTCGATCGGGTTGGCCCTATTCCTGGTCGGTTGTGGAGACGGCGGAGACGGAGGATACGGAGGTGCTGACGGATCCGGTGCCGCAGCGCCAACTCCGGAAACCAGCGAACTGGTCGAAGGAGATGGCCCGTCGATCGACGGCAAACCAGCCGATCCGGCCGCCAAGGACGCTCCCTCATCCAAGTCCATTCCCGAGGCCACACCCGGGGGCGACAAGGACAACCCGGCGGAGAAGGGGAAGAAGAAGGAGATCCCCGAGGCCGACAAGAAGCCCGCTGACAAGAAGCCCGCTGACAAGAAGCCCGCGGCCAAAAAGCCCGCTGACAAGAAGCCCGCTGACAAGAAGCCCGCGGCCAAAAAGCCCGCGGCCAAGAAGCCCGCGGCCAAGAAGCCCGCGGCCAAGAAGCCCGCGGCCAAGAAGCCCGCGGCCAAGAAGCCCGCTGACAAAAAGCCCGCGGCCAAAAAGCCCGCGGCCAAGAAGCCCGCGGCCAAGAAGCCCGCTGACAAGAAGCCCGCGGGCAAGAAACCGGCTGACAAGAAGAGCGCCAAGAAAGACGCCGCCCCGCCAACGGTGGATTCTCAGATGAGATCGCTGCTGCAGTTGGCCAACCAGGGCGAGTTCGCCAAGTCCCTGGCAGAAATCGACGTGGTCCTGGCTCGCAAGGATCTCGACAAAGTCGAAAAGCAGAAGCATCGTGCGATCGTCTTCTTCGCGTCCCAGATCGCCCAGGCTCTCGGTCGAGAGCTCTCCTCCGACGACGACACGGCACCCGCCCACGCCGCCTTCCTGACCTCGGCCAAGCACTTCCGGAACCTCCAGAAGGACTTCAAGCCGCTGTTCCCGCCGGAAGTAGGTTTCGGATCGACGGTGTTCTACAACGAGGCGTGTGCCTTGGCGTCCAAGGACACCAAGGCGGCCCAGGCGTCGCTGACCGAAGCGGTGGAACTGGGATTCACCGACTTCAAGCTGATGAAGACCGACAAGGACCTCGAACCGCTCCGCAAAGCCGGCGGGTTCGACAAGTTCGTCGCCCAGCAGGAGGCGGTGGGAGCCAAGAAGGCCGACGCGGCGATCGGCAAGGAACTGGCCGACAACAAGACCTTCCCGTTCGATTTCACCCTGCCCGACCTCGACGGCAAGCCGGTCTCGCTGTCTTCATTCCAGGGCAAGGTGGTGATCGTCGACGTCTGGGGCACCTGGTGCCCGCCGTGCCGCGCCGAGGTGCCTCACTTCGTCGAACTGCAGAAGACTTACGGCAAGCAGGGCCTGCAGATCGTCGGGATCAACTACGAACGCAGTACCGATCCGATTCCCGGGATCAAGTCATTCGCCAAGGAGCACGGGATCAACTACCCGCTGGTGATCGGCAACCAGGTGACCCAGAACAAGATTCCCGAGTTCCAAGCGTTCCCGACGACGTTGTTCATCGATCGCAAGGGTGAAGTGCGTCTGATGGCCGTCGGAGCCCGGCCCCAGTCTTATCTCGAAGCCGTCGTCAAGCGGCTGCTCTCCGAACCCGCCCTTGCCGGTGCGAAGGCTGGCGCGAAGAAAGCCGGAGCCAAGAAAGCTGCAAAAAAGAAGCCGGCCGTGAAGAAACCGGCTGCCAAGAAGGCCAAGAAGAAGTAGGCGGCGATCAACTGAGGGACGGCCGCCTCGCCGGTGAGAATCGGACTGGTGCTTCACCGGGGTTTGACGGTGGACTATAATCTGGACGTTGGCTTTGACACCGGATACGACCGGTCTCGCCACGACTCACCCGCCTTAACCATCCGCTCTTCGAGACCCCACCGGATGGCTCGCCCGTTCTTCCGACGCATGCGTACCACGTTGTCACTGTGCTTCTGTGCCGGTGTGATCCTGGCCGTGGAAGCCGGTTGCCACGAGGCCGAGATCGGTACGTACACGGTCCCCAAGCCCTCGCAGGTCTACGCCGGCAACCACGAGGAAGGTCCAGACGGGATGCTGGCGGCGATGATTGCCCGCAGCACACAGAAGCAGGCCTGGTTCTTCAAGGTCGCCGGACTGAAAGGTCCGGTCACCGTGCAGCAGGCGGCGTTCCGCGAGTTCCTGGCGTCGGTCCGCTTCGACAAGGAGACCGGGGACCCCGAGTGGACTCTGCCGGCAGGCTGGCTGCAACCCGGCGGCGTCTCGTCATCCGGAATGCGGTACGCCACGCTGACTCTGGGCGCCGAGCCGGATTCGCTCGAACTGACCGTCATCCGCCTGCCGCTGCCCGAGAGCGATTTCGACGCCTACCTGCTGCAGAACGTCAACCGCTGGCGCAAGCAGTTGCGTCTGGCCGAGCTGTCGCCGTCGGACCTGGGATCCGAAACCGAGGCGATCGCGGCAGGAGACGAGCAGGCGATCGTGGTCAAGAACATGGTGGGACACCTCAAGAGCAGTGGCCCGATGATGGCGGGGCCGTTCGCCGGGGGCGGCTCGAGAATGCCCCCCGGACCCGCCCCGCCGCGAGGTGGAGGTGGAGGTGGGGGTGGAGCAGCGGCAGAGCTGCCACGTTTGGGTTACAGCAAGCCCGAGGGCTGGAGTCCGGGCGAACTGGAAATCAGTCGCATGGGCATCACGATCGTCCGCCAGGCGGCGTTCGATTTCCGTGGAGGGAACGAGTCGGGCGAGGTGACCGTGACGGCCATGCCGGTGGGTCCCCGCTTCCTGCTGAACAACGTCAACCGCTGGCGCAGGCAGGTGGCCCTGGAGGCCGTCGACTCCGACAGCCTCGATGACCTCTTCGAACCAATCGCCCTGGACACCATCAAGGGCCGGTACTTGGAACTGGTCGGACCCAGCAACACGATCCTCGGAACGATCGTCGAATCCGGCGGCATGACCTGGTTCTTCAAGCTCACCGCTCCCAACCGGCTGGCCGATCGCAGCCGAGGAGACTTCAAGTCGTTCGTCAACTCGTCGCGGTTCGATCCTGGACCGGGCGAGGATTCCGGCTCGGAGGGAGGTCCCGATGACCAATAAGCTCGACACAATCGACGTTCCGGGTGCACCCGGCGAAATGTTGCCGGAGAGCGACGCCACAGCGCCGACGTCGCTGGGTCCGGCCGCCGTGGCCGTGCTCCGCCCGATCGCCTCGCTGAAGATCGCCGTCGCCCTGTTCGCGATGGCCATCTTCCTGGTGCTGGCCGGCACCATGGCCCAGGTTCACAAGGACATCTGGGAAGTCGTCCGCGACTACTTCCGGACCGACGTCGCCTGGATCGAGTGGCGGGTCTTCTTCCCCAAGTCGTTCTTCATGGGAACAGCGCTGGAGGGGATGACCGACATCGAGGAAGGGAAGGGGTTCCCGTTCCCCGGCGGCTGGCTGATCGGCGGGGCGATGACCATCAACCTGCTGGCCGCTCACGCGATCCGCTTCAAGGTCCAGGCTAAGGGCAGCCGGCTGATGTCGGGACTGGCCGTGATCGCGATCGGTTCGGCACTGACCGCCGGAGTGATCCTGTGGGGATCGATGCAGAGCGGCAAGGAGAACCAGCTGCTGCAGGAGTGGCCGTCGTTGAGAATCCTCTGGCAACTGGCCCAGGGCCTGGTCGCCGGCAGCGTGCTGCTGGCCGGCTGCGTCATGGTCTTCAAACGCCGCGCCGGCGTGGTGCTGCTGCACCTCGGCGTGCTGCTGATGATGTACAACGAGCTGTTGGTGGGTGTCTCGGCCATCGAGGGCCAGATGAGCATCCGCGAGGGGGACACGGTCAATTACGAACACGACATCCGCGCCATCGAACTGGCCGTCGTCGACACCTCGCCGGATGACCACAACCTGGTCACCGTGGTGCCGTTGACCGAGGAAGGCGTCCCCACGCGATTCCTCGACCCGGACAACGACGCTGGTGCGATCCAGCACGCCGACCTGCCGTTCTCCATCGAGATCGAAAAGTACTTCAAGAATTCGACACCGCCTCGCAACCGCCGGAATCCCGCCACCCGTTTTGACGGAGCCGGGCGATTCGTCGAAATCACCAGGGCACGGGCCGGGACCGGGACCGACACCGGGGGGGAAGTCGATGTCTCCACCGTCGAGGTCGTACTGCGAAACGACAAGAAAAAGAAGATCGGCCGCTACGTCTTCAGCCAGCACCTCAAGCCGCAGTCGATCCCAATCGACGGCAAGACCTACGAGGTGGCGCTGAGATTCAAGCGGACCTACGTGCCGTATTCTCTGCACCTGACCGATGTCCGCTTCGACAGGTACATCGGCACACAGACGGCCAGCAACTACTCGTCGGATGTCCGCCTGGTCGCCTTCGACGGTTCGGTCGACCGCAAGGTGCACATCTGGATGAACAACCCGCTGCGATACGACGGCAAGACCTTCTACCAGTCGTCGGTCAACCAGGGCGAGGACGGGATCGAGCAGACCGGCCTGCAGGTGGTGACCAACACCGGCTGGATGATCCCCTACGTCGCCTGCATGGTCGTCGGCATCGGGATGTTCTTCCAGTTCACCCTGGCGCTGTTGCGGTTCCAGAACCGTCGCAACCGCCGGAAGATCTCGCCCCCGGCCGCCGACCCACCGCCGAAGGCGCCGACGGTGGCCGAGCTGGCCTCCGCCGAGGGGACCACCAGCGATCCACCCTCGAACCACGCCGCCGATGACACCGGTTCGTCCGCCGAACACCGACCGACGGGTCTCGAGCCCCCTGGGTGGTTGCGGCAGCCGCGCTACCTGTTCCCACTTGTGCTGGTCCTGGTCCTGGCCGCCTGGATCGGCAGCCGCGCCCGCCCAGCACGTTCGGTCGACGACCTGCCCGACATGCACGCCTTCGGACATCTGCCGGTGGTCTTCGAGGGCCGCGTCAAGCCGTTCGACACGCTGGCCCGCAACAGCCTGCGAGTCATCTCGGGCCGCAACACCTACCGCGACGACAACAACACGGCCCAGCCGGCCATCCGCTGGTTGCTCGACGAAGTCACCAACTCGGACCAGGCCGGCCACCACCGGGTGTTCCGCATCGAGAGCCTCGATGTGCTCGCCACGCTCGAACTCAAACGCCGCAGCGGACTCCGCTACGCCTTCCGGGAATTCGAAGAGCACGTGAACCCTGCCCCGGGCCAACAAAGCGAGTACCGCAAGGAACTCGCCACGGCGATGGAGACCGCTCCCGAACAGATGACGCAGTATCAGCGGAAGCTCCGCGAACTGCACAACAAGATCCAGCACTACTTTGCCCTGCGGGCCGCGCACACCCTGATCGAACCGGGTACCGACGTGTCCTTCGATCGACTGATGTCGATCATGCGAATTCGCGAGTTGATCGACGACCGGGCCAACCTGCCACTGGCGGTGCCGTCGGCGGAACTCGAGTGGCAGACACTGTCGCTTGAATCTCTGCGGGCGTGGGCCCGCGATGCCGCCGCCGAATGGAAGGTCGACTCGCCCGGCGCACTGGCCACCGAACTGGTCCGCCGTTTCGGCGAACTGCGGGATCCGGGCTTCGAGGCCAACGTCCGCAGCCGCGCGATCGACCAGATCGTCGTCCGGGACCGGCAGCAGGGGCTGCCGGGAACACCGTCCGAATTGCGGGCGACAATCCAACGCCAGATGGACCAGTTGAACGCCGAGGAGAGGGAACGGTTGATGGAACGGTTGATCGGCCGGATCCGCCAGGAACTTCTCGACGGGATCGTCCAGCAGGTCTCGGGTGTGCTGGTTCCGATTGTCGGCCCACAGGGACTCTCGACGGAAACGCCGGTGGGATACCGGCGACTGGCGGAGATCTTTGCCGCGTGGGAAGCCGGCCAGGTCGAAACGTTCAACCTCGAGGTCAAGAAGCTCCGCGAGGCCTACGCGACGGAATCCCCGAAAGACTACCGGGGTTGGAAGGCCGGATTCGAACACCACTTCAACAACTTCGAACCGTTCTACCTCGCGATTGTCCTCTACGTCACCGTCTTTCTGCTGGTGGCACTCAGCTGGTTGGCGGCGCCCGAGATGTTCAACCGGGCGGCGTTGTGGCTGGTCTACCTGACATTCGCCCTGCACACCTACGGGCTGGTCTCACGGATCGTCATCTCCGGACGACCTCCGGTCACCAATCTCTATTCGTCCGCCGTCTTCATCGGCTGGGCGGCGGTACTGGCCGGGATCATCATCGAGCGGGTGTACCGGATAGGTATGGGCAACGTCATCTCCGCGGCCGCCGGCTTCGGCACGCTGCTGATCGCCCAGAACCTGGCCGGCGACGGTGACACCTTCACCGTGCTGGTCGCCGTGCTCGACACCCAGTTCTGGCTGGCCACCCACGTGGTCTGCATCACCCAGGGCTACACCAGCACCTACGTGGCGGGATTGCTGGGCATCGTCTATATCCTCCGCGGCGTCTGCACCCCGTCGCTGTCGGATTCGGTGGGCAAGAATCTCACCAGAGCGATCTACGGCACCACCTGCACGGCGATGTTCTTCAGTTTCGTCGGCACGGTGCTGGGCGGATTGTGGGCCGACGACAGTTGGGGCCGCTTCTGGGGCTGGGACCCCAAGGAAAACGGGGCCCTGATCATCGTGCTCTGGAACGCCCTGGTCCTGCACGCCCGCTGGGGCGGCATGGTCAAGGACCGCGGGCTGGCCGTGCTGGCCGTGCTGGGCAACATCACCGTCAGCTGGAGCTGGTTCGGCGTGAACGAACTGGGCGTCGGGCTGCACAGCTACGGGTTCACCGAGGGCGTGATGCTGGCCCTGGGAATCTTCTGCGTCAGCCAGCTGCTGATCGCCGGAGCCGGTTGCCTGCCCCGCAGGCTGTGGTGGAGCTACAACGTCGCGGCCAAGTCCGACGAGGAGTCGACGACCAAGGCCTGAGCTCGAGTCTCGGCGGGGACCGCAGCGGCTACGTCCGGTACTTCTTCCGCTTGGCTTTCCTCGCCTTGGCACTGGCAGGACGGCGACCGTGGTTGGCTTTCTTCAGCTTGCGGGTCGTCTTGGCCATGGGAACGGGCTTCCGTCAGAGAGCCGGGCGGACGGGATGACAACACCCCAGTGAGGAAAGGACGATTGTAGAAGAGAACCGCGGGATGAGGAAAGGCTGGGGGCTACTTCGGCCGCACACGGCTCATGTACTTCAGGAACACCCTGTCCAGTTCATCCCAGTCCTCGCCAAAGGCCGCCTCGAAATCGGCCTGCCGCGTTTCGGGAGTATCCCACTTCAGCACCGGCTTGGCCGAGACGGTCTTCAGGTAGGCCGCCAACTGCTTGCGGCGGGTCCGCAACAGGAAGTAATTCAACGCCCACGCCTCGGCATACGCATCCGCCACCGATTCGCCTTCGCGGAACCGCCGGTCGTTTCGGACCAGGCTCCTGAGCGAACCGGGTCCGCGACGCTGGCGGACGAAATCGGTGAACCTCGCCAGCCGCGGCAGGTTGACCTTGCCGACGGTCCGCCACCCCGAGCGGCTCCGCAGGTCCGGCGTCTCGAAGAAAACCGCCATTCCCTCGACCAGCCACAACGGGTTGTCCGCCAGCCGTCGATTCAGACCGCAGTTGTAGGCGACCTGGTGAGCCGCCTCGTGGACCACCGTGGCGATCGCCTGCGGGGCCGTCGACAGCCGTCGCTGGATCTCGACGGCGGTCGCCGCCGGCGGCTGGCCGGGAATCCGGGCGATGTCGTAGAGCACGATGCGGTTGGAGAGAATCGAGTAGTAGCCGGTTGTGGTGGTGGGATCGAGATTCGCGTCGATGCGAATGAACTTGGAGAACTGCCCGCGGTCCTTGAGCACGATCGCCACCAGCGGAAACTCCGGATCGGCCAGCTTCACTCCCCGACCCTTCCAGTAGGCCACGAACGCCGTCCGCAGCCGCTCGAACAGCCGCCCGGTCCAGCGGGCGAACCGCGGATCGGCTGAGGAGACGATCGTGTAGTGACGCGTGCGGGTCACGTGGAAACCCGGGGCCACCGACTTGTCGAGTTCGGCTGCCAGACGCTTGCCCAGTTCCTCGGGAGCCTCGGGCCGAAACGGTGTTGTCGTGGCGACGCGTTTCCCCAGCACCTCGGACGTCACCGTCCACAACCGCCCGTCCCGCTCCTGGACCAGCAGACCACCGTCGACGGCCTTGACGACGACGCGGCCGGAGATCGTCCGCGGGGTGCCGTCGTCATCGAAAGTGATCTGCTCGAGCACGGTTTCCGGGGGTGCCACGCCGCACAACAACAGCGAAAGGCCGACCAGCAGCACTCGTGGAATCTCGGTGAGGACAGTTCGCATCGACACACTCCCGATCCGGATACCAGAGTTTAGCACGAGTTCCCCTGTCGAGATGCTCCACATTCAGCCGCCGACTCCTTACGATCCCCCCCCATGACCTCTTCACCTTCATCATCCGCCGATCAACCGGTCAACCGGCTCGCCGGTGAGACCAGCCCGTACCTGCTCCAGCACGTGCACAACCCGGTCGACTGGTTCCCGTGGGGCCTCGAGGCATTGGAGCAGGCCCGCGAACTCGACCGGCCGATCTTCCTCTCGGTCGGCTACAGCGCCTGCCACTGGTGCCACGTGATGGAGCGTGAGAGTTTCGAGGACGAGAGAATCGCCGGGCTGCTCAACGAGTCGTTCGTCGCGATCAAGGTCGACCGCGAGGAACGGCCCGACATCGACCAGGTCTACATGAACGCCGTTCAACTGCTGACACGCCGGGGTGGCTGGCCGATGTCGGTCTTCATGACGCCCGACGGACGACCGTTCTTCGGTGGCACCTACTGGCCGCCGGCCGCGTCGATGGGCATGCCCGGGTTCTCCGACATCGTCACGCACGTGGCCGAGGCCTGGAACACCCGCCGGGACGAACTGGAGCAGGCGGCCGACGAACTGGCCGCCGCAGTGAAACGGGTCGGCGAGGTGATCCATGAGCCGGGGCAGGGCGAACTGCTGGATGCGGGGTTGCTCGACCGGGTCCGCCAACAACTGCTCTCGGCAGGCGACACCCACCACGGCGGCTTCGGCAACGCCCCCAAGTTCCCTCACCCGATGGACGTTCGGCTGCTGCTGAGGTGCCATCGAAGATTCGGCGACGACGCCTGCCTGGAACTGGCCCGGCTGACGCTCGATCGGATGGCCGGCGGCGGAATCTACGATCAGCTCGGGGGTGGCTTCCATCGCTACTCGACCGACGCCGTCTGGCTGGTGCCGCACTTCGAAAAAATGCTCTACGACAACGCGCTGCTGGTGCCGGCCTACCTCGAGGGATTCGATGCAACCGACTGCCAGCGATACCCCGAGATCGTCCGCGAGACGCTCGACTGGGTGCTCCGGGAAATGACCTCACCCGGGGGCAGCTTCTACGCCACGCAGGACGCCGACAGCGAAGGTGAGGAGGGGAAGTTCTTCGTCTGGAGCGAACAGGAGGTGAAGGAGACGCTGCTGGAGAGCCGGGGAGAATCGGCCGCCGAGTCGTTCTGCTACTGCTACGACGTGACGGCCGAGGGCAACTGGGAAGGCACCAATATCCTCAACAGGCCCAAGCCCCACGACCAGGCCGCCACGGTGCTCGGAATCGACGACGGAGAATTGTCCACCACGCTCGCCGCGTGCAGGGAAAGATTGCTGGAGGTGCGGGCGGGGCGAGTGGCACCCGACCGCGACGACAAGGTGCTGGTCGCCTGGAACGGGATGATGATCACGGCGATGGCCACCGCCGCACGCGCACTGGGCGAACCTCGCTACCGCCAGGCGGCCGAGGCGGCCGCGCGGGACATCTGGCAGAGCGTCCGCGACGACGACGGTCGGCTGGGACATTCGACCAAGGACAACCAACCCCGCTTCCCGGCCTTTCTCGACGATGTCACCTGCCTGCTCGATGGACTCTGCGAACTCGCCAGAGACGAACAGGGAGACGAGTTCAGGGAGTCGGCGGTCGAGTTGGCCGAGCAGTTGCTGGGGAGCTTCGGCGACCCCGCGGCGGATCCGCCGGATCTCCCGGGCGGATTCTTCTTCACCGCCGACGACTCCGAAGAACTGATCGCCCGCTACAAGCACACCAGCGACAACGCCACTCCGTCTGGCAACGGGATAGCGGCGACAGCACTAGTGAAGCTGTCCGAGTTGACCGGGGAGGATCGTTGGCGAGATGCTGCCGTCGATTGCCTGGTGCTGATGTCCAGACAAATGGCCCAGCAACCACTTGCCAGCGGGCAGGCCCTGCTGGCCCTCGACGACTGGCTCGGCTCCACGTCCGATTCTCCCGCCGAATGACCCCGCCGCCACCTCCCGAAATCTCCTGACTCCCATGCCCCAGACGCTGATGGAATTCGCCGACTGGCTCGACGGCCAGGACCACACTTGGCCGGTGCCTCCCCCGGCCGAACCGGTTAAGGCCACCGCGTTCGCCAAGCCGCTGGAGGGGATCGCCGCGGTCACCTGGAGCGTCTACGGCACGTTGCTGGAGATCAGTGACGGATGCCTGCACCTGGACCACCCGCAGCAGGTGAGAATGCAGGTGGCGATGGAGAAGACGATCAAGGCGTTCAACATGTGGCAGAGCATGAGCCGCAAGCCCGGGGCGCCCTGGCAGTACCTCTACGAACAGTACCGCGAATGCCTGGAACTGAAACAGATGACCGCGACCGGTCGCACGGGCAACTTTCCGCAGGTCAACTCCGCCGACCTGTGGCAGACTCTCATCGGACGGCTGATGCAGAACGAATATGAGATCGACGAGGAGTTCTACGGAGACGAGGACCAGTTCGCCGAGAAGGTGGCGTTCTTCTTCCACCAGTCGCTGCAGGGAGTCGCGGCGGCCAATGGCGCGGCCGGAGTGCTGACGGCCATCGCCAACTCCAGCTGCCGTCAGACCCTGCTGGCCGACGCGCAACCCTTCACGCTCGTCCAGTTGTTGCGGGGTCTCGGACGCGACGCTACACTACCGCCCCTCGGCGAGTTGCTCGACGCCGACGCCATGACACTCTCGTGCCAGCTCGGCCTCCGCAAACCCTCGCCCCCCCTCTACCAAGCCTGCCTCAACCGGCTGGCCGAGGATGGAATCGAACCCGGCGAGGTGCTCCATATCGGGAGTCGGCTGCGAGACGACCTCGCCGTTGCCAAGCAACTTGGAATGAAGATTGCCTTGTATGCCGGGGACAGTTCGAGCTTCAAAGCAAGCCAGGAGGAGGTCCGAGACCCGGACATGCGACCCGATCGCCTGCTGACCGAACTCACACAGGTCCTGACCGTTCTCGGAATCGATTAACCCGCTCAAAATCCAAACACCCCCATCATGCCCCCCCCGTCACTCTTCCCACTCGATCCGCTCGACTTCGACAACCCCCAGTTCGATCTCGATGAAATCCGCAAGGTGAACCCTCAGCGGCATCAGATGGAACAGTTGACCGCCGTGCTGATGGTCGACGAGGAGGCCCGGGGACTGGTCGGCTACAAGGACATCAGCAACGACGAGTTCTGGATCACCGGGCACATGCCCGGATTTCCGCTGATGCCCGGGGTGGTGATGTGCGAGTGTGCGGCTCAACTGGCCGGGTTCTTTGCACGGAAATACGACGTGCTCGGAGGGGATTACCTGGGATTCGGCGGCATGAACGACGTGAAGTTCCGCTATCCCGTCTTCCCGGGCGACCGGCTGGTGCTGATGGCGCAGCTGACCATGGTCAGACCGCATCGACGGGCCGAATTCGATTTTCAGGGGTTCGTCAAAGAGCGGATGGTCTTCTGTGGCACGATGATCGGTGTACCGATCAACCGCGACCAGCAGATCAACTGAAGCACGCAGCTGAAATCGTGAGACTTTCAACGAGTGTCCCGATGAGACCTCCGCCGACCGAGGACCTCGCGCCCTGGTTCCTCACCCTCGACGACCTCGACGATTCACTCGATTGGTCCGAGTTCTACGGCAACGACCATCCCGTCGAACTCGATGTCGGCTGCGGTCGCGGACTGTTCCTGGTCAACTCAGCAACAGCCCACCCGGAAACAAATTACTGCGGGATTGAGATCGATTATCGGGAGGGGCGGCGGACGGCGCGACGGCTCAAGAAACGGACAATGGCCAATGCCCGGGTGCTGGGCGGTGACGCCCGGGTGGCACTCGAAAAACTCGTCAAACCGCAATCGGTCGCCGCCGTACACGTCTACTTCCCCGACCCCTGGTGGAAACGCAAGCACCGGCGACGACGGATCTTCACCGACACGTTCCTGGAACTCGTCGCCGGGGTGCTGGTACCAGGAGGCGAACTGCATTCCTGGAGCGATGTCGGCGAGTATTTTCAGACCATCCGGGACCTGGTCGATCATCACGGCAACTTCCACGTACAACCGCTGCCGGACCTGAAGGACCCCGAACACGATATGGACTACCTGACCAGCTATCACCGAAAGGGGCGACGGGCCGGCTCGGAAATCCACCGCGGCCGCTGGCGATGCACCGTCGAGTGATTCGACCGGCTCGGCTGCGACTTGCCATCGCCTGACCACGGCTGTCACACTGGAGACTTCTGGCAAATTGCACCGATTGACACCAGCGACGGGAATTGAAGCCGATGAAGCCCAGGCCCAACCTCAAGTCGTGCTGGCGCCACGCGAAACGTGTTTTGATTGCGGCGGTTGCCGCGGGACTCGTGACAACACACTCGCAGGCATCCGCTCAGGACGCAAAACAGGCTTTTGTCGATGAAAAATCCGCAGGGGTCGACTTCCGGCTACAAGGTGAATACGTCGGCTGGGTGCTGACCGGATCCCAGGAATTTCATCCGATCGGTCTGCAGGTGATCTCGCTGGGTGGCGGAAAATTCGAGGCGGTCGAGTACCAGGGTGGTCTGCCGGGAGCCGGAGCGACGGGAAAGGCCCGTTTGCGGATCCCCGGTCAGCGACGGGGAAACTCGGCCCGGTTCATCCGGGACCCGTTGCAGATCGACGTGGCCAACGACCACGCGGTCTTCTTCCTGAAGTCCTTTGACGGTGTGATCGCCAAGTTGAATCGAGTGCACCGGGTCAGCCCGACGATGGGTGCCAAGCCACCGGCCGGCGCCGTGGCACTTTTCGACGGCCGCTCGACCGACTTCTTCAAGTCCGCCAGGGTCACCGAGTCGGGGTTGTTGATGGAGGGCACCGAGACGCGGTACGCCTACGGCAGCTTTCGCTTGCACCTGGAATTCCGTCTTCCGTTCATGCCGTTCGCCCGGGGCCAGGGCCGAAGCAACAGCGGGGTGTATTTGCAGAGTCGTTACGAGGTGCAGATCCTGGATTCGTTCGGCCTGGCCGGCAAGAACAACGAGTGCGGTGGTCTCTACCGTTACATCGAGCCGGCGACCAACATGTGCCTGCCCCCGTTGAGTTGGCAGACCTACGACATCGATCTTGACGCCGCGGCCTTCGACGCCTCGGGCAACAAGACCCGCAACGCCCGTCTGACGGTGCTGCACAACGGCGTGCTGGTTCACGACAATGTCGAGGTCAAGCGGAAGACGGGCGCGGGCAAGCCCGAGGGGCCGCTGGCGTTGCCGACCAAGCTGCAGAACCATGGCAACCCGGTCCGCTTCCGCAACATCTGGTTGCTGGACCGTTCGCCCAAGCCCGCCGCTCCCCGGCATTCGGCCGCGTCCGCCGAGTAGTTCGGCAACCCCACCCGCTGGGCAAACCCGTGTTGACCCCGGTCGGGACCGCGCCTAAATTACGCGCGCGACGGGCATTCGCTCGATCCGGATTCCCGGAAACTCCCTCTTGCCGCGGTTCCTCTCGCAGTTCCCGGCGACATGCTCCGGAACGGACAACGTGACACCCACTTCCCCGCTCCCCAAAACCGCACTGCGTGAACTGCTGCTCGGTTACGGCCTGGTCCCCGGCGACCATGTTCTCGATGCCACCGCCGGTGACGAGTTCACCGAACTCCTGGAGTTCCTCGGACTGGTTGTCGAGGATTTTGAAGAGCAGTCCGAACCGGGTCGCTGTCGACTGGTGCTGGCTCATCCCGAGAACCGGTCACCGGCCGAACTGTCTCGAGTGGCCGCCGAGTGGCTGGGTCGACTGGGTCCGGGCGGCACCCTGTTGCTGGTGGATGCCGAGCGTCCCGGCATGCTCTCGGCCTTCCCGGGCATCCACCGCCACTGGTCGTCAGAGGGCGTCGCACTCTCATCGCTGACCATCTCGTCGCTGACAAGACAACCGTCGGAATGGCGAGCGTTCGTCGCGGCCGCAACACCAGCCACGGATCTGTCGGCGGCCTAGCCGGGTGGTGGCAATTGAGCCACCCGCGTCCCGCTCGATATAATTTCCGGCTGCGGTTCTTGCTCAATCATCGCTCCCGGATCCTCCCGACGGTCACGTCGCATGAATTGGTTGCTGCTGTTCCGGATGCTCGGCCTGCTGGCCGCGCTGGTCGGTGGTTCGATGATCTTCAGCCTGCCGTGGGCCTTTCCGGCCTGTGGGCAGACCGAGACCTTCGAAATCAACGGCTTCTACGGCCTGCTGGGGTCGATCATCTGCAGCCTGGCGGTCGGTGGATCTCTGGCGTGGATCGGACGCAAGGCCAGCAATGCCCCGATGCTCCGCAAAGAGGCCCTGGCGATTGTCGGACTTGGATGGTTGCTGGCCGGGGTCCTGGGAGCCCTCCCATTTCTCCTCTCGGGCACCGAGACCACCACCGCTGGAAATGGCGAGACACCGAACGTGATCCGCGTGGGAGTCACCGACGCACTGTTCGAATCGATCTCGGGATTCACCACCACCGGCGCCAGCGTGCTGACTCACCTCGAAGCCGACGACGATCCAGACACGCCGAAAGTCCCCCGCTGCATCCTGTTCTGGCGCAGTTTCACCCATTGGCTCGGCGGCATGGGCATCGTCGTGCTGTTCGTGGCGATCCTCCGTCGACTGGGAGCCGGCGGCAAGGCACTGCTCAGAGGCGAGGTGCCCGGTCCGATGTCCGAGACGGTGAGACCCCGGGTCCAGCAGGCGGCGATGGTGATGTGGGCGATCTACGTCGCGATCAGCCTGCTGCTGGCCGTGGTGCTGGTCATCGAGGGCATGAGCGTCTTCGATTCGCTGTGCCACACTTTCGGCACCATGGCCACCGGTGGCTTCAGCACCCACAACGCCAGCGTGGGCGCATTCGACAGCGGCTGGATCGACTGGACAATCGTGCTCTTCATGATCGCGGCCGGAACCAACTTCTCGCTGTATCACCTCGCCCTGTCAAAACGCCGGGTCTGGCGGACATTTTTCCGCGACACCGAATTCCGTGTCTACCTGGCACTGCTGGTCATCTCGACGCTCAGCCTCGCCACGGTGGTCCATTTCAGCCACGGCGGCGACTCGCTGCTCACCTCGCTTCGCGAAGCCGCCTTCCAGGCCACTGCGATCATGACCACCACCGGGTTCACCACCGCCGACTTCGACACCTGGACCGGTTTCCCGCAGGGATTGCTGCTGTTGCTGATGTTCATCGGCGGCTGTGCCGGTTCGACCGGCGGCGGACTGAAGGTCGTCCGCTTCATCCTGTTCGCCAAGATCGTACGGCTGGAGATCGAACAGGCTTTCCGTCCCAACGTGGTCCGACCGTTGAGACTTGCCGGGGTGGCGATCGACAAGGCCCAGCGACACCAGGTGGTCGTCTATTTCTGCCTGGTGCTGTTGATCTTCATCATCAGCTGGATGCTGCTGCTGGTGATCCAGCCAGGCAGTCCGTGGCAGGGACACGAATCGGATCGCCTGATCGACACGGCCAGCGCCGTTGCCGCGACGCTCAACAACATCGGCCCCGGACTGGGCGTGTTCGGCCCGACACACAACTACGCCTTCCTGGCTCCCCAGTCGAAAATCCTGCTCTCGGTCCTGATGCTGCTCGGCCGACTCGAACTGTTCGCCATCCTCGTGTTGTTCATTCCCTCGTTCTGGCGATCGCGGTGACCGTCTCTTCTCCCCGTCACGGTCCATCTTGACGCTCGCCACCCGGCCCGCTTAAGGTGCTCGCCGTCCGGACAACCCACCATCTCGATCCAGCCAGCAGGGACGCGGCGGATGCGGATCTTCTTTTCAGTCGGTGAACCCAGCGGCGACGAGCACGCCGCGGGACTGATCCGGGAACTGCGAGAGCGGCGTCCGGACATCGTCGTCACCGGCTTCGGCGGGCCGAGGATGCAGCCGCTGATCGAGGAGTCCGGCGGTGAGCTGGTCTATCCGCTGACCGAGTTGGCGGTGATGGGCTTCACACGGGTCGTCCCGATGCTCGGTCGCTTCTACCGCCTGGTGAAGCGTGCCGAGGCGATCTTCAGCAACAACCCACCCGATGCGGTCGTGCTGGTCGATTTTCCCGGCTTCAACTGGTGGATCGCCCGCAAGGCCCACGCCGCCGGGATCCCGGTCTTCTACTACCTCCCGCCCCAGCTGTGGGCCTGGGCCCCGTGGCGGATCAAGAAAATCCGGCGATACGTCGACCACGTCCTGTGCGGGCTGCCGTTCGAATACGACTGGTACACCCGGCGAGGCGTTTCGGCCGAGTACGTCGGTCACCCGTTCTTCGACGAGGTGGCCGAGCGGTCTCTGGACGACGTGTTCCTCGCATCGTGCCGGAACAGACCCGGTCCGACGGTGGCGGTGCTGCCCGGATCACGGACCCACGAAGTCACCCTCAACTGGCCGCTGCTGCAGGCGGTGGCTCAGCGACTGGCCCGGGCACACCCCTCGGCCCGGTTCCTGGTCGCCAACTACAAGTCCGCTCACCGACGGCACTGCGAAGCGAGCTTCCTGGCAGATGAACAGGCGGCGGGTGGAGCCGGACGGCTCGAGTTCCACGTGGGGCGGACGTCTGAGATCATCGAGGCGGCCGATTGCTGCCTGATGGTCTCCGGCTCGGTCAGCCTCGAACTGCTCGCCCGCCAGACCCCCGCGGTGGTTGTCTACCGTGGAACACGGTTGAACGAGTTCCTGGCCAGGCGGCTGGTTTCCTGCCGCTACATGTCTCTGCCCAACCTGCTGATCGATGACGAATTGATGCCCGAGTTCCCCTTCTCA
>CAUZRQ010000025.1:0-59147 GCA_963582065.1 Planctomycetota bacterium | reverse complement strand
GCGCCCTGTGTCGAGGGGTCGGGACTGTTGAAATAGGTGAAATCGACCCCCGCGGCGGTGGCCCGGTCTTCAAACCTGATCTCGCCGGCCCCCGTTTCGTCCGGCCCGGCAATCACCTCCGCCGGCTGCAACTGCCGGAAGTCGAGACGGGGAAATCCCGAGAGATCGACGGAGTGGGCGGGGTTGAGTTCGTCCAGCGTCTGCGGGGCATCCCGGTCGGCAGCCAGCCTCTGCTTGACCCGGCCGACCAGTTCGCGGGCCCACGGCACCTGGGAATCATGCACCTGGGCCTCGCTGGCCCAACCGAACGCCTCCCACAACCGCCCCATCCGCTCGCACTGCTCGGCCGCGTTCCGCAGCAGGCCCAGGTCGTCCCAGTCCGACTCCAGGTTCAGGCGGGTCTCGATCAACCCGAGCGTCCGTTCGAACGCGGCCAGTTGACGGGCCCGTTTGCGGAATCGCTCGGCGTCGTCGGACCTGTCGAGTTGCACCAGGATCTGGGCAAGCTGGTAATTGGCCGCCCGCTGGTCGGGTTCCAGGCGGATCGCCTCCCACAGGCAACGGGCCGCCTGGCGGTCCAGCCCGTTCAGCCGTGCCCACCGCGCGTCGGCCAGCCACAACCCTGGATGTTCCAGCAACCGCTCGTCAACCAGCAATTTTCGTCGACCGGCGTAGTCGTCGGCCGCGTCGGGGCTGCCGCGCTCCAACACGGTCACCAGTACCCGTGCGTGGGCTTCGGCAAGGCCGCGCCGCGCCGCAGTCACCGACTCGAATCTCCCCAGGGCTCCCGCGAAGTCCCGCCGCTCCACGTCGATCAACCCCAGCCCCAAGTTGGCCAGGTGCTCGTTCGGATCCTGACGCAGGCAGGCCTCCAGCATCACCGGATCGGCCAGCACGTTCTCAAATTCGCCCAGCAGCACCAGGTGCCGCTTGGTGAAGCGGCCGCGCTGCAACAGCCGCAACAGCGGTCGACGGGCCTCCCAGCGGCGACCCGAGATGGTCAGGATGAAGGCCAGGTGATCATTGGCCATCGCGTGCCCGGGCTCCTCGACAATCCGCTCTTCCAGTTGTTTGGCCAACCGGGACAGCGATCGGAGGCTGTCCATCCGGTCACCCGGTCCCAGCATCCCGGTGAGCCGTTCGGGTTGATCGGCATCAGGCAGTTCGCACAGGTACGCCACGCTGCGGTCGTAGTCACCAAGCTCGATCGACAACTCGCCGGCCAGTCTCAGGGCCTCACGATGGCCGGGTGACCGGGCGATCACGCGGTCGGCCAGGTCGAGTGCCGTATCGAGATGCCGCAACCGATAGGCCCGCTGAGCCTGATTCAGCAACTCCTCGTCGGATTCACCACCCAGCCCCAGCCACCGCCAACCGACCGCCACCACGACCACCAGAATCACCAGGACGGCCAGCCTCGACAACAGCAATCCTTGCGACTTCACCGTCATCCTATCGCCCCGCCCGACCGGTCGATTCGACGTGGCCGATCATCTTCACAGGCCGCCACCGCGTCTCGACCAATTCCGGCTGTCCCTCGCGGCACTCAACCAACCGATCGACACCAACCCCGGTGAATCGATCGGTTGTTCCCGATGTCGGCCAGTGGACCTCGATCCGGTCCACGCGGGTGGCCGACCCCAGTCCAACATGGGCGGTGAAGGGGTTGCCGCCGAAGCTGCCGCCACTGCCGATCCGCTGGTGCACAACCCGCCGGCGGTCTCCCTCGTGAAACTCGACCCGCAGCCGTGCCCCGACACCCAGCCGATTGGAGGATTCGCCGCGCAGCCGCACCGCCAGCCAGTGCCGATCAAAACCCGGATTCTCGAAGAGAGCGTTGCCGAAGGCGTCGCCGGGATACCACCCGCCGATCTGCTGGAACACGTCCAGGTCACCATCGTGGTCGAAATCGGCCAGCGACACGCCGTGCCCCTTCTGCAGATGGCCAAAGCCGGCCGCGAATGTCACGTCGGCAAACTGAGTCCCGCCCTGGTTGTGGAACAGCAGGTTGGGCATGATCCCGGCGTACTCGGGGTACCCTGTCCCCAGGTAGAAGTCGGGCCAGCCGTCGTTGTCGAGATCGCCGAAGTTGCACCCCATTGGCTGGGTCACGCGGACCAGCCCGAACTCGGCTGAGACCTCGCGGAATCCCCCGCGGCCGTCACCCAGGTACAACGCATCGGATTCGGACCGGTGGGCCTGCCCCAGGTAGTCGCGGGCAACCTCCTCAACCCCCTCGCGGTAGCTGGCCACGTACAGGTCCAGGGCGCCGTCGTTGTTGCAGTCCCAGAACCAGACCGGAAAGCTCCGCTCGGGTCCCGCAACGCCCAGCTTCTCGGCCACGTCTTCGAAGCGACCGCGGCCGTCGTTGCGGTACAACCGGTTGGCTCCGCCGCGAACCGACACGTACAGGTCCTCGTCACCATCGTTGTCGTAGTCACCCCAGGCGGTGCCCTTGACCACGCCCGCCCCGTCGACACCGGCCTCGGCCGCAACATCGGTGAACCGACCGTTCTCGTTCCGGAACAGCTGTGCGGCAAAGCCCTCGTTCCCGACGTAGAGATCCAGGTCCCCATCGTTGTCGTAGTCGGCCCAGGCGGCCGTCTGGGTCGGAAAGTCCAGCCCCCCGCCGGCCAGCCCGACCTCGAAGGTCACGTCGCGGAAATTCCCCGCGCCGTCGTTCTGCAGCAACGAGTTGGGATGGTCGAGACCGTCGGTCTGCAACCACCCGCCACGGAGCACCAGCAGGTCGACATCACCGTCGTCGTCGTAGTCTGCCGGCACCAGGTTCAGCCCGCCCAGGATCCCCGAAAGCCCCGCCCGCTCGGTCCGCTCGACAAACGTCCCATCGCCGTTGTTGCGATACAGGCGGACCGGGCCGGCCGTGTCCCAGGTGCTGGTGGCGATGTCGACCCACCCGTCGCCATCGAAATCCTCGGACACGCTTCCGCCACTGAGATTGACCTCGTTGAGTCCCAGCCCGGCGGCGATGTTGGTGAACCGCGGAAACTCGGTCGACGAACGGAACACCTCGGGCGCGATCCGGAACCGCTCGGGCACCTCGTCGGGGTACCCGCCGACGGCCATCGTCGAGATGTTCAGCAGCCAGCGGCCGGCGGCGTGATCGGGATTGGCTCCGAGCAACTGCTCGAGCACCGCGATCGCCCGGCGGGCCGATTCGGGATGTTCGTGCACGCCGCCATCCTTGATCGGCAGCAGACAACTCTCGGCCGTGTGACACTCGATGCAGTTCTCCGTCTCGCCACGCCGCAACCAGGCCACCGCCACCTGGAACAGCACGTCGTCCCGCTCGTCGGCCGACAGCGGTGGCTCGAGTCGAGACACCAACCCGATCGCTTCGCTGAGCCGCTCGGTCGCCAACCGGTTCTCGCCCAGCCGCAGGTGGTGGTGCCCGACCGACCACAGCAGACCGAAACGGGTCCGCGGAGACGCATCCGGTGACAGCGATTCGAGTTCTCGTCGAGCCGTCTCCAGTGGCCGACGACCCAGGTACGGATCGTCCTCGGCCATCCGGTCTCTGAGTGCCGCCAGCACGGCGACCATTCTCGAAGCCCCGGGGACGCCGGCGCCCTCGGGCACGACATCGACGAGCGAAGGTGGCCAGCCCCACCAGGTGGCGGCAACCGCCACGGCGATGACCGCGAAAACGACCGGCGGCCGGCGGATTCCCTCGGCCGGACTGGCCCCGAGCTCAGTCACCAGCTCCCCCGTACCCACCGTGTTGGCCCCCCGCTCCGGGAACTTCCCGTCCCAGCAACTCGTTGAACGCTCCGCCGGTGTCGCGGAACCAATCGAAGAGAATGCTGACATCGGTGCCGACACAGAAGTGCTTGACGCCCATCTCGAGGTATTTCTCGGCCTGTTCAGGCGTGTTGATTTCGGCCCGCGGAGCAATTCCCATCTTCAGGGAGGTCTCGATCACGTGCTTCTCGGCCTCGACCACCTCGGGGTGCTGCCACTCGCCGGGACGGTCGATGCTGTTGGAGAAGTCGGCCGGGCCGAACTGGGTCATGTCGACGCCGGGAACCGAGAGCAGGGCTTCGAGATCATCGACAGCCGACTTCTTTTCGATCATCAGCGCCACCACCGACTGGTCCAGCGCCTCGGCAAATGCCGGCGACCCGCCCTCGAGCACAAACCGCACGTCCCGACGCATCCCCACACCGTGGATGCCACGGTTGGAGGGGGTCTCGGCCCGCACCGCCTTGACGCATTCCTGGACATCCTCGACCGTCCGAGGATCGGCGAACAGTACGTTCTGGATTCCCGAGCCGATGGCACGAATGGTGAGGTAGGTCCGCGGCTCCTGCTCGATCTTCATCATCCCGCTCATGTGCGGGAACAGGTCGATCGCCCGGCCGATGTTCTCCAGGGCGTAGAGGTCGTAGGGAGCGTACTCGGCGACGAATTCGACGTAGTCGAACATCCCGCTGTGACCGACCAGTTCGGTGATCGATGGCCAGGACGAGTGCAGGTGTGTGCCGAGGCTGGGGAGGTCGGCGTCGAGGAGTTGCCGCAGTCGGTTGTGCCGCATCGTGTGGAGACTTTCCTGGTTGTGGGTGACGGGAAAACGGCTCTCGCCCAGCGGCGGATGCCTGTCCCTGCGATTCTACGTCAACAGGTAGATCACGACCACCAGCACCGCTGCGAGGCCGTACACGATCGCCCAGGCCCGACCGGTGGCCAACCGCCTGGCCAGCCAACTGCGTTCGATCGGCGTCTCCTCCCCGACATCCTCCTCGGGCACCGGCAACAGGGCATCGGAGGCGAAGATCATGCCGGCGACGAACAGGGTCAGCACGGCCAGGTATCCGACCACGTTCCAGGGCCGAAACGAATCGGGCAGGCGGTGATCCAGGAAACCAAACCCGATCATCGCGACCAGCCCGATCGCCGCGACCACGGCCCCGGCTGAACTGGCCGGTGTCCAACCGGCACGACGGAACCCCATTTTCCCGAACAGATCCCGGGTCTCGCCGGTTTCGCCACGTCCGGTGACCAGGCTGAAGGCGATCAGCACGGCGGCCGAAAGCGGCATGCCGACCAGCGCACGAACCGGGGCCGACCCGTGGTCCCAGGCAAAGAACTTCGACACCAGCGGGACGTTTTCGAGCCCGGTCTCGGTGCCGATATAAGCCACTCCACCGCTGGCGGCCAGCGAGGTGTACCCGATCCCCATCAACAGGCAGGCGATGCCCCCGGCCCGCGTCGCCCGCCGGAAGAACAACGCCCCGGCGACGACGATGAACAGCGTCGGCTGAAAGACACTGCCGATCTTCCACGCCGAATCGAGCAGGGTCGACTCGATCCGGTGGCTGTAGACGGCGTACCCCAATCCGACCAGTCCGGCAGCGACGGTCACCATGCGACCCACCTGCAACGACCGCCGGTCATCGCTCTCGGGCCGCAACGGCCGGTGGATGTCCTGTCGGAAGAGCGTGGCGATGCTGTTCAGGTAGCTGCTGGCCGTCGAATTGGACGCGGCAACCAGCGCGGCCAGAAACAGGCCGCCGAGTCCGACAGGCATCACCGTCTGGGCCAGGTAGGGCAGGATCGAGTCGGGACCACCGGGCAGATCCTGGAAATCCGGGTTCATTCCCGCCGCCATCGCGGGCACGATGTAGCACAGGGTCAGCGGCCCGGTCAGCACCGCCGCCCACAGCAGTCCCTTGCTCGCCTCGTGCACCGTCTTCCCGGCGAAACTCCGCTGCAGCATGTACTGCGAGGTGAACCAGTAGGGGAGTCCGAGCACAAACAGCATCAGTATCGTCAGGTAGTCGGTCCCCGCATCAGGCCCGCTGGGCCGCCACATCACCCACTTGTCGGGCGACATCCGCTCGGGATCGAACAGGGCTTCGATCCCGCCGCCGGCCTGGATCCCCAGCGGCAGCAGGATCACCGCGCCGCCGATGATCAGGAAACTCTGCAACAGGTCGGTGTAGACGACCGCCAGCAACCCGCTGGCCAGGCAATACAGCACCACCACCGCGGCCACCACCACGGTGACCGTTTCGAAGGTGTCCAACCCCGGCAGGTGAAACGAGTCGGGGACGCCGAAGGCCCCGGTGATGATCGTCGCACAGGTCATCATCGTCACGCCCGAGAACAGGGCATAGAAGATGATCCACAGCAGCGAGACGCAGACCGAAACGACCGATCCGTACCGCTGCTGGATCAACTCGGTGATCGTCGTCAGCCCCAGCCGCCGGAACCGCGGCAGGAAGGTGACCGCGGCGATCGCCGCCAGCATGTTCCCGCTCCAGGCCATCAGCAGCAGCGGGGCGCCCACCTCGAACGCGCTGCCCGCCGGGCCGACCAGGTACAGCGCCGCCACGTTGGTGGCCATGATGCTGCCGCAGATCACCCAGCGGTTCAACGACCGGCCGGCGATGAAGTAGTCGTCCCCGCTGCGGATGAACCGAGCCAGCCACAGGCCCAGCCCGAGCATACCGACCATGTAGACGATGACTATGCCCAGGTTGATCCAGCTGGCCGGTGTCATGGCATGGGACTCGTGGTTGGGGATCGCTGCTGGAAGCAGCCTACCAGCGCTGCTGGGAATCTCGTACCCAGCCCCTTATTCTGACCGACTCACCCCGCCACCCGATCCCACCATCCCGGTTCGATGACCCGCACCGCCTTTCGCCTGATCCTGCTCGTTTCGTGCGCCCACGCCCTGGTGCACGTCTTCGAACTGGCGTTGCCCAGCGTCGAACAGATGATCGGCGAGGACCTGGTGGGAAAGACGGCGGCCGAGAACAAGGCGGCCACCGGGAGACTGGGAATGGCCTGGCGGCTGCCGTTCGGCCTGTTGGCGATGGTGGCCGGATGGATGGCCGACCGCTACGGATCCAGGCGACTGCTGATCGTCTACCTGGGTGGCTGCATCATCACGGCGATCACCGCCGCGAATTCTTACAGCATGCCGCCGCTGTTCATCTCGATGCTCGTCATGGGTTGCTTCGCCAGCATCTACCACCCCGCCGGACTTTCGTTGATCTCCCGGGTGACCACGCCCGAATCCCGCGGCCGGGCCCTGGGCTGGCATGGCATCTTCGGTTCGATCGGCATCACCGCAGCACCGATGGGAGCCGCCGTGCTGTTCGGAACCGGGTGGCTGGGCTGGCGAGGCTACTACATGGCACTGTGCGTTCCGGCGGTGGTGATCGCATTGCTGATCCTGGTGTCGATCCGCCGAATCGGCTCGACCCGCGAACCCGGTTCGCAGGTGGGTCCGGTCGCCGAAGAGGACGGGCCGTTCCAGCGAGGCCTCTACATCCTGCTGATCGCCTCGGGGGCTCTCTCGGGATTCGTCTACGGAGCATTCCTGCACTTCCTGCAGAGGTACCTCGACGGCGCCGGCATTCGCCCCGAGTCGGTTTCGGCCGAGAGTTTCCGCAACCTGCTGGCGGCGGTGACGCTGTCGTTCGCCGTCGGGGGCCAGTGGCTGGCCGGCCGGCTGGCTCGACCGGGTCGACTCGAATGGCTGCAGGTGGCCATCCTCTCGGCCAGCGCCCCCTGCCTGGTCCTGATGGGACTGGCCACCGGCTGGTTCTGCCTGGCCGCCGCCTGTTCGTTCGCCTTCATCCACTTCATGACCCAACCGGTCTACAACAGCCTGATCGCCCAGCTGGTGCCGTCCCGCCACAGGAGCACCGGGTACGGGTTCAGCAACATGATCTGCTTCGGCATCGGTGGACTGGGTCCCCTGATCGTCGGGCAGTCGACCGACAACCTGTTGATCTACTGTGGCCTGGCCGCCGTGGTCGGTCTCTCGGCACTGCTGGCCGCGGCCCTGTGGTGGACCACTCGCCGCATGTCCACCGACGGCCCACCCCCTCCACCCGAGAACGAATGATGACGAGCCTCGTCCCCGAGAACCCGACGACCCTGGTCGAGGCGGCCGCGGCCGTGCGAACCGGGAAAACCACCGCCACCGAACTGGTCTCGGAGTGCCTGGAGCGAATCGAGACCTCCGACGGAGACCTGCAGGCGTTCGTCTCGGTGCAGGCTTCCGACGCCCTGGCGCGAGCGGCCGAATTGGACGCCTGTGCCGAGACAGGACGCTTCGCGGGGCCGCTGCACGGGATCCCGGTGGCGATCAAGGACATCGTTGATGTGGCGGGACTGCCGACGGCAGCCGGGATGTCGGTCGAGGCGGTCGAGGCGACGACCGGGCGTCCACAACCGGCAGCCTGCGACGCCCCGCTTGTCTCGAGACTCAGGCAGGCCGGCGCGGTGCTGATCGGCAAGACGGTCACCACGGCATTCGCCTGCTTCGACCCCCCGCCAACCCGGAATCCCCACGACCTGGAATGCACACCGGGGGGATCGTCGAGCGGTTCCGCCGCGGCGGTCGCCGCGGGCATGTGCCTGGCCGCCATCGGCTCGCAGACCGGCGGATCGATCACCCGACCGGCCGCCTTCTGCGGAGTGGCCGGGGCCAAACCGTCCCTGGGTCGAGTGCCCTGTGCGGGCGTGGTGCCGATCAGCGAGCACCTGGACCACCCCGGCCCGATCGCCGGCTGCGTGGCCGACCTGGCCGTGATGCTCGATGTGCTCATCTCGTACCACCCCGCCGATTTCACCTCCCGAAACACTCCCGCGCCGGGACTGGTCTCCTCGCTGGCCAATCCCGGGCACGGGCCCCAGCTGGGTCGGTTGGGAGGGATTTTCGCCGAACGAGCCGATTCCGAGGCGATCTCGGCCATCGACGCCGCGATGGCCGCCTGGGAATCGGCCGGGGCGGGAGTCGGTCAACCCCAACTGCCCGCGAGTTTCGAGGAGGTGCTGGACCATCACCGGATCGTGCTGGTCTCCGGCCTGGCAGCCAACCACCAGGACCACTATCCCGACCACGCCG
The DNA here is from genome assembly GCA_963582065.1 of Planctomycetota bacterium. Classification (GTDB taxonomy): domain Bacteria; phylum Planctomycetota; class Planctomycetia; order Planctomycetales; family Planctomycetaceae; genus UBA8437. The sequence continues at coordinate 50,263 of CAUZRQ010000025.1, read as the reverse complement.
ACCGGTACCCCGAGGGACTGAGCGGGCTGATCGCCGAGGGACTGGATTTCCGGATGAGCCGCTTCATCGAGGCCCGCCGTCACCAGATGAGGTTGAAGGCCGAGATCCTGGACTGCTTTGGCGAATGCGACGTGCTGGTCTGCCCGGCGGCAGTCGGTGGAGCCCCCGACACGTCGACCACCGGCGACCCGTCGATGAACGCTCCCTGGAGCTACACCGGCCTGCCGACGGTTTCGTTCCCGATCGGCCGCACCGCCGACGGCCTGCCGCTGTCGGTGCAATTGGTCGGTCGGCCGGACGGTGAAACGGGGTTGTTCCGAGCCGCGGCATGGTGCGAGGACAGCTGGTCGGCCACACAAACCTCTTGACCCGTCGGCCACTGTTTCCGATGATCCCGCCCCGCTCGTGTCGCCCGCCGGGGCGACGCCGCGGTGGGCTGGCAGAGACTTCGGGAGAGACGACCGCGTGGGCAGTTTTGCGCGACTGTTGCCCTACGTCCTGCCGCACCGTCGGCTGTTCATTGTCAGCGCCATCTTCGGCCTCGGCGTGGCCCTGCTGTGGGGCACGAACCTCTCGGTCGCCTTCCCCATCGTCAAGGTCCTGCTGCAGGGTCAGTCGCTGCAGCAGTACGCCGACCAGGAAGCCGACTGGTACCACGACGGGATCGCGGCCACCACCAGCGAACTGGACAGCCTGCCGGCCAACAAGCTCAAGGAGCGAGCACGCCTCCAGGGAAAGATCGCCGAAAAGACCAGCAAACTCAGGCGACTCAACTGGGCCCGCGAACAACTGCTGCCCCATCTGCCCGGTGATGCCTTCGACACCATGGCACTGGTGCTGGGACTGCTGATGGTCGGCACGCTGCTGAAGGGGGTCGGTATCTTCATCCAAGACGTGCTGGTCGGCAGCGCGGTCGAGAAGTCGGTGCGAGGTGTCCGCGAGGCCTGTTTTGAACACTGCCTGTCGCTGGACTACCAGACGCTGGCCCAGGACGGCACCGCGCCGTTGATGGCCCGCTTCACCAACGACATCAACGTGATGTCCAGTGGGCTGAAACTGATGGGCGGCAAGGTGATCCGCGAACCGCTCAAGGCCGTCACCTGTGTCGCGATGGCCTTCTTGGTCAACTGGCAGTTGACCATGTTGTCTCTCCTGTTCATCCCGATCTTCGGACTGGTCTTCTACCGATACGGCAAGGCACTCAAGGCGGCCAGCCACCGGATGATGGAGAGCATGTCGAGGATCTACGAGACGCTCGAGGAGTCATTCCATGCCATTAAGGTGATCATCGTTTTCAACGGCACCGTTCGCCAGCAGGAGAAATTCCGCCGCGATAACCGCGAGTACTACCAGAAGGCGATGCAGGTGGTGAAGGTCGACTCGCTGACCAATCCGACCACCGAGTTGCTGGGACTGGCAGCCGTCTGCGTGGCGTTGTTGCCCGGGGCGTACCTGGTCCTGAGAGGCACTCGAGAGATCTGGAGCATCCGGTTGACGACCGAGGTGATGGACGTGGCGAGACTGTCGCTGCTGTACGCGTTCCTGGCCGGCACCATCGACCCCATCCGGAAACTCTCCAGCGTCTACGCGCGACTGAAGCGGGCCTCCGCCGCCACCGATCGCATCTTCGAGCTCGTCGATCGTGTCCCAAAGGTCACCACCCCCGAGTTGCCTCAGCAGATCGAACGACACCACCGCTCGATCGAGTTCCACAACGTCTCGTTCCGTTACGACGGCCAGGTCGTCGAGACCCCCGAGGCCCTCTCGAAAGTCAACCTGCTGGTCGAAGCGGGCGAGGTGCTGGCGCTGGTGGGTGCAAACGGTTCGGGCAAATCCACGCTGGTCCACATGCTGCCCCGGCTGTTTGATCCCACCGAGGGAACCGTGAGAATCGACGGGATCGACATCCGCGAGGTCAACCCGCTCGAGTTGCGGAAGCAGATCGGGATCGTCACCCAGGAACCACTGCTGTTCAACGACACGGTGTTCGAGAACATCCAGTTCGGACGACTCGACGCGACTCCGGACGAGGTTCACGCGGCGGCACGCCAGGCGCTGGTGACCGAATTCGTGGAACAGTTCCCCGACGGGTTCGAGACCGTCGTCGGAGAACGAGGTGGACGACTCTCCGGCGGGCAGCGACAGAGGGTCACCCTGGCCAGAGCAATCCTCCGCGACCCGGCCATCCTGGTGCTCGACGAGGCCACCTCGTCGATCGATGCCAGCAGCGAGGACAAGATCCACGAGGTGCTGAAAGATTTTGTCTGCGACCGCACGGTGCTGATGATCACCCACTCGATGGCCCCCAGCGTGCTCGAACTGGTCACCCGCGTGGTGGTGATGGACAACGGCCGCATCATCGCCACCGGCCGCCACGAGGAGCTGCTGCAGTCGTGCCCGATCTACCGGCAGGCGTACTACGCCCGCATCCACGTCGACACCGACGCCGCCTAAGCCGCCTCCCCACCCTCTTCGTCGGCGCGGTACAGTGGACCGACGCCCATGAGTTCCCTTCAGACTTCCCCCGCACCCGGATCTCCCCCCGCTTCGCCACGGCGGGCAGTCCTCGTCGTGATTCCCGTCGTGGTCATCGCGGTGCTGGTGTTGATGTTCGCCTTCGGACGCGTCAAGCGGCGTGAGCCGGGGTTGACCGAAAAGCAGGCCCGTTACCTGCAGGACGTCGAACACCTCGGAGGGTTCGTCCTGGGAGACCTCTGCCTGCCGAAGCTGGCCGAGGCGATCGCCGCTGATGACACCGACGTGCTTTCGGCCGCTTTCGCCGCCATCGACGGAGCCTGGGTCCCACCCCGAATCGACCGGATGACCTCACGGCAGCACGGTGCGGTGACGGTGACCGCCTGGCAACGGATCGAGCAGAAGCGCGAGGACGCCCTGGACGGAGAGGAACTGGTGTCGTGGTTGCGAGACCAGCGGCACCGGTTTGCCTCGATCGATGCGGTGAGGCTGAAGGTCAAGCGGATGCAGCCGGAAACCGCCGGCCGACTGGACGGTCCCTGGGTCGGCACCCTGCAGTTGAACATCACCGGGCAAGCGGCCGAGGGACGACCTCGGTCAACCACCTTCGAACTGTCCTGCCGACTCGGCTCGCTCGACGACCAACTGCCCGAACGCGACGACTGGTTTCTCGAACTTGTGGTCAACCGGGTCGACACCACCGAGAGCTCCCGGCAGTTGATGGAGGAAATGACCGACGAGACGGGCATCGACGTGGCGCGACTGCACGACAACTGGCGGGACGTCAGCGGCCCGCGAACACCCGCCTTCACCGGAGGCATCTACCTGGCCGATTACGACGGCGACCGGCACGTCGACTGCCTGGTGACCGACATCTCGGGACCGGTCCTCTACCGCGGGACCGGCGGCGGCCGGTTCAAGGAGGTGACCGAGGCGGTGGGATTGCCGAAGTCGTTCAACGAGTTGCCGGCCGCCTGGGGCGACTTCGACAACGACGGCGACCCCGACCTGGTGCTCGGCCGACGTTTCTACCGCAACGATCTCGTTGAAGCGGACGGCAGATCCGGTCGCCTGTTCAATCGCCTGGCCAGCCTCGACACCGGCCTCGAACTCGAAGACGCCGTCGGCTACGCCGTGGCCGATGTCGATCTCGACGGACGACTCGATCTCTACGTCGTCGGCATCGGTGAGCGAACCAGCGGACAGAAGTGGATCGGCCGAAACGACACCAACCGCAACCAGTTGTGGCACAACGACGGCCAGTTGCGGTTCACCGACATCACCGCATCCAGTGGCACCGCGGGTCGCGGGACCAGCACCTTGGCAGCGGTCTTCTTCGACGCCGACAACGACGGAGACCCCGACCTGATGACCGCCTGCGAGTTCGGCAAGAACGACTTCTGGCTGGGCCAGGGTGACGGGTCGTTCGTGCCGACACCGCTGCCTGAGATTTACGGGGGATTTTCGATGGGGCTGACCGTCGGAGACATCGACAACGACGGCTACGCCGATCCCTACCTGGCCAACATGTACTCGAAGGCCGGAGAACGGGTCGTCGCCAACCTGCCCCCCGACATCTACGCCCCGGATGTCGACAGACAACTCCGCGACTTCGTCGCCGGCAGCGACCTGTACCGGAACACCGGTGACGGCAGATTCGAGCGTATCGGGCGCAAAGCGGGCGTGGCGGACGTGGGATGGGCCTACGGACCCGCCTACATCGATTTCGACAACGACGGCCGGCTCGATCTCTACGCCCCGTGTGGTTTCCAGAGCGTCAGCAGGAAGCGACCCGACGGGTGACGTTGTGTCTGGCTGGCTGTCGTGTCACAGCCGTTCGACTGCCACGCGGTGACACCGGCATTGCGCGAGGTGGATCGCAAGAATGGCGAGTTCTGGGTGCCCAACCCGTGGGATTTCGCCGACCGGCGAGAAAACCTCTCGGCCTACGAACGCAACGGCGTCTTCCTCAATCTCGGTGACAGCCGGTTCGCCAACATCGGCCACGCCTCCGCGGCCGACAGTGACGGCGACGGCCGCAGCGCGGTCGGGTGCGATGTCACCGGCGACGGACGGCCCGAGTTGTTCGTCCGGCAGGCCGGCGGCGGACCGCTGCGGGTCTACCGGAACCGCTTCCCCAACGCCGGCTGGCTGACCGTGTCGTTGGTGGGCTCGGCAAGCAACCGGCAGGGAATCGGAGCACGCGTGATCGCTCACGTCGGCAACCGCACCGTCCGCCGGGAACTCTACCCGGTCATCAACTTCCTCTCGCAGGCCCCCGCACGGGTGACGCTGGGACTGGGCAAGGCAAAGACGATCGAGCGGCTGGAGATTCGCTGGCCGTCGGGGAAGGTGACCGAGTTGGCCGACGTCGAGATCAACCGTCACCTGGTGGTGCGGGAACCGTAGGCTTGCCCCGCTCGGTGTGCTTGTTGAAGAACTCGAAGATCGCGGGCAACCCGTCGAACGCCGGGGAAATGTGGCCGCCGTTCTTGTACTCGATGTACTTGTGCGTCATCTCCAGTTCCTTCATCTTCTTGACCCACCGGCGGGTCGCCGACGCGCGGACCAGGCGGTCTCTGGCTCCCTGCACGACGATCACCGGCATGTCACGAATCGCCGCCAGGCCCTGGGGCGAACGGTAGATGGCCGGAGCAATCGGGGCCAGGGCTGCCCATTTCTTCGGGTACTTCATTCCCAGGTACAACGTTCCACCCCCGCCCATCGAATGGCCCATCAGGTAGATCCGTTTCGGGTTCACCCGGTAAGCCACCTCGGTCAGCTTCAGCACGTTCAACACGTCCTTCTCGCTCAACTCGCCCAGGTTCGACGGCCTCGAGAACCGGGACCGCTGCCCCTGAACGCCGTACCAGCCGCTTGAGTTGTAGCCCATCGGAGCAACGACGATGTAACCGTACTTCTCGGCCAGCCCCACCAGGCCACGGTAACGGAGAATCTGCTGCGGATTACTGCCCAGACCGTGCAGCGCAACGACCAGCGGATATTTCTTCTCCTTGTTCGCCTCGTCCTTGTAATTCGACGGGACAAACAGCCCGTACTCCATTTTCTTTCCTGCCTCCTTGAAGTCGTAACTCAGCTTCTGGATCCGCCTGGTGGGTGAAACCGGCCTGGATGCCGGCTTCTTCCCGGCTGCCTTTTCGGGCTCTCCGGCGGCCAGCGGGGCCGGGAGCGAGGCCGCCAGGACGAACAGCTTCAGGAACAGACGTGGCGAACAGGACATGTCTTGCTTCTCCTGCGTGACTTGCCGGGATTCTAGCAGGTGCGTCGCCTGCGGGGTCACTCCAGCCCCAGTTCACCCCGAATTGCCCGCCACGGCACCAGGTAGTCGTCGATCGACAGCCCGTCGACACCGACAACCGCCCGTCCCGAAGGGCCGTCAACGCCCGGTCCCTCGGCCACCATCCGCGCCACCAGTTCGTGCTGCCACTCGACCGACATCGGATCGATCAACTCGACCCGTCCGGCTGCCAACGCCACCGCCGCCGCCAACGCCCATGCGCCCCAGTTGCTGATCCCCGCCAGCAGGTTCCAGTCGGTGGCGATCCGGCAGGGGATCCGCACCGAGTGCTCGCCCGGCAGTCTCACCACCAGTTCCTCCCACGGCACCGCCCCCATCCCGACCTCGTTCCCCCCGTCGCCGATCCCCACCGTCACGGCCTCGGCACAGAACTCGTGCAACCGGTCAAACAGCGCCGACACATCGGCGGTCCATTCGTCGATCACCCGAGCCCGCATGTTGTGGCAACATCCCCACGACTGCTCGGGCACGCATTCACCGAAGTCCGCCTCGGGCGGTTCGCCGGCACGGGACTGGGCCAGCATCGAATCGAGTCCGTGGCTGGGGCCGACCCGCTCGATCGCGACCAGGTGATCCAACCCGCCCGCATCGCGGCGTCGAGACAGAAAATCCAGGCACCAGCGGTCCGCGTCGACCAGCGGGGCGATCGCCAGTTCAAGGTCTTCCAGTCCGGCCGCGGCGGCGGTGGCCCGCAGGGCTCCCCCACACGGTTCGTCTGTCACCAGCACCACCTCGCGACCCAGTCCCGCCAGGACCCGGGCCAGCGTGACGGCTCCCGGCGGTCCATCGGTCTCGGCCGCGGGCGGGTCTCCATGAGGAATGAAGAACCCGGTCAGGATCGCCACCGGACCCCGCTTGGCCGACAGGCTCAACGCCGCTCCGGCCAGATGGCCCTCGCACAACACGCCGCGTTCGGTTTCCGAGGAGATCAACCCGCGTTCGGCCGGATCACGCCGCACCAACGACTCGAGTCTCCTGACCCGATCCTCCCACTCAGCTGACCTGATCGACTCACTCACCATCAACCAATTCACCCCCGTTTCACGGTCTTGCTTGGTTGCGATTCGAACGCCATAACTCAAGAATACTCACTCGTCACTCAATTCCCTATTCGCCTTTCCCCTCCCGCAACCCCCCATCGAAATTCTCGTCCCCGGAAATCACGGAACGGGTTTGGTGGACGTGGTTGTCGAGACCTGATCGACGTGACAGAATTGCCTCGACACGTAGTGGTGTCGCCGCTCGGTGCGGTTGATTGCCCTGCGTCACGCGGCGGGCGTCCTGCCGGACGGGTCGCTGCTACCGGAAGCTGACGATGGCGGAAGAACGACCTTCGATCGATGACATCTTGGCAAAGGCCCGGTCACAGGACAGTGGCTCGGGTGAGCCTGAGGCTGCGCCCCCGTCTGCCGAAGATGCGGAGACTCCAGAGGAAACGCCCACAGCCCAGCCCTCGAAACCGGCTGCTCCGGCTGCCGAAGATGCGGAGGCTCCAGAGGAAACGCCCACAGCCCAGCCCTCGAAACCGGCTGCTCCGGCTGCCAAACCCTCGGGAGCATCCGACATCCTGGCGATGGCACGTGCCCAGGACAGCGGTGACAGCGATGCTCCCGACGCACCGGCGGCCGAGCCGCCGGCCAAAAAAGCGGCTGCGGGTGACGACAAACCTGCCGCCGAGAGTGCTGAGAGCGGGGACGACGGAACCCGACCGAGCGTCCAGGAGATGCTCCAGCAACTGAGACAGACCGACGGTGCCGGCCGTGGGACGGCACCGGTTTCCGAGACTCCGTCAGAAAAACCGATGCCGGTCCGGCCGGCGGCCCCTGAAGCTCCGGTGGCACCGCCGACGCCCGGACGCCGAAGCGTGCTGGTCGCCCTGCTGCTGGCCCCGACACAACTGCTCGCCTCGCCGTTCGCCATGGCCTGGACCGCGTTGACGGCCGCCTGCGGCGCCATGGTCCTGGGGCTGGCCCGGTTCATGTTCCCCAACACGCTGGTCGAGCCGCCGATGACCTTCAAGATCGGGCCGCCCAGCGACTATCCCCCCGAATCGGTCTCAGCCAAGTTCAAGGCCGAACGAGCCGTGTGGATCGTCCGCTCGAAGATGTACAACGGCCAGGACCAGATCGTTGCCGTCTCGACCGTCTGCACCCACCTCGGCTGCACCCCCAACTGGCTCGAGGGCGAACAGAAATTCAAGTGCCCCTGCCACGGGTCGGGGTTCTACAAGTCGGGAGTCAACTTCGAAGGACCGGCCCCGCGCCCGCTGGAACGCCACGGACTGGAACTGACCCCCGACGGGATGCTCGAGGTCGACAAGAGCAAGAAGTTCCAGCAAGAACTCGGACAGTGGGAAGACGGCGGCTCCTTCGTCGCGACCTGACCCGCTCACCAACACCCTGAACACTGCAGCATGAACCGGTCGATGGACCGGACACCCGGAGCCCAACAACTCGATGTCTGTCGGCGACTACATCCGCGGATCGCAGATCTGGAAGAGCATCTTCCGACACCCGGCGCCCTACGATCGTCGCAACCGGGTGGTGGTGATGCTGACCAACTTCTTCCTGCACCTGCACCCGGTCTCGGTCAAACAGCAGGGCATCGCGCTCTCCTACACCTGGTGCATGGGCGGCATCACGTTCTTCCTGTTTCTGGTCGAGACGATCACCGGCGTGCTGCTGATGTTCTATTATCGACCCACCCTCGAGTGGGCCTACCAGGACATCCTCGCCCTCCGCGACGTGACGACGCTGGGGATCATGCGCGAGATCCATCGCTGGGGGGCTCATGCGATGGTCATCACCGTCTGGCTGCACATGTACCGCGTCTTTCTGACCGGCAGCTACAAGCCGCCGCGCGAGTTCAACTGGGTGATCGGGGTGTTGTTACTGGTGCTGACATTGCTGTTGAGTTTCACGGGATACCTGTTGCCGTGGGACCAGTTGGCCATCTGGGCGATCACCGTCGGTTCGAACATGGCCCGGGCCACACCGGTGCTCGGTCACGAGGGTCCCGGGTTCCAGTTGTTGAACCTGGGCGGCTACGACCTGATCACCAGTGGGAGCGATGCGCGCTTCCTGCTTCTGGGCAGTCGCTTCGTCGGCGAAGAGACCCTCAACCGCTTCTACATATTGCACTGTGTGGCGATCCCGCTGGCCGCGGCCGGCTTGATCGCAATCCACTTCTGGCGAATCCGCAAGGACGGCGGCATCAGCCAGCCGTTGTAATGCCCCGACACCCGTAACAGCCCCCATGCACGTCGACCCGTTCATCGATCCGCACCCCAACCTGACCCCCGCAGTCCTGCAGGGGCTGGGCTGGTTCTACCTGGTGCTGAGCGCGATGAACCTCTGGTGGACGATCCGCATCTACAAGGAAGACCGGCACATGACGGTGCCGGTGCTAAACATCAAGCTGCCCCACGCCACCTTCTGGGCACTCTACACTTCCGCACTGCTGATCCTGGGCTTCATGCATGTCAGTTGGAGCAACGAGGACTACATCGACAGGTTCCCGCTGGTGTTGGAGCCCGGGGGTCCGTTCCAGACGGCCATCGACTTCGTGTTGGCCAATCCGGTGACCTACTTCGTGCTCTCGATCACCGGCACCATCGCGGTGCTGAGGTTCCGCGAGTTCCTGGTCAAGCCGACCGTCGGCTGGGTGCTGCTCAACGTCGCCGTGCTGTTCATGACCCTGTCGATGACCGATTACGACTTCCGGAAGATCGTCGGCAAGCCCGACAACGTGCCGATCGTGGCGCTGTTGTACCTGGTCGGCGGCTTCACCTGGCTCTACTTCTCGCAGGCCGTCGAAAACGACCGGCGACTGGCCGAGTGGGACGGCGAGGGTCCGCTGCCGGTGCTCGAGAACGACGAGAACGAGAAGGTGCTGGTCTGGCCGGACCTGGTCTACAGCGAACTGATCTGCATGATCGCGATCACCACGCTGCTGATCGTGTGGGGCATCGTGCTCGAAGCGCCGCTGGAAGAACCCGCCTCCAGCGCCAAGACGCCCAACCCGTCGAAGGCGCCCTGGTACTTCCTGGGCCTGCAGGAAATGCTCGTCTACTACGACCCGTGGCTGGCCGGAGTCGTCTTCCCCACCTTCATTCTCGGTGGGCTGATGGCCATCCCCTACATCGACTTCAACCGGATCGGCAACGGCTACTACGTGTTCCGCCAACGCGCCTTTTCGGTCATCACCTTCCTGGTCGGGTTCATCACCTTGTGGGTGGCGATGATCATCCTGGGAACGTTCCTGCGAGGTCCCAACTGGAACATCTTCGGGATCTACGAGTACTGGGATGTCCACAAGCTCGAAGCACTCAACAACGTCATGCTCTCGGAACTGTTCTACCTCGACTGGTTCGGCCAGTTCCTCGACATGCCCTCCTATGAAAACAGCGATCCCATCGGCACGAGGGTGTCAATGATCCTGCTCCGCGAACTGCCGGGTTTCGCCGTGATCGGGATCTATTTCATCGCCCTGCCGCCGTTGCTGGCGATGACCTGCCTGCGGACCTTCTACCAGCGGATGGGTTACCTGCGATTCATGGTCTTCACGCAGTTGTTGCTGTGGATGGCCGCCCTGCCCCTGAAGATGGTCCTCCGCTGGGCACTGAACCTGAAATACCTGGTCAACATTCCCGAATACTTCTTCAACATCTAGCTCCGACATCCCATGCCCGCCACTGACAGTTTCTTCCGCAGCCTGTCGAAGACCCACACGGTCTTTGCCCTCAACAGCATCCTGCTGCTGCTGGCCACGCTATGGATGCTCCACGACGACCACAACGACGAGTGGCGATCCTGGCAGCAGAAATGGGACCGGATCGAGGATGCTCGCCTGGCTGGCATCGGGCTCGATCAACAGGGCACGCTGGACTCCGAAACCGAGAAATTGAAGGACCGGATTCAAGAACGAGATACGTTCCTGGAACGGATCGAAACTCAACTCAATGAACTCAAGGCCGAGTTGGCCGTCCGGAAGGGGGCGGCGGCGACAAAACTGAGGGCCACCAAGCCAAAGCGAACTTTCCGCGACGTGGCCAGGGCCAACTACGACCTGGCCATTCGTGACATGGATCCCAACGCCCACGAGAAGCTCACGGCATTCAACGAAAAGAGGGACGCCGTGGAAGTCCTCGAACGGGAACTGCAAGCGGCCGATCTCAAGGTGAAGGAAACCCAGGGCAAGATCGCCGAGTTGACCGGGCAGGAAATCGACGCCAAGAAGGCGAAGAAAGAACTGGCCGACGCCGTGACGCTGACCCGGGACACCCGCGAAAAGATAGCACCCGAAAACACTTTCCAGGCCATCAAGCGATGGCTGATGGAACAGCCGGTCATCGATGGATTCAATTCGCATCACAAGATCCGGCAGGACTGGTTGCCCGACCAGAGAATCACCCTGGGCATGTCCCAGACGGCCCGCTTCGACCGCTGTCGCACCTGCCACCTGGGCATCAACCGCGTGCTGACCGGCAACGTGCCCGAGTTCCCGTTCGCCGCGGAGGCCGAGATCGGTGCCAGCCCCGCCAACTGGGTCAAGAACGCCGGTTTCCCGCACCCCTTCGCCACACACCCCCGCCCGGATGTCTACCTGACCGCCGCCAGCCCGCACCCCCTGACCGAGTTCGGCTGCACCGTCTGCCACGACGGACAGGGATCGGCCACCAGTTTCCACAACGCCCAGCACGGAGCCAACCACCCGGCCGAGTACAAGAAATGGAACGGCAAGTACGGGTTCTTTCCCAACCACTACTGGGAATATCCGATGCAGCCGCGTCGGCTGCGGGAATCCACCTGCCTGAAATGCCACCACGAGGTCGTCGAGTTGGGAATCAATCCCGACCACGGCGCCACCGCCCCGAAACTCTACCGCGGCTGGCAACTGGTCCGGAACTTCGGCTGCTTCGGATGCCACGAGATCACCGGGTTCGACGGCACCAACCGCATCGGACCCGACCTCCGGCTCGAACCGGCCACCGCCGAACTGAAGACGGCCATCGATGCCGACCCGAACCAGGTCGCCGGCCGGATGAGGAAAGTCGGCCCCAGCCTGGCCCACGTCTCGCTCAAGACCAACGCCGACTGGCTCAGCCGGTGGATCCGCAAGCCCGCCGACTTCCGGCCGACCACGCGGATGCCCCAGTTCTTCGATCTCAGCAATCAGCAGGATGACGAACACGGCAAGCCATTCGGCCCCGTCGAAATCGCCGCGGTGACGCACTTCCTGATCGAAACCAGCAAGACGGCAAGCAAGGGCTTCTCGCTGGACACCGTTCCCGAGGGGATCACCCCCGACGCGAAACGTGGAGAGATCGCCTTCCGCCAACGCGGTTGCTTGGCCTGCCACGCTCACAAGGCCGTCCCCGATCCCGACAAGAAGCTCTCGGCCACCTTCGGCCCCGATCTCTCGCGAATCCAGGACAAGATCCCGCACGACGAAAAGAACCCCGCCGCCGCGTCCTCGAATGGCTTCCGCTGGCTCTACACGTGGCTGAAGGATCCGCAGAAGCACTCCCCCCGAACCCGCATGCCCAACCTGTTCCTGGAAGCCGAGGGCGAGGGTGAAAAGCGAACCGACCCGGCCGCCGACATCGCTGCCTTCCTGCTGTCTCAACCGGCCGGAAGCCTGGCCGGCGAGGCCGTGCCCAACGCCGACGACGCTGTGCTGGACGAACTGGTCAAGCTCTACGCCGGCAAGGTGATTGGCGCTGCGAGGGCCGAGGCCATGGTCAAACTGGGCGGCAAGTACCCCGAAACCGACCCCACGGGTGACGAGATCGAGCTGGTCGGCGAGGAACTGACCCGCGAGATGAAACTCGCCTACGTCGGTCGGCGGACCGTCAGCCGCTACGGCTGCTACGGCTGTCACAACATCCCCGGCTTCGAGACCGCCCGGCCGATCGGAACCAAGCTCGAGGACTGGGGCCGCAAGGACCGGACCAAGCTGGCCCTCGAACACATCGAGGAGTACCTGCACCACCACGGCGAGGCCGACGGGTCGAGCACCCGTGAACGGGTCGAGACCGAGATGAAACAGGCTCGGGCCCACACGCTGGGAAAACGGAAATTCGGCAGCCGGGATGAGGAGGAAGCGGCAACCCGCGGATCGTTCTTCTACGCGAGCCTGCTGCACCACGGCCGCGAGGGGTTCCTCTGGCAGAAACTCCGTGCCCCCCGCAGCTACGACTTCGAGAAGACGAGGACGAAGGGGTACGACGAGCGGTTGAGGATGCCGAAGTTCACCTTCGCCCCGACGCCGGCCGAGAACGAGGAGGCGATCGAGGCCATCGCCACCTTCATCCTCGGGCTCGTCGCCGAACCGCCGCCGGTGAAATACGTCTACACGCCCGACACCCAGGTCGCCGACCGGATCGAGGGCGAGCGGCTGCTGCAGAAGTTCAACTGTGTCGGGTGCCACATGGTCGACGCGCCCGAGATCCGGGTGAAGACCACAATCGAGAACCTGCCCGACAGCTCGCTGACTCCGGCGGAGTTTCCCGAGGCGCGTGAACTGCTGCTGAAGATCCGGCCGGCCCGGACCGTTCAGCTGACACCCGACAAGGACGGAAACGTCTCCTATTCCTTCCACGGCCTCTCGGTCGCTCGACCCGGCCCCGATGACGACGATCTCGACCCCGAGGAACGCGAGTTCGCCTACAACCTCTGGGAATCGATCACGTTCAACTGGATGGGCAAGGACGAAAAGGGCAAGCCGACACCGCAGACCCGCACCGTGCTCCCATCGGCACGGATGCTGGTGCCCGAACCGAACCTGATCTCCGAGACCCCCGCCCGCGGCGGACGGTTCGCCCAGTGGCTGGTCACCGACATCCTCTCGCGGGCCAGGGAACCCAACCGCGACCTGGCCTGGCAACAGTCACCGCCGCCGTTGATCGCCGAAGGCGTCAAGGTGCAGACCCCGTGGCTGTACCGGTTCCTGAAGAACCCCAACCGCCTGCGGCACACCACCGTGCTCCGCATGCCCCGGTTCAACCTCGACGACGACGAGGCCCGGGCCCTGGCCAACTACTTCGCCGCCGCAGACAAGGCCGAGTACCCCTACCAACCGGTGCCGCAGAGACAACCGGACTACCTGGGTGACCGTGACGCCGAGTTCAACGGGGCCGATCACGACTACCTGACCGAATCGTGGCGATTGTTCAACGCCCCGTTGTGCATCAAGTGTCACTCGCTGGGCGGACGCCAGTTCAAGGCGGTCGATCCCAAGAAGGACATCCGTGGCCCCAACCTCGACATGGTCCGCGACCGCCTGCAGTCCGACTGGGTGCAGGTGTGGCTGTCCAATCCCAAGTGGTTCACTCCCTACACGTCGATGCCCCAGCCGTTCGCCAAGAACCAGAAGCTGTTCCCACAGCATTTCGGCGGAGACGGCCTGAAGCAGACCACTGCCGTCCGCGACGCGTTGATGAACTACAACCGCCTGATGGAACGCGACGGAACCTACGTACCACCCGTGGCGGCCAAGCCGGCTGCGGGAGCACCGGCCGCCAACAAGCAGGGGGCCGCAAAGCCATGACCTCAGTAGTTCGTGCAATCGCCGCCACCGCCATCGCCACCGCTTCGCTCGGCCTGCTGACCGGCTGCGGCGGAGGAGCCTCGGCGACTCCGACAGTCACCTACAAGGCCGGGGACAAATCGGTGGACACTGGCGGCGGTCCGGTGACACAGATCGACGGGACCGGGACTCTCTCGGGTACCATCAGGCTGGTCGGCACCGCGCCGACACCCGAAGTCTTCGTCGCCAAGGGGACCGCCAAGCGGGACACCAACGTCTGTGGTGCCGAAGTGGCGATCATCGACCAGTCGCTGCAGGTGGGCGAAGGCAACGGCATCGCCAACGTGTTCATCTACATCGACAAGGCACCGCCGGGCGCCCCGATCCCGGCAGCTCCCACCGCACCGGCGGTTTTCGACCAGAAGGGATGTGTCTTCCTCCCACACGCCATGGTCGTCCGCAGCAGCCAGACCGTGCTGATCAAGAGCCAGGACAACGCCGGACACAACACGCACACCTACCCCGGACGCAGTCGCAGCTTCAATGGAGCCATCAAGGCCCTGGAACGTGACGGCGTCCCCCTGATCTACAACAAGCACGAACGCACCCCCTTCCCGGTCAAGTGTGACATGCACTCGTGGATGCAGGCGTTTCACCTGGCGCTGGATCACCCCTGGGGAACCATCACCAGAGCCGACGGATCGTTTGAACTCAAGGGGCTGCCGGCCACCGAGCTGACCCTGCGGGTCTGGCACGAGAAGGCGGGGGGCAGGGGCGGTTTCCTGGAACGAAAACTGAAAGTGACGATTCCCAAGGATGGCAGCGCAACCGTGGACAAGGAATTCCAACTGAGTGACTTCGGGCTCTAGGCTCACATGCGGACCGGGTTCGGACCCGGCTGAGGACAACACGTTGACCACACGCCACTCGATTCTGAGACTGCTGGCCCTGTTGCCACTGGTCGTCGGCTGCGCCGACTACCAGGCGGAGTTCGTCAATGATGAGCGAGTGGCCGCGCTGGAGACCACCAGTTCCGTTGCGGCCACCAACCTGACAAACAGCCTCAACACTCACTTCGGCACCCCGAACGCCCTGGTCGCCTGGGGCGCCCTGCCGATCGAATTCGGAGAAATCAGCGGCACCGTGCTCTCAGCCACCGGCAATTCGCTGAGAGTCTCTCTCGAGAGCGATCCGCCGACCGCACTCAACCACGTCGCCGTGGTGCTGGAAACCAAGACCCCCCAGAACCGTATGGCCAGCTCCTACGATGCGGACACCCGCATCCTGACACTGACCGAACAGGAAGCGGCCCCGGCGGTCACTCCCGGCACGCCGTTGCGGCTGATCGGGCACAAGCTGCAGGCCGGTCGCCGGTTGTACATGCGACACTGCATGCATTGCCACGGGGTCACCGGCGACGGCAACGGGCCCACCGCACGCTACATCCGCAACCACAGGTTCAACCCGCTGCCCCGCGACTACCGCCGCGGCCTGTTCAAGTTCACCTCGACCAAGAACGGGTTCTACGCCGCCCGTCGCGACGACCTCCGCCGAACCATCAAGCAGGGACTCGCCGGAACCTACATGCCGTCGTTCCTCCTGCTCGAGCCCGATGAACTCGACGCGATTATCGAATTCGTCCGGTTCCTCGCGATGCGGGGCGAAATCGAACGGAGACTACTGACTCACCTCGCACCCCTGATGCCCACCGACGACGGCAATCCGCCCAGGGACCTCCAGAGCCTCGAAAAAGAACTCGCCGTCGACACCTTCAACGAAGCGCTTGCCGACGCCGCGTCGCTGGTCGCCGAAAACTGGACCAGCGCCGAGGATCCTGAGAACCTCGTGATCCCCACCACCGCTCGACTGCCGGATGACGAGAAATCGCGACTCAAGGGTCGCAACCTGTTCATCAGTACCAAGATCAATTGCGCAAAGTGCCACGGCGAAGGCGGTCGAGGCAATGGCGGATTCCTCAAGGACATCCAGAAGAACCCCGAAACCCAACAGAACTACCCGACACCGGGACTCCGTGATGCGTGGCACAAGATGATTCAGCCACGCAATCTGACTTCGGGGATCTACCGCGGCGGACGGCGGCCCCTGGACGTCTACCGTCGTGTGACCGCCGGAATCAAGGCCACACCGATGGCCGGATTTGCGACCGTTCCCGAAACCGACCGTTGGCACATCGTCAACTACGTGCTCAGCATCCCAATAGACGGGGCGTTCTTCGACGAACACGGCCACCAGTACCACGGTGGAGACGACTCGCACGCCGATCACGATCACCCCCACGATCATGAGGCCGACAAATCGGACGACAAGCCGGACGACAAGCCGGACGACAAGCCGGACGACAAGCCGGACGACAAGCCGGAAACCACTCAGCCGAAATCGGCCAAGGACAAGAAGTAGCGATTGTGAGCAGAATCTTCTGGTGCCTGTTCTTCACTGTATGGCCGATCATCGCGATCGTTGTCTGCGCGATCTCTCCGGCCATGGACTGGGCCTTCCCGGGCAACCGCGAAGCGGCCACGCCGCTGGGGCAACGCATCGACGACCTGTTCTACCTGATCACGGGCATCGTCACCGTCACCTTTATCGGGACCATGGGTGCCCTGTCCTACGTGCTCTGGAAGGGCTCGAAGAACGAGGACGAAAAGGCCTGGTTCAGCCACGGCAGTCACAACCTGGAGGTCATCTGGACGATCGTCCCGGCGGGCGTCCTGCTGTTCATCGCCCTTTACCAGATCGATGTCTGGGCCATCTACCGGGTTCGCGACCACGAAAACCGGGACGTCGGGCCACGGCCGTCCCATCTGGTGGCCGAGGTGACCGCACGACAGTTCGAGTGGCGGATCCGTTACCCGAAACCCGGAACGAAGTTCACGACCTACAAGCAGATCAAGGCATGGCTTGCCAAGCCACACGAGGGCGACGTCTACGCCGTCAACAAGCTCTTCGTTCACCTGAACCGCGAGACCCTGATCTACCTCAAGTCCGCCGACGTCCAGCACGCCTTCTTTGTCCCCGATCTTCGCGTCAAGCAGGACGCGATGCCGGGCCAGAGCATCGACATCTGGTTCACCGTCAACAAGTCCGGAAAGTTCAACCTGACCTGTGCCGAGTTGTGCGGGTGGGGACACTACAAGATGCGGGGTGAGGTCGAAGCTGTCGAGGACCTCGAAGCCAAGGTGAAGGAACTCAAAGACCTGCAGGACTACGACGGAGTCACCCCGCCGGGCACTGTCCCCGCGGGGGCGTCGGAAGAGGCCACACCATGAGCACACTCAACCCCGCTGCGGCCGCCCACGACGATCACCACGGGCACCACGAGTTGTCGTTCATCCGCAAGTACGTCTTCTCGACGGACCACAAGATGATCGCGGTGCAGTTTCTGATCACCACCCTGCTGATGCTGATGCTCGGTGGGTCGCTCGCCCTGGGCGTCCGCTGGCAGTTGGCCTGGCCCTGGCAGAACATGCCGGTCTTCGGACAGATGTTCGGCAGCGAGGGCGGCCAGATTTCGCCCGAGTTCTACACGATGCTGTTCACGATGCACGCCACGGTGATGATCTTCCTGGTGATCATCCCGATCCTGGCCGGGGCCTTCGGCAACTTCCTGATCCCGTTGATGATCGGGGCCGACGACATGGCCTTCCCCACGCTGAACATGCTCAGTTACTGGTTCATGTGGCCGGCGATCTTCTTCTTCGGACTCAGCTTCTACTTCGGCGGAGCCGCCGCCGGCTGGACCAGTTACCCGCTGCTGTCCGCGTTACCCGAGGCCGCCCCCGGCTCGGGACACGCCCAGAACATGTGGTTGGTGGCCGTCACCTTCATCGGCGTCTCCTCGATGATGGGTTCGGTCAATTACATGACCACCATCATCAACATGCGGGCCCCGGGCATGACGCTGTTCCGCATGCCGCTGACGATCTGGAGCATGTTCATCACCGCCATCCTGCAGGCCTTCGCGCTGCCGGTGCTGACTGCCGCGGGATTCATGATGCTCTTTGACCGGGCCCAACTCGGTGGAGCACTCGAGGGCATCCACACCAGCTTCTTCGTCCCCTCGGGCATCGTCGTCAACAACGCCGCCCCCACCGTCGGCGGCGGACAGGCCCTGCTCTGGCAGCACCTGTTCTGGTTCTACTCGCACCCGGCCGTCTACATCATGCTGCTGCCGGCCATGGGGATGGTCTCCGACATGCTGGCGGCAATGTGCCGCAAGCCGATCTTCGGCTACAAGCCGATGGCCTACTCGCTGGCGGCGATCGCCGGGCTGGGTTTCATCGTCTGGGGACACCACATGTTCACCAGCGGCATGAACCCCGCCCTGGGCATGACCTTCATGGTCTCCACGATCATGATCGCCCTCCCCTCGGCCATCAAAACCTTCAACTGGATCGGCACCATCTGGGGCGGCAAGATCCGCTTCAACACCGTCACGCTCAACTGCATCGCCTTCGTCTCGCAGTTCGTCGTCGGGGGACTCAGTGGCATCTACATGGCCGCCGTCCCCGTCGATATCTACATCCACGATACCTACTTCATCGTCGCCCACTTCCACTACGTGCTCTTCGGAGCCACCCTCTTCGGCGTCTTCGGAGCCATCCAGTTCTGGTTCCCCAAGATGTTCGGGCGGATGATGAGCGAGCGGCTGGGCAAGATCCACTTCTTCCTGACCTTCGTCGGTTTCAACGGCACCTTCTTCCCGATGCACCTGCTGGGCGTGGCCGGCATGCCCCGCCGCTACGCCGACCCCTACATCCACCCCTATCTCGAACACCTGATGCCAATGAACCAATTCATCACGGTCTGTGCGATCGTCATGGGCTTGGCCCAGTTGATCCTGCTCTACAACTGGTTCTCGAGCATCTTCTGGGGCACCGAGTCCGGCCGGAACCCGTGGAACGCCAACGGCGTGGAATGGATCGCCCCCTCGCCTCCGCCTCACGGCAACTTCGAGGAAATCCCCATCGTCTACCGTGGCCCGTACGAATACTCGTCGCCACTGGTCGAAGGCCGAGACTACCTGATGCAGACCGAGTACCTTCCGCCACCGGGATCCGACGATTCCGGCGACGCGGCCGATGACCAGCCGGCCGATGACCAGCCGGCCGATGACCAGCCGGCCGATGACCAGCCGGCCGAGGACGCCGACGACGAATCCTGACGCGGCACAGCCGCGGCTCCCGACAGCCCCTGCCCCCAACACCCCGGCCCGATGTCCGAACCCGATCGCCCCACCCGTTGGCTGCACCGCTTCGCCGTGGCGACCTGCTGCGCCGCGTTGTTGCCGATCGTCGTCGGGGCGATCGTGACCACGATGAGGTGGGGCATGGCCTTCGCCGACTGGCCCAGTTCCGACGGCCACGGCATGTTCGCCTATCCCTGGTTCGGTTCGGCCATCGACAAGTTCACCGAGCACGGGCACCGGCTGGCCGGGATCATCATCGGCTGCTTCAGCATCGTGCTGGCCGCCTGGACCTGGAACAGCGAACGCCGCACGTGGGTCTGCTGGCTGGCCACCGGAGTGCTGGTCGGAGTGATCGTGCAGGGCCTGCTCGGAGGTGGACGTGTGCTCGCCGACGATCCGCGGATGGCCCTGCTGCACGGACAGTTCGCCGCCTGCGTGCTGGCACTGATGGGCAGCGTCGCCCTGGTCACAGGCCGACGGTGGCAAACAGTCTCCGGACAACATCCCACGACACCGTCGACCCGGCTCAAGACACTCGCCTGGTCCCTGCCTGCGGTTGTGCTGGTCCAGGGTGCGCTGGGGGGCTGGATCCGGCACCTCGGCGGTGGGCTCTTCGAACACGTCGGCTTCGCACTGGCCGTCTTCGTGCTGGCCGTCGCCGTCGTGGTGTTGGCACTGCGGGATGGTGCGAACTGGCTGAAGGCCAACGCCTGGATCCTGGCCTGCGTCCTGCTGCTGCAGGTGGGACTGGGCGCCGCCGCCTGGATCACCCGCTTCGGCTGGCCGTCCTCCGGCTACGTCGCCGTGCAGGGGGCGCCGTTGCAGGTCGTCATGAGAACCGCTCACGCCGTCATCGGACAACTGCTGCTGCTCACCTCGCTCACACTCGCCGTCCGTGTCCTCAGGCTCGATTGGCTCACCCGCCGCGAACTGATCGCCGAGATGACGGTGGAAGGAGGCCTGGCATGAGTTCGCTGGGACCCCTCTCGACCGACTACACCACCGCAGCCACCGCAGCCACCGCAGCCACCACCCCGTTGACGTGGCAACGCGTCCTGGCAGCTCGGCTCAGCGACTACGCCGAATTGGCCAAGCCACGGATCGCGGTGATGGCCCTGGTGACCGTCGCGGTCGGCTACGTATTGGCCGCCGGAGACACCTGGAGTTGGGCGGGGCTGCTGCATGCCCTGGGCGGAATCGGCCTGGCCGCGGTCGCCTCGGGAGCACTCAACCAGTACCTCGAACGCCACAGCGACGCCCGGATGACCCGCACCGCCGACCGGCCTCTGCCGGCCGGCCGGCTGAGTGGCTCCGAAGTGCTGGGCGTGGGACTGGCCTCGGCTGTCGTCGGATTGGGCTGGCTGGCCTGGCAGGTCAACACGATCACCGCGTTGGCCACCGCCCTGACACTGCTGCTGTACCTGGCCGTCTACACGCCGTTGAAAAAGCACACGTCGCTGGCCACCACCGTCGGTGCGGTCCCCGGAGCGCTGCCGCCGGTGCTGGGCTGGCTGGCCGCCGGAGGCCCGCTCGATTCGGCCGCGCTCTCGCTGTTCGCCATCCTCTTCCTGTGGCAATTCCCGCACTTCCTGGCCATCGCCTGGCTCTGCCGCGACGACTACGCCAAGGCGGGCATGAAGATGCTGCCCCGTGCCGCGGCTCGCCGACCGGGCCTGACCGGCCTGCTGGGAGTCATCTACGCCCTGGCGCTGCTGGTCATCTCGGCCTGGCCTCGCCAACTCGGCCTGGCCGGTGACGCCTACCTGGCCGCTGCCACCGTGCTGGGAGTCGGTTACCTGGTGGCATCGGTACGGTTCTGGTGGAACGAATCGACGCAGACCGCCAGGGGCGTTCTCTACGCCAGCCTGATCCACCTGCCGCTGCTGCTGGCCACGCTGACCTGGGACCACTTCCGCCTGTTGAGTTGAACCCCACGGACACCATCCCCACCCGTCGCTGACGACGAGTCACCTCGAAAACCCAAGACACTCCGATGTCACACAGCTCGCATACAGACGCCGCCCCGCCGCTGAAGATGGGCCTGAAAATGGCCGATTCGAAGCTCTGCATGTGGCTGTTCCTGGGCACCGAGATCATGTTCTTCACCGCCCTGATCGGCACCTACATCGTGCTCAGACTCTCGGCGGTCGATGCCGATGGAAAAGGGGCCTGGCCGACCAACGACGTGAGCCACATCAAAACTATGTGGGGTGCGATCAACACCTTCGTGCTGATCGCCTCGAGTTATCTGGTCGTCAAGTCGCACGAGGAGATCGCTCGCGGCCAGTCCGGGAAGGGGCTCTTCAGCCTGGTCCTGGTCTTCATCTGTGCGGTGCTGTTCCTGGGCATCAAGGCCTACGAGTACAAGGGCAAGATCGACCACGACATCCTGCCCGGACGAATCTCCGAAACCCGGCAACAGGCGATCCAGCGGGCCGTCAACGAAATCGGTGCCGTCGCAGCGCTCGATGCCGAGGTGCTCGGCACCGCGGACATCAAGAAGCGGCTGGAGTTGGAGCACGAAAAGCTCGAATCGCTGCTGCGACAGGAGAAACTGACGATCGAGGAAACCGAGCGACGTGTGCTCGAACTGGCCAAAGACATGGATTTCGAGAAACGGATCAAGTCCGACGTGCGGATGTACTTCATCTACACGGTCCGACAGCAGGAGAAGAAGGACACCGGTCACATCCACTCTCAGTACTACATCCCCTACGGCAACCTGTTCGCCTCGTGCTACTTCACCATAACCGGCTTCCACGCCATCCACGTCATCGTCGGGATGATCATCTTCTTCTTCCCGATCAAGAAGGGACTGTTGAAGGGACTCGAAAAGGAAGACGCCCAGTACGTCGAGAATGCCGGGCTGTACTGGCACTTTGTCGACCTGGTCTGGATCTTTCTGTTCCCGATGATCTACATCGTTCAATTCTGATACGGAGTTCGGCGAGTCGTCCTGTGCCCTCGACAAGCCAGGCGGCGGGCCAACCCAAACCGACGGAGCCGTCTGGATGGCTGACCACAAATCACACGACAAGATCTACATGGCGGTCTTCGGGGCCCTGTGCGTCTTCACGCTGCTCTCGGCCGGTGCCGACATGCTGCCGATCAAAGAAGCCGGCGATCAGCCGGAGTCTGGCAAGATGGCGTTCTCGACACCCGTGATCGCCGTGATCGTGCTGGCGATCGCCGTCGCCAAGGCCTCGTGCGTGATGCTGTTTTTCATGCACCTGAAATGGGAACGTGGCTGGAAGTATGTGCTGCTGGCGCCCACGACGATCCTGGCCATCGGGCTGCCGATCGCCCTGATGCCCGATATCGGGTTTCACTACTACCACCAGGTGCCGACCGAGACGATGATCGAAGCCAGTGCCGACCGCGCGGCCGCCAACGCGGAGCACGACGACTAAACCATGCCCGACTGGGTCTCGTCGCTGCCGGCCGTCAACGCCAGCCTCAACGGGCTGGCGTTCCTGTTCCTGATGACCGGCTGGGTGTTGATCCGCCGCGGCCGCCGCGACGCGCACAAGACGATGATGCTCGTCGCCTTCGTCACTTCGATCCTGTTCCTGGTCGTCTACCTGGTTTACCACGGGGCCATGCTCCACTACACCGGCGAGGGACAGGTGAAGTTCCAGGGGACCGGGGCCGTCCGCACGGTCTATTTCGCGATCCTGATCACTCACGTCGTGCTGGCTGTCGCGGTGCCTGTGCTGGCGATCGTGACGATCCGCCGGGGCCTGAAGCAGCAGTGGGAGGCTCATCGCCGAATCGCCCGAATCACCTTCCCCATCTGGGTGTACGTCTCGCTGACCGGAGTTATCATTTACCTGATGCTCTACCAGTGGAAACCGTTATGACACGTCGACTGCTGCTGGCCCTGGCACTGGTCGTGGGTACCTGGGGATTCTCTCCCGCGGTGCCGCAGGCTGCCGCCTGTCCGATGTGCAAGGCGGGCCTCGATTCCGACAACGCCCGGACACGGGCCTACATGGTCAGCATCCTGTTCATGCTGTCGGTCCCGATCTGCCTGTTCTCCGGACTCGGCTACGGACTCTGGCGACTCAGCCGGCAGGAATCCGAACGCCTCCAGGCGGCCGGACAGGACGTTTAGCGGGATCGGCCGGCGGCACCGGCTCACTCGTCCTCGGCGAACCCCGTGCGATCGAAGATGCAGTCCATCGCCAACCAGATGCTCCGGGCGTGACGCCACATGACAATCGGCACGCCGATGCAAACGGCCGCCAGCGGGAACGACAACTGCGTGTTCGTGAAGCCGCATCCAAAGTGCAGCCCGACATACAGCACCACCAGCAGCAGGCCGGTCCAGCCATAGTTGACGTAGGCCGAACCCAGGAAGTACCCGCGATCCCGCTCGTACTTCAGGCCACACGCCTCGCACCGTTCGTGCATCACGAACCAGCGTCGCGCCGCGGCAAACAGCGGCCCCTCTCCACATCGCGGGCATCTCAGCCGCCACCCGCGTCCCAGAATCGTCGCAATCCGTCCCTGACTCACCGCTTCGCCCTCACGATGACGCTTCCTTCAGCCTGCTATACTCGACCCCGTTCGGCTCGTCCATGCCGTGCACATCCGAGTCCTTCATACGAGATCGACGCATGACCCGTTCCATTGAAATTCTCCTGACCCCGCTCCTGGCCTCCCTGCTGATCACCGGCTCGCTGGCAGCGGCCGAACACCGCAACGTCGTCCTGTTTGTCGTCGACGACCAGGGCTTCCAGGCCGGCTGCTACGGGAACAAGGTGATCCGGACCCCGGCGATCGATTCCCTGGCCGCCACCGGCACCCGCTTTTCCCGGGGGCACTGCACCACCGCCAGTTGCAGTGCCTGCCGCAGCGTGTTGATGACCGGTCTCTACAACCACGCCATCGGCCACTACGGACACTCCCACGGGTACAACCACTTCAGCACCTACGCGTCGGTGCCGACGCTGCCGGTGCTGATGGCCGAGGCGGGTTATCGAACCTGTTCGATCGGCAAGTATCACCTCGCCCCACGAGCCACCTATCTCTTCCAGGAGTACCGCAACAAGGGCGTGCAGGGAAACCGCAACGCAGTGCAGATGGCCAGGAACGCCTGCGAGTGGATTGCCGAAGACGAGCAGAAGCCGTTCTTCCTCTACTTCTGCACATCCGACCCGCACCGCGGTGGTGGACCCGACGGGTACTCGAACTTCAACGACGACCCCGACCGCTACCCCGGAGTCACACCGGTCCGCTACAAGCCGGCTGACGTCATTGTCCCACCCTGGCTGCCCGACAAGCCGGAGGTGAGAAACGAGCTGGCCGAGTACTACCAGGCGATCTCACGGCTGGACCAGGGACTGGGGGTCCTGCTGAAGGCCCTGAAGGACACCGGACACTGGGACGACACGCTGATCCTGTTTCTCTCCGACAACGGGCCTCCCTTTCCCGGTGCCAAGACGAATCTCTACGAACCGGGAATGAACCTGCCGTTGATCGTCCGCGACCCGGGGCAGAAGACCCGCGGCGGCGTCACCGACGCGCTGGTCACCTGGGCCGACATCACGCCGACGATCCTGGACTTCTGCGGCATCACGCCCAAGGCCCGCCCGACGTTTCGCCCCGGGGCCAACGGCGACCCA
The DNA here is from genome assembly GCA_963582065.1 of Planctomycetota bacterium. Taxonomy (GTDB): domain Bacteria; phylum Planctomycetota; class Planctomycetia; order Planctomycetales; family Planctomycetaceae; genus UBA8437. The sequence goes on along the minus strand of CAUZRQ010000025.1, from coordinate 25,107 downwards.
CCCCGACGACTCGGACCGGCTCGCCCGGTCACCTTCCACGGACGGTCGTTCCTGCAGACGCTCGATCAGCCCAGGGCCAGGGGATTCGACGAGGTCTACGCATCGCATACGTTCCACGAGATCACGATGTACTACCCGATGCGGGTGGTGATCTCGGGTCGCTACAAGTACATCTTCAACATCGCTCACCAGTTGCCCTACCCCTTCGCCTCAGATCTCTACGCCTCGCCGACCTGGCAGGGCGTGCTGAAGCGGAAGGACACGCTGTACGGCAAGCGGACCGTCTACTCGTACCTGCACCGGCCACGTCACGAGTTGTACGACCTGACGGCCGATCCCGACGAGATCACCAACCTGGCCTACCAGCCCGAACACCGGCAGCGGCTGAAGGGCCTCCAGGAGAAGCTGAAGGCGTGGCAACAGCGAACCCGCGACCCGTGGTTCCTGAAATGGCGGTACGAGTAGTCCGGCCGAGGGGGTCCTACCTGAGATTCAACGGATCCACGTCGATCACCGAATCGACCGACGGATGCTTGGGCAATTCGCTCGCCGCGGCCAACCACAACTCCCGGATCGCCTCGGGCCCCTCGGACGCCAGTTGCATGTGGAACCGGTAGTAGTTCTTTATCCGGGAAATCGGGGCGGGTGCGGGACCCAGGATCCACACCGGCGGCGGATCGGGCTGCAGTCGCCTGAGCACCTCGGCCATCCGCCGTGCCGTGTCGGCCACCGCCTCCTTATCAGGGCTCCGCAGGATCACCCTCGCCAGGGAACTGAACGGCGGAGTCCGCGTGGTCCGCCGATGAGCCAGTTCGTGGGCCACGAATCCCGCGTAGTCGTGGTCGCAGGCCAACCGGATCGCCGGATCGTCGGGGCAGGCCGACTGCACCAGCACCCGACCACCCCGCTCGCTGCGTCCGGTTCGGCCGGCCACCTGGGCGATCAACTGGAAGGTCCGTTCCGAGGCCCGGATATCCGGCTGGTGCAGCATCGTGTCGGCATCGACCACTCCGACCAGCGTGACGTTGGGGAAGTCGAGGCCCTTGGCGATCATCTGGGTGCCGAGCAGGATCTGGGCCTCGCCACTGCGGAATTGCTCAAGCGCCCGGTCGTGGCTGCCGGGGCGACGCATCGAATCGCTGTCCATCCGCAACACCTTCGCCTCGGGAAACCTCTTGCGGACCTCCTCCTCCAGCTTCTGGGTTCCCACTCCCAACAGCTTCAGCCCCCGCTGACCGCACCCGGGGCACTCCCTGGGTGGCTGAGCCTCGAAGTCGCAGATGTGGCAGACCACCGCATGACGGTCGAGGTGCCAGGTCAGCGTGACGTCGCACGCTCCACAACGCATCCCCTGGCCGCAGGCTCGACACCAGACCGCCGGCGAATGGCCCCGCAGATTCAGGAACAGGATCGCCTGGCCCCCGTCGGCGAGCGCCTGCCTGAGGAACATCTCCAGGCCGCGGCCGATCGCCACACCGGAACGGATACGACGATCGTTGCGGGTGTCCACCAGCGTTACCGGCGGCATCGGCCGGTCATCGATCCGTGTGGGCAGCGACAGCAGCTTGTCGTGGCCGGTTTCGGCCGCCAGCCAGCTCTCGAGCATCGGGGTGGCCGATCCCAGGACCAGCGGCACGCCCGCCAACTCGGCCCGCTTCCGTGCCACCGCCCGCGCGTGATACCTCGGCGTCGTTTCCTGCTTGAAGGTCGTCTCGTGCTCCTCATCGATCACGATCAACCCCAGTTGTGGTGTCGGGGCAAACACCGCGCTGCGGGCTCCCACGATCACCTGCACCTCCCCTTTCGCAATCCTCTGCCAGTGATGATGCCGTTCGGCATCGCCCAGGTGACTGTGCAACACGGCAACGCCGTCGAAGCGGCTGCGGAATCGGCGAATCGTCTGTGGCGTCAGGCTGATCTCCGGAACCAGCACGATCGCCTGGCGGCCGTACTCCACCACCTCGCGGATCGCCTGGATGTAGACTTCCGTCTTCCCGCTTCCGGTCACCCCGTGCAGCAGCAACGTGCGGTGCTGTTGGTCGCGGAGGTGGACGAGGATCTCATCCAGGGCCACCTGCTGGTCAGAATTGAGCTCGAGGTCCTGTTCACGCACCACCGACCCGATCTCGTCCCCCTCACCACCCTCGCTCGGGTCGATCCTCCTGTACTCGACATCCAGCAGCCCTTTCTTCTTCAGTCCGTCGATCGGCGAATTCCCGCACCCCGCCGTCTGGGTCAGTTCCTCGAACCGCATCGCTCGACCCGCCTCCCGCAACGCCACGACGACCGCCTGCTGTTTTTTCGGCAGTCCCCCGTCACCCGCATCCTCGAGACGCTGCTCGAAATCTTCGGGCAGCCCGAAGAACCGGACCTGCCGGGTGCCGGCCTGCCGCTTCACCCCGGCCGGAATCACGCTCTCGAGCACCTGCCCCCAGCCGCAGAGATACCGGTGAGCGATCCAGCGAGTCAGTTCGAGCATTGCCGGGTCGACCAGCCGGCGGGTATCGACGATCGAATCGATCTCCTTGAGTTTGCCGAGGGTCTCCGGCGGGCGTTCCAGACCGACACAGAATCCGACCGTCGACCTGTTCCCGCGGCCAAACGGGACTCGGACACGCTGGCCGGGTTCGAGTTGATCGCGAAGGGCATCGGGAACCAGGTAGTGGAAGGCGGTGTCCAGAGGCCGGTTGAAGACGACCTGCGCGGCCAGTCGGTCGGCCCGGTCGGCCGCCTGCCAGGCAGCAACCGGATCGGCGTCAGCCCCCGCCGGGGGCGGTTCCGGCGGCAGGTCGAAGAGGCTCTGCTGTCGTGAACGGCTCAACGCGGACGTCCTTCCTTCCGAGGGTTTGGCCCGGGCGGTAGGATTCTATCAGCTTGCCGACCGACTACCACGCGGGACCGACTCGATGCGACTGGGCGTCTTCGGCGGGGCATTCGACCCCGTCCACACCGGCCACCTGGTCCTGGCATCCGAATGTCGCCAGCAACTGGCTCTCGACGCCGTCTGGCTGGTCCCCAACGGGTCGCCGCCGCACAAGGACCCCCGGGGTCTGGCCGATGCCGGGACACGGGTCGAAATGCTCGAACTGGCAACCGCCGGAGATCCCGGGTTGGTGGTCAGCCGGATCGAGATCGACCGCGGAGGCGTCTCGTACACCGTCGATACGCTCGAGACGATCGCCGACGACGATCCGGAACGCGAGTTGTTTCTCCTGCTCGGAGCCGACTCGGTCGCCGATCTCACCAACTGGTACCAACCCGAACGGATCTGCGAACTGGCCCGGGTGGTGGCGGTCAACCGGGGCGGGACAACCGGCGAGACCGCAGTCATCGGATGCCGGATCGAAGAGGTCACGATTCCGGCAATCGATGTGTCGTCAAGCGACATCCGACGGCGAATCCGCCAGGGACGGAGCATCAGGCACCTGGTGCCTCGAGCGGTCGAGGCGTACGTGATCGAACATGCCGTGTACGACGACAATTCCGACTGATCGGGCAAGATTCCACGCTCCAGATCGAACAACATCCCGGGGCACTCCTCGCCGGGACCGCCGCCATCAATTTGACCCCTCTTTCGCTGTCCCCCTATAATTCACCCACCAGAGAACTCTTTCGGATGTTTTCGATGATCCGCATATTGCCCTTGGCTGCACTGCTGCTGGCCGGATCGACTGCCACCACGCTGGCCCAAGGTGCTCCGGCCAAGCCGATCGGACAGTTTCTCAGCGTCCGCAGCCCGATCGACGATTCGGTGATCGGCCGGGTCCGCAAGGTGGCACAGGATCTGGCGGTACGAAGTGAAAAGGAGTCGCGACCGGCAGTGCTGGTCCTCGAACTGGCCCCCGGCGACAGCCCGATCCACCAGGTGCAGGGCCTGGCAAGGCTGTTGAGTTCCGCGAGGTTGTCGCGGGTCCGTACCGTGGCCTGGATCCCCAAGTCGGTGACCGGCCTCAACGCGGTGGTGGCCCTGTCGTGCAACGAAATCGTGATGCACCCGGATGCCAACCTCGGCGACATCAGCCGCGGTGAACCACTCGACGACGCCAGCAGACAATTTGTCCAGACCCTGGTTGAAAAACGGCGCAACGCCAAGGTCAACTGGCCGCTGGCTCGCGGCATGCTCGACCGGAATGCCGAGGTGATCCGGGCGACGATCACCGGCGAGAACAAGCAGGTGAAGTCCCGGGTGGTCGGTCCCGGCGAGTTGCAGTTGATCCGGAAGAACAACCCGGGCGCCGACATCGAGGTCGCGCGGATCAAGGCTTCCGACGACCTGGGGATCTTCTCCGGAGAACAGGCCCGGCAACTCGACATCCTGGTCACCCAGACCGCCGAGGCCCGCTCGGACGTGGCGGCAATCTACGGGCTTCCCGCCCGGGCGATGAAGGAGGAGAAGTCCGCCGAGGGCAACACGATCGCGAGGTTGATCAAGATCGACGGCCCCATCGAGCCGATGCTGCACAGGTTCTTCAACCAGCAACTCGCTCGAGCCATCGCCGAAAGGGCCACGGTGATCATCTTCGAGATCGATTCGCCCGGCGGGCTGCTGACGCTGGCCGAGACCATCGCCAACGACATCGCGGCTCTGGAGGAACGCGGGATCCACACGGTTGCGTGGATCCCCCGCGAGGCGATCAGCGGAGCCGCCATTGTCGCGTTGGGCTGCGACGATATCTACATGCACCCGGAGGCGAGGATCGGCGACGCGGCACCGATCGAGATGAAGGAGGGGATGGCATTCGAGCGGGCTCCCGAAAAGGTGCTCAGCTACACCCGCGAGGTCCTGAGGACCCTGGCCGAAAAGAAGGGCCGCCCGCCGGGGCTGGCCGAGGCGATGGCCGACAAGGACCTGAAGGTCTTCCGGGTGGTCAACCCGCAGACCGGCGAGATCGAGTTCAAGACCGAGGCCGAGCTGCACGCGGCAAAGCAGGAATTCGGCGACCGACAACTGGTGGCCGAAACACGCGAGGACAACCTGCTGACGGTCAACGGCCGGCAAGCCCACGAACTGCAACTGGCCGAACCCCCGGTCTCGGACATCGAGGAACTCAAGCAGCGGCTGGGGATCCCCAGAGACGTGGTGCTGCGGGCCATCGAACGGACCTGGGTCGACAACGTCGCCTCGGTACTCAGCGGTGGCGGTTCGGCCTTCATGCTGTTTTTCTTCGGATCGATCCTGATCTACCTGGAACTCCATACCCAGGTCGGCCTGTGCGGAATCGGGTCGGCGGTCTGTTTCACACTGTTCTTCTGGGCCCGCTGGGGAGGGACAGCCGGGTGGCTGGAGCTGGCATTGTTCCTGCTGGGACTGGCGTTGGTCGCAATCGAGATCTTCCTGATCCCCGGGTTCGGAGTCTTCGGGATCTCGGGGGGGCTGCTGGTCTTCATCGCACTGGTGATGGCCTCCGAGACGATGTCCGGTTCGCCCGGTCTCGACGGCCTGCAGAAATTCGGAGCCCCGACGGCCACCCTGATGGGGTCGCTGGTGACGGTGATCGTGGTCGCGGCGGTGATCAGCCACTACCTGCCGCAATTGCCCCTGCTGAGACGCATCGTGCTCGAACCGCCCGGCGCTGGCGAGTTGGCGTTCGACCCGCAATCGGTCGGCACACCGGATCCCACCGGCCTGCTGGTCGCCGACCACGGGTTGATCGGACAGACCGGCGGTGCGGTCAGCGTGCTGAGACCCGCCGGGAAGGCGAAGTTCGACGACAACCTGATCGATGTCGTCAGCGACGGCCCGTTCATCAACCCGGGTGCCACCATCAAGGTGGTGCGAGTCGAGGGCAACCGGGTGTTCGTCCGCGAGGTCGACGAAACGTCCTGACGACCGTGAACCTCGCCAAGCCCCGGTGCCGTTGCAACTTCAAGCGGTACTGCTAGAGTAGGCTGCTTGGAAGGATTCGGTCGGTCGGTCCCTCTCGGAACGGCTGAGAATGGGGAGGATTCCCGTAGACTGGAGACTGCCGTTTCGATCGTGGATTGCGCATGTCAATTACCCGAGAACGCAAGACCGAGCTGATCCAGGAGTTCCGTCGCGACGAGACGGATACGGGATCGGCCGAGCTGCAGATCGCGGTGTTGACCGAGCGGATCAGGAACCTGACCGAGCATCTCAAGATGCACACCAAGGACCATGGCAGCCGACGCGGGTTGCTGGCCCTGGTCAGTCGCCGCCGAAGACTGCTCGATTACCTCGATCGAACGGATCACCAGAAGTATCGCTCGCTGATCGAACAGTTGGGTATTCGCAAATAGTGTCGGCGGTCCGGACGTGTGGACCATCGGCCCGATCAGCCTCCGGAATGCTTTCGGAGCCGCGACTGCAACCGCACACAGATTGGTAGGAACACAGGTAGTGAAGAAGGTCGTATCGTGTGAGATTGGTGGACGGACGCTCAGCCTGGAAACGGGAGAACTGGCCAAGCAGGCCAGTGGCGCTGTCCTGGTTCGTTACGCAGACACGGTCGTGTTCGTCGCCTCACAGGACGGACCCCCGCGACGTGGCATCGACTTCTTTCCGCTGACGGTCGATTACCGCGAGCGGTTCGCGGCGGCCGGGAAATTCCCCGGCGGCTTCCTGAAAAGGGAGGGACGGCCGACGATGAGGGAGATCCTCACCGCGCGGCTGACCGACCGCCCGATCCGTCCGATGTTCCCCAAGGGGTACAAGGACGAGATCCAGGTCATGGCCAACGTGCTGTCGGTCGATCCCGAACAGGACCCCGACGTCCACGCCATCATCGGCGCCAGTGCCGCGTTGATGATCTCCCCATCCATCCCCTTCCAGGGACCGTTGGCCGCCGTGCGAGTCGGAAAGGTCGATGACCAACTGGTCATCTTCCCCACGCTCGAACAGACAGCAGAAGGGTCCCTGGACCTGATCGTCGCCGGCAACCTCGAGAGCGTCCTGATGATCGAGGGCTTTGCCAAGCAGATGCCCGAGGACGAGATGATCGAGGCGATCCTCTTCGCCCAGCAGCACATCGTCACGATCTGCGAACTCCAGGTGCAACTGGTCGCCGAGGCGGGTGTCGAGAAGGCCGAGTACGAGGAGGTGGGAGAGAACCCGCTGCTCTCCGTGATGCACGCCGATGGCTTCGACCGTCTGAAGACGGCGATGCAGAACCGGGTCAAGGCCGAACGCCACGACCAGACCAAAGCACTGAAGACCGAACTGCTCGAGAAATACTTCCCCGAGGATGCCGAGGAAACCGCCGACGGATCGACCCGCGGCGACTTCTCCGAGGCCTTCCACGATCTCGAGCAACAGGTCGTCCGCGACCTGATCCTCAACGACAAGACGCGGCTCGATGGCCGCAGCATGGCCGACCTGCGAGACATCTCCTGCATCATCGACCTGCTGCCGCGGGCCCACGGATCGGCCGTCTTCACCCGCGGAGAGACCCAGTCGATCTGCACGATCACCCTCGGCACGCCCCGCGATACCCAGCGGATCGACGGGCCGGTCGAGGAGTACGAGAAACGGTTCATGCTCGACTACAACTTCCCGCCCTACTCGGTCGGTGAGTGCCGGATGATCAGAGGTCCCGGCCGTCGCGAAATCGGCCACGGGGCCCTGGCCGAGCGATCGGTGAAGTCGATCCTGCCCGACGCCGAGACGTTCCCCTACACGATCCGGGCGATCTCAGACATCACCGAATCGAACGGTTCGAGCTCGATGGCCAGTGTCTGCAGCACGACACTGGGCCTGATGGCCGCCGGCGTTCCGATCCTGCAGCCGGTCGCCGGCATCTCGATCGGTGTCGTCGCCGAACCCGACGGTCGCTTTGAACTGCTGACCGACATCATCGGTGACGAGGATCACTTCGGCGACATGGACTTCAAGATCGCCGGCAGCCAGTTCGGAATCACCGGCATCCAGCTCGACCTGAAAATCAAGGGGATTTCCGAGGAGATCATCCGGGCGACGCTGGCCCAGGCCAAGGACGCCAGGATCAACATCCTCAAGTCGATGCTCGGAACGCTCGGCCAGCCCCGCGCGGACATCTCCGAACACGCCCCGCGGCTGGAACGGACCCAGATCGATCCCGAGAAGATCGGCCTGCTGATCGGACCCGGTGGCAAGACCATCCGGGCGATCCAGGACGAGACCGGGACCCAAATCGACATCCAGGAAGACGGTACGGTCACGGTTGCCTCCAAGGACGGAGTCGCCGCCCAGGCGGCGCTGGCCCGGATCGAGGCCCTGACCGAAGACGTCAAGGTCGGACGGGTCTACAGCGGCACCGTCTCGTCGGTCAAGGACTTCGGTGTCTTCATCGAGATCGCCCCCGGTAAGGACGGACTCTGCCACATCAGCGAACTCGCCGACGGCTTCGTCAAGTCCGTCAGTGATGTCTGCAGTGTCGGAGACAAAATGGACGTCAAGGTGATCGCAGTTGACGACCAGAACCGGGTCAAGCTCTCCCGACGTGCCGTGCTGGCCGATGCCGGCGGTGGCGGTGGCGACGGCGACGGCGACGGCGACGGCGACGGCGGTGGCGGTGGCGACGAAGACACCGGCGGACCGGACGGAGGCGACAGCGGTCAGGAGTAACGGCGATCGACTCGCAGGAACGCCAAGAGCTGTTGTCTCGGTACGCCGAAGGGTATGCCGAGATCGCCAGCCTCGCCGGTGGCCTGGCTCACGAGATCCGCAATCCGCTCTCGACCATCTCGATGAACCTCGAGCTGTTGGTCGAGGACCTGGCCGCCTCCGACGAACCTCGTGACCGGCGGATGCTCGACAAGTTGCATACCGTGCAGTCGGAGTGCCGACATCTCGAGGATATCCTCGACGCATTCCTGCAGTTTGCCCGTGTCAGCTCGCTCGAACTTGTCCCCGTCGACCTCAACAACCTCGTCACTTCCTTCCTCGACTTCTATCGCCCCCAGGCCGATGAAACCGGAATTGACATCAGCCCCCACCTGGAACCAGGACTTCCGACGGTCGGCGGCGATGACCCGCTGCTCCGCCAGTTGCTGATGAACCTCTGCCGCAACGCCACTGAGGCGATGCCCGACGGGGGACGACTGGAAATCCAGACGGCCGTCGACGGTGACCACGTGGCCCTGGTCGTGATCGACAACGGCCACGGCATCGATGCCACGGCCCGGGAGAAGATGTTTGATACGTTTTTCTCGACCAGGCCGTCCGGCAGTGGTCTCGGCCTGCCCACGGTCCGTAAAATCGCACAGGCACACCACGGGACGATCGCCTGCGAAAGCGAACCCGGACAAGGGACCAAGTTCACCATTCGGCTGCCGATCGACAGCCCGTCCGACAAGTTGGCCGGCGACGACCAGATCGACTCATGACCGACTCACCACGTGATCACGCCGTTCCCGATGACCTCGCACCGTCGGGGCCTCCCATTCGCGTGCTGGTCGTCGACGACGACGAACCCCACGCTCTGGCCGTCGCCGAGAGTCTCGAGCGGGTCGGCTACGAGTGCACAACGGCGGTCTCGGGAGAAGACGGCGCGACGAAGATCGAGAGCGACAGCTTCGACGTTGTCGTCACCGACCTGATGATGGGTGACCTCGACGGCCTGGCACTGCTGCAGAAGACCAAGGAGGAGTTGCCCAACGCCGAGGTGATTCTGCTGACCGGACACGCCTCGGTCCAATCGGCCCTGGCCGCCGGACAGGCCGGGGCATCGATGTACCTCACCAAGCCGCTGGATATCAACGAACTGCGATCCGCCGTCGAAAAGGCCTCGACGAGACTCCGCCTGCTTCGGCGCAACGCCGAACTCAACCGTCGGCTCGATGAGCGGTTCGGGTTCGAAGGAGTCATCGGCAACAGCCCGTCAATGAACCGCGTCCTCGACCAGCTCAAGCACGTCGCCCCCACCAGCAGCACCGTGTTGATCGAAGGCGAGAGCGGCACCGGCAAGGAACTGGTCGCCCGGGCCCTGCACCAGAACAGCGAACGGAAATCCAAGCCGTTCGTCCCCCTGAACATCTCGGCGTTGCCCGAGAGTATTCTCGAGAGCGAACTGTTCGGGCACGAGGCCGGGGCCTTCACGGGGGCCGTGGGTCGGAGAATCGGCAAGTTCGAGTTCGCCAACGGCGGCACGCTGTTCCTGGACGAGGTCGGGGAGATGCCGTCCGAGACGCAGATCAAGCTGCTCAGAGTGCTCGAGGACCGCAAGGTGGCTCGGATCGGGGCGAACGAGGAGATCGAGGTCAACGTCAGGGTGGTCGCGGCGACCAACGCCGATCTCGAGAATTCCGTCCGTGAGGGTCGCTTCCGGGAAGATCTCTACTACCGGATCGCCGTCGTCACCATCGACCTGCCACCACTGAGAGAACGGCGGGCGGACGTGCCGTTGTTGATCGATCATTTCCGTAAGGAATTCGCCGAGTCCTACGGGCGTGATGTGCCGGACGTCTCGAGGGCCGCCCGCCAAGCGTTGATTGCTCACGACTGGCCCGGCAACATCCGCCAACTCCGCAACACCATCGAACGCATGCTCGTGCTCGACGCCGATGGACTGCTCGATGTCGACGATCTGCCCGATGACATCGTTCCCACCGCCGACGGGGGCGGGGAATCCGGTCGCATCCTCGGCGGAGCTGATGGACTGGTCGGACGGCCGCTGGTCGAGGTCGAACGCTTCTACATCGAGCAGGCACTCGAACTGGTCGACGGCAAGCGCGAGGACGCCGCGGCACTACTTGGTATTGGTGAACGCACGCTGTACCGTAAAATCAAGGAGTACGGGCTGAACCAGTGAAACCGGGGACCGGTTTTTCGACGGAAACGTCGGAACCCAACCCCGCACTCCGGTGTTTGTTCTACGCCAATCCGTGTTGACGGGCCTGTTCGGAGAGATCGATGTGCACGCGTCACACGCTTCCGCTGCTGACACTCGCCCTGGGCGTCTCGGTCCTGGTCGGACCGTCCTTCGCAGCCAAACCGGCCCGGCTGTCGGCGGTTTCGGCCGAAGTTGATCGCCTGATCGAAGCCGAGATCCGGGCTTCGGAGGGGACACCGGCTCGGCTGGCCACCGACGGAGATTTCCTCCGCCGTGTCACACTCGATCTCGCCGATCGGCTCCCCGCCTCGGCCAGCGTGACCCTGTTCGAACTGGATCCCGATTCCAACAAGCGATCCCAACTGATCACCCGGCTGATCAATTCGCCGGAATTTTCGGCCTCCCAGGCCCGTTATTGGCGAGACGTCATCTTCTTCCGGGCGACCGAGATGCGCAGCCGCCAGATGAGCCCCCCGGTCTTCCAGGCCTGGATGACCGAGCAGTTCGAGCAGAAACAGAGCTGGGACAAGATCGTCGAGAAGCTGCTGACAGCCACCGGGGACGTCCGCGAAAACGGGGCCACGGCGCTGCTGTTCGCCCACGGGGGCGAGGCCGCCGAGCTGGCCGCCGAAACCTCGCGGATCTTCCTGGGGATCCAGATTCAGTGTGCCAATTGCCACGATCATCCCACCGACCGCTGGAAGAGGATCCAGTTTCACCAACTGGCCGCTTTCTTCCCCCGTGTCCGCGTGAGGCCCAAGCGAGATTCCACGCCGCGGACTTTCGAGGTGGTTTCGCTGAACTCCAGCCCTCGCAACCGGCGGAGCACATCGCCCCGGGCACTGGCCCTCCTGTTCCGTCGGCTCGATCGCAATCGTGACGGAAAACTGGTCCAGTCCGAGACGACCGATTCCCGGCTGGCCAGGAGCTTCGATCGGTTTCTTCAACGGGGCGACACGAACAAGGACGGTGGCCTCAGCCTGCAGGAATTCCAGAAACTCCCTCCGCCGGACAACGACAACCGGCGGTTCGATATCGAACACTACATGCCCAATCTCAATGAGCCGGGCAATCGTGGTGAGGCCATCCGTCCGGTGTTCTTCGCCACCGGTGGCCGCGCCAACGAGGGGTTGGATGACCTCGAGCGACGGCAACTGCTGGCCAACCATGTCACCTCGACCCGCAACCAGTGGTTCGCCCGGGCTTACGTCAATCGCACCTGGTCGGTGCTGCTCGGCGAGGGCTTTGCCATGCCGATCGACGACATGGGCCCCGAACGTGAGGTGGCTCACCCGGAGGTCTTCGATCTGCTCTGCCGCGACTTCACCGCAAGTGGCTACGACACCCGACGGCTCTTCGAGATCATCGCGGGAACACGAGCCTACCAGCGTCAGATCCGACCCCGTGATCCAACCGATCCCACGCCCCCGTTTGCATCGGCTCAACCCAGCCGGCTGCGGGCCGACCAGATCTACAACGCCCTGCTCGAAGTGCTCGGCGTCGAATCCACTTCCCTTCGACGACGATCGTTTCGGAGACGACGGCCCGGACAATCAAACGACATGATGTCTCGTCGACGTTCCGCGGGGCGTACGCTGTTCCTGGCCCTGTTCGGTTTCGACCCCTCCACTCCACAGGAAGACATCAAGGGCAATGTCCCGCAGGCCCTGTTCCTGATGAACTCGCCATTGATCCACGCCATGGTCCGAGCCGGCGGAAACACCCGGCTGGCCAGGATCCTCCAGAAACACCCCGGCAACGACGATGCGATCGCCGAAGTCTACCTGCTGGTGCTCTCTCGCGAACCCTCGGCGTCAGAACTGAAGATCTGCCGCGACTACATCACCGAGGTGGGAAACCGCGGCGAGGCGTTCGAGGACCTGATGTGGAGCCTGGTCAACTCCAGCGAGTTCCTCTCTCGAAGATGACCCCCACCCTTCACCCGACCCCGGCAGTTCCGTTGCATCATCCTGCGGGCCGCAGGAGCCAGTCCACCATGACCATTTTCTCCCCAGAAACTCCCCGGACGTTCTCCCGACGCCGAGTGCTCGAAGCCGTCCCCGCCACCGCCCTGGCAGCCGGAACCATTGGCCTGGCCGATGTCGTGCGGGTGGATGCCGAGGAAATCAAGAAGCAGGGTCGATCGATGATCCTGCTGTGGATGGCTGGCGGCCCCAGCCAGTTTGAAACGCTGGACCCGAAACCGGGCATCGCCAACGGCGGACCCACCAAGGCCATTTCCACGGCCGTCCCGGGCGTGCAGGTGGCCGAGTACTGGCCCCGCACCGCCAGGACCATCGACCGGTTCTCGCTGATTCGTTCGATGACCAACAAGGAAGGCAACCACCAGCGAGCCAGCTACCAGCTGCACACCGGCTACGTACCCTCCGGCAGTGTCAAGCACCCCAGCCTCAGTGCCAACATCGCCGAGCAGCTGGCCAACCCGGATTTCGAGCTTCCCGCGGTCGTCTCGGTCGGCCGCACCACCGGATCGGGGTTCCTCGGTGTCGACTACGAACCGTTCACCGTCAACAACCCGGGACAACTTCCGCAGAACGTGGCCGTCCCGGTGCCCACCCGGCGGTACCGTCGCCGGCTGGGACTGCTGGGCCGACTGGAGCAGGAATTCTCCGGTCGCGGCGGCAAGACCGTCGTCGACAATCACCAGAAGCTCTACAAGAAGTCCTCCCGCATGGTCCTCAGCCAAAATGTCTCCGCCTTTGACATCTCGGACGAATCCGACTCGTTGAAGCAGAAGTACGGCGAGACGAGCTTCGGCCGCGGATGCCTTCTGGCCAGGCGACTGGTCGAAGCTGGGGTGACCTTCGTCGAGGTCGTCTCCCGGGGCTGGGATACCCACTTCGACATCTTCGAACGCATCACCACACTGGCTGAACAGGTCGACCCGGCCGTGGCAACACTGGTCGAGGATCTCGAGAATCGCGGGTTGCTCGAGAAGACACTGGTGGTCTGGATGGGTGAGTTCGGCCGGACACCCCGAGTCAACTCGCGGACCGGCCGTGATCACTACCCGCGGGTCTTCTCGGCCGCCGTCGCCGGCGGCGGTGTGAAGGGTGGCCAGGTGATCGGAGCCAGTTCCGCCAACGGCACCGCGGTGGCCGATCTTCCCGTCAGCGTCCCCGACCTGTTCTGCTCGATCTGCCACTCGCTGCAGGTCGATCCCCGCAAGGAACACCTCAGCCCGCTCGGTCGACCGATGAAAGTCGTCGACGGCGGCAAGGTGGTGCAGGAACTGTTCGCCTGATCGATCCGCGAACTGCACCGGCTATGGCGCATTCCCGCCGTCGGTCAATCGGGGACGGAAGTACTTCATCGTCTGGGTGACAACTGTCTTCCGCGTGGCGAACCGTGGTGCCAGAGAACTCAGGTAATTCCAGAACCCGGTCACCAGGTAGCCGCGACGCTTTTCCAGCCCATCCAGGGCCTCGTTGACCACTTGGCGGGCCGTTTGCGATCGCTGTTTCTTCAGCCATCCCGGCACTCCCGCGACGTCGAAGAACTCGGTCTCGGTCGTTCCCGGACACAGGGCCATCACCGTCACACCCCGGTCGCGGGCCTCGGCCCACAACGCTTCGCTGAAGTGCAACACGAAGGCCTTCGACGCCGAGTAGACCGGCATGTAGGCCACCGGCTGCATGCCGGCGACGCTGGCAACGTTGACGATGGCACCGTGGCCGCGTTCGAGCATTCCCGGCAGCACACGGTAGGTCAGCTCCGTCAGCACGCCGATGTTCAACTGGACCATCGACAGCATCGTCTCGACGTCGGTCCCGTCGATATCACCGACGTACCCGAAGCCGGCGTTGTTGACCAGCAATTCCAGGGTGATCTGCTCGGCGTCAATCCGTTCGAGCAACATCGCTGCTGCGCCCGGATCGCACAGGTCCGCCGAAACGATCAGCGTCTGCACCATGTGCTGCTGACGCAGTTCCTCGACCAGTTCCTCAAGGCGATCGCCGCGTCGAGCGGTCAGAACCAGGTGCATGCCGTTGCCGGCCAGCACGCGCGCAAACTCGGCACCGATTCCACTCGAGGCCCCGGTCACCAAGGCCCATCGTTCGGTATAAGCCTCCAACACCCCAGGCGCTCCCAGCCGGCCCGAGTCGAAAGCACTGTCCAACCCGTGTTATTGACCGGAATCGTATCAGAATCAGTCCAAAATGAAACCCGGCTCCACGGCCGCCGAAACCGATCGCCCTCTCGGCCCGGTGGCCAGTCATTTCTCCGCCTGCCGGCTCGCCGACACAAGTGCCGCCAACGCCAACGCGGCCGTCTCGATCCGCAGGACGTGCCGCCCCACGCCGATCAGCGTCGCTCCCGCATCACCGGCCGCATCCAGTTCATCATCGGTCCAACCTCCCTCGGGACCGATGCAGAGCACCAGGGTCGTGATCGAGTCACCCAGCAGTCGATCGATCGCATCGCGGGGAGCCGCCGCTCCCTGCTGCCCGATCACCAGCGACTGGTTCCCGACGACCAACAAATCGTCCCACGCCATCAACGGGTCGATCTGCATCAGCCGGTTGCGGCCGCATTGCTTGCACGCGGCAATCACCGCCTGGTGCATCTTCTTCTGTTTCCCGGCCCGGGGATGTACGACGCTCCGCTGTGTCTCCAACGGCACCATGCGGTCGACTCCCAGCTCGGTCACCTTCTCAACCAGGGACCGGAGCCGGTCGCCCTTGGGCATCGCCGTCGCCAACACCACCTCGGGACCACGTCGTGGCGGTTCGACCTCCAGTTCGACGACCGACAACTCGACCTCACGCTTGTTTGCCCCGATGATCTCGGCCCGGGCCCCGGTACCGCAACCGTCGAACAGGTCGACCAAGTCGCCAGGTCCGAGTCGAAGGACGCTCGCGAGGTGGTTGGCCTCGGCACCCCTCAGCAGCACCCGTCCACCGTCGGACTCGATCGGCAATGCGTCGCAGAAGAACCGGTGATTCATCCCAACACCTCTTCACGAAGTGATCGAGGGATCCCGATGTCGACCACGTGGATCGCACCGACCCACTCCGACGCCCCATCTTTCACCAGGCCCCTCTTCGCGGCGACGAACGTGGCCGTGTGGTCGGCGCGGACACACCGACCCAGCGGTGTGCCCGCATCACAGTCCAGGCCGCTCGGCAAATCGATCGACAACACCCCGCCGCGCGACGCGTGCGACGTGCGGTTGATCGCGTCGATAGCCGCATCGAACGGCGGCCGCACCTCGCCACGCGTCCCGGTTCCCAGCAACGCGTCCACGATCCAGTCGGCTCCCGACAACACGTCGTCCCACTCACCGACTTCCACGACATCGACGGCGCCATTGCCCGAAACCCACGCACTGTGATTGACGGCCGCATCGCCGGTCAGAGTCGTCGGATCAACCACCGAACTGACGCGAACGGTGTGGCCGGCGTTGTCCAGGTGGCGAGCGATCACGTAGCCGTCGCCCCCGTTGTTGCCCTTCCCGGTGCAGATGCAGACCGGACCGTGTATGCCCAGCCGCTGGAGCAAATCGGCACAGCCTCGTCCGGCGTTCTCCATCAACACCAGGCCGGTCAGGCCATGTTCGCGCAGCGCCCGGGAGTCGATTTCACGGGCCTGTTCACCAGACAGCACGGGCAGGGAACCGGACATACCATCTAGACCGAATAAGTCAGAAACCCTCGCACCGCCGCCAGGAACTCGTCGGGCTCGTCTCCGGCAATGTTGTGGGCACTCTTGGCGAACACCTTCATGTGGGCCCGGGGGATGCGCTCGGCAATCTCCTGCGAGTGATTCGGCGAGCAGATCCAGTCGTGAGCTCCGGCGAGCACCAGTGTCGGACAGGCAATCGAGCTCAACTGATCGGTGTAGTCGAATTCCCGCAGGAACCCGCGAAAACCGAGGTTCAGCTGTTCGAAGTTGCGAGTTCCCCGGCCCCACGACTCGGCCGCCTTCTCGGCGTCGTGAGTCGTCGAATACATCGGGCCCATCGCCTGGTAGTACTCCTTGACCTGGTCGAGTGATTCGAACGACCCGGCCCACAGCCGTTCGCACACCGCCTGCTGTTCGGGCGTGCCCCGCTCGGCCACGAACCGCCGGGCATCATCGAGGAACCGGTGACTGGGTGCGGTCGCACACAACACCAGGTTTGACACTCGCTGGGGATACCGGATCGCGTACCCCTGGGCGACCATTCCGCCGTAGGAGGAACCGAGCAGGCAGATTGACTCGAGGCCGAGATAGTCGCGGAGTGCGTCGACGTCCTCGATATTCTCTTCCAGCGTGTAGGTGGCCGGATCGGCCGGGATGCTGCGACCCGAACCGCGATGATCGACGTAGACCAGTTGTGCCACGTCGACCAGCCGTGCCACGGTTGACTTGAACCCGGCGTGGTCGCCTCCGGGACCGCCGTGAAGCAGAAACAGCACGGGCCGGTCGACCATCCGGTCTCCGTCCGGCACCAGCCCGGCACCGTCGATATCGAAGTAGATCTCGGTCCCGCGAACCCTCGCCTTCATCTGGATGTCTCCGCCACGTCCAACACGTCCAACACGCTCGGTGAATCCGGCTAGTCGTCTCCGTCGAACCGGTGCGTCGGCACCGGCCGCCCCGGCCGGAAACTCTGGATCTGCCGGAACTCCACCGACGCACCCCTCGAATCAACCGCCCCGGCCACCTCGGCCCGCACCACCTGTTCGAGCCACTCCGGGTCGCAGGCCACCCTCGCGTTGACGATCATGTCGACGGTCCGGACCTGGCAGTTCGACGGCAGTGACAACTCGGGCTGGTCCTCGCTCGAAACCAGGTTCGCCACGCCGAAGAAACCCTCCCACAGCCCGATCACTTTCAGGTGAGCCGTCTCGGCCTGTTGCTCCTCGAGCCGTCCTGCCAGGCGGGTGACCACCTCGAGCAACATCTCGTCAAGATCGAACGGTTCGTCGGCTGCCAGTTGCATGCTGCTGTTGAGCCACCCCAACTCGGCTTCGCCCTCGGCATAGGTGTCGTAGTCGATGTCGAGCACCCGTCGGCCGAAGTCGCCGGACTGTCCGAGAAGTTCAATGAGCTGATCGAAGCCCTCGCCCGTCTTCGCCGAAATTCTCAACACCGGCACATCCGGGCAGTGCTCGGCGACCAGCTCGACCAGTTCTTCGACCTGCTCGGACCCGAGTTCATCAACGCGGTTGACCAGGATCGCGTCAGCCTCCTCGAGTTGCTTCTTGAGAATGTAGCCCGCCTTGGGCGAAAACCCCCGCGACTCGCCTCGCAGCACTCGCCGTCCATGACTGGGCTTGAGGATGACCGAATAGGGAGCGATCTGGAATTCGGTTTCGAAGAGCCGCTTGATGGGCTGGATCACCGTGGCAACCAGGTCGGTGCAACTGCCAACCGGTTCGGCCAGGATCACGTCCGGCCGCTCGTCCGCGCCCAACGTCTCTATCGTGCTCATCAACTCGTCGAAATTGCAGCAGAAGCACGCTCCGGCCACCTCACCCACATCGAATCCCTGCGAGCGAAAGATATTGGTGTCGACCAGGTCGGTGGCCTGGTCGTTGGTGACCACGCCAACGTTCTGTCCCTGGTCGGTGAAGTGCCGGGCGAGCCGACCGAGCGTGGTCGTCTTACCGGCTCCGAGAAAGCCGCCGACCATGATGTAACGGATCGTGTGCATCCAGGCCTCCTGGCGGGCGCCGCTTGTCTTGTCATCCGCAAACTGCGACAAACGGGACAGGCGGCACGAACCAGCCATCGTAGAGGGTTTCTACGACGTCCACCAACCCGGCCCTCCGCGACAGCCTCAAATGCCCAACGACGATCTTCCGGCCGTCCTGGGCGGTACGCCCATCCGACCCCAGGGTCCGCCCGGCTGGCCACCCGACGACCCGGCAATTGTCGAGGTTTTGCAACGGGCAGCCGACGACGGCAGTTGGGGCCACTACCACGGGCCACACTCCGAAGCACTCGCCGAATCGCTGGCCGCTCTTCACGGCTTCGATCACGTGCGGCTGTGTGCCAGCGGTACGGTTGCCGTCGAACTGGCCCTGAGGGGCCTGAAGATCGGATCCGGCGACGAGGTGATCCTGGCTGCCTACGACTTCCGTGGAAACATGCAGGACGTGCTGTGTGTCGGGGCCACCCCGGTCCTGGTCGACATCCGCCCGGAGAACTGGAACCTGGATGTCGATCGGGTCGAAGAGGCGATGACAGCCGCGACGCGAGCGGTGCTCGTCTCGCATCTCCACGGCGGGCAGGTCGACATGCCAGCGCTGCGCGACCTGGCCGACCGACGTGGCGTACCGATCATCGAGGACGCCTGCCAGGTGCCCGGAGCCCGGGTCGCCGGGCGTGTGGCCGGAACCTGGGGTGAGGTGGCGGTACTGTCGTTCGGCGGCAGCAAGTTGTTGTCGGCCGGTCGGGGTGGGGCGTTGTTGACCAGCGACGACGGCGTCGAACAGAGAGTGAGAACGTACTCGCAACGAGGCAACGACGCCTACCCGCTCTCGGAACTCCAGGCCGCATTGCTGCAACCCCAACTCGACACCCTGGCGGACCGAAACCGACGTCGAGCCGCGGCGGCCACCCGGGTGATCCAGTCACTGGCCGATCATCCCGCGCTGGTCCCGTTCGCCCTGCCCGACGATCCCGAATCGCTGCCCGGTCTCTACAAGCTGGGACTGCAGTACAGCCCCGATGCCTGTGCCGGACTCTCCCGGGACGCCTTCGCCAAGGCGATCCGGGCCGAAGGCGTGGCGATCGACCCGGGTTTCCGTTCCCTGCACAAGTCCCACGGTCAGCGGCGGTTCAACACATCGGGCGAACTCGTCGAGGCCGATCGAGCCGACGCCAACGTGCTGGTGCTGCACCACCCGGTGCTGCTCGAATCCGACCCGGACCTGGACCAGGTCCGCACGGCCGCAGACCGGGTGACCGCGCACGCCGAGGAAATCGGACGCGAACTGGGATTCGCGTGTTGAACCGTCCGGCAGCCCGGCCAAGACCCGCCGTTTCAGTCCTCGTGCAACTGGCGGAGCCGACCGGAGGTTCGCATCATCAGCTGCATCCGCTCGAACTCGTTGAGCCACTCGTCGGTGGCCTGTTCGAGCAGCGAGTGACCATCATCGGCTGCCACCGGCACCAGCGACGCGTCGATGTCGGCAGCCATCGCCCTGTACTTGGCCAACGTACGGTCGCCGTAAATCCCGCACAGGTGATCGTCCTCACTCAGGAACACCACGACCGGCACACGGTGGCCTCCATTGACCGACAACCGCTCGGTCAATTCGGGATTCTCGTCCCGATCGAGATAGCGGATCCGGACCAGGGAACACGATTGGCTGAACCGTTCCCAGATCGGGCACTGGTTCACGCAGTCGCCACACCAGGCCCCCGCCAGCACCAGCACCTTCATCTCGCGCACGAAGGACGCAAGCACCGCCTGCTGAGAGTCGGTCAACGCCACGCGTTCGTAGATCGTCTGCCATCGCTCTCGGTCGTCATCCGACGCGTGACGATCGAGAAAATCTCCGTAACTGTATCCCCTGGCGTGTTCAGCGGAAAACTCTGTCATTGATGTCGGGTCCCGTGCAGACCGAAAACGGAAAACGAGGCATCACGATACGCCCCGGTCGATCCCGTGGCAACCAGCCCCCCCCGAACACAGCACCGGTTGCGACGCGAGGCAACCGATTGCCTAGGATGACACCCTCGACCCACACCAACCAAGGATCCCACCGTGGACGCTCTCGAAATCCTCAAGACGCTCGTCTCAATCCCCAGCGTCAACCCCATGGGCCGCGACCTCTCTGGCCCCGAATACTACGAGACACGAGTTTCTGATTGGTTGTGCGGGTTCTTCGCCGAGCGAGACATCCCGCACGAGCGGATCGAGGTCGTACCCGGACGGTCCAACGTCGTGGCCCGGGTGGACGCCGGCGCCGATCGCCCCACCGTCATTCTCGATGCTCACCAGGACACCGTCCCGGTCGACGGGATGACCATCGATCCGTTCGACCCGGTCGTCCGTGACGGGAAGATCTACGGCCGAGGTGCCTGTGACGTAAAGGGAGGCATGGCGGCGATGCTGCACACGGTGGCCCGACTGGCCAGTGAACGGCCCGAGGGAGCGGCCAATGTGGTGATGAGCTGCACGTGCGACGAAGAGTCCAACGTGCAGGGAATCACCGACCTGGTCCGGTTGTGGACCGATGATGATCGGCATTGCGGGTTGATCCCCGAACGACCCGATGTCGCGCTCGTGGCCGAACCGACGTTGTTGGACATCGTCGTCGCCCACCGCGGTGCGACACGGTGGAAGGTCCGCACCACCGGCCGCGCCTGCCACAGTTCCCAACCCGAACAGGGCATCAACGCGATCTATCACATGGCCCGGGTCGTGCGGGCTCTCGAGGACTACGCCGGCACGCTGGCCGATCGAGTCCCGCCCCACCCGCTGTGCGGAGCCGCCACGTTGTCGGTCGGACTGGTCAGCGGTGGCGTCAGCGTCAACACGGTGCCCGACGAGTGCCTGGTCGAGGTCGACCGGCGGGTGATTCCCGGTGAGAACGGAGCAGCGGTGATCGACGACGTCCGCGAGTATCTCGAACAGAACGTCGATGTGCCGTTCGAGTTCCTGCCGCCGTGGCTGGTGGGCATTCCATTGCCGGACGAGGGGAACGGGGACTGGGCCCTGCGGCTGCAGGGTCATGTCGCCGACATCACCGGTCCCCGGCAACTGGTCGGCGTTCCCTACGGCACCCATGCCTCACGGTTCGCCGCCTCGGGAGTTCCAGGCATCGTCTGTGGCCCCGGATCGATCCAACAGGCTCACACCCGGGACGAGTGGCTGGACGTGGCCGAGTTGGAACAGGCCGCCGAGATCTACTACCGGTTCTGCTCGCACGCGGTTTGATGTGATCGAGATCGTGTGCCAGACTGGCAACTGGTCTGGTCGACGGAACATCCTGGAGACGACACCGTGCGGGTTGTGACATTCGGCGAAGTGATGATCCGGCTGGCACCCGAGGACCTGCTGCGACTCCGGCAGGTGCTGCCCGGACGACTCGAAGCGACCTTCGGTGGCGGCGAACTCAACGTCGCCGTCTCGATCGCTCACCAGGGTGGACAATCCGCCTACCTCAGCAGCCTGCCCGACAACCCGTTGACCGATTGTCTCGAGCAGGAAATGCGGAAGTTCGGTGTCGACACCGGGCTCGTGCGCCGAGTCGACAGGGGACGCTTCGGGATCTACTTCGTCGAAACCGGCGCCAACCAACGGGGTGGCACGGTGATCTACGACCGGGACGGAACCTCGATCTCGCTCGAAGAGGCTGACGCCTACGACTTCGAATCCGCATTTTCCGGAGCTGGCTGGCTGCACATAACCGGCATCACACCCGCGATCAGCCTGGCCGCCGCCGGAGCCGCCCGAGCCGCCGTCGAAGCCGCTTCGGCCGCCGGCCTGACCGTCTCGTGTGACCTCAACTTCCGCAAGAAGCTCTGGAACTGGCAACCCGATACCGGCTCAGTCGACCTGGCTCGCGAGACCATGCGAGGGCTGATGCCGTTCATCAACGTGGTGATTGCCAACGAGGAGGACTGTGACCTGTGCCTGGGGATCCAGGCCGGCGAGACCGATGTCGAGGCGGGACATCTCAACGTCGCCGCCTACGAATCGGTCGCCCGGCAGATCGTCTCCGAATTTCCCAACGTCAACACCGTCGCGATCACACTCCGCGAGAGCCTCTCGGCCAGCCACAACAACTGGGGCGCGATGCTGCTGGATGCCTCCAGCGACACGGCTCACTTCGCCCCCCTGGACAACCAGGACGAATATCGGCCGTACGAGATCCGCAATATCGTCGATCGCGTCGGCGCCGGCGATTCATTCGCCGGTGGCTTGATCTTCGCCCTGACGACTCCTGAACTGGCCGCACCCGAAACCGCCTTGCAGTACGCCACGGCTGCCAGTTGCCTGAAACACAGCATCAAGGGTGACTTCAGCTACGCCGAGCGTCCCGAGATCGAAGCGTTGATGGGCGGAGCCACTTCGGGCCGAGTCTCCCGTTGACCCCCCGCCCCTGATTTCACTCTCCCCCCCACTCTCCACCACCTCATTCATGCCCCGACGTCGGCGACGGATCGAGAAGTGGCTGATCGGATCGGAGACCCCGGTCTTCGTTCTCGACACCGATCGCGTCGTCGCGTGGTTCAACACCGGCTGCGAACACCTGACCGGATGGCCGGCCGAGGAGGTTGTCGGGTGGCGATGCGATTACAGCAGCGAATTCGAGGCCGGCACTGTCGACGCCCTGGTTGCCAGCATCTGCCC
The DNA here is from genome assembly GCA_963582065.1 of Planctomycetota bacterium. Classification (GTDB taxonomy): domain Bacteria; phylum Planctomycetota; class Planctomycetia; order Planctomycetales; family Planctomycetaceae; genus UBA8437. The sequence goes on along the minus strand of CAUZRQ010000025.1, from coordinate 2,022 downwards.
CCCTCCGGATCTCGACCAACACCCCGAGGGGCCGGTCCTGATCCAGGTCTCCTGCCGTGACGGCCGCTCCCTGCCCCAGCTGCTGCACGTCTTTCCACTCACCGATGACCAAGACCTGCCGGACGGCTTCCTGGGCGTGCTGCAGCCCGTGCAATCGGCCGAGTCCGCCATCCAAACACCCACCCATCGACTTCACGCCGAACTGGCCGCCCTGCGGCATTCGCTCCGCCAACGGTTCGGTCTCGACTCTCTGCTGGGGAGCGGACCGGCCATGACGCGGGTCCTCCAACAGGTCCAGCTGGCGAGCGGAACACGTGCAGGCGTCTGCCTGATCGGCGAGGTCGGCTGTGGTCGAGAACACGCGGCACGAGCGATTCACTACGCGGGTCCGGGAGGTGAGCACTCGTTTGTCCCCCTCGACTCGGCCGGACTGCCTCCCGGCGAGCAGGCGGACGTCATCGACCGGATGCTCGGACCATCGCGATCCTCTGTCGCCAACGTGCTGCAGCCCGGCACGCTGTTGCTTGCTGAAGTCGACCGACTGCCACGGGACATCCAGCAACGGCTGTTGGACCGACTCGGCGGGTTTGTCCCCGACGATTCGACCACCGATGGCGACCCGGAGCTGCGGCTGATGGCCTCGGCGACCCGGCCACTCGACCAGGCCGTTGCCGACGAAGACCTTTTGCCCGAACTCCACTACCGCCTCTCGGCCATCACCATCAGCATGCCGCCGCTTCGTGACCGTTCCGACGACTTCCAGCCGCTGGTTCAGCACTTCCTCGAACGTCACAATCAGACCGCCGACTTCCAGGTCGGTGGCCTGGCCCCCGAGTCCTGGACGGCCCTGGGACAGTACGGCTGGCCCGGAAACCTCGACGAACTGAACACGGTGATCCGTGGGGCAGCCGAGGCGGCGGCCGCACGCCGGTCGGCGGTGATCCAGCCACCGGATCTGCCGTTCGCCTTTCGGACCGGTGTCGACGCCCAGCGGACCGGCGGGCCGCTGGAACAGCCCATCGAACCCCTCGAAGAGGTCATGGAGCGAGTCGAGCGAGAGCATCTCGGTCAGGCGATGCGGCGATCGCGGGGCAACAAGGCCGAGGCGGCCCGACTTCTCGGACTCACACGCCCCCGTCTCTACCGTCGACTCCAACAGCTCGGCATGCTCGACGAGAATGTCAAAACCGGCGATGGCTAGCGACGGACGATCGGTGCCTTGACACGGTCGATCCGCACATCGACGACGGCCGGTTTTCCGGACTCGACCGCCCGACGCAACACCCCCGCCAGGTCCTCGACCCGCTCGACCCGTTCACCCCAACCACCCATCGATCGGCACAGCTCGTCGTACCGCGTGTCGGCCAATTCACATCCCACGAGCCGATCGGGCCCGTACTCGTCCAGCTGGATCTGGTACTCGGCGTTCCAACACGCATCGTTGCCGACAACGATCACCAGCGGCAGGCCGTAGCGAACGGCCGTGTCAAGTTCCATGGCGTGGAACCCGAAGGTGCCGTCACCGACGGTCGCCACCACGACCGCTTCCGGGCAGGCCAACCGCGCGGCCAGGGCAAACGGCACGCCGCCACCGATCGAACCCGAGGGACCGTTGATCACGCGACGAGTCGAACCGACCACCGCCTGGGTCCACTGCCCGAATTCTCCGCCGTCGGAGATGAACACCGATTCGTCGGCGTCGGCCAGGACGTCGTCAACCGCCCGGGCCACCTGGACCGGATGCAGGGCCCCGCCCTCGTCCACCCCCAGCCGCGCCCACTCCGGGGGCCGATGAGCCACCGCCTGTTTCACCCGGTCCCGCCACGCGAGCAGGTCGCCCCGGGGTTCCCCGGAGAGTTGCTGCAGTCGTTCGATGGCCGGCACCGGGTCGGCCAGGTCGGCGGCAACCAGCCGTCCCGCGGCCTCGAGACGCGTGCCGAACTGTTCCAGCACTGCGGCGTCCGGATCGACCAGCACCACACGGCAATCGTCGTCAACATAGGGAGACTCGAGAAACTTCAG
>CAUZRQ010000024.1:0-60743 GCA_963582065.1 Planctomycetota bacterium | reverse complement strand
CAGCTGGCCGAACTGGCCGTGATCGGCGAGTTGACCGAGCGGGCCTGGCGGCAGGGCGTGCAGGTGATGTGCGAGGGTCCCGGCCACGTGCCGCTGGACCAGATCGAATACAACATGAAGCTGCAGAGGAACCTCTGCCACGGAGCGCCGTTCTACGTACTCGGCCCGCTGGTGACCGACATCTTCCCCGGCTACGACCACATCACCAGTGCCATCGGGGCCACCTCGGCCGGCTACCACGGTGCCAGCATGCTCTGCTACGTCACCCCCAAGGAACACCTGGGCCTTCCCAAGAAGGACGACGTCAAGCAGGGCTGCATCGCCTACAAGATCGCCGCTCATGCCTCCGACATCGCACTGGGTATTCCGGGCACGCGAGACCATGACGACGAGCTGACCAAGGCCCGGGCGGCACTCAACTGGCAAAAACACTTCGAGCTGGCCTTCGACACCGACACGGCCCGGGCGCTTCACGACGAAGACCTCGACGTCGACACCGACTTCTGTGCCATGTGCGGCCACGACTGGTGCAGCGTGAGGATCTCCAAGGAAATCACCGACTTCCTCTCGGGCAACGACGAAGCCTACGCCTGGGACAATGCCAAGGTCTCGGATGCACTCAGCGACGACCAGAAGCAGATCCTGGAGCAACGCGGCGTGCTGAGTCCCGACGAGATTCACCGGCTGGCGGCCAAGACGCGAGGGACGATGCAGGACGAGGAAGACGCTCCGGCCGCCTGCCACAGCGACCTGGTCGACGACGACGAGGGCCGGCGGCTGCAGGAACAACAACTGCCGGTCGTGGAACTCGACGAGTAGCCGGGAACTGGCTTCCGCCCTCTACAGTTCCTGCTCGGGAGGCCGGAACAGCACGGCCACCGGCAACACCACCGTGGCCAGCACCGGAAACGTCCAGCTGATGGGCAGGTGCATCGCGGCCAGCAGGCTGCGGAGCGCGAAGAAGGCAACCGCCGAGAAGACGATGCCGCAGAAGTTGATCAGGTTCATCGTCCCCATCATCCGACCCTTCAGGTCCTCGGTCGGACACACCTGCAGAAAGACCTGCAACGGCACGACGAAGATCCCGGCACAAAAGCCCAGCACCAGCAACACGCCACCGGCGGCCCACATCCACATCACCGGCACAGGATCGGGTGCAGCCCCCCCCATCGCCCACAGCGCCAAAAGGCACCCGGCCATTCCCCACGCCCCGCGGTTGACCAGCCTGAAATTGATCCGGTGCCGCGAGAGCAGCGTGGCGGAAATGCAGCCGATCGCAATCCCCACACCGATCGAGGCCAGCAACAGGCTGGTCTTCGTTTCTCCGATCTTCCACTGGTAGACACCGAACTCGTTGACCAGCTGGTGCATTGTCCCGCCGACGAACCAGAACAGGCTCGAGATCAACAGCACTGTCACCACGAGCGGATTCCGCCGCAGCAGTGCGCGAGTCGGCCGATCGAGTGCACAGAGCATCGAGGATGTGAATTGCAGGCCAGGTACCGCGACCGGTGTGCGACGAACCGTAAACGAGAACAGCGTTCCGACAACCGCGATCCCCACGCAGCCCCAGCAGATCCACTGCAGACCCACCACCTGGTGCTCCTGGACCAGTTCCTTCAGCACACCGGCCAACGCACCTCCGAAGATCACCGCCACAAACGTGGTCATCTGGATGATGCCGTTGGCCGAGGGCAGATCCCGGGCCCTGAGCATCTCGGGCAGGATCCCGTACTTCGACGGCCCAAACACGGTGCTCTGCAGACCCATCAGGAACAGGACCAGCAACGGAGCCCATAATCCCCCGATGCCAAAGGCCAGCACGCCGGCAAACATCACTGCGATCTCGCCGAACTTGCACGAGATAATCAGGGTCCGCTTACTGAAGCGATCGGCCAGGAACCCCGAAAACCCCGAACCGAAGACGAAGGGGATCGAGAACAGGAAGAAGGCGATCGGCTGGTAGTCGCCACCCTGCTCACCCACCGCGGCCAGGCAATACAACAGCACCAACTGCTTGAAGAGGTTGTCGTTGAAGGCGCCCAGCAACTGGGTCGTCGTCATGCCCCAGAAACAGCCGTCTCGCGAGAGCGGCGGCAAGTCGTCCCTGGCAAACGGCGTCATCGACATCCCAGTGGCCCAGCTGGTCCCGGCGAGTGCCGTACCCTATCGGATCTGCCACTTCGAGAATACCACGGTCGGCTCCTCGAGCATTGTCATCCGAACTGGAGCGAGGGAGCTCGACGGCGGCACTTTGAAAACGGTTGAGATCCCTCGCTTCGCTCAGGATGACAGGCCGCACGGTGTCTCACACTTCGTGCCTTCGCGTGATTGCTTTCGGTGCCCCACAGCGGCTGATACGATGACCCGGTTGACGACCAGTTGTTTTGGGGAGTCCCGCTTATGCGTCTGCTGCATCACGTGCTTCAGCTGGTCCTGGTTTCTGGTGTGTTGTTGGTCTGTGGCTGCGGCGGTGATGGAGGAAGCAACGAGGATGCGGGAACACCCAGCCCCTCGTCGGCCGATTCCCACGGCGGCAACACCGATGGCTCGCCCAGGCAGTTCCGCATCGCCGTCATCCCCAAGGGGACTTCCCACGACTTCTGGCTCTCGGTACGCCACGGTGCCGAAACCGCCGCGAAGGAACTGGGCAACGTCGAGGTGATCTGGAAGGGGACCCAGAAGGAAGGCAACAAGGAAGGCCAGATCCTGATCCTGGACAGCTTCATCGTGCAGGGCGTCGACGGCATCTGCCTGGCACCGATCGACCGCGAGGCGATGGTCCCGGTCGTCTCGCGGGCCAAGGACCGCAAGATCCCAACTGTGGTCTTCGACAGTGGCTTGGCCGACGAAAACGTCTACATCAGCTACGTGGCCACCGACAACTACAAGGGTGGCGTGATGGCCGCCCAGCGGATGGGCAAGGTGCTCGGCGGCAAGGGCAACGTGATCATGCTCCGTTACCAGGCCGGCAGCCAAAGTACTGAGAACCGCGAAAAGGGGTTCCTGGAAACACTCGCCAGGGAATTCCCCGGGATCAAGGTGCTCTCGGAAAACCAGCGAGCCACCTCGGACATCAACGAGGCGAAGCTCAAGTCGACCTCGATGCTGTTGAAATTCAAGAGTGAACTCGATGGTGTCTTCACCGTCTGCGAGCCGCACAACAAGGGAATGCTGGCAGCGCTGGAAGACAACAAGTTGACCTCGAAGGTCAAGTTCGTCGCCTTCGATTCGAGCCCACGCATGATCGAGGGACTGGCCAACGACACGGTGCACGGCGTCGTGCTGCAGGACCCGGTCAACATGGGCTACGTCGCCGTCAAGACGATGGCCGCTCACCTGGGCGGCCAGGAGGTCGAGAAGCGGATCTCGACCGGCGAGTACGTCGCCACGGCCGAGAATCGCAACGAGAAGAAAATGGCCTCGGTCCTCAACCCCGAGAAACACGCTCCCTAGATGGATTCGCCCTCCGACTCCCACACCAGGCCGACCGCCGCCCTGCTCGGCATGTCCGGCATCGCCAAGCGGTTCGGTGCCACCCAGGCACTGGACGACGTCTCCTTTGAGCTCTCCGCCGGGCGGGTGATGGCGTTGATCGGTGAGAACGGAGCCGGCAAGAGCACGCTGATGAAAGTGCTCAGCGGTGCCTGCTCGGCCGATTCGGGCACGATGCAGGTCGCCGGCACGCCCTACCGGCCCACCGGCCCCTCGTCGGCCCGCGACGCCGGGATCGCGATGATCTACCAGGAACTCAACCTCGCCCCCGACCTCTCGGTCGAAGACAACATCATGCTCGGGCAGGAGGACCACCGACGCGGGCTACTCGCCCGCAGCCTCCAGCGACCACGTGTCCGCAAGGTGCTCGAGAGACTGGGTCACCCCGAACTCCATCCCGACACTCCTGTCGGCCAACTCCCGGTGGCTGCCCGGCAACTGGTCGAAATTGCCCGGGCCCTGATCAGCCAAGCCCGCGTGATCGTGTTTGACGAGCCGACCAGCTCACTGGCCGGGCAGGACGTGAGACGGCTCTTCGAGGTCATCGGCCGGCTCCGCGATGACGGCATCGGAGTGGTCTACATTAGCCACTTCCTGGAAGAAGTCCGGGAGCTCTGTGACGACTACACCGTGCTGCGAGACGGCCAGGTCGCAGGCACTGGTACCTTGGCCGACACCACCGAGGCCGACATCGTCTCGATGATGGTCGGACGCCGGGTCGAGGAACTGTTCCCCACCGTCCCACACACCGCCGGCGAGAAGATCCTGGATCTCGAAGGTCTCAGCGGACGCGCCGTGCCCCGCGACATCGACCTGGAATTGCACCGGGGCGAGATCCTGGGGGTCGCCGGACTGGTCGGAGCCGGTCGCACCGAGTTGCTTCGCTGCCTGTTCGGTCTCGAACCGGTCGCCGCGGGCACCGTCCGAGTCGCCGGCATCGTCCGCCGCCCTCTGCCCGAAACCATGATCGGCTCGGGCCTGGCTCTGGTCTCTGAAGACCGCAAGGACGAGGGCCTGGCCCAGGAACGGTCGCTGGTCGACAACATCACCTACAGCCGCCTGGGACCCTACACCCGCTTCGGATTGCTCAATCTCAGGCAGCGGCGCGAGGCGGTGGCCCGCTGCATGAGCGACCTGGAGATCAAGGCGGTCTCGCCTGAACAGTCGGTCGCAGAACTCTCAGGCGGCAACCAGCAAAAGGTCGCCCTGGCCCGGGTCCTGCACCAGGACGCCGACGTGCTACTGCTCGACGAACCGACTCGCGGCATCGACGTGGGAACCAAGGCCGAGGTCTATCGGCTGATCGGAGAACAGGCCGCCGCCGGCAAAGCGGTGCTGTTTGTCAGCTCCTACACTCCCGAATTGCTCGCCGTCTGCGACCGGATCGCCGTCCTGGCCCGCGGGAGGTTGCAGGAGGTGCGTGAGACGTCGAAGTGGTCCGAGGAATCGTTGATCAACTGCGCGATCGGTGGCGAGGGGGCAGTCGCGTGAGCACCGACCGCAGCCGACTTTCGAAGCTCGCCTGGTCGATGGGCCCGCTGCTGGGCCTGGTTGTGGTGACACTGGTCTTCGGGGCAATCGAGTACAACGTCGCCAGCGGCGAGGGACGCCAGCCGCAGTTCTTCACCCCCGAGAGCCTGCAGGTGGTGCTCAATCACGCCTCGCTGGTCGGCGTCGCCGCCCTGGGCATGACGCTGATCATCATCGCCGGAGGCATCGATCTCTCGGCCGGTACCGCCATCGCGCTCACCGCCACTTCGATCGCATGGCTCTACCGAGAAGGCTTCGACGGGATGGCCGACTGGCGTGAGAGCTCGCCGCTGATGGCCACCGTGGCCCTCTCGACCATGGCGATCACCGGGGGCTTGCTGACCGGTTGCCTGTGCGGGCTGATCAACGGCGGCCTGATCAGCCTGTTGAGACTGGTGCCGTTCATCGTGACCCTGGGAACCATGACCGCCTTCCAGGGCATCGGCCGGACCATCTCCGGCGAAACCCCCGTGCGGGCCTACGGCAAGGTCCCCGACATCATCGCGTCGCTGCAAAACCCGTATCCCGACCCCGAGTGGCTACTGGTCTCACCGGGCGTCTGGATCATGCTGATCCTGGCGGCCGTCGTCTCGCTGATGCTCAGGTACACCGTCTTCGGCCGCCACGTATTCGCGATCGGTTCCAACGAATCGACGGCGAGACTATGTGGTATCAACGTGATCCACACGCGGATCCTGGTCTACATGCTCGCGGGGGTCTTTGTCGGTGTCGCCGGGCTGTACCAGTTCACGGTGCTCGGAGGTGAGGGTGACCCGGTCTCGGGGTTGGGCCTGGAACTGAAGGTGATCGCCGCGGTGGTCATCGGCGGAGGAAGTCTCAACGGCGGACGCGGCAGCATTCTCGGGACACTCTCGGGAGCCTGCATCATCACCGTGATCCAGCACGGCTGCGTACTGATCGGAGTGCCCGACCACTACCAGGACATCCTGATCGGGTTGATCATCATCGCCGCGGTCACAATCGACCAGCTGCGGATCCGGCTCCAGACCGAGTGAACCCGATGGACAGTCCAACACCCACCCTGCCGGTCAGCTACCAGGATGTTCTGGACGCGGTCCCCCGGGTCCGCGAAGCGCTCGGGCCCACGCCGCTGTTCGAATGGCCAGGCCTGGGCCAGCTCTTTGGCGGACGCTTTCTGGCCAAGCACGAAAACCACCAGCCGGTGGGTGCTTTCAAGGTGCGGGGTGGAATCAACCTGGTCGCGACGCTCGATGACGCGGAACGCAAAGCCGGCCTGCTGGGCTGCTCAACCGGGAACCACGGCCAGTCGCTGGCAATGGCCGCCGGACGGGCCGGAATCGAATGCACGATCGTGGTGCCCGAAGGGAACAACCCGGGCAAGACCGAGGCGATGCGGCGACTGGGAGCCACGGTGATCGAGCGTGGAACCGATTTTGATGAGGCCCGTGAATTCATCGAACGAGAGCTCGCCGATACCGGAGCCCGCTACATTCACTCGGCCAACGAGCCGGCTTTGATCGCCGGGGTGGGAACGATGGCGGTAGAGTTTTTCCAGGAATGCCCCGCACCGGATGTGATCCTGGTGCCGATCGGACTGGGCAGCGGTATCTGCGGCACCGGCCTGGTCGCACGCGCCGTTCGACCTGAAACGCAGGTCATCGGGGTGCAGGCCGAAGGTGCATCAGCCGTAGCCCGCACCTGGCACAGCGGCCAATGGACCACCAGCGAACGGGCCGAGACGTGGGCCGAGGGAATGGCGACACGGGTGCCGGCCGAGATGACCCTGGAGATCATGCGTGAGGTGGTCGACGACGTGCTGCTGGTTTCCGACGACGACCTCCGCCGGGCCTGCCGCACCTATCTCGATCAGACTCACAACCTGGTCGAGGGCGCGGGAGCCGCCTCACTGGCCGCCGCTGTCGTGCACCGCGAACGCTTCCAGGGACAGACGGTCGTCGGAATCGTCTCCGGCGGAAACCTCGATCCGGACCAACTCCCCGAGATCCTCGCCAGCAAGGCGTTCGGCTAGCCGCCCGAAACGGCTCGTCCCGCTCAGGCCGCCTGGGCAAACGTCTCGGTCCCCTCGCTCGCCTCCTCCAAGTCCTCGTCCAGCCCGCCCAGAAAACCCGCCAGGTGCTTGGTCCGAGTCTCGTGCTGCAGCTTCTTCAACGCCTTCGACTCGATCTGCCGGATCCGTTCGCGGGTCACCTGGAAGATCCGACCGGTCTCCTCGAGCGTGTAGCTGTAGCCGTCACCCAGCCCGTACCTCAACTTGATGATCTCCCTTTCCCGGAACGTCAGGCTCTTGAGCACGTGTTCGATCCTGTCTCTCAGCATCTCGCGTCCGGCCGCCTCGACCGGGTTCCCTCCCGAACCGTCCTCGAGAAATTCGCCGAAACTGCCGTCCTCGCTCTCCCCGACCGGCGTGTCCAGGCTGACCGGGTGACGCCAGCTCTTCATGATCCGCCCGACCTCCTCGACGGTCATCCGAGCCGCCTTGGCGAGTTCTTCGGGTGAGGGATCTCGGCCGGTCGCCTGTCGGATCTGCTCCGCCTCGGCCTTCAGTGACGAGATGCTCTGGAACATGTGAACCGGGATCCGGATTGTCCGGGCGTGATCAGCCACCGCGCGGGTAATCGCCTGGCGGATCCACCAGGTCGCGTAGGTCGAGAACTTGTACCCGCGGCGGTACTCGTACTTTTCGACACCTCGCATCAACCCGGCGTTCCCTTCCTGGATCAGGTCCAGGAAACTCAGGCCCCGGTTGCGGTACTTCTTGGCGATCGACACCACCAGGCGAAGATTGCCGCTGGAGAGCTGCTGCTTGGACTCGGTCCAGTCGTCGAAGCGACGATCGATCTCCTCGACCCGGGCGATGAAGTCGTCAGCCGGTTCGAGCGTCATCAACTGCAGTTCTTCGAGTTCGCGTTCGGCCAGGCCGCGTTCGGCCGCGTGCCGCCGCCCCGGCAATTCGTCGATCTGCAGCTTCAGACTCCTCAACCGCTCGACCAGTTGCTGCATCCGTTTCATCAGCGGCTGCAGCCGAGATGTCCTCAGGCTCAGCTCCTCGCACAGCGACACCATCTTGCGTCGCCGCCACACCATCTGTTCACGCAATTCCGTGCTGCGGCTCCTGTTGGTACTCCGCGTGGACAATTCGCGGAAGTCCCGTTCGTTGTCCTGCATCAGCAGTTTCAGTGTCCGCAGGTTCGCCGACATGCGACCGATGATCTGTTCCTTCTGAACGCTCTCGGTTTCCGACGTCCGCAGCGTCCGTTCGAATGGCAGGTCGCCCGACTGGATCTTCTCCAGTGTCTCGACGGCGTGCTGCATGGCGAAATCGGATTCCAGAACCGTACGTCGGAGCCGCTTGCGGGTGATCTCGATCCGCTTGGCCAGGAAAATCTCCCGCTCGCGACTCAACAGCGGAATGCTGCCCATCTGGCTGAGGTACATGCGAATGGGATCGCGGGACATGGCCGGATTCTCCGGAACCAGCATTTGCTGCTCGGCCTCCTGCCGGGCCAGTTGGCGGCGTTGCTGCACGGCAACGACGGCCGGGTCATCCCGCAGTGGAAGACCGATCTCCTCGAGTGTCATCACGATGCGATCGATCATCATCGCATCACCGCCCTCGTCGGGCAGGTACTCGTCGACCTGTTGAAACGTGAAGAACCCCCGGTCGATTGCTTCGGAGACCATCGCCTCCAGCAAACCGTCAAAACGATGCACGGACAAACCCCTTCCATGGAATTCACGAGCGTGCAGGTGCCGTCGGCAGCGGCCGACATGCCGTTTCGCGCACCACATCCCGGGTGCTCACGCAGCAATGGGCTCTCACCGACGGCATCCTTGCTCTTGTTGAGACGGCCGCCCGGTGGGCGACCCCCTTCGAGAACCACATCGACCGAGCCGGTGTGCGGCCTTCCTGGCCTGCCGACTTCGGTCGAATCACAAGGCGGCGACCCTACCAGAAACTCTCCGATTGCTCACAGACAATCCCCACAATCGGAAAAGTTTCTCGGGTTTTTCGAACTCGCTCCCTGGTCACCCTCCGAAGACCTGGCAACTCACACGCACCTGACCGTTAGCTTCACTACGACGTGACTCCGCACGTCGCTTCTCGTCTCGCACCCTGCCATCGGCCGATCCTTCCCGATGACACCTTCCCCCGCCCAACGTGCCGTGCCACAGGCCTGTTCATGATCCACTCGCAGTCCAACCCCGTTACTGTCTCCGCTCACCGCCTGTCATGGCGACCCTGTTGGGCTCTGCTCTCGCTGCTGCTGGTGCTGTTGGCAACGACCATGGCCCGGGCCAATGTGATCTACGTCGACAACCTGCGTGGCCGCGACATCTGCGACGGGCTGGTGATCGATCCGATCGACCTCTTCTCCGGGCCGGTCCGCACGCTCGCCCGTGCCGTCACCCTGGCGGGACCGTCGGACACGATCCACCTGGTCAACACCGGACGCCCGTACCAGGAGGACCTGAGACTCTTCGGTCGACGTCACAGCGGAATCCCCACGCTGCCGTTCCGGGTCATCGGCAACGGAGCGGTGATCTCCGGAGCGAAGCCGGTTCCGGCAGTCAGTTGGAGATCGATCAACGGATTGTGGCAACTGGCTCCCCGGCGGAAAGGCCACTTCCTGCTGCTCCGAGACGGCAAACCTCTACCTCGACACGACCTCGACCGCAGCGCACCGGAACCGGTGCTCGAGTCGATCCCCGACGGGCACTGGACGGTATGGAGAGCGAAGATCTACTACCGCACCGCCGAACTGATCGACATGGGTATCGCCAATCTGTCGATCGCCGGCGGCGACTGCGGCATCACGCTGTACGCGGTCCGGCACGTGCGGATCGAAAACCTCGTGGTCCGGCACTGGCGGCTCGACGGAATCAGTGCTCCGGGGCGGTGCCACGACGTCGTGCTCCGCAACGTCAGCTGCCGCCAGAACGCCCGTGCCGGCCTGGTCGTTTCCGGAACATCGCAGATCCGTGGCGACACGATCGAGTTGACCGACAACCGGGCACACTCGCTGCTGATCGAGGACTTCGGCCTGGCCGACATCGTCAACGGCAAGTTCAGCAAGCCGCCGACACTGGCTCCCTAGACGGCCGACCCGTCGCTGTTGTCGGATCCCGCTTCGACCTCGGTCACCTCGCGCCACCCCAGCCCGGTCTTCTGCAAGCACCACAGCCCGACCAGGGTCACCGGGATGAACTGCCAGAGGTGGTAATAGACCGACGCGGCGATGGCGGTATTGGCGTCGACCGCGTAGAGCGCCAGCACGCTGGTGAAGCAGAACTGGACCACGCCGACGTAGCCAGGCGGGGCCGGCAGCAGGATCGCCACGGCAATCACGCCCACCACGACCAGCGATGGACCGAACACGTCATCGGCCCCCACTGTCCGCAACGATACCCAGACCATCAGGCCCATCAGAAACCACTTGACCAGCGACGTGGCCACGATGCCAACGGCCAGCCGAGGCTGTTTCAGGGCCCCCAGGCCACCGGCGGCCGAAGCCGACAACTCGACCAGCCCCTTTCGCCATCTCAACGGCAGGAAGACCAGGCACCGGTTGCAGATCCACTCGACCAGTTGCAGGCTGCGGTTCGAAGCACACACGAACGTGACCGCCGCTGAGAGCATCACTCCGGTCAGCACCGCCACCACCACCACGGTCTGGTGATAGTCGTCACGCAACCGCGGGTCGGCCACCAGGCCCACGCCCAGAAACACCAGGATCGCGACGAGATCAAAGAGACGTTCGAGCACGACGGTCGAGAGCACCGCGGCCCGCGAGACACCCCGGGTCCGCCCCAAAACGTGCACCCGGACCAGTTCGCCAAGGTGAGCCGGCAGAAGATTGTTGGCCATGAAGCCGATCATCAATGGACCGGCAACCGCGCGAACCGGCATCCGCGCCACCGGGTCCAACAGCAGTTTCCACCGCAACGCCTTCAGGGCAAAGAAAGCGAACAGCAACACCGCCATCACCGGAGCCAGCGACCAGCGTGCCCCGGCCCAGCGGTCCTGGACCTGGGACCAGTCGACATCTCGCACCGCGTACCACAGGCAGGCCCCGGCCACCACCAAACCCGGCAGCAGCTTCAGCAGTTGCCAGGTTCCCCGCCGGCCGCCGACCATGAATCTCCTACGGCAGAGGTGTCATCGAGTGGAGTGTCAGGGGATTGTCGTCGGCAACCCGACGCAAAACGGCAATCGGGACAGCCCGGGACAGGACAACGCGTCGCTGTGCCACTGCTTCCAATGACTACGACAAACCGAACTCGCCCGCGAAAACATCTTGTCATTCTCGCGGGCGGATTCTATGTTGACGGTCGCTTCGAGGTCCATGCGGACTCACCTGCGGGACAGGACGGTCCCGGCCGCGGACCCGGTGGCAATATGGCAGGGATGCCGGACCATGAGCCAATTGAAGCTGTTTCGTCCGCCCGATGACGCCACCCATGGCGATCTCGACGAATCGCCCCCGCTCATCTATTCGATCTCGGCATTCCGGATCCCGGCTCGCGGCGGCAACCAGCAGTCCACCGCTGCACGGGCCCGGGCGATCCACGCCAATCGCACCTGCCCGGCGTGTGGCCGGACGACCGTCGTGCCGCTGGAATTTTGCGACGCGGCACGGAACCGCAACCTGATGCCGGTCCCCGGCACCGCCACGCTGGCCGGCTTCTCCTGCCACGGCTGCGGAGCCGAGTGGTCCCTGGACGGCGCGGTGTCCGACGGCTAGCGACCGCACCGGACGACCGTTATGCTGACCCCGTTCTGAACACCAGGCGGGAACCGCACATGGCCAAGGTGCTGATCATCATCGGAGACGCCACCGAGTGTCTCGACACGATGTACCCCTACTTTCGGATCGCCGAGGACGGCTATGAGGTCGTCGTGGCGGCCCCCGAGAAGCGGCTGTACCACATGGTGCTCCACGAGATTCCCCCGGGCAGCAACTGGGACATCACGCAGGAAACCGCCGGTTATCACCTCCAGAGCGACATCGCTTTCGCCGACGTCGTCCCCGAGGACTACGCCGGGCTGTTCGTTTCCGGCGGCCGGGCTCCCGAGTATCTCCGTTACGACCAGGACCTGCTCGCCCTGACCCGCCACTTCTTCGAAGCCGACAAGCCCGTCTGCAGCGTCTGCCACGGGATCGAGATCATCGCCGCAGCCGACTGCATCCGCGGCAAGACAATCACCACCGTCGCCAAGTGTGCCCTGGACGCCACCACCGTCGGTGCCGAATTCGTCGACCAGGCCTGCGTGATCGACGGCAACCTCGTCTGCGGCCGCACCTGGCACGACAACACGCCGATGATGAAGGCCTACATGGAACTGCTCAATGCTCAAAACCCCGATCGGTAACACGACGCCCGCCGCCATCGCCCGCCGGACGGTCGCCTGGCTGTTTGCCTCCCTGCTGGCGGTCTCGGCCGCCAACGCCGGAGACTGGCCGCAGATCCTCGGCCCGCAACGCAACGGGATCGCCAGCGGCGAACGGCTGGCCGAATCCTGGCCCGCGACCGGGCCTCGAGTCGCGTGGAGCCACGCGGTCGGATCCGGCTTCTCCGGTGTGGCCGTCGCCGACGGCCGCGTGTTCGTCTTCGACCGCCAGGCGGACCGGGAACGTGTCACCGCCATCGCCGCCGACACGGGAAAACCGATCTGGCAAAGCGGCTTCAAGGCCAGTTTCGTTCCCGCCTACGTCAACGACAACGGTCCCCGCTGTGTCCCCACCGTGCACCGGAATCGCGTGGTCGTCTTTGGGGCCAAGGGCGCACTCCACTGCCTGGACGTCAAGACCGGTAAGACAATCTGGACGCACGACACGATGGCCCTGTTCAACTCGAAGCGGCCCTTCCGTGGTGAACCGCCCGAAGGATACTTCGGCAAGGGCAGTTCGCCGATCGTTTTCAACGGCCTGGTCATCGTCAACGCCGGCGGCGCCGAAAAGAACGCCGGGGTCGTCGCCTTTTCGTTGTCCACCGGCAAGCTCGCCTGGAAATCGACCGACGTCCGCGCCAGCTATTCGTCGCCGACACTGGCCAGGATCGGCGGCCAGTCGCACGTCGTCTTCGCTGCCAGGCTGAACGTGATCTCCGTCGACCCCAGCACCGGCAAGGAACTGTTCCGGTTTTCCTTCGGACGTCCCGGCCCCACTGTCACCGGGGCCACCCCCATCGTGCTCGGTGACCAGCTCTTCGTCACCGCCAGCTACGGCTTTGGCGCCGTAATGGCCAAGATCGGCGTTGGCAAGGTCAGCGAAACCTGGCGCGGCGACGACATCCTCTCAAGCCAATACACCACCGCGATCGCCGACGGCGGCAAGCTCTACGGCATCCATGGACGCCAGGATGTCGGGGGCGCGGCTCTGCGGTGTGTCGACGCCGCCACCGGGCGAGTCGCGTGGGAGGAGGCCGGCTTCGGCTACGCCACGCTGATCGCCGCCGACAAGAAACTGCTGATTCTCAAGACCAATGGCAGCCTGGTGCTGGCCGGAATCTCGCCGACTCGCTACCAGGCCCTGGCCACCGCCAAGGTCCTGAGCGGCACCGCCCGCGCCCTGCCCGCCCTGGCCGGCGGACGGCTCTACGTCCACAACAGCCGCACGCTCAAGTGTCTTGAAGTCGGTCGGGCAGCGAAGTGACCGGGATCATCTCGTGCCTGACCAACAGCTACGGGCGGTTCGGCGCCCAGGCGGCCATCGAGAAGGTGCGTGAGGCGGGGATCGAGTGGATCGAATTGCCGATTCGCACCGAGGGCTCCGATTCGATCTTCGGCGACGAGCCGCTGCTGACCGACCAGGCAAAGCCCGGCCAGTTGTCCGAAGTCGCCCGGCGGCTGGCCGACCACGACGTCCGGCTCTCCAGCTGCAACGTCATCAGCGGAAACCCCCTCGACCCCGACGTGCTCGCTGTCACCCTCCGCAAGCTCGATGTCGCCACCGACCTCGGTGTGAACCTCGTCGTCGGGGGAGCCGGTGAGGCCGACAACGAGGATGACCTGGCCGCACTCTACGCCAACCTCCGTCGGATCGGTGACCACGCTGCCACACGCGGACTGACTTACTGCTTCGAGACCCACCCGGGACTCTGCCAGGACCACGGTGGAATGATCGACGTGATGTTCGAACTCGAGCACCCGCACCTGAGGCTCAACTTCGACACCGCCAACATCCTCTACTACAACCAGCCCATCAACGGCGAAATCGCCCTGGCCAAGGTCTGCCACTTCGTCTCACACATGCACCTGAAGGACTCGCACGGCGAATTCCACGACTGGTACTTCCCCGCCCTGGGCTACGGTGGCGCGGTCGATTTCGTCCGGGTGCTCGAGCTGATGAACGTGTGCGCGTTCGAAGGCCCCTACAGTCTCGAGATCGAAGGGATCGAGGGAGAGGGTGAGTTGTCATTGGAGGAGTACCACCAGAGGATCGTCGACAGTGTCGATCACCTGAAGATGTGCGGCTACTGTGATTGATCTGCTACGAGAATCACCTCGAGAGGATTCCATCATGACGTTCACTGGAAGATTGACTGCCATCGGTCTGCTGGTCCTGTTGGCCGTTCCCGTCAATGCGGCCGGCAACCGGTACAACCACGTCAGCCACGGCCCGATCCTCGGACGACTCAGTGCCAACGGCGTCGGCATCTGGGCCCGCACCATGCGGACCGGCCATTTTGCCGTCCGCTACGGCACCACACCGGGTCGGCTCGACCAACAGACCAAGCCCGTGCCCACCCGCCTGGAACGAGACAACACCGGCTGGGTCCACATCGGCGGGCTCAAGGCCGACACGAAGTACTACTACGAACTGTTCATCCCCGGCCAGACCGGGCTGACCGGCAAGACCGGTTCGTTTCGCACGATGCCCGACTCGAAGCAGATGATCGACGCCAAGCTCAATCCCCGGGGATTGTTCAACTTCAGCTTCGAGTTCGCCTGCGGCAACAACCAGAACCCCGGCCACAGCAACGGTCCCGGGCTGCCCACCTTCGCCACGATGCTCAGGCAGGTCCGGGACCGGGTCAACTTCGCGATCCTCAACGGCGACTGGCTGTACGAATCGCGTCGCGAATACCAGCCGCAACAGTGGCTGCGACAGGTTGATATCAACGACGGCGACACGCCCGCGGTGGTCCGCGTGGCCCCGTCGATCGTCGGCGTCTGGCAGAACTACAAGCAGTTCCTCGAGCAGGGCGAGAACCTGGCCACCTGGCATCGTCACGTTCCCAGTTTCTTCACCTACGACGACCACGAGATCCTCAACGATGTCTGGGGTGCCGGCACACCGGGTCTGCGGGACCGACGGGCCGTCTTCCGAGATGTCGGTGTGCGGGCCTGGTACGACTACCTCGGCTGGAGCAACCCCACCACGTTCCCGCAGCCGGTCCACTTCGGACGCGGCAAGGTTCGCAGGGGCAAGAGCGTGATCGAGGATCTCGCGGCCGATTTCACCAAGCTCGACCTCAAGCAGGCCAACAACCTGCACATTCACTGGGGCACCCGGACCGCCGGTATCAACGACAACGCCCTGGATGGGGTCGGCGGCACCCCCAATGCCGGGGTCTATCGCATCGTTCGGGTGCTCGGCAAGCACCGGATCAAGGTCGAGCCCGAAACCGAACTCGACGAGACCGTCTCGTACTCGATCGGCCGGCGGTCCTACTACCGCATCCGAGTGGCCAACTGCGACCTGTTCTTCACCGACACCCGTGGCCAACGGCAGATGCACGACACCCGGGACCCCGCCAAGAAGGGGCTCTCGATGCTTGGCCCGATCCAGCGGGACTGGCTGCTCGAGGGTGTCCGCACCAGCGACGCCGACTTCATCTTCGTCATCTCCAGCGTCAATTTCATGATTCCCCACGTCGGGGGCGGCAAGGTCCGGGCCACCAACAAGGATGACGCCTGGACCGTGTTCTATGACGAACGCGAGAAGCTGATCAACGCGTGGGACAAGCTCGACAAGCCCGTCTTCGTCCTCACCGGCGACCTCCACAACAGCTTCGTCTGCAAGATCACCGACAACGTCTGGGAATTCGCCTCCGGCCCGCACAACTCGAACAACCACTGGTCCAGCGACGAAGGCGACCGGCCGGCCAACGGTCGCTTCCAGTACGGTCCACGCCCGGTGGATATCCGCTGGAGCACCTACTTCCGCCCCGATATCCCCCGCTTCAACCTCAGGCATCCTCACTTCTGTGTCGTGCAGGTCAACAACGTCTTCAACAACCCGATCGAACCCGACGACACGAGGTGGATCGCCTTCCCGCGGCCCCAGGTCATCTTCCAGTACTACAACGGGAAGACCGGGCACCTGGCCTACGCCGAATCGGTGCTGGCACAACCGCGGCGGGGCAAAGCCAAGGACTAGAGCGGGCCAATCGATGAAGATCACCGATGTCCGTGCCTGCCAGCCGATCGCCGAGGGATCGCCCGACGACTGGCGGACGACGATCGGCCAGATCCTGGTCGCCATCGATACCGACTCCGGGCTGACCGGATTCGGGGTCGGTGGCGGCGGTGCGGCCGGGATCCATGTGATCGAGTCCGAATTGCGGTCGGTGTTGCTGGGCCGCGATCCGAGTCCGGTCGAGGAGATCTGGGACGATCTCTACGACCTGATGCTCCCCTACGGCCAGGCCGGGATTGCCATCATGGCTCAAAGCGGCATCGATCTCGCGCTATGGGACCTGCGGGGCAAGGACGCCGGTCGACCCGTTGCCCAACTGCTCGCCGGTGACGGGACGGCCAGGATCGGAGAACCGCTGCCGACCTACATCACCGTCTGGGATGGGCTGGCCGAGGCCCATGCCGCCGGGCACCGGGCCTTCAAACTGCACGTCGAACGCGACGCGGGCCCCGATCGCGTGGCCCGCGTGCTCGAGACCGTCCGACGATCCCGCGAGATCGTCGGCCCGGGAGTGCCGCTGATGGTCGACGCCTGGATGAAGTGGGATCTCGAGACCACGCTGGCCGTTGCCGAAGGACTCGCAGGACTGGGAGTCGAGTGGATCGAGGAACCGCTGCCGGTCCACGACATCGACGGCTACCGCACCCTGGCCAGGGAATCGGCGATTCCGATCGCCGGGGGAGAGCACGAGTACACGGCGCGTGCCTTTCAGAGGCTGATCGACGAACGGTTGCACCAGGTGCTGCAACCGGATGTCTGCTGGTGCGGGGGACTGACCGAACTGGTCAAGATCTACCGGATGGCCCGCGGGACCGGGATCCGCGTCTGCCCGCACCGTGGCTCGGAAATCTGGTCGTTGCACGCCCTGGCCGGACTCGACCCCGACCCGATGCCCGAATCGGGACGTCCGTGGATGACCTGGGTCGGGGGGCAGCCTCCGATCGTCAACGGCACGGTCACGCTCGGCGATCGCCCGGGGCTGGGAGTCCAGATTGATGAATCGGCACTGCCGGGACTGGACCGGGACCGCGGTTAGCTCGCATCCGGATCGGGTGCCCGGAACAGCTTCGATCGCAGGCCCACGCGGTGCAGCCAGAACTTGGCCAGAACGGCCAGCGTGCCGAACCCGTAACGGATGCTCCGCCAGAAATTGATGCTCGAGGCCTCGTCGAAGTAACGCACCGGGACGGGAATGTCACCCAGTTTGAAGCCGAAGTGCACCACCTGGGCCAGGAACTGGCTGTCGAAGACGAAATCGTCCGAATTGGACTCGAAGGGGATCGTCTCCAGCACCTCGCGACGGTAGGCCCGGAACCCGCTGTGAAAGTCGCCCAGGTTCTGACCCAGCGCGACGTTTTCGACGATTGTCAGCACGCGATTGGCCAGGTACTTCCATCGCGGCATGCCCCCGGCCAACGCTTCACGACGGGTGCGGATCCGTGATCCCAGCACGCAGTCGCAGATCCCCAGCCGCAGGATTTCGGTGGCGACCCCCAGCAACCGGGCGTCGTACTGGTAGTCGGGATGGATCATCACCACCACCTCGGCCCCGGTTTCCAGTGCCCGGCGGTAGCAGGTCTTCTGGTTGGCCCCGTACCCACGGTTGGATTCGTGAGTGATCACCGTCAGCCCCAGGCGATTGGCGATGGCGACGGTGTCATCGCTGCTGTGGTCATCGACCAGGATCACTTCCTCGACCCCACCGGGCGGCAGGTCCGAGACGGTCCGTTCGAGCGTGCTGCCGGCATTGTAGGCCGGCATCACCACCACCGTGCGGACCGTCCCCGGCACCGGAGGCTCCTCGACCGTCAGGCTGGCACTGGGCTGCTCGCCGTCCATCCCGCCATTCTCGACCGCGGCCGCTTCGGCCGACAACCCCCTGTCGATGCGAACACGCCTGCGACAAGCTCAAACGGGACGGTTACAATGATCGCGCCGGTCACACCGGGATCCGGAACAGATCTGGGCCCGGGCAACACGTGGGGGAGAGGACACCAACCGATGACCCATCGCCGCACCATCGCCACCGCCCTGGCCCTGATGCTGACCCTCTCCCCAGGTCTCGGGGCCGCCGAGTCCGCAAAGGCCAAAGCGGCGGCCGGCGGTTGGCAGGCCGGGGTGGCACGGGCCGTGATCACCCCCGAGAAGTACATGTGGATGTCCGGCTACGGCGGACGCTCGAAGCCCGCCGACGGAAAGGTCCACGACCTCTGGGCCAAGGCGGTGGCGATGAAGGATCCCACCGGCAAGACCGCCGTGTTCGTCTCCACCGACCTGATCACCGTCCCGATCAAGATGGTCAATGCGGTGATGGCAGAGATCACCCGTCAACACGGACTGGGACGCTCGGAGGTGATGTTCACCTGCTCGCACACTCACTGCGGCCCGGCCCTCGACGAGATGCTCAGCCACATGCTCGACATGAAGGACCCCGACTGGAAACAGGTCCGTGGTTACCAGCGGACGCTCAACGCCAAGCTGGTCACCCTGATCGGAGCCGCCGTCAAGGATCTCAAGCCCGCCGCCGTCTCCTTTGGCAACGGCCGTTGCCACTTTGCCTCCAATCGACGGGCCCCCAAGGGAATCGGCCCCTACGATCACGATGTCCCGGTGTTGAGGATCGGTTCCCCCGACGGCCGTTCGCTGCGAGCGGTGATCTTCGGTTACGCCTGCCACAACACGGTGATGAGCTACTACAAGTGGAGTGGCGACTATGCGGGCTTCGCCCAGCTTTACCTCGAGGGCCGGCACCCCGGCACCACGGCGCTGTTCTTTGCCGGCTGTGGAGCCGACCAGAATCCACTGCCCAGGCGACGCGAAGAACTAGCCAGAAAATACGGCCGCATGCTCGGTGTCGCCGTCGACCAGGTGCTCGAAGGCCCCACCACGCCGATCTCCGGCCGCATCGCCACACGCTTCGAAAACATCGAACTCGCCTTCGACAGCCTGCCCAAAAAAGAGGCCCTGCTGGAAGTCCAGAAGACCGGCAGTCGCTACCGAAAGGCCTGGGCAGGCAACCTGCTCAAGCAGTACGACCTCTACGGTCGACTGCTGCCCACCTACCCCTACCCGATCCAGTCGTGGCAGATCGGAACGGGGCTGACCTGGATCGCTCTCGGCGGCGAGGTCGTGGTCGACTACGCCTTGAGACTGAAGAGGGAACTGGGGCACCGTGGCGCCGATCGGTCGGTCTGGGTCACCGGGTACGCCAACGATGTCATGGCCTACATCGCCTCCGAACGAGTCCTCAAGGAGGGCGGTTACGAGGGTGAGAGTGCGATGATCTATTACCAGAAACCTTCGAAGTGGCGTGCCGGGCTGGAGAACAGGATCGTCAAGACCGTCGCCGCGCTGACGGCCGACAACCGCGCCCAGGTTGCCCGTCCCGCAAAACTTCCCGGGCAACTGCTCTTCGACGGCAAGAGCCTGGCCGGGTGGAAGAAGACGAAGTTCGGCGGCGAGGCCGAGGTGGTCGTCCGCAACGGGCAGTTGATTCTCCAGACCGGGGCCGACATGACCGGCGTGACCTGGAACCGCACCAAGCCGCCGCCAGACTGGGACTACGAGGTGACGCTCGACGCCATGCGCGTCGAAGGACACGACTTTTTCTGTGGACTCACCTTCCGGGTCGGCAAGAACCCCTGCAGCCTGATCCTAGGTGGATGGGGCGGAGGTGTCTGCGGACTCTCGAGCATCGACGGGTTCGACGCCAGCGAAAACGACACCACCGGCTACCAGGAATTTCAGAACGGACGCTGGTACCGCGTGCGATTGAGGGTGACACGAGAGCGAATCACCGGGTGGCTCGACGGCAGGGAGATGCTCGACCAACAACTCAAGGGCCGTAAGATCGGCATCCGTGGCGAAGTCGACCTCTCGCAACCCTTCGGGCTCTCGACCTGGCAAACCACCGGTGCGGTCCGCAACCTCCGAATCCGGACACTCACCGACAAGGACAAGGCACCGAAGAAGAAGGCCGAACGCAAATAACTCGACCCGCCGTTCCCCGCGGTTGACCTTGATCGTGCTCGATACCTAGTATTGCCAGAGAGGCAGATGGGGAGCCCCGGTTGGCTGTCCCGGCCTTCTTCGCACAACCCAGGAACCAACGCATGCCTCGCCGGCCGCAACATCGCCGCAGCAACCGCTGGCGATGGTATCGGTTCTTGTTTACCAGCCCGGGATTCCCGGGGCGGTCCGGTGGTTGTTCCGAATAAACAGGAACGAACAAACACGCAAGACCTCACGCCCCGGAATCCCACGCGGATTCCGGGGCGTTTTCTGTCTGAAAACCCCAGTTGCCTTTGCCCCCAGTGGGCGATCGAGGACAAAGATGATTGTTGTCATGAAACTGCGTGCGACCGACGAGATGATCCAGTTGGTCGCGGCACGGATCGAGTCGATGGGCCTGAAGGCTCACGTGATCGTCGGCACCGAGCGAACCGTGATCGCGGCGATCGGAGAAAAGCGAAACGGCGAGCGGGAGACGCTTTCCGGCCTGGATGAGGTCGACAAGGTCGTGCCGATCCTGGCCCCGTACAAGATAGCCAGCCTTGAGACCAAGAACGAACCGACCACCGTGCGGGCCCGGAACCTGGTCCTCGGTGGTGGAAATATCGGCGTGATCGCGGGCCCGTGCTCGGTCGAGAGCGAGCAACAGATTCTGGATTCGGCTCGTGCGGTCCAGGCGTCGGGAGCCACGGGACTTCGTGGCGGTGCCTTCAAGCCCCGCACCAGCCCCTACTCGTTCCAGGGACTCAAGGAAGAGGGGCTGAAACTGCTGGCCGCCGCCCGCGAGGAAACCGGGTTGGCGGTGGTGACCGAGGTGATGACACCCGAACACGTCACACTGGTCGGCAGCTACGCCGACGTGCTCCAGATCGGAGCCCGCAACATGCAGAACTATCACCTGTTGCAGGCCGTCGGCGAAACCGACAAGCCGGTGCTGCTCAAACGTGGCCCCTCGGCGTCAATCGACGAGTTCCTGCTCGCAGCCGAGTACATTCTCGACCAGGGAAATCCTCACGTCGTGCTCTGCGAACGCGGAATCCGCACGTTCGAAACGCACACCCGCTTCACGCTGCCCCTGGCCACGGTCCCCTACCTGCGTGAACGGACGCACCTGCCGATTATCATCGACCCGAGCCACGGCACCGGCATCGCATCACTGGTCCCACCGATGGCCGCCGCCGCCGTCGCAGCCGATTGCGACGGATTGATCATCGAAGTCCACCCCGATCCCTCCGAGGCACTCAGCGACGGGGCACAGTCACTGACTCCCCAGCAGTTCGACGACACGATGACCCGGTGCCGGGCGGTGGCCCAGGCGGTGGGCCGGAGCATCTAGTTCATCCGCTGCAACCTGCACAACCGGTCTCGCTCTCCAGCGTGACACCGCCACGAATCCTCGTCTATTGCCATTTTTTATTGGCGCGTCGGGAAAACATGGGATACGATTGAAGCAACACACGGGCCTTGCCCCAGGAGTTCACCCATGGTGCCTCGCATCACTGTCACGCAAATCCTCAAAGTCGTCGTTCCGGCCCTCGTAGCCTCGTTGCTGGTCACCCAGGCCCTGTCGGCTGCGACCCGCTCGAAACGGGTACCGGCGATCACCAAGCCGAAGTTCGACCCGACGGCCAAGAAGGTCGAATTGTTCAAGGGCATCAAGGATGGTTCGCTGACGGCCCAGCTGATCCTGAAGAACTCGCGACAGGGCAACGTGCTGATCAAGAACAAGACCGATCAACCGCTGACCGTCAAGTTGCCCAACGCCTTTGTCGGCGTCCAGGTGCTCAAGCAGGGTGGCATGATGGGCGGAGGCGGCGGAGGCATGATGGGCGGTGGGGGTGGTGGCCAGAGCGGCGGAGGTGGCGGCGGTCAATCCTCCGGCGGCGGCGCCGGCGGTGGCGGCCAGGGCGGTGGCATGGGCGGTGGCATGGGCGGCGGCGGCGGTGGCATGGGAATGTTCTCGATTCCGCCGCAGAAGGTCGTCCGACTGCGGTACCACGGCGTGTGCCTCGAGCACGGCAAGCGCGAGCCCAGCTCGCGGATGCGGTACAAGCTGATCCCCGTCGAAGAGTATTCCAAGGATCCGGGCCTCAACGAATTGCTGACCTTGGTCGCCCAGCGCAGGATCCCCACTCCGGTCGCCCAGGCGGCGGCCTGGAACATCAACAGCAAGATGCCGTGGCAAACCCTGGCCGCCAAGCGACGCTCGCGTCTGGGTGGCGGATTCCATCCCCCTTACTTCCACCTGCAACACCTGATCCGTGCCCGCCAGGTGGTGGCCTACGCCAAGGCCCGGGGAGCCGAAAGGCAGCGAAATGCGTCCAAGGGCAAGGCCGAGAGTGTTCCCCAGGGCGAGCCGACCCGGCCGGCCCGTGGCGTCCGGAACTTCCGGACCACCTCGACCGCTCGCTGAAGCCCCGGCAACCGCCCTCACGATCGTCCGGAACCCGTCCCCAATGGGCGGGTTCCGCCCATTTGCAGCTCCCGGATTGAGCCGAACACGACGTTCTTGACACGTCACCGACGACGTGATTGACTATCCAGCGACCTCACCGAACGGCCTCATCCGAGATCCTCGGACCCCGCCCGGCCGGCCGATCGTCCATCGTGGAGCCCCAGTGATGCGTGGCCTCAGTCTCTCAGCTCTCTCCCTGTTTCTCCTGTTGGGCATGGCCCACACGGCCACGGCCGAGGAGCAACTGCCTCCACCTGCCAAGAAGACGGTCGATTTCAACAAGGACATCAAGCCGATCCTGGCCAAGCACTGCGTCGGCTGCCACGGAGCCAAGAAGCAGGAGTCCGGCTTTCGGCTCGACACCCGTGACCGCACCCTGGCCGGGGGCGACCACGGAGTGGCATTCGCAGTCGGCCAGAGCGTCAAGAGCCTGCTGATCCGCTACGTCGGCGGACTCGATCCGGACATCACCATGCCCCCCGAAGGCGACCTGCTTTCCAGGACCCAGGTGGGATTGCTGCGGGCCTGGATCGACCAGGGAGCCAAGTGGCCCAAGGGGATCCGTATCGGCGGTCCTGCCAGGGTCCATTGGGCCTACACCCCGTTGAAGCGACCCGATCCGCCCAAGCTGCCGCCAGCACTGGCCGCAAAAGTCCGCAATTCCGTCGATGCCTTCATCTTGGCCCGGCTCGCCGCCAAGGGACTGGCACTCTCGCCGGTCGCCGACCGGCACACGCTGGCCCGACGGCTGAGCCTCGACCTGGTCGGCCTGCCGCCGAGCCCCGAAGAGGTCGATCGCTTCGTCGACGACAAGACACCCGATGCCTACCGGC
Source organism: Planctomycetota bacterium (assembly GCA_963582065.1). Classification (GTDB taxonomy): domain Bacteria; phylum Planctomycetota; class Planctomycetia; order Planctomycetales; family Planctomycetaceae; genus UBA8437. Next base: position 36,993 of record CAUZRQ010000024.1, on the reverse strand, counting down.
GGCTGGTCGATCGGATGCTGCAATCCCGACACTTCGGTGAACGCTGGGGCCGCCACTGGCTGGACAAGGCCCGTTACGCCGACAGCGACGGGTACGAAAAGGACCGACCGCGACCCAACGCCTGGCGGTGGCGGGACTGGGTCATCGATGCCGTCAATCGCGACATGCCCTTTGACCAGTTCACCGTTGAACAGATCGCCGGGGACCTGCTGCCCGACGCCAACGAGAACCAGGTGCTGGCGACCGCCTTCCACCGCCAGACGCTGACCAACACCGAAGGCGGGACCGACAAGGAACAGTGGCGTGTCGAGGCGGTTTTCGACCGGGTCGAAACCACCGGGGCCGTCTGGCTGGGACTGACCGTGGGCTGTGCACGCTGCCATTCGCACAAGTACGACCGGATCTCGCAGCGGGAGTACTACCAGTTCTTCGCGTTCTACAACAACGGCGACGAGGTGAACTCCAACGTCGTCACCTCCTCGGACGCTCACAAAAAGTTCACCAGGGACTCCGTTGCGCACCGCCAACAGCTGGCCAAGCTCGAGAAGTCGCTGGCCACCGCACGCAGCAAGCTGCAGCCGGCGTTCCAGACCTGGCTCGACAAGCAACTGCGGGCCCTGAAAGTGGTCCGCAAGGACCCGATCCGTGATCTGCCGCTGACCGGTCTCTCTGCCACGGGTTCCGCCGACATCAAGCTGGCTGTTCAAAAGGACAACGTGGTCCTCGCCTCGGGACCCAACCCCGACACGGCCGTCTACACGCTGTCCGGACGCATCGAAGCCCCGTCCTTCTCGGGGCTCCGGCTGGAGGTCCAGCCCGACAAGTCGTTACCCAAGAACGGTCCCGGACGGGCGTCCAATGGCAACTTCGTCGTCACCGGGCTGAAGGTAGAAATCTCTGCCAACGAGTCGTTCGACAAGGCCACCGAGCTCAAGTTGGTCCAGGGCCGAGCCTCCTTCACCCAGGACAAGTTCCCGGCCGCCAACGCACTTGACGGCAAACCGAAGACCGGGTGGGCGATTGCCCCGCAGATGGGCAAACCCCACAACGCCACGTTCTTTCTCGCCAAGCCCGTGGCGCTGAAAGGACCACAACACCTCCGGGTGACGATCACGCAGAACTATGGGGGAACCCACACCCTTGGACGGTTCCGACTGGTCCCGCTCACCGGCAACCAGCAGGGACTTGGTTTGCCCCAGCCCGTGCTGGCTGCTTTCGAGGCCTACCGGAAGAACGCCGACGACAAGAAGGCCTCAGCCGTTCTGTTGGACCACTTCGCCACCGTCGACAAGACGACCGGCCCGTTGATCAAAAAGTTGGCCGAGGCCAGGAAGAAGGCTCCGAAACTTCCGCAGATGAGCGTCCGCGTAATCCGCCAGCGAACCAAGAGTCCCAGGACCACCTTCCTGTTTCAACGCGGCGATTTTCTCCGGCCACAGAAGGCGGCCCCGGCCATCCCGGCCGGACTCGGCGTGTTGCCGCCGGTCCAACCCCGTCACAAGGACCCCAAGCGACTTGCCGACCGGCTCGATCTGGCTCGCTGGCTGATCTCCGACGACAACCCGCTGACACCGCGGGTCGCCGTCAACCAGACCTGGGGCCACCTGTTCGGCAGGGGGCTGGTTCGCACGATCAACGATTTCGGTGTCCGCGGCGACAAGCCCACGCATCCCGCGCTGCTCGATTGGCTTGCCACCGAGTACAGGCGGTTGAAGTGGAGTCGCAAGGCGTTGATCCGCACCATCGTGCTTTCGGCCGCCTACCGCCAGACGTCGGTGACGTCGGAAGTCCTGGCGGCTGCCGACCCGCAGAACACGTTGCTGGGTCGCCAGAACCGTATCCGGTTGCAGGCCGAGATCATCCGCGACAACAGCCTGACCGCCTCCGGCCTGATCTCGCGCAAGATCGGCGGCCCGAGCGTCTTCCCACCGATGCCGGCCGACGTGGCGGCTCTGAGCTACGCCAACAACTTCAAGTGGAACCCCAGCAAGGGAGCCGACCGTTTTCGTCGCGGCATGTACACCTTCTTCAAGCGAACCGCCCCGCACCCGAACCTGACCACATTCGACTGCCCCGATTCGAACACCACATGTGTCGAACGTCAGGCGTCCAACACCCCGTTGCAGGCGTTGACGACACTCAACAACGAGGTCTACGTCGAAGCCGCCCAGGCGATGGCGCAGCGTGTCGGCGGCGAAAAGCACGCCGACGACCGCGGCCGACTGACCCGGGCCTTTCGGCTGTGCGTCTCGCGTCCACCCAGCTCCAAGGAACTCGACGGTTTCGCCGGCCTGCTCGGAGCCGCCCGCAAGTGGTACACCGGACACGCCGACGATGCCAAGTCACTGGTCGGCAACTACAGCACCAAGGGCACGGCAACCGACGAATCAGCCGCCTGGGTGGCCACCTGCCGGATCATGCTGAACATGGATGAATTCATCACTCGTGAATAGCCACGAGAGGAGAGAGTGACATGCACGAGTTGCTGTCGCAGACACGACGCAATTTCCTGACCAGTTCGGCCTGTGGCCTCGGAGCCGCCGGCCTGGCGTCGCTCCTTTCCGATGACGGACTTCTGGCAGCTGACGCAGCCAGCCCGCTAGCGACCAGGTCGACTCATTTCGAACCGCGGGCCAAGTCGTGCATCTTCATTTTCATGGCCGGCGCCCCGTCACATTTGGATCTCTTCGATCCCAAGCCAAAACTCAACCAGCTCCACGGGCAACCGATGCCCGACGAACAGCTCAAGGATGTCCGCTTCGCCTTCATCAAGAAGGACTCGGTCCGCCTGATGGGATCCAAGCGGAAGTTCCGTCGCTACGGTGAATGCGGCACCCAGTTCTCCGATTTCCTGCCCCACATCGGGAGCTGTGCCGACGATCTTCTGCTGGTCCGGTCGCTGCACTCCCAACAATTCAACCACCACCCCGGGCAGTTGCTGATGCAGTGCGGTCGTGGCACCTTCGGCCTGCCGACGATGGGTTCCTGGATCAACTACGGATTGGGCAGCGAGACCCGCGACCTGCCTGGCTACGTCGTGTTGACCAGCGGCCGAGGCTCCAGTGGCGGGGCGACGCTGTGGCAGAGTGGTTTCCTGCCGAGCCTCTACGCGGGCGTGCGATTTCGCACGTCGGGCGAACCGGTGCTGAATCTCTCGAATCCCAGCGGCCTGCCGCCCCAACTGCAACGCAAGGGCCTCGACGTGCTGCGGCAGGTCAACGGCAACCGCCTGGTCGAGCAGCGTGATCCCGAAATCGCCAGCCGCATCGCCAGTTACGAGCTGGCCTACCGCATGCAGACGGCCGCACCCGAGCTGATCGATCTTTCCAGCGAGACCAGGGCGACCCACGAGATGTACGGCGTCGATCGCAAGGAGATCCGCAAGGGGGGCCGCGGCAAGGCAGGCAACACCTACCAGAGCTTCGCGCGCAACTGCCTGCTGGCCCGCCGACTTGTCGAGCGGGGCGTACGGTTCGTCAACTTGGTCTACGCCTCGTGGGACCACCACAGCAACCTCGACAACGAACTGGCCTACAACACCCACGTCGTCGACCAGCCGATCGCCGCCCTGATCAAGGATCTCAAGCAGCGAGGCCTGCTCGACCAGACGATGGTCGTCTGGGGCGCCGAGTTCGGCCGCACCCCGCTGGGCGAAAACCGCGGTGGACGACCCGACGTCACCGGCCGCGACCACCACCCGTTCTCGTTCAGCATGTTCCTGGCCGGCGGCGGGCTCAAGGGCGGATTGGTCCACGGTGCCAGCGATGACATCGGCTGGGGCGTCGCCGACAAACCGGTGCACATCAATGACCTGCACGCCACGATGCTGCATTCCTTCGGACTCGACCACCTGAAACTGACCCACCGCTTCCAGGGTCGTGACTTCCGGCTGACCGATGTCGGCGGGCACGTCGTCACCGACTGGCTCGCCTGACCGTGTCCGATACTCCCGAGGGCGTCTCGGCAGAAGCCACCACCGAGTCCCGGTCCCGCTCGCGCCGCCGTCAATGGCTGATGGCCGCAACGGGCCTGCTGGGCAGCACCGTGCTCGGCTGGATGGGACTGAAGATCTGGACTCGGACCGGGATCCCCGCTGATGCGCCCCGCATCGGCGCATCTCTCGACACCGCCTGGCACGCCCGGCTCGGAATCAGCACGACCAACTACGAAGTCGCCCTCGCCCGTTCGGACGCACACCTCGACGGAGTCCGTTCAACCGATGTCGATCCCGAGAAGTTCCTCGACCGTATCGACGGGCTGCTGTTGACCGGTGGCGGCGACATTGACCCGAAACTGTACCAGGGCAATGTCGCCACCGCGGAACTGGTCGACCGACAGCGAGACGACTTCGAGACGGCGCTTTACCGGGGAGCGATCAAACGCGGCATGCCGGTGCTGGGGATCTGCCGCGGCATCCAGTTGATCAACGTCATCCACGGCGGCACACTCCAGAACCTCCGCGACGATCCAGAACTCTCAGCCCGGCACGGCATCGGCGTCGCCAGCATGACCGCTCACTCGGTGAACATCACGCCGGGCACCCGCCTGGCTCGCATCCTCGGCAGCGGCTCACACCAGGTCAATTCGTTTCACGGGCAGGCTGTGGACCGGGTCGGCCAGGGACTGCAGGTGGTCGCCAGGTCCGACGATGGACTGGTCGAAGCCATCGAGCGGTCCGGTGAGCCTTTTGTCGTCTGCACACAATGGCACCCCGAAGTGCCCCCCCAGCAGACGTCGGTCTTCGCAAGGTTTCTCGAGGCAGCCAGCAAGTACCGGCAGGCTCGTCAGCAGCGGTCTGGCGAACTCCGCCCCTAGGACGACCCGCTGTCTTTCAGAGCGGTCGCAGTCACTTCCAGGGCCACCTGGCCGGCTACGGCCTCCGCCACATCCTCCGGTTCCCGTTCATCCACCCGTCTCAGCCCCTGGAAAATCTCGACGGACGTCTGCCCGCACAGAAACGCGCCATAGGCTCCGAACAGGACCAACAGGCCGTAGAGCATCTTGCTGCTGGCCACGTCTCCCAGCCGCCACAAGCACGAACCGCAGCAGTACACCAGCCCGGCACATGCCCCGCCGTATAGCAGGCCATACACCGTTTCTCGCACAATCGTTCGCATGTCCGGACCCTAAACCACTCCGCGGTTCACTGTCAATCCGCCCCCCGCGCCGCCGGTCCTTCTGCCTGACTACTCGGGGACCGGGTCGACCTTTTCCCGCAGGGCCCAGGCCGACAGGAGGTAGAGCAGGCCGATGTTGAAGGCATGGAACCCGGTCAGCATCAGTGCTCCGAAAATCGTATCGGCCTCGGAGCTCAGTTCGGCAGAGTCACCAAAGATCGTGGTGGCCGGCCACAACAGCCACGAACCGACCGTGTCGGCTATCAGCGGTGCCTTGCTCAACAACAGCCCCAGTGCAAACAGCACCACGGTGGCAATGATCGTCTTCCATCGCGGCCGCACCAGTTGACTGCGAAAACTCCGTCGTGGACGCGCCTCGGCGATCTCCTCCTCTGAGGTGATCACCCCCATCGACAACTTCCCGTGCTTGAGCATCAGTGCGAGAGGAAACAGCACGCCCAGAGCGGGCCTCGGATCGTCCGACTGCAGCACGTCGTTGATGGACTCCCGGTGCAGCTCGAACATCTCCTTGATGTACGACTTGATGTCATCCGGGTTGGTTGCATCGCGAATCGCGTCCCACAACGGCTTCAGCCTCGAGTCCACCTCGTCCTCGCCGCTCTTGCGTTCCCCCCGTCGCAATGCTCCCAGTTCTTCGGCGACGCGTCTCAGACGTCCAAGTGCCCGTTCGTCATGGGCAATCTCATCAAGTGTCGCCAACAGCCCCACCACCGGTGCCTCGGTGACCACCTCGTAGTCGAGCTCCGGCTCCTCTTGAATCGTCTCACCGCACGCCATGCGATACAGCAACCACGGGTAGTCGGCTCCGGAGGCGATCGCCTGAGGCAGCCCTCCGAAAAACCTCGGGTTCAATTCGATCAGGTACGGAGTGCCGTCCTCACCGACGCGGTAATCGAGTTGTGCCATGCCGTGCCACTCGAGATGTTCGAGCAACCGTTGAGCCGACGCTTCCGCATCGGGCAACGGCACGGTCTCCCGCAGAGCTCCGGCCCCGGTTCCGCGTGGAAACGCCCTCACGTTGTGGTATGTCATCATCGCCACGCGCTGCCCGCCGTCGAACAATGCCGAGACACAGTAGTCCTCGCCCTTCACGAAGTCCTGCACCAGGGGATATTCGTTCGGTGCCAGCCCGAAACCGTCCACGAATTCCCGGAATGTGGACGTCAGTTCCTCGGCAGAGTCACACTTCTTCAGGCCAACTCCCGCGGCCCCTTCCCGGACCTTCAGGAACACCGGGAAACTCATCTCCGGAATCGCACGATAAAGGTCGTCGAAGTCGTGGAACTGGCGGGTCGGCGGAATCGTGATCCCGAGTTCCTCCGCCAACAAGGCCAGCTTCCCTTTGTCATGCGTACGCGACATGTTCGCGTAAGAGGTCAGTGGAACCGTCACCAATCCATCGAACCGCTCTCGATGCTCGGCAATCAACCACGTTTCCTTGTGCACCGGCATCAGCACGAACGGCTCATCCGGATCCTCGGGTTTCAGTTCCCGGACCTTCTCGATCATGTAGTCGACAAAGGCTTCTGGTTCCTGGCCGACCGACGGGTGCTGAAAACTGCCCGTGCAGTACTTCGAAAAGAAGCACGGCGCAAATGGAGCCTCCTCGCCACAGAAGACCTCGATGCCTCGCCGACCCAAGCTGCGGACCATTGCCAGGGCATGCCAGCCCCGCGAGTGCGTCACGATCACCCGCCCCATTGCATGAACCCCCGTCTAAGTGACGCGATCTCGGCTTGGCGCCAGCATAGACAAAGCGAGGGACCCGTCACAACGGATCCCTCGCTCGCACGGATCAGATTGGTGCCGGACCCCGGGTTCGTCCGATGGCCGGTTGCTACCGCAACCAGATTTGACCTCCCAGGACCAAACCTTGCCACCAGACTCTCTCGAACCCGGGATCGACACCAATAGCCGGGGGCTCCGACTGACCGTTGTCGTTGTAGTAGATGTTGTCGTATGCGCGCGAAACGTTGTGGGCCACCGTGACGTCATAAGCGAGAAAGAACTCGATGTCTTCGCTGGGGAGCAGCTTCAGGAAGAACCGGAAGTCGAACACCACCGATTCTTTCCAGCCACTCTTGCTGCTCTGTGTCAGCGGATCGCCGAAACTCCGCAACTGGTCTGTCTCCACTTCCATTTCATACCGGTTTCCACCGACAGCAACCTTCGGCTCGAAGCCCACCGTGAACCAGCGATGCTGCAACTGGAACCTCATACCGATCTGCGGGGCAAAAATCTCGTTGTTGACTCGCGAATTGATGACGCTGACCAGTCCGAGGTCCAGCAGGCCGTCGTTGTTGATGTCTTCTCCCGGGTCTATCACTCCGTTGCTGTTGAGGTCTTCTCCGAAGTCGACGACACCGTCGAATCCCCCGTTGAACACTCCGGTCTGGAACAGACCTTCGTTCACTTCGAGGTATCGGAAACCGAGAATCGGCAGGAGCCTCAAGCCCTCGCCGACATTCGAGTCGTTGCGGATGTAGTTGATACCGGCTCCCCACACGTCCTGCACATAACGGGCCCGGAAACTGTGGTCATAGAGGAACGCTTCTCCGCCGAGCGGTTCACCGAACTTGTTGACGGTGGTTGCCGCAAAAATCGGGTCCGAAGGGTTGCCGCCGGTCACAGTCGGCCCGAAACCCTGCGCCCCGAGTCCGGTGATCGCGCCACTGGCGCTGTTCTCCTTCAATCCCCAGACGTTGGCTTCCAGGGCACCACCATTGAGCATGACGCCCAACGTGCCTCGCATTCCGTTGATGTTCTTCAACTCGAAGTTGTCGATTGACGGAACGAAGGCCACCCCGATCACCTCTCCGCCTGATGAAACCTCGAAAGGCAGCCGTTCGTTGTCGACCATCGGGTCGTCAGCACCCAGGATGTGATTTCCAGGACGCCGCGTCTGAAACAACAGGTAATCCAAACGGATCCAACTGTTTCGCACCACGCTGTCCAGAATTCGGTCCAGGTGAGTGTCCTGGTAACCCCAACCCCGGTCTTGCGACAGCATCCGCTCGTGGATCACCGGCCCGTCGGTTGACGGGTCGACCCAGGCTCCAGCGGCGTACGATGCCGGAGACACACCGGATGGGTAACTGGGATTCGCCGCCGGTTGAGGCTGTTGTGCGGAGTACTGAGCACGGGCCGACACGTTCACCAACAGCGTGAACATCACGGTCAGTAGAAGAACGACACGGCCGATCATGGTCGATTTCCTGTAACCAGCGCTCAAAACGTTCGCGCAACTCACGAACGGATTGCACCGGTTGTACGGCTTATGACACCAACATCGGCCACACGACCGGCACAACTTGCCCGAAACACGCATTCGGACGTCGGTTCGTGCGTTTCAGGTAAGATCGGCGGGCGGCTCTGTTCCGCCCCGTTTCCCGCACAAGTGCGCCGAATCGCACCCCAGGCCGCTGTTCGCATTCGCGGCACCTTTGCGATATTCTTGCCCCGAGCGGATGTCGCTGTTTCGGCCTTTTCGTCACCGGACTTCACACAAGGACACGCCATGGCGGCCATCGACTTTCGCGATCGACTGCTGGCCGGGCTGGGCGGAAACTGGCCGGATCCCTGTCCACTGAAACCTCGTGTCACCAAGACCCAGCAGAAGGACGGATACCGCCTGTTGACACTCAGTTATGAGGTCGAACCCGGAGATCGGGTTCCGGCACTGCTGCTGATCCCTGACGGCGTGACATCCGGCAAGCCGGCACCCGGAATCGCGATCTGGCACCAGCACGCCGGCCAGTATCATCTCGGCAAGAGCGAGCCTGCCGGTTTGGCCGGCAACAAGATGCACCACACCGGTGTGGCACTGGTCCGCGAGGGCCATGTGGTCCTTTGCCCCGACGCGGTTTGCTTCGAAGAACGGCAGGACCCGACCGGCAAGTTGAAGACGCACTGGTTCGAGCGTTTCGAATTCCTGCGGCATGTCGTCGACGGCCGGTGCATGGCGTGGAAGAACATCCTCGACATGCGGCGGGCGGTTGACGTGCTGGCCGGCCTCGACGAAGTCAACGCCGAACGGCTGGGCTGCTACGGGCATTCGATGGGCTCGACCCACACGTGGCTGGTCGGCCCCTGGGAGCCGCGGCTCAAGTGCCTGGTCGGCAATTGCTGCCTGCCGACCTACAAGGCGATCCACGACCGCCACATGCTGCACTGCTTCCCCAATTTTGTTCCCGGCATCTATCCCCACGGTGACACGCCGGACATCGCCGCGCTGATCGCGCCACGCGCCCTGCACCTGAACTTCGGCGAGAAGGACAGCGGCAGCCCCATCGACGAGGTCCGACGCGGCGTGCAGGTGATCGCCAAGTCCTACGAGGCGATCCACGCCGAAAAGATGTTCTCGTACTACATCGAAGACGGCTCCGGCCACGTGCTTTCACCGGAGATGTGGCGCCGGACCCGTGACGTCTTCGCCCGCCACCTCAAGGCCTGACTCCCCATCCCACCCCCGACTCGACCTCCCGGACCGACCCGCCATGGATGCACTCGAATACAACAAGCGACTCGTGTCGTTTGAATCCACCAGCAACCTCTCCAACGCGGCGGTCAGCGACTACTGCGAAGAAGTGCTCGAGGGGCTCGGGTTTGCGATCGAGCGAACCGAGTACGACGACCCTCACGGTGTGCGGAAGGTGAGCGTGATCGGCAAGAAGGGCGACGGAACCGGCGGCATGGCATATTTCGGTCACACCGACGTGGTGCCGGCCGACCCGTGGCACACCGACGACTCCGGACCATTCGAACCCACGATTGTCGGCGACCGGCTCTACGGCCGAGGCAGTTGCGACATGAAGGGTTCGATCGCCTGCATGTTCGCCGCAGCCGAACGACTTGGTGATCTCTCGCTCAAACACCCGGTCTACATCACCTGCACCTCCGACGAAGAGATCGGTTACGGCGGCGCCATGGCGGTGGCCGAACGGAGCGAGATGTTCCGCGAGATGGTCGCCGGCCAATCTCGCGGCATCATCGGCGAACCAACCATGCTCGAGGTGGTCTACGCTCACAAGGGCACCACCGGCCTGGTCGCCACCTCGCACGGTACGGCCTCGCACTCGAGCACCCGCGCCGGGCTCAACGCCAACCTCGCAATGATCCCCTACCTGTCCGAGATGAAGCGGATCCACGACGAGACCGAATCATCGGCCGAGTGGCAGAACGAGGAATTCGATCCGCCGACGATCAGCTGGAACATCGGGATCAACGACCACACGGCCGCGGTCAACATCACGCCGCCGCAGAGCGTTTGCACCGTCTACTTTCGAGCCATGCCCGGGCAGCAGATCGACGACCTGATCGAACGGGCCCGCGCCACCGCCGACGAGTGCGACATCGAATTCGTTGTCAAGAGCCGCGCCGAACCCCTCTACATCGATCCCGACTCGCCTTTCGTCCGCGAGGTTCTTGACCTGGCCAACCGCGAGACCCCAACCACGGTCTGTTACGGCACCGACGGCGGGGTGCTTACCGACCTGGAGAACATGGTCGTGATCGGCCCCGGTGACATCGCCCAGGCACATACCTGGGACGAGTTCATCGCGCTGGAACAACTGGAACTCGGTACCGATCTCTACGCCCGCATGATCGACGCCTGGTGCGGTTAGCCACCGCCGGCTGGACGGATCCGCCGACGTCGGGTCGCAGCAGCCGGTTTTTTCCTCGCCGATTCGAGCCGGCGCGTTTCCCGATTGAAGACCTCGGGATCGAACACGTCGACACCCCGTCGCTTGTCTCCGCGTTTTGACGCCGTGACCGGGGCCTCCCGAGATGTTTCCTCGGAACGCGGCGTCTTGGAGCGAACAGCTTTGGACTGCACCACCCGCCGCACCCACGATTCGATCAGCACCAGTTGTTCCCGCCCCAGCGGCCGAACCGGCCTGGTCCCCGAAGCGCTGCCGTGCGGCTTTCGGGCAAGTCGCAACAGCGGGCTCTCGGCCGGACGAACCACATCCAGCTGGCCGAGAACCGCCTCGAGGTTCTTGCGGGTTCGGACCTGAAAACCACTCCGTTCGCGTCCGATGGGTTCCAGGCGAAATGCCCGTCCGACGCCCGATCCGTGACATGACCCGTTGCCGCAGCGATTCGACAGCAGGGGCTGAACCCGCTGGACAAACGTGCCGGCCACCTCGCGGGGCAACCCTCCCAGCGCCTCGATCGGTTCAACATCCCGGGACATCGCCGCCGTGGTGCTGCGAACCGTCGGAGCGTTGCCGCGGGGGCCAACGGTCGGGGCAAGTTTCGCGATCATCGCTCTCGTGGCCGGCTTCTTCGAAGCCAGACGCTCGGCCGCCCGGAATTCCACGAGAGCCTGTTGATTGAGTCCATGGGAAAGACACCAGCGGCCAAGCGCGATGTGACTGGACGCGTCCCGAGCGGGCATCTTCGCCCGCAGCTTCCGGTGGGCATCAACCAGGTTCAGCGCCTCCACCTCGACCAACTCACGCGGGATCACGACGCGACCCGACAACGAGTCGACCTGGTACCCCGCCTCCAACAGCTTCACCTGCCCGGCCAACACACGACCGTTCCGCAACACGATCACGTGTGGCACCAGCTCTTCGGCAGCCGGGCCCACAGCCACAGTCACCGCCAGCACGGCTGCACACAGCAGTGCAAACCGGACAACAGACAACCGATCAACGGACAGAAAATCAGCCACGCACGAGACTCTCCGGAGCCAGAATCGCGGAAGAATACCGCCGAGGTTTCCAAGGGGTCAAGGTCGACTGGTTGGTGATGACGTGTCATCCTGACACGCCCACCGTCTCTCCGAATCGGATTCCATGAACTCTCTTCGCCCGGCCACAGCCCACGACCTGCCACAGGTCATCGAACTGCTCGACACCATTTTCCGGCGAGAAAAGGGTGTCGAGGATCAAAGCGTTCTGACCGACTTTCCACTGGTCTTCGACGACCGCAACCTGGCCAATTGCCGGGTGATCGAACGGGCTGGACGGATCGTCAGCCACGCGGCCGTCTGGCCACGGACTTTTCAGATCGATGGAGAATCGGTCCGGGTCGGGATCATCGTGCTGGTGGCCACCGACGCCAGGCACCGCCGGCAGGGACTGGCAGCCGAATTGATGCGAGACCTCCAGGCAGCCATGCCCGGACTGGGCTGTCAATTGGGACTGCTGTGGACCGGCGTGCCCGGGTTCTACGAGTCACTGGGCTGGGTCTCGGTCCAGACACCCGGCTGGATCGCCCGCGGAACAACCGTGCCCCGGGACGGCTCCGCACGACTCCAGGTGGTCGAATTCGATCCCACCCGGCACCTCGACGCGCTGCACCATCTGCACCGCGCCCAGGCAATCCACTCCCAGCGGACACCCACCGAATCGGCGGCGTTGTTCACGCTGCCCAAGTGCCCGGTACTGGTCGGCGAAGCCGATGGCCATCCGGTGGCCTACCTGGTCGAAGGCCGCGCAGCCAACAAACGGGGACTGGTGGAGTACGCCGGCGACTCTCACGATGTCTGGGAGTTGATCGGCCACGTGACGACCACTCGGGGCTCCCAGCAACTGTTGATCTTCCCGACACATCCGAAACTGGCCGAGCTGGCCCGTGAATCCGGGTGGTCGATTGGCCCGCTGACGAGTTCAAAGGGATTCGGTGACGAAATGGTCCTGGTGCTCGACGAAACGGTCGCCGGGACCGCGGTCCTGGAGCACCTGTTCTGCTGGGGACTCGACCAGGCCTAGATCAACGACGGACTGGTTCCTGCGAAAACAGCGGCCGGATGGCCTCGCCATCAGCCAGCGTCTGCGGTCGCGAGAACCGGTCGCGGATCCGGTGCCGCGGATCAATGCCCAGGGCCGTGTAGATCGTCGCCGCCACGTCTTCGGGCGTCACCGGCGCGGAGGCCGGGTAGGCAGCAAACCGGTCGGAGGACCCGTGAACGTATCCGGCCTTCATCCCACCGCCGGCGAACAGGATCGAGAAGCAGTGCGGCCAGTGGTCGCGGCCGTCGGGGGTGGCACCGGCCGATGACGTGATCTGTCCCAGTTTCGGCGTTCGGCCGAACTCGGCCAAGCACGCCACCAGGGTGTCCTCCAGTAGGCCTCGCTCCGACAGATCCTCAACCAGCGCCGCGAGCGCCTGATCGGTCGGCGGGCACAGTCCCTTGACCAGGCTCTGGTAGTGCCCCTTGTGGCCGTCGAACGCCTGGCGACCGGCCCAGACCGACACCAGTCTCACGCCTCGCTCTATCAGCCGGCGGGCCAGCAGCATGCACTGCCCCAGGTGCGGCATTCCGCCGCCCTGAACTCCCGAGATCTCACGACGGAGACCGTACCGTCGGCGGACCGACTCGGGTTCGTCATCCAGCCGGAATGCCTCGCGGGCTTCCGCTGCGGTGATCAGATCGAACGCCTTTTCGTAAAAGACATCTTTTCGGTTCAGGGCGCGGGGCGGAACCGGCTCGTCGAGACCGCGATCCAATTGAGAAAGCAATTGCCGCCGCTGGCCAAATCGGCCGGCCTCCAAAGTCTGCTCCAGTCCCGGCACGCGATAATCCCCCTTGCTCGGGTCCCCGGCAATGAACGGGTCGTGGGCATCGCCGAGAAATCCGGCCAGTACGCCGGGGATGAAGTGGCCGCAGTTGAAGAATCGCTTGGGCAGGTGAACATAATCGGGCAAAGCCCGTTCGGTCGGCATCAGCTTGGACAACACCGAGCCATAGGCGGGGGCATTCGACGGGGACGAGCCGCGGATCAACTGCGAATCCCTCAGCGGCGGCTGGCCGGTCAGCATGAAATACGAGCTGGCATTGTGATCGACGATGCGGTGATTGACCGAACGGACCACGCTGAAATGGTGCATCTGCCTGGCCAGCTTCGGCAGGTGCTCGCAGAGCTGATAGCCGGGGATCGTGGTGTCGATCGGCTTCAGCGGCCCCCGGATGTTCTCCGGGGCATCCGGCTTCATGTCCCACATGTCGATCTGGCTCGGCCCCCCTTCCATGAAGAAGAGGATGCAGGACTTGGCCGTTGCCCGCGACGGGTCCGCGGCCAGCACCTCGGGCAACGACAGCCCCAGTGCTCCCAGGCCACCCATCTGCAGGATTTCTCGCCGCCGCCAGTTCATCCCGTCCGCTCCAAGGCACCCGGGCCATTGCGAACGATTCTACGGCCACTCCCGCACCCCGTGCAATTGGTGACCACCGCATATATGCAGCCGCCGTCTTGGAAGAACCTCTGCCGGGTGGATAGCATTCGGGAACCCATTGCCGGACCGGGCGAACGGGGACGACCATGAGCGAGTTCGCCTTCAGACGGTCGGCTTGAGACGGGAGCGGTGAGGCGGGTAGCATTCTGGAAACCAATTGCCAAGTTCGACGACCGGAGACGACCATGAGCCAGACCGACCGACGCACATTCCTGGGCAGCGCCGCTGCCCTGGCCGCCACGGGGCTTGGCACTCTCGAAGCCGCCGCTCCCAGTGAAACCGTCAACATCGCGGTGCTCGGATGTGGCCGCGGTTCGGGCCTGGCCCGTTTCTTCGCCCGGGTCAAGGACAGCCAGGTCGTGGCGATCTGCGATGTCGACGAAAGCCGGGGACAGGCGCTGTGCGCCCAGATCGGCCAACTCTCCGGCCGCCGCCCGGAATACGTCGTCGACTACCGCACGCTGCTGGACCGCAAGGACGTCGACGCGTTGGCCGTGGCCACCCCCGATCACTGGCACGCACCGGTCACGATCAATGCCTGCCTGGCCGGCAAGGACGTCTACGTCGAAAAGCCCGCCTCGCACAACATTCACGAGGGCCGCATGGCCGTCACAGCAGCCCGCAAGCACAAGCGGATCGTCCAGCACGGCACCAACCTGCGAGCTGCTCCTCACTACAAGCGAGCCTGGAAACTGCTGGCCGACGGGGAAATCGGCAAGGTGATGATGGTCAAGGCGATCAACAACCAGCGACGTGGACGCATGGCTCACCGCAAGGACGAACCGGTGCCCAAGGGAGTCAACTACGACATCTGGGTCGGCCCCGCCCCCATGAAGCCCTTCAACCGCAACCGCTTTCACACCGGCTGGCACTGGCTGTGGGATTACGGGACCGGAGACCTGGGCAATGACGGAGTCCACCAGGTCGACATCGGTCGCTGGGCACTGAACCTCGGTGCTCCCAAGGCCGTCAGTTGCAGCGGTGCCAAGCTGGGCTGGAAGGGCGATGCCCACGAGGTGCCCGACGCAATGGTCGTCACCTGGGAATACGACGACTTGCTGTACGTCTTCGAGCAGCGGGACTTCACGCCCTACCGCATGCAGGCGCACATGAACGACAACGACAACATCATCTACGGCGATGCCGGCTACATGATGGTCGATCGTGACGGCTACCGGATCTTCCACCGCGGCGGAAAGCCGGGCAAGAAGTTCTACAAGAAGTGGACCGACGACGGTGGCCACTACCGCAACTTCGTCGCCTGCGTGAAGAACCGCAAGCAGGACGAACTGAACGCCGACATCCTCGAGGGACACTACTCCGCCATGCTCTGCCACCTCGGCAACATCGCCTACCGCACCGGCAAGCGGCTGGAGTTCGACGGCGAGACCGAGACCTTCACCAACGACAAGTCGGCCAACCAGTACCTCAGCCGCGAGTACCGCAAGGGGTACGAACTGCCGAAGGTCTAGGCACCCGGCGGCAACGGCCGACCGCTACACCGCATCGGCGAACTTGTCGAGGTAGGCCCGCGCCCGGTTGATCTCGGCAGTGACTTTCGCGGTCGTCTCCAGGATCGGCACACCGCGTGGCACCGGGTGCATGAAGATCTCGACCCGGCCTGCGAACTTGATCTTCTTCAGCCCGGCGACGATCGGTTTGAAATCCAGCGGCCCACGACCGGGCATCTGCATCAGTTCCTGCGCCTTGGGCAGCTTCTTGCTGCAGCCCATGCCGTGCTCCCACGCCTGGAAATGCACCAGCCGCCGACCCAGCCGCACGATGTGTTTGCCGATCAGCTGCGGATCCTGGGGCATGTGGTAACCGGCCAGCGCCATGCCGATGTGCTTGGACGGCAACAGATCCATCAGCATCAACTGAGATTCGGGCGAGTTGATGATCGTGCCACTGTGGTTTTCGATCCCGATCTGCACGCCGGTCTCTTCGGCAGCCGCAACATGCGGCTTCAGCTTCTCGGCCAGGGCCTTGACCGCCTTCTTCAGGGACTCACCCTTCAGGTTCCTGGGACCAATGGTGTTGCAGATCACCATGTCGCCGCCGAGTTTCTTGACCAGTTTCATCTCCTGCTGCATTCCGAATACGCCGTACTTGAAACAGGTCATGCTGCCCAGGCGGACGTTGTTCTTCTTCAGCAGGGTCTGGACCGCCTCGATCCCCAGTTCGTCGACCTGTTCTCGCTGGCTCCCATGAGGTTTGGCCCAGAACTCAACCGTCTCGGCCCCGCACTTGCGGACCTCGGGCAGGATCTCGGCCAACGGCTTCGTGCCGTACATGCAGGCGCCGACAATGTAACGGATCCGGAACTTCTTCTTCGATTCGGCCGCGACCACTCCACCCAACGTCGCACCAGCGGCCAATGCCCCGGCACCGGCGATGAAATCCCGTCGAGTCGGCATCTCGCTCTGCATGTCCCTAGTCTCCATTGAATTCGTCACTCCCTGGGATCAATTCTCTCGCCGCCTCGACGATCGGTTCGCGCGGCATCGCGTTGTGGCCGACTCCTGGAAGTTCGATGAACCGCCGCTCGACTCTCGTGGCCGACTGAGACGGGGCAGCTTCGAACAGGTTTCGTGACAGCCGAACCGGAACCACCTGGTCATCTGTACCGTGCACGATCGTCAAAGGACAGGTCACGTCTCCGATGTGGTCGATCGACTGGTAGCGATCGACCAGTACCCAGCGGACCGGCAGCCAGGGGTAGTGGTGGCGGCCGGTGTCGGTCATCGACGAAAACGGGGCCCGCAGCAGCAATCCGGCCGGCGGGGTCCCCCCACGGCACAGATCGGCTGCCAGGCGAACCGCCACGGCGCTGCCCAACGATTCGCCGAACAGGATCAGGCGATCGGCAGCAACCCCGCGGGCTGCCAGCCAGGCCTGGATGTCGCGTGCGTCGGCGTGCAGCAACGCCTCGGTCGGCTTGCCGGCGTTTTCGGCGTAGCCACGGTAGTCGACGAGCACCACGTCCAGTCCCAGGTCGGTGAAACCGGCAATCGCGTCGGCCCGGAAACCGCGGTGCCCGGCATTGCCGGGAAAATACAGCAGCAGCGTTCTGCCGTCGGTGAGTTTTGCGAGGCCTTCGGCGGGGTCATCCGCGGCCTGGCCATCAGCCAGCGCCAGCCAACCGCACAGCACCACGTCGTCGGCAACCGGCACCTCGATCTCGTGAACCTGCCCCGACGGCAGGCCGCACTCGGTCGTCGGCACCGTCGCCACTCGCGTGGGAAAGTACATCATCGACCGCTGCAACCAGGCGAACATCAGGACCAGCACCAGGTAGGGAACCAGCAGGAACAGGACCGCTCGACGCAACCACGTTCGAAACCGCCGCGCTGCCGGCAAACCGTTTGTTGATTCCGGTTGCACTCGATCATTCACGTCAGCCCCCGGTCGCGCATACCCGAATGATGGTCAGGCTGTCCGAACCGGTGCAAGGGCCCGCATCGCATGCCGCAAACCCACGGTCCCGGGACATTCATCGTCCCTCTCGCTTGCTCTTGTCGAACCGGTCGTTTCGAGCCGGCATCACCGCACCGGTCTCCTTGAGCAGTCGGTGCAGAGTGGTCCGCATGGCCCGCGCCCGCTCCGGCTGACGTTCGGCCAGGTTGCGGGTCTCACCGATATCGCTCTCGAGATCGAACAACTCCACCCGCTCGTCCTCGTACCACTCGATCAACTTCCATCGCCCGTCGCGGACCGCTCCCGAGGGGGCTCCCCCCTGGTTGCCGTAGTGAGGATAGTGCCACAACACCGGCCCGCGTTCCCGTGTCTCTCCCTTCAGCAACGGAACGAAACTCATCCCGTCCCGATGCTGGTCAGGCCGAGCCTTCAATCCGGTGATCTCGAGAATCGTCGGGTAGAAGTCCGTGCTGGTGACGACCTGGTTGCAGACACTTCCGGCGGCGGTCACCTTCGGCCAGCGGACGATCATCGGTTCGCGGATCCCGCCCTCGTACATCCATCCCTTGCCGCCTCGAAGCGGCAGGTTGCTGGTCGGATGCCCTTCGGATGTCGACAGCCCACCGTTGTCGGACATGAAGAACACGACCGTGTTCTTCTCGAGCCCCAGTCGTTTCAATCCCGACAGCACCGTGCCCACCGCCGCGTCCATCGCCTCGATCATGCCGGCATAGACCGCATGGGCCTGCAGCGTCCGCACCCGTCTCCGGTGTTCGCGCTTCGAGAATTCTCCCGCCACCGCCGCGGTGTCGAGTTTCTTCCTTCTGGCCAGGTACTTCTGCCGGAGATCCTTTCGGGCGATCAGCGGGGTGTGAACCGAGTAGAACGACAGATAGGCCAGGAACGGCTTCTCGCGATTCGTCTCGATGAACTTGACCGTCTCGTTGGCCAACCTCGCCGGCAGGTGTTCTCCGGGCGGCCCGTCCTTCAAGCGCGGATTTCCGTAGGGCGAAAAGTACTTCTTGCCCCCGTAGGGGCCACCGCGGGTGATTCCGCCCTGGTTGACATCGAACCCCTGGCTCTCGGGCCAGAACCCCTCGGGCCCCAGGTGCCATTTGCCGGCGAAGAAGGTCGCGTAACCGGCTTCCTTCAACGCCTCGGCCAGCGTGACTTCCCCGTGGGCCATCCGATCCTTGTACGCCGCCGGCAACAGCCTGGTGTTGCGTCGCCATTTCCCGGGCTGGTTGCCGCCACCGGCATTGATGTAGTCGGTGATGCCGGTCCGCGACGGGTACCGGCCGGTCAGGATACTGGCCCGGGTGGGGCTGCAGACCGGGCAGGCGGCGTAGGCATTGGTGAACCGCGTTCCCGACCTGGCCAGGCCGTCGACATGCGGGGTGTCGTAAAACGAGCTGCCGAAGCAGCCCAGGTCGGTCCAGCCCAGGTCATCGACCAGGAAGAAGACCACGTTGGGCCGCTCGGCCGCACGCAGCACCGAGGGACTCAACAGGATCAGTGTGACAAGCAGAGACCAACCGTACATGCCGTCACTCGTCCGCAGGGAGTTCGGGGTCCGCGACGTCGACCGACGGGGCCGGAGCAGGATCACCACCCGCCCCCCCTCGCCGAACAACATGAACAACGCCCGCCAACCCCAGGAACGCGACAACTCCAGCCACGCCGTACCAGTGCGTCTTGCTCCAGATCGACCACCCGGCCCCCACCGTCGCCGCAGCCAACGCCACGCACATCGCCACGTTGACCAGGTTGCGTCGACCGCCCTGCGGCAGGTGGTCGCCGAGCATCCGGCGGTTGTTCATCATCAGGAAGAAGGTCAGGTAGGCGATCGGCAACAGCACCATCCCGAAGACACTCGTCGGCACCGCCAGCCAGAACCGGGCCTCGCCGTCACCCCACAGGAACAGGAATCCCAGGGCACCGGTGATCCCGGGCAGCAGGCTCCAGATGCGGTGCTGAATTCCCGAGGCCGGGATCCCCATCATCTCGCAGACAGTGAACCCGTTGATCAGCATCAGGATGATGATCGTCGAGAAGGCCATGCCGACCACGCCGATCCCGAAGACGACGTGAGCCACGGTGTGACCGGTCAGCTTCTCGAGCGTGTTGGCCAGCAGAAAAGCATCCCGCTGGACCAGCATCGCCGCGATCTTCCTGTCGGCCAGTTCGATCTCTCCGGAGCCGGCCAGGTGCTTCTCCAGTCCTGCGACGTTCTTGTCGTACCCGCCCTGCAACTTGTCGGTGATTCCCGGGGTCGCCGGCCCCTCGCCCACGAGTCCCGGATCGAACTGCCCGTGGAACTGGCTGGCCGAGGCGATCACGACGCAACTGGTCGCCAGCACGAAGGGGATGAACAGCCCGACCGAGAGATCGAAGATGGCCAACCCGCGAAAATCTCGATCCCAACCCCGTTTGAGCATCGAGTAGGGCAACAGGAAGGTCATGTTGATTCCGACGGCCGTCGCCGCAGCGGTCACCATCCGGTCACGTTGTGTCGAGAGGATCTCTTCTCGCCAGTATTGGGCGTGAGTCGAATCTTTCAGCGCCGCCTCGAATGCCGCCGCCGGCCGATCCAACAACGACAGGTCCGGAATGAAACCGCCCAGGATCTCGCCCCAGGGCAAGCCATCGCCCTTTGACGACATCGCGATCACCACTCCGAAGAAGCTCAGAACGACAATCGCCACTATGGACTTCAACAGGATCTCGAAGAGTTTCAGTCCCCAGCCACCGCTCTCGTAGAACCAGATCACCACCGCCGATACGCCGAACAGCAGCCCCACGGCGATGTACTTGCCGGTGTCGCTGCCGAACAGTTCGGGAAACAGGTTCTGCTGTATCGCGGCGGTGCCGAGAGAAAACTGCGGCATCGCCCAGACCAGGTTGGCCATGAGCGTGGCGATCGCCCAGCCCCAGCCCAGCACCGGGTTGACATGACGGTTGATCGCGTCGAAAGGCCGTTCACCGGTCGAGAGCGCAACGTAGCCGATGGCGCTGAGCATCACGATGCCCAGGATCATCATCAGCGGCTGCAGCCACATCATCTCGTAACCGCCGATGACTCCCAGGTAGAGACTTCCGGCCAGCGAGCCGCCGCCGAGCGTGATCGCACCCTGCAACCAGCCAGGACCCGACAGGCGGGCGTAGGTCATCAGCGTGGCCAGCCCCCCCTTCTGCTTCGCATCGAAAATGGCCTGGCGATCTTGTTCCACCTGTGACATGAGTCATCCGTCCCGTGTCGGTTGCGTGCGTACGAAATGCGGTCCCGACGATTGTGCCACGCGACGCCGCACGGGGAAAGCGAGCCGTGCGCATGCCGGTCGAAGAACAACTCGACTCCCGGTGGCCAGCCCGGGGCCGCCGTCGGACCTACAACAGCGAATGGACCGGGGTGCCCTGCACGACGAAGTACGGCCGGCCGGTCGGGTCCACCACCCGCGTGTCCGAGCCGTAGCCCAGGCAGTGGTAGATCGTGGCGATGAAGTCGCGGACGTGGACCGGATTGTCGGCCGGGTACCCGGCAATCTTGTCACTGGAGCCGTACACCTGGCCGCCACGGATCCCCCCGCCAGCCAGCACCGTGCTGTAGACCGATCCCCAGTGGTCACGTCCGGCCTTCTTGTTGACCTTGGGCGTCCGCCCGAATTCGCCCGTCCAGGCAATCAGCGTCTCGTCCAACTGCCCCCGTTCAGAGAGGTCTTCGATCAACGCCGAAAACGCCCGGTCCATCGGCGGCAGCAGCATGTCCTTCATGACCTTGAAGTGCTTGTCGTGGGTGTCGAAGTTCTTCGTCGAGTGCAGGAACATCCAGGGCACCGTCACCAGGCCCACGCCCGCTTCGACCAGCCTCCGTGCCACCAGGCAACTGCGGCCGAACTTGTTGTCCCCGTAGCGGGCCAGCGTCTCGGGCGACTCGTCGTCGATCGTGAACGCTCGCCAGGCCGAATTCGAGCCGAGGATGTCCAGGGCCTGCTGCTGGAACCGTCCGTAGTTGGCTTCGGCCGCCGACACGTCCGGGCGGGACTGCTCGACGCGGGAGAGCAACTCCTGGCGGCTGAGCTGCCGCTGGTCTCCGACTCCCTTGGGAGGATGGAAGCCGGGCGGAAGCGTACCGGGCTTCCACGATTCGTCGATCAACATCAACGGGTCGAAGTTCGGACCCAGGAATCCGGCGTGCTGACCACCCCACTGGAAGTTGTTCTGGTCACCGATGCGAACCGGCAGGTGCACCGAGGCCGGCAATCCGTTGCGGTCGCCCCGCAACTGTCGCACGACGCCGCCGACACACGGAGGATCGACGCGGTCCATCTGCGGCTCGCCCCGGGTCCGTGGAGCGTTCTTCAGACCCGTCATGTTGTAATGAACGCCGATGCCGTGCGTGTTGCTGTTGTGATAGGTCGAACGGATGACCGAGTAGTGGTGGGCCTGGCGAGCCATCATCGGCAGGTGCTCGCAGACCTCGATCCCCCGCACGCTGGTCTCGATCGGGTTGAAATCGCCCCGGTAACCCTGGTTGGCCTTCGGCTTCATGTCGAAGGTCTCCTGCTGGGCCGGACCGCCGGTCATGTAGAGCAGGATACAGGCCTTGGCTCGGCCCGAGGTCTTGGCGACCCCGGCCGCTGCCGCCTCGCGGGCCGCCAGCAGATCGGTCAACGACATCCCGAAACCGGTCAGGCCCCCGGCCGCCAGCCCCGACTTCAGGAAGCTGCGACGCCGCATCGCCAGCGTATGATCCATCTGCTTCGGCATCATGCCGCCGTGTCTCCGTGCAAGGGTATTTCCACCTGTGATTCTACTGATCGGCGATTCGACGGATCAAGGTGCATTGATCTTTCTCGGCCCGTCGAATCACCGACGACATCCGCTTCCGCCGACTCGGTTGTCGTGGTTGTCGTGATTTCCAGACGGTATGCTGAGTGCCCCCTTGATGTGCATCCCGAGGAGCTCTGCCGTGAATTTCTTCGCCGGTTCTCTCGTGCGGACACTTCTTGTCGCCGGTCTGCTCTGCCTCACCACGCAGTTGTCGGCTGCCGACGGTCCGACTTTCAGCACCAAGTCGCGTGTCGCCTGGACCACGTCTCGAGTCCAGGGTTCGCCCGACCCCCCCAGCCCCTACCGGACCCGGATCGCCTTCCCGAACCTCAAGTTCGATGAACCGCTCGACATGAACTACGCGGCCGGCGTCAACCGGCTGCTGGTCGTCGAACGCTACGGACGGATCTTCTCGGTCCCGCTGGACCGCAAGACCGCCAAGCCCGACCTGCTTCTCGATTCCAACGAGGTCCTCGGCCGCACCAAGCCCAAGACGCTCTCGGCCTACGGCATCGCCCTGCACCCGAAGTACCCCAAGGTCCGCTACGCCTACGCCACGATCGTCACGACCAACACCGAGGAGATCCCCAAGGGAAGCCGCGTCTCACGGTTCCGCGTGCTGCCGGGTGAACCGCCGCGGTGTGATCCCAAGAGTGAGCAGATCCTGCTGGAGTGGCCTTCGGGAGGCCACAACGGCGGCTGCCTGCAATTCGGCCCCGACGGATACCTCTACATCGCCACCGGCGACAGCAGCGGCATCGCCGACCTCTATCTCACCGGCCAGGACCTCACCAATCTCTCCGGAGCCATCCTCCGCATCGATGTCGACCATCCCGGCGAGAAACTCCCCTACACCGTTCCGCGGGACAACCCCTTCCTGCAGACCAAGGGCGCACGGCCGGAGATCTGGGCCTATGGACTTCGGCAACCGTGGAAGATGAGTTTCGACACCGCCACCGGCGATCTCTGGACCGGAAACATCGGACAGGATCTCTGGGAGATGGTCTTCCGGATCCAGCGGGGCGGCAATTACGGCTGGAGTATCACCGAGGGCTCCTACCCGTTTGAGCCCGAGCGACCTCGTGGCCCCACGGCGATCATCCCCCCGATCATCGAGCACGATCACGCCAACTTCCGTTCGATCACCGGCGGCTTCGTCTACCACGGCAAGAAACTCGCCGGGCTCCGCGGAGCCTACGTCTACGGTGACTACGACACCGGCCGCGTCTGGCAGCTCCGCTACGACCGTGCCAAGGGGAAGCTGGTTTCCGCCGCCGAACTGGTCGATTCGAGCATGCGGCTGGTCGGCTTCGGACAGGACAGCCAGGGCGAACTCTACCTGCTCGACCACGTCAGCGGCCGTATCCACGAGCTCGTCCCCAACCCCGATGCGGGCCGCAAGAGCAACTTCCCCAGGACGCTCGCCCAGACCGGCCTGTTCTCCTCGGTCAAGGACCTCATCCCCGCTGCCGGCCTGATCCCCTACGACGTGATCGCTCCGCAGTGGTCCGACGGGGCCACCAAGCAACGGTTCCTGGCGCTGCCGGGTGATTCGAAGATGGACTTCGAAACGCTGACCTACCCCCAACCGGCACCCGGATCACCACCGGGATGGAAGTTCCCCGACGGCACGGTGATCGTCGAAACGGTTTTTCTGGAGATGGAGGCGGGCAACCCCAGGAGCCGGCGTCGGATCGAGACCCGCATCCTGCACCACGAACGGCTCTCGGGCAACGAAACCAACGGCGACCAGTACTGGCAGGGCTACACCTACGTCTGGAACGACGAGCAGACCGAGGCTGAGTTGCTGGTCGATCCGCAGGGTCGCGATCGCACGTTTCAGATCACCGACCGCAGTGCCCCCGGCGGTGTCCGCAAGCAGACCTGGCACTTCCCCAGCCGGACCGAGTGCACCGTCTGCCACAACATGGCCGCCAAGTACGTGCTCGGCGTGACCACCCACCAGATGAACCGCGACTACAACCATGGCGGCGAGACGGTCAACCAGATCGACATGCTGCATCGCCTCGGCTGTTTTTCGGAGCCGCTGCCGACACCGGCGAAGTCCCTGCCCCGCCTGGTCGACTATCGTGTCGACTCTCACGACATCGGCATGCGGGCCCGTTCGTACCTCCACGCCAACTGCTCGCACTGTCACCGCAAGTGGGGTGGTGGAAACGCCCGCTTCCAGTTGCTGGCCACGCTCGACCTGCCCGACACCGGAACGCTCAACGTCCGGCCCGGACAGGGGACGTTCGGCATGGCCGGTGGCAAGGTGCTGGCCGCCGGCGACCCGTATCGCAGCGTGCTGTACTTCCGCATGTCCAAGCTGGGGGCCGGC
This sequence comes from Planctomycetota bacterium, assembly GCA_963582065.1. Lineage (GTDB taxonomy): Bacteria > Planctomycetota > Planctomycetia > Planctomycetales > Planctomycetaceae > UBA8437. The sequence goes on along the minus strand of CAUZRQ010000024.1, from coordinate 12,081 downwards.
CGCATGCCGCGGATCGGGTCGTCGGTCGTTGATTCCGTCGGCACCAGGTTGATCCACGACTGGATCAGCACCCTGCCCTCGGCCTCGCCGAATGCCAGCATCGCACGCTCGCGAGGCGAGACGGCGGTCGCACTGAAGATGCTGAAATCGGCCGGGAACGCCAAGCAGCGGGCCACCCAGATCAACTCGCTGTTGGGCAGCACGGCGGGAGCTTTCCGGCTGCTGCAGGCCACCAGTGGCAACGAGTTGCCAGGGACGACTCGTGACCAGGCGATCGCCGCGGCCACCACGCACCAGTCGGCAACGGTGCGTGACCTGTTCGAGAGATTCCTGCCGGAGGAGAAACGGGTCAAGCGGCTCGGCACCACCGTCAGGCCCTCCCAGATCCTCGCTCTGCCCGGCGACGTCGCCCGCGGACGAACCGTCTTCTTCAAGACCGATGGTGTCCAGTGCCGCAACTGTCACAAGATCGCCGGTCAGGGCAAGGAGGTCGGCCCCGATCTGAGTGGCGTTGGCAAGAATTTCACCCGGGCACAGATCCTCGAGAGCATCCTGCAGCCATCGAAGAAGATCGAACCGAAGTGGTTGACCTACGTCATCGAAACAGCCCGGGGACGCGTCTACACCGGACTGTTGGTCAAGAAGGACGACAAGGAGGTCGTACTCAAGGACGCCAAGGACAAGCTCATTCGGGTCGCTGCCGACGATGTCGACGTCCTGGCTGCTCAACAGAAATCCCTGATGCCCGACCTGCTGGTCCGAGAAATGACCGCGCGACAGGTGGCCGACCTGACCGCCTTCCTGGTCAGTCTCAAGACCCCTGCCCCGAAAAAGGACAAGTGATCGGCGGGTTGGACGGCGGAATCGGTGGGAATCTCCATCCTCGCTTCGACCTTGTCCCGTCTCCACCGCCCCCCTACACTAACCCTCTCAGCGTTACTCCAGAGATTTTCTTTCGACAGGCAAGACCATGCAGAAGGATATCCATCCCGATTACATGGACACCGCAGTGACCTGCGGCTGTGGCAATGCGTTCACGACGCGGAGCACGGTCGAGAAGCTCGTGGTCGAGATCTGCAGTGCCTGTCACCCGTTTTACACCGGGACAATGAAATACGTCGACAGCGCCGGTCGCGTCGAGAAGTTCCAGAAGAAATACAACTGGGGTGGTGAGAAGGCCAAGACAGAGGCCGAGACAGAGTCCGAGGCCGAGGCCGAAAAAACGGCCGTCGCCGAAGAGGAGTAGTCTCGGCGGTTCAGCTTCAAACAGATACGTTGCCGGTCGTGCTCGGCGACGTCGGGTTCCGTTCAGCAGGATCCGGCACAGGAATCAGCACGCCAAAAAGTTCGGCGATACAGGGATGATCGCTGATGTTGTTTCCGTCGCTGCAGGCCAAGCTGGCTCGCTACGAAGAGCTCGAGCGGTTGTTGGCGGACCCCGAAGTCCTGGCCGACACGGTCCGCATGGTCGCGTTGCAACGCGAATACGGTGGACTGGCCAAGGTGGCATTGCCGGTCCGCGTGTTCAACGAGCTCGAGGAGAACATCGAGACGGCCCACGAGTTGATCGCCGAGGAGGACGATGCGGAATCCAGGGCGTACGCCGAGCAGGAGCTGGCCGAACTGCTCGAAGAGCGTGAAACCCGGCTGACCGCTCTCGAGGATCTCGTCGCCACCGGCGACGCCGTTTCCAGGGGCAGCCTGATCATGGAGATCCGTGCCGGCACCGGCGGTGACGAGGCCGCCCTGTTCGCTCGCGACCTGTACGACATGTACCAGCGGCTGGTCGAACGCCGCGGCTGGAAGGCCGAACTGATCGATTGCTCACCCACCGAACTCGGCGGGTTCAAGGACGTCACAATCTCGATCGCCGGCGAAGGCGCCTTCCTGCAACTGCAGTTCGAGAGCGGCGGACACCGCGTGCAGCGGGTTCCCACAACCGAGACCCAGGGCCGGATCCACACCTCCGCGGCTACCGTCGCCGTGCTGCCCGAGGCCAACGAAATCGAGATCGAGATCAACCTCGACGACCTGAGGATCGATACCTTCTTTGCCAGTGGCCCGGGCGGCCAGAAGGTCAACAAGACCGCCAGTGCCATCCGGATCACTCACCTGCCGACCAACACCGTGGTCCAGTGCCAGGACGAGAAAAGCCAGCACAAGAATCGGGCCAAGGCGATGCGGGTGCTCCGCAGCCGGCTGCTCGAGGCCCAGCAGCAGAAGGCACACCAGGAGCGTGCTGACCAGCGGCGGAGCCTGATCGGCACCGGTGACCGCAGCCAGAGAATCCGCACCTACAACTTTCCTCAGAATCGCCTGACCGATCACCGCATCGGCCTCTCGCTCCACAAGCTCGACCAGATCATGCAGGGAAACCTCGACGAAATGGTCGACGCACTGCTCGAACACGATCGCCAGGAACGCCTGAGGGGTGACCCCAGCCCGTGAGCACCATTCCGCTACCGGTTCCGCAGCCGCCAACCGGCGGACCAGTCGATCGCTGGACCGTCCAGGCCGTACTCGACTGGACCACCGGCCACCTGGCCGACAACGGCAGCGAGTCGCCCCGGCTTGATGCCGAGATCCTGTTGGCCCAGGCCCGGGACTGCCGACGCATCGAACTCTACACCCATTTCGACCAGGCACTCACCGACCAACAGCGGGCGGTGATGCGAGACCTGGTCAAGCGGCGGGCCGCTCATGAACCGGTCGCCTACCTGGTCGGCTACCGCGAGTTCTTCGGCCTCGACTTCGCCGTCACCTCCGACACCCTGATCCCCCGTCCCGACACCGAAACGCTCATCGTCGAACTGCTCGACCTCGCACGCGAACTGCCCGTCCCGCCGGCGATTCTCGACCTGGGCACTGGCAGCGGGTGCATCGCCATCACCATCGCCACCCAGCTCCCCTCGGCCCGCCTGGCCGCCGTCGACATCAGCCCCGCCGCACTTGAAGTGGCCCGGGCCAACGCCGAAACGCACGACGTCACCGACCGGATCACGTTCTCGACCGGCGACCTGTTCGAACCGATCCAGGCCGATCGACGCTTCCAGTTCATTGCCAGCAATCCACCCTACGTCACCACAGCCGAACTCGACCAACTGGCCCCGGACATCCGAAGTCACGAACCCCGCACCGCCCTGGACGGTGGCTCCGACGGACTCGATCTCATCCGCCGCCTGGTCACAGAGGCCCCCGGCCACCTGGCCCCCGGCGGAAGCCTGTTGTGCGAAATCTCACCCGAACAGGCCGATTCGGTGGGCGGACTTGTGGCCGAGCAGCCCGCTTTCAGGACACCACGGATCGTCACGGACCTGTCCGGACAGGCCCGCGTCGTCGTGGCCTCGATCGACTGAGTCACTTCCATCGGCAATCACCAACCCCCGCCCGCGAAATGAAAGCGTCCAGGGATGGACAAGTTCCTCATCGAGGGTGGCCGACGGTTGACCGGGCTGACCGAGGTCAGTGGTTCCAAGAATGCCGCCTTACCGATCATGGCCGCCGTTCTCGCCTCCGACGGCCCCCTGGAACTCGCAAACGTCCCCGACCTGGACGACGTCCACTCGCTGCTGGACCTGCTCGGCACGCTCGGAGTCCACGTCGAACACCCGGCCGAGAACCGGCTGAGCCTGGTTGTCGAGACCACCCGGCCCCACGTGGCCGACTACGACCTGGTCCGCCGGATGCGTGCCAGCATCTGCGTGCTGGGTCCCCTGCTGGCCCGACGCGGTCGTGCCTGCGTTTCGCTGCCGGGTGGATGCAACATCGGACATCGACCGATCGACCTGCATCTGAAGGGCCTGGCCGCCCTGGGAGCCGACATCCGGGTCCAGCAGGGCTACGTGGTGGCCGAAGCCGATCGCTTGCGGGGCGCCTCGGTGTTTTTGGGTGGACCGTTCGGCAGCACCGTCACCGGCACCTGCAACATCATGACCGCCGCCACGCTGGCCGAAGGACGGACGGTGATCGAGGCGGCCGCATGTGAACCCGAGGTGGTCGATCTCGGGGAATGCCTGAACCGGATGGGAGCTCGAATCGAGGGCCTGGGGACACCCCGGGTCGAGATCGAGGGGGTCGAGCGGCTCGGGGCGGCCCACCACAGCGTGATCCCCGATCGCATCGAAGCCGCCACGTTGCTGATCGCTGCCGCGATCACCGGCGGACAGATCGACGTTTCACCGGTCCGCCCCGACCACCTCGTCGCCGTCCGCGAGGTACTCGAACGCACGGGTGTGCGGATCGAACAGTTGACCACCGAATCCGCATCGACCTCGCACGGGGTCCCGCCAGTCACCCTGAGGGCCACCGCCCCGGGTGTGATCGCTCCCACGACGTTGACCGCCCTGCCCTATCCGGGTGTCCCCACCGATGTCCAGGCCCAGTTGATGGCCCTGCTGTGCTTGGCCGACGGCATCAGCGTGGTCACCGACAAGGTGTTCCCCGACCGGTTCCTGCACGCCGCCGAGCTGGTCCGGCTCGGCGGGCGGATCACCCGCGAGGGTCCCACGGCGGTGATTCACGGGGTCCGGCAACTCAGTGGAGCCAACGTGATGGCCGGAGACCTGCGAGCCAGTGCTGCGCTGGTGCTGGCGGCCCTGGCCGCCAGGGGCCCCTCGACCATCCGTCGGATCTATCATCTCGACCGTGGCTACCAGCGGCTCGACGACAAGCTGAACCGGCTCGGTGCCGACGTGACCAGAACTGACGACAGCCGCGGCCCGTCTCCGCCTCACTGGACGGTCGGCTCGACGGCCCGTCCCGACCACTCCGAGCGCCCGGTGGCCGGCGGCTAGGGCAGGAAACCTCGTTCGCGAAGTTCCTGCACGTTGTCCGGCCCGCTCTGCCAGATCCGCTCGGCCGCGTACCGCAACAGGGCCACTCCCCCCAGCCCGTGCGGCGCGGTCAGGATCGCCGTGCGATCCTCTTCCTGGTCGTCGAGCTGCCGGTTGAGCTTCTCGACGGCCTCCTCCACGCGATCACTGACGATCTCGGCCGGACCGCTGCTGTTATCGATCCTGAGGTTGGAGAATCCGGCCGTGCGAGCCATCAGGAACTCGACGATGCTGTCGTCTTCCAGTTCACCGAAGAAGCCTCGAAACTCGGGACGCGCGTTCTCGGCAGTGATGATCGTCGGCCGCGTGATGCGGACTTCGCCGTGGGTCACCGTCACGGTGTCTTCGTCGGCCGGCTTGTCACAAACCAGGAAGTAGGGCAGTTCGGACTCGCCGAAGGTGAACAGCGAATAACTGACCGGCCGCGCTATCTGCACCGCCTCCCAGTTCTCCCGGAAACGCGACTCGTGCTCGACATCTTCAAACCACATTGCACGGTCTTTCATCATCCCCGGCAACGGGGATTCTTCGACGCGGATGGCTGATTCGAGTATAGGCTTCGGCGGAAGGGACGACCACGGGCCAGCCGGACCCCTTGACAGTTTCACAAGGTGTTGAAGACAATCGGGCATGGTGTTCGCTGGCCCGAAAGGCGCGGCGTCCATCACACTAGTGACCGCACACGACACGATCGAAGCATAATAGAGAGACATCACGATGAGCGGACCGATTGTTCGCACCGGTGCCACTCCCGAGTTCTGGGAGAACTGGGACAAGATTTTCGGCGACAAGGGCAAGAAGAGCACCGGCAAGAAGAAGGCCGGGGCCAAGGCCTCGAAAACATCGGTGAAGAAAAAGTCGAGCAAGCAGCAGTAGTCGACGCGTCGACTCGCTCCCGATGCGGCATGGGCTTGCTCGTGCCGTTGTTGGCTGCCTCCGCCTGCCTGGCTCACTCGGGCCTGCGCGCTCCGGTGCCGGCCGTTAATGAGCCACACTACATGGCCAAGGCGCTGCACTGGGTCAATCCAGCCTGGTGCGACGGTGACTTCTTCCTCGAGTCCTCCAACCCCCACCTGGTCTTCTACACCCTCGTCGGCCCGTTGGCCGCGGTGTGGACGTTTCCGGAAGTGGCCTGGCTGGGCCGCGTGCTGGCCCTGACCCTGTTGGCCACCGGCTGGGTGGCGATCGCCAGGCGACTGGTTCCCGACGCCTGGGGCGGCTGGACGGCGACCGCGGCGTTCCTGTTGGCTGCCGCGATCGGAAACCTCTCGGGAGAATGGATCGTCGGTGGCTTCGAATCGAAAGTGCTGGCCTACGGGCTTTTGGCCTGGTCGACAGCCTTCGGACTTGATCACCGCCGTCGCCCGGCGGGCATCCTCTGTGGGTTGGCCATCAGCTTCCATCCGATCGTCGGAGGCTGGGGCCTGGTCCTGGCCGTCCTGGCACGGCCCTGGCCGATCGACCGGCACCGACTGGAACAGGCGGCACTGGTCGTGGTGTGTGCCCTGCCGGGAGTCATTCCCGTACTGGGACTGCTCGGCAACGGCTCGGCCCGAGCCGACACACTGCAAGTCTTCGCCCGGCTGGGCCACCACCTGGTGCCCGCCCGGTTCTCACCAACCACGGTCGCTATTTACCTGGCCCTGGCCATTGCCTGGCTGATTGCCCGGCTCAAGGCCGAGCGAACTCCCGCAGAAACCTGGTGGATGAGACTGGTGCTGGGTTCGCTGATGATCGCCGCAACCGGCTGGGTGTTGGCACTCAACACACCGCCGCAGCTGGCCGCCGACCCGGATGGCTGGAATCGCCTAAGACTGTTGTCGATGAAGTTCTACCCCTACCGGCTCTTCGATGTCCTGTTGCCGGCCGCGATGGCGATTTCGGTCAGCGGCCTGCTGGCCCGATTGCCGTCGCCCCGCCTCCGCGTCGTCGTTCCGGCGGTGATGCTCGCGGTGGCCCTTTCACTGCCGACTCCTGACCGCAACCCCAGCCGACTGTCGACCGAACTTTTGGATGACTGGATCCGCACCTGCGGCTGGATCGATGGCCACCTGCCACCGTCAGCGATCGTGCTGACTCCTCGTGGCAGTTGGGCGTTCAAGTGGTACGCCAGGCGGGCCGAATACGTTGTTTTCAAGGACTGTCCCCAGGACGCCGCCGGTGTCCTGGAATGGGACCGCCGCCGCCTGGCCCGCGGCCGCTGGCTGCTTGACATCCGGATGGGCCGCCCCCCGCTGGAGACCACCACCGGGGCTTTTGCCCCGCAGGCCATCACCCATGTTCTCTGGCGACGTGCCGATGGTCCCGCGACACTCGACGGATTCGAAACACTCTTCGAAACGTCACACCACGTCGTCTACGCCGTCCCGGCTCCTGTCTCGAAGTGAGACCCGACGCCGGGTTCAGGGCCGCCTGAGGTCGTAGCAGATCAGCCGCGGCTTGGTGCGGGTGACCGGGTCCCGCATGTTCTGGCTGATGTAGAGCAGCCCGCGGCTGATCACCGGCGGACACCATGACTCGCGAGCCAGGAACAAGTGTGATCGCTGCGTGATCTTGTACCCCTTGGGCGAGAGGTTCATCCACATCAGCTGGCCGAGTTCACCCAGGACCAGTGCCTGGCCGTCGGCCTGCAGAAACGAGCCCCGCAACGGGCTCAGTGTCAATGTCTGCTCGACCCCCTGCACCGTGACCGTCTGTTCCCACTCGGGTTCTTTACGCCATACCACCCTGCCGACCTTCAGGTCGACACAGACCAGTGACGCGTCCGGTTCGTTTCGGCCGTCAAACCCGTACAGGTAGCCGTCCATGACCAGCGGCGTGCTCCAGTGCAGCCCCAGTTGGTTCGGCTCGGTGTTGTGTTCGGAATCGGGCATCGTCCAGACGACTTTGTGTGAAGCCAGGTCCTTGCCGACCTCCAACAGCGCGCTGCCGGTCTGGTAGCTGGCCGAGACGAAGATGCGGTTGCCCCCCACAACCAACGGGCACGACGCATTGACGCTCTCGTACTTCTTGCTCCGCCAGGGAAATTCCAGTTCCAGTTTCCCGTTGCTTGGATCAATCAACATCAGTCCGCCGATCGACGGCATGCTCTCTCCACCGGCAAAGACCAGCACGCGGCTCTTGCCGTGAATCTTCACCAGCCGGGGCGAGGCGTAGCCGGGCCCCCACTTCTTGCCCGAAACCCACAACAGCCTGCCCGTCAGCGTGTGAAATGCCGCGACGCATGGGCCACCCACCTTGCCGATATTGACCACCAACCGGTCACCGACCAGCAGCGGCGTGCCGACAGCTCCGAAAAAGTCCTGGGGCACACGAAATTCACTGGACAGGCTTCGCTGCCAGATCTTTCGTCCCGTCGCCAGTTCCAGGCAGATCAGGAACCCCTCGGCCGTGTAGATGTGAACGCGGTTGCCCTCGATGACCGGTGTCGATCTCGGCCCGCTGCTGTAGCCCAGCCGATCTCGGTATGCGGTGGCGAACTTGTGCTCCCAGAACTTCTGGCCGGTCTCGGCGTGCAGGCACTCGACCACGACGTCGTTGCCGACCCGGTGAGGATAGACCAGGAAGGGATGTCGGATGGCCGGTGACGCGTACCCGTCACCGGCGGCCAGTTCCCACACCTTGGCCGGACCGGTCTTCGGCCAGGTCTTCAACAGGTGCGTCTCGGTCGAGACACCGTCGTGCGTCGGCCCCAGGAACCCGGCCCAGGCATGGGTCCGGGCCTGCTTCGAGAGCGGCTTGGCCGCCTTGTGGGTCTTGACCCTGGCGTACGGCTTCAGGGCTGGAGCCGTCGTGTTGTCGGCGGCGCCGGCCACCTTGGGTGGAGCCGGATCGACGACGGCCGTCGAATCGGCGCCGCATACCAACCCCGAAGTTCCCAGCCAGGCCGAAAGCAGGACCACAAGACGCATGTTCATCCCCTTCTTCAAGTCGTGCTGCCGCCGGTTTGCCCGCAGCAGGCTGGATCGATTGAACCCCCTACCGGGTGGTTTTTCAACCCGCCCCCGGAGGCTCGGCTCGGACTCAATCCCAAACCGGTCTCGCGGGAATATCACGAGCTGCCGGACCCACGTAGTGCGGCCGGGTGACGCTGGACACGGGACGGCCGAACTGTTCGAGCACGTGCGCCGACCAGCCCAGCAGACGTGCCACGGCCACCAGCGGCAGGTGACATTCGGGATCGACCCCGCCGGCGGCCAGCAGACGGATCGCCGCCCAATCCCAGTCCGGCACGCCACCACAGGCAATCACGGCCGCTTCGAGTTCCGCGGCAGCACGGTCGATCGCCTTCACCGAATCGCTCTCGGCCTCGTCGGCCAGGTGCTCGGCCCACGCCACACCGATCTCACGTCGAGGATCTTCGGCGGCTCGGCCACCGAAGATGGAGCCGGGCACGCCGAGTCCCGCGTCGAGTCGTTCGAGCACCCACCCCTCGGTGTCATCCTGCCAGGGCCGCTCTTCCCACAACGAGACCAACTGCTGCGACAACCCCGCACGTTCGGACGTCGTTTCGACCGCAGCAGCAGCCAACACCGCGCCGTGCAGATCGGCCCCGGTGGCCGCCGCCAATCGGGCAGCCTGCACCGCGGGACTGAACCCCACGTCGATCACGCTGATCAGCAACACGTCCAGCGCCCGCTCGAACAATGGCGAGGGAACCGTTCCGGTCAGCATCGTGGCCAGTTGCGACGGAAAACTCCGTTCCGCGTCCGGTTCGACCGGCTCGACCCCCGTGGTCGCCGCCAATCGACCCGCGACAATCAGCGGCACCCGGCCCATCAACCGGATCGCCCGGGCCCGATCCGAATCCGCCGACTGGTCGGCCGGCCGCGGGTCGAAATGAGCCACCGCACTGATCGCCGTCAGCAACACGTCAGCCAACGCCACATGCAACGGAAGCCGTCGCAGCAAATCGCCCATCCATTCCGACTCGTCGGCCCACTCCGCCCCGTCTGACGATTCGGCGAGCACCGCCCGGAAGTCCGCCAGAAACACCTCGTCCGGCAGATCGCCGTACAACAGCAGGTAGGCGACCTCGGTAAAGGTCGATTCCCTGACCAGGTCCAGCACGTCGTATCCGCGGTAGGCAACCGAGCGGTCGCTCCAGTCGGCAATCGCCGTGTCGGTCACCATCTCGCGGTGACCCGCTCGTACACCCCGCCCCTCGCCATGTTCCGTCACGGCGTCATCCCCCGGGAATTCCGGAAGCCATTCCTTGGCCTCACCGGGCGGCATTGTAACGTCTGGCAAACTCCGGAGACGCTCAATCGCACGAAAAAACAGAATCCGGTCGTTACGATGGGTTCCATTGGCCTCCGACCTGTTTCTCGAGAACGCTCATGCCCCGTGCTCATGCCCTCCTGCGGCAGACACTTCTCGTACTGGTCACACTCGGCTCGGCCCTCGCCGGCAGCTCCGTGCTCGCCGACTCGAGAACATTCCGCGTGGAGTTCACCAAGGCGGTCCACGACAGGCCGTTCACCGGACGGGTCTATGTCATCTTCAGTCGCAACAACCAACAGCCCCGCCAGGGTCCGGGGTGGTTCAACCCCGAGCAGTTCGTTGCCCGCGATGTCGAAAACTGGGAACCGGGAGTGCCGCTGGTATTTTCGGGAACGTCTCCGGAGAGGTTCTCGGGACCCAAGCGGCTCAAGGCCGGACCGATCCTGGGTTACCCCGGACCGCTGTCGAAAATGACGTTGGCCGGCTTCCGTGCCCAGGCTGTCGTGAGATTCAATCCGAACGACCGCGAGATCGGTGTCGGACCGGGCAATGGGTACAGCAACGTCTCCACCCTCGGTGACGACGACTCGCAACCGACGGCGGATTTCCAGGTCACCCGGTTGGTCAAAGCCAAGCCGTTCGGAGAGACCGACTGGAGCAAGTTGCTCAAGGTCCCCTCAAAACTGCTGACCGCATTCCACAAGCGACCGGTCTCGCTGCGTGCCGCCGTGATTCTCCCGGCCAGCTACCGCGAACAACCCAAGCGACGCTACCCGGTGATCTTCACCATCCCCGGCTTCGGGGGCACGCACCACGGCGGCAGCACACCGCGGCCGGTGGCCGAACGGAATGAGGGGGGTGTCGAGTTCCTGAGAGTCGTGTTGGATCCCAGTTGCCGCCTGGGCCATCACGTGTTCGCCGATTCGGCCAACAACGGACCGGTCGGCCAGGCGCTCACCACCGAGTTGATCCCCGCACTCGACAAGCGGTTTCGTACGATCTCCAAGTCCTCCGCCCGGTTACTGACCGGACACTCATCCGGTGGCTGGAGCACCCTGTGGTTGCAGGTGACCTACCCCGAGGTCTTCGGCGGCACATGGAGCACTGCTCCGGACCCGGTCGACTTTCGTGACTTCCAGCGGATCAACCTCTATCGCAGCGGTGAGAACATGTACGTCGACGGCAAGGGAGAACGTCGTCCACTGGCACGAATCAACGGGCAGGTGCGACTGTGGTACAAGGGTTTCGCCGACATGGAGTGGGTGCTGGGACACGGTGGACAGTTGCACAGCTTCGAAGCCGTTTTCAGCCCCCGGGGCCCCGACGGAAAGCCACGGCTGCTGTGGGATCGAAAGACCGGCCGGGTTGATCTTCAGACGGCCAGGACGTGGGAGAAATACGACATTCGGCTGGTACTCGAGCGGAACTGGAAGACACTCGGCCCCCGCCTGAAAGGCAAGCTGCACGTCTTCATGGGCGACATCGACACGTTTTACCTCGAGGGAGCCACCATCCGGCTCAAGAAGTCCCTGGCCGAACTCGGCAGCGACGCCGTCGTCGAGATTCACGAGGATCGCGACCACTTCAACCTGATGCGTGGCGGCCTGCGGCAGAGGATCCGCAAGGAAATGACGTCCGCCTTCCTGACTGCCCATCCAGACCAGCGTCGTCCGGCGGCAGGCCGTTGAAGCTCTCCGAAGCAGTCGCTATTCTCGCCCCATCCCGCTCGCGTTGGACCGCGAGCCCGCAGTAGTTTTTCGACGCGTCTCCCGAGGAGCCCCTCATGGGCCTGTTTGACGGCAAGAAGGGACTGGTCTTCGGCATTGCCAACGACCATTCGATCGCGTGGGCTATCACGCAGCAACTGCATGCCGAGGGAGCCGAGATGGGCTTCACTCACCTGCCCGACCGGGACCCCGAACGGCCGCGGATGGAACGGCGGCTCAGAAAACTGGTTGAGCCTCTGGGCACACAGCTGATCCAACCCTGCGACGTGACCAACGACGAACAACTCGACCACGTCTTC
>CAUZRQ010000023.1:0-62563 GCA_963582065.1 Planctomycetota bacterium | reverse complement strand
CGCCGATCGCTCGGGCAAACCCCGCCGCGCCCACCACAGCCTCGCCGGAATGTAGATGACCAGGACCAGCTGTGTGATGAAGGCCAGGTGAAAGTGGCCGGCCAGCATCTGCACGGCCAGGATCACCGCCAGCATCGCCAACTCCCGGCAACGCGGCCGCACCAGGAATCGCTCGGCCACCCACAACGCCGCCGGCAACCACGTGCCCCCCAGGATCGCCCACTCGAGCACGATTCGGGGCGGAAACCAGCCGTAGACGTAGACCAGCCCGGCCAGCCACCCGGCCACGTCACCCGGACCCAGTTGCCTCGTCAACCGCCAGGCAAACAGGAACGCCAGCAGATAATGCCCCAGTTGCACGGCGTTGTAGGCGGTGCTGACATCCAGCACCGCGTACAGCAGATGGAACGGATAGAACAACCCCGTCTGGCTCTCGCCCACAACCGGGTAGCCGTGCCCCACCCGGTTGTTCCACAGCGGCACCTCGCCGGCAGCCAGCCGCTCGGAGAGGTACGCCTTCTGGGGGAAGAAGTAGGTGTAGGTGTCCCCGCCCAGCAGACCGCCGCCGGAATACAGCGGCCACCAGAAGATCAACGACAGTCCCAGTCCGACCAGGATGGCCACCAGCCAGCTGCGCCACGAGACGGCAACGGGCACGGGATCAGCCGAACCGACCGCGGTCGTTCTCTCGGTCGGATCGACTGTCGGAGAATCGGTCACGGAACGCGGAGTCCTGGCAACGGGTTTCGATGTGTCAGCGGACCAGGTAGACGGGGCTCGACCACGCCATGTGGCCGTCTTCCTGCACGACGTGGACGTACAGCGGATTGTCGCCTGCGTGGAGTTGCTCGGGCCGCGGCCGGAACACGAACGAAAAGTCGCGGGGGCCGTCCGGGGGCGGCAGACGATAGACGTTCAACCGCTGACCCAGCCCGCCCAGGTCCCATCGTCGACCGCGTGGACCCAGCCGTTCCAGGTCGACACGAAACTGTCCGTGCGGTGTCTCGACGGTCAGGGTGCCGTGGCGGGGCCGGGCCAGCGTCGTGATCACTCCGGCCACGCCGCCGGTCGTGATCGATTCCCAGGCCAGTTCGTTCGTCCCCGCCCGCTGACAGCACTTCTCGATGTTGTGGAAGTTGATCGGAACGAAGTCGATGATCCGGTTCCGCGGAACCCTCACCCGGCCGTCCCAGGTCACCTGCCGACCCCGGCCGCGGACAGTCGCTCCCCGCCACAGCAGCTTGACCCGGTCGCCCAGGTCACCGGGACCCCACGGCCGCTGGACCCCGATCACCTCGGTCCCGTTGCGGAATTCGACCCGCTCGATAGGTGCCGTCCCCTGCACATCGACCCGGAACGTCGGCGGGTCCGAGTCACCTGCCCCGTCGATCACCGACCCCATCGGCACCCCGTCATCGGTGGCGACATCCAGCCCGATCCGGGCACCGGTCGTGGCGTAGACCCGTCGCTGTCGGTACGCCTCCCATACGCTCCGACGATCCAGCTTCTCGGCCAGCACACAGGTCAGTCCGCCGTAGCTGCCGAAGGTGCTCGCCCCAGGCCAGCTGGCGCCGGGACGACCCTTGTGGCCATCGGAATTGGCGACGATCGCCACGCGGTACCCCGACCCGAAGGCGTCCTCGAGCATCCACTCGAAGGTGCCCCACGCCGAATGCACCTCGACGGCACGTTCGAGTCCCTCGCGGTGCCGCGTGAGATCGGCGTAGCGACCGCCGACATGAGCGATCAGCATCGGGTCCGGACGAGTCCCCTCGAGCAGGTCGAAGAGTTCTTCGACCGAGTCGGCCGTCGGTTCCGCCGAGTCGGTCTCGTCGACCAGCGCCCGGCTGCTGCGGTAGATCGACCCTCCCTCGCGGCAGAACACCACGTTCCGGTCGCCCCCCAGTCCCGTGTTGCCGCTCCACTCCCAGCCGGGAAACGTCACAAAGCGACCCGGCCGATTCATCGCGGCAGTCACGTCCTGCAGGTGCTGCCAGAACCCGTCGGTGATCTGGAAGTCATTGCCCTGGTGCGAGGCGATGTCGATGAAGGCCCGGTCGCGAGCGAACCGGAAGTACTCCTCGACGGTCCCCGTCCCGATCGTCTCCTCGCTCTGTCCGTGCAGGTCCGCCCAGTAACGACCGTAGGGCTGGTCCCCTCGCACCACCACCGGGTTCGTCTCGGCCACCAACCCCGTCTCCTCGTCTCGGACCTCGACGGTCTGACAACCCACCTCGGGAAATCCCGGGTGAGCCAGCCGCCGCGAGCGACCCACGGGATTGCCCCAGCGATCCTCGAGCCGCCAACGGATGTCGAACCGCCGACCCGGCCGCACCAGCGATGGGGCCACGGCGACCAGCCGCACCGGTTCACCGGCGGCAATGCGGAACTCGGGCTGTTTCTCCAACGCCCGGTAGACGTAGGTGGCGTAACGGTCAACCAGCACACGGAGTTCGAGCGTCTTCTCGGCAAACGTCTGCATCCGCCAGCCCGGTCCGCCGCCCGAAGTATCACCGAGCGTGAGCGTGATCGTCTCCCCCTGTCTCAGGTACCCCTGCAACACCTTGACGTGCAGCGTCTTTCCCCAGGGCCTGACGTTGTCCTTCACGTCCCAGCGGAGTGCCAGGTGCGCTGCGTTGGAGGCGACGGCCGAGGTGTAGTTCGCTGCGGACGGATCGTCGAACTGCGGCGTGCCGCAATCGGTCGCGTAACGCATCACCAACTTCAGCGATCCGGTGTCGTCGATGCCGGCGAACCCGGCGGTGTAGGTCAACCGGCACGTCTGCCAACTGCCGGCCGGGACGTTTCCGACCAGGCTGCAGCGGACTCGGCCAAGATCTTCGGACGGCGGGGTCATGTCAGAGACGGGATCACGTCGAGTCAGGAAGCGGGGCGTCGGTGGAGCACGATGTAGTAGAGTGTGCCGGCGTCATCGGTGACCAGCCGCAGCACCTCCCACGGCCCGGCATCCTGCTTCAGTTCGGGCACGTCGTCGACCGATTCGACCGTGCTGTAGGGATGCTGCACATCGATCACGATGTAGTAGTCCTGCCCGGCCACCGGCTCGGTCAACTCGGCATCGCTGTGCCGATGGTACTTGCTGTAATCGTAGGAGCGGGCATGGTGAGTGAACCGGGGGTGGACAAAGTCGGTCGAGAAGACACGGGCGGTGTCCGGAACCAGCGATTCGACCTCGGCGAACAGCTCGGCACGACGGCCGGTCTTCAGCAGGGTCGCACCGTGGTGATCCGAACCGGGATCCCAGAAGGCCAGGCCCAGTGGCCCGGCACTGTAAAACAACCCGCAGGCCATCGCGGCCGAGAGGGCAAACCAGCCACCGCGGGACGCCGCCGCCGGATTGCGGTCGACCAGTCGACCCAGTCCGCCGGCCGCTGCCCAGTAGAGGATCGGGATCAACGGTGCGTGGAAATGATGAAACGGCACGACCGGCTGCCCGGGCGATTCGCCGGTCGAGAACTCCAGCAGGCACAGCATCGCAAAAACCGGCGCCGCCACGGCCAGGCGACCGACTCGGGCCAACGGCAACATCCCCACCGGCAACAGCAGTGCCAGAGCGTAGAACGCCGTCCTCGGGCTGAACCACTTGGCCAGCACCAACCCGGGCCGCTGGATCGCGGTGCCCAGTATCGCAGCAGGCGTCTCACCCAGTTCGCCGAAGTACCGCGCGTAATGAGGCACGTCGCCACGGAAGGCGGGGATCACCACCAGCAGCACCAGCAGCAACCAGCCGACTCCACCGGCAGCGATCCCGATCCCCCAGGCCACCAGCTTGCGACGATCCGGACCGCCAGCCGTCCGAGACGCTCGCCAGGCCCAGCAGGCACCCAGCGGAGCAATCACCAGGCAGAAGTCCTCCTTGGCCGCCAGTGCCATCAGCAACAGCACCGCCGCCGTCTTCACCCGTCCCGACTCCCAGCGTTCGATCCCCCACAACAGCAACGGCACGCCCAGGCTGATCGGACGGAACGTCTTGCCGTCGATCGCGATGTCCAGAAAGTGCACGGGAAATGCCAACAGGTAGGCCACTGCCAGGAACAGGGCCAGTCCGTCAGAGCGTGTTTCCCGCCAGGTCAGCCTCAGAACGGCCAGGGCCCCGGCCGCCAGTGCCGCTGATTCACAGAGTTCCAGGAGCCGGTGCGACGGCCAGATCCAGTACAGCGGGCTCAAGAACAGGTGAGCCACCTGGGGATGCTCGCCCAGGAACAGGCGGCCGTCATCCAGGTAGCTCCGGAAACCCTTGCCGTGCCACGTGTTCCACAGGTGCTCCTCGTACATCGCCGAATCGCCGTGCGGAATCAGCAGGTTGTTGTAGCGGGCCCAGTTGATCGCCGTGGCACACGCCGTGTAGATCGCCACCGCCACCAATGCCAGCACCCAGGTCCGTCGTCCCGGCGACATCGTCGGCTCCAGCGATCGACTGCCGACCGGCCAGGCCGTCGCCAGCCAGACCGACAGCCACCCCGCCAACGACATCGCCTCGACCAGCGACACGGTGCGAATGGCCAGCTCCTCGAGCCACGCAGATCCGGCCAGCACGCCGGCCACGCGCACCAGTTCCCAGGCTCCCGGAAGCAGCCACCAGGACCAGCCCCGCAGCGCCCAGTCGGCCGCCTCGATCCGGGTGCCCCGGCCCGTCCTGCGGCCGGCGATCACCGATCCGGCCAACAGAAACATCACGGAGATCACCGCCAGGGTGCCCGCCAGAGCCGGGAATCCCGCCACCCTGCGAACTTCCCCCGACTCGGCATCCACCATCCCGCCCAGCTTCCCGGCCACGTCGCTCCAGGTGGCCGTGCTGAACCACTGCGAGGCGAGAGTGCGGTCGTTGAGGACCGTCTGCAGGAACATCGCCTGCAGGGCCACGCCGACGACGAGGACCAGCCAGGGCAACGGCGAATAGCGACGTGAGGGCGTCGCGGGCATGGGCGGTTCGAAGAACGGGGACGGAACGGGAATGGAGCAAGCGGGGGGGGGAGCGTGGAGAGGGACCGCGGATAGTAGAGCTTGCGGGCCGTTGGGGCCATGCGGGTTTGGCACCCGTGGGCCAGCCGGTGATTCCTACGTCGCCGACCACCGTGGTGGTTGATCCGACCGGGTGCAACCGGACGATTCCAGCTATAATTCCGCCGATGCAGCACCCCTATGGTGACATCCCCGAGCTGACCAACCTCGAAGCCGGACGGGGCATCGTCCGGATCCCCGTTGAACAGGACGTGCCGTTCACACCGCGAGTGCGGGCACTGGTCGACACGCCGGAGTTCCAGCGGCTGAGACAGATCACCCAGCTGGGACTGGTGTCACGAGTCTACCCCGGAGCGACCCACACCCGGTTCGAACATGCCCTGGGTGTCTTCCACAACGCGTTGCGGTACGTCTGGCAGCTGGGCCGCGATCCGAGGTTCTGCGAAACGGTCGACCGGCACACCGTCGAAGTGCTGATGGCCTCGGCGCTGTTGCACGACCTGGGTCACTGGCCGTTCTGCCACCCGATCGAAGACCTGAAACTGCCCGGGCTGCCGCCTCACGAGGCCTTCGCCGCCGAGTTCCTCTCCGAGGGCAGCCCGCTGGCGGTCGTGCTGCAGCGGGACTGGGACATCCAACCCGACGAAGTACTCGACGTGCTGGTGGCCCGCACCGACACTCCCGCCATGCGACTGGTCCGCTCGATCCTCTCGGGCCCCATCGACATCGACAAGATGGACTACCTGGGCCGCGACAGCCTGCACTGCGGTGTCCCCTACGGCCGCCATTTTGACCGCAACCGACTGATGACATCCCTGGTCACCAACGAAACCGGTGACGGGCTGGCGATCTCGACCAAGGGCCGCACCGCCGCCGAGCTGATGGTCTTTGCCCGCTACGTGATGTTCAGCGAGGTCTACTGGCACCATGCGGTTCGAAGCGCCACCAGCATGTTCGCCCGTGCGTTCTTCCACCTGCACGACCAGCTGGACCTCGAGATGTTCTTCCGCAAGAGCGAGGCGGAGACGATCGAGGAATTGCGGCGGCGAGCCGCTGACGGACCGTGCAGCGGATTGCTGGAAGGCATTTTCGGCACCCAGCGGGAACTCTACAAGCGGGTCGGAGAATTCAGTTTCTACGAGGCTCCCGAACTGTACAGGCGGCTGGCCCACCAACCCTACGACTGGCTGGTCGGACTCAGCGACGCGCTCGCCGAAGAGATCTCGGGCCGGCTCGACCACGCCGTCGCCCCCACCGACCTGCTGATCGACGCTCCGCCGCCCCACCGGGAAATCGAGTTCGATGTCGAGATCTTCTCGCCCAAGACCGGGACCTATCGGCACCTGCGGGAGGTCTCACCGGTCGTCGACGCACTGGCCCGCACCCAGTTCGACGACTACGTCAAGAGGGTCCGCCTGTTCGCCCATCCGCGGCTCGCCGCCCCGTTGTCCGATCCCGAGCAGTTCTCCGAGTGCCTGGAACGAGCTCTCGAACGCGTCGAACCGGCCGAGACACCACGGGGGAAATGAGGGTCGCTGGTACGGCCGATTGGTGTCTGCTACTCTGCGCTGCTTGCGGTCGCTGCCGGCCCGGTGAATGACCGCCGAGGGACTGAGGCAACAAGCCATGAACACCGCCGCAATTCCCCAGGCGATCCCGGGCGCCGAAACCCAGACCGAGCGGGCCATCATCTCCCGGTGGCCCTCGATCTCCTCGACCGTCATCGGCCGCGTGATCGGTGGCCTGCTCGAAGCCGCTCCCACCATCCGGCTGCCCGGGCTGAACGTCAACCTGGCCTACGCACCGGCCCTGCTGCTGGCACCCATCGCGGCAGTGCTTTACCTGATGACAAAAGTCACCGGGCGACGATACACGGTGACCAGCAAGCGAGTCATGGTGCAGGACTCGCTGTCCAAGACGATGCACAGCCAGGTCGCACTCGAGAGCATCAGCGAAGTGGCCGTCGCCCCGTACCGGCCGGGCCAGGAATTCTTCTTGGCCGCCGATGTCGTGCTGCAGGACAGCGCGGGCGAAGAGCTGATGCGGATGGAAGCCGTGACAAGACCCGGGGTGTTCCGGCAGAACATCCTCGAAAGCCGCGACGCGCTGATACAGGTCCAGGCCGCGCTGGCGACGATCCAGGCACGGGGTGACGACTAGGGCACGGGGCCGACCCCCCCCGCTCAGTCCTCGATCCCCAGCCGGTAACGCAGCTGCTCGAACTGCTCGGCGAAGGTGTCGGTCGAGCTGTGGACGTGCTCGGCCTCGGTGATGAACTTGATGTCCTCGCTGCACGACACCCCGTGCTCGTCGAAAACCTTCTCGAACTCGTCGAGGTCCTGGCCGTAGAGCGTGAAGATCTTGTGCTCGTCGAACTGGACCTCCATCGGGATCTGCGGATTCAACACCGCCACGCCCGTACATCCGTCGTCGATCAGCATCTCCTCGAAGTCGTACAGCACGCTCTTGAGAATCGGCAACTCGATGCTCTCGCGGTAGTAGTCCTCGTGACCGTCGCCACGGGTGTGGTGACTCGTCTCCAGGACCACGTTGACCTCCGCACCAAGTGGGTCAAGCAGATCGACGAAGAGATCGAGGATCTGCTCGCGCGAAATCGAAGCCATTAGCACCGGGATCGCGATCCCCGTCTCGTTGTCGCTGTAGGTGTCGTGACGGAAGCCCGTCCGAGGCACCACCTGCAGGTCGTACGATGGCCGTACCGCGTCGGTCAGCACGAAGTTGCCGTAACGGGCAATCTTCAGATGCGTCTCCAACTGGTCATCGGTCAGGTCCGAGAAACTGCTCGCGGCTCGACCTGGAGCCGGTTCGCGTGTCTTGGCAGAAATGAATTTCTTCAGGAAGTCCATCGGTCCCCGCTCCCCAACCGGCCGGATCAGCCGATGGCCGACCCGAACAAGAAAGGAACTTGTGATCGATCGCCCTGCTTGGCTCCTCGATTGCCCTGTTTGGCTACGCACGAAAACCTAGCACGTGAAATGGAGCGAGGCTGGCTCCCAAGCCGAACTCCGAGTAAGAAAACACGCAAAAAGGGACCGATTCTACAAATCCGGGTCAATTTGCGGTGTAAGAAATACAAGACAACCTGGTCCTGACCACGTGTTTGCGTTGTTCTCCAAATTGACAATAAATCCACAAATCGTTATCAGAAAACACGTTATGTAATATCTGTCCGGCAACAGTAAGAACCTTCGGTATCGGATGGCACGGGGGGTGCAATGAAATAGAGTCGAGTGAGAGAGACGCCGGCTGTGAGAGGCCGGCCCCCACCGGCCCTTGGAGAGGGGCCTACTTCCCACCTCAGTTTCACATCACCACATCACACCTGGACGGGCCGAAAGGACGTGTGAGAAGCGTCCTTTCGGTTTGTTCTTTTAACACGTCTGTTTGATCGCGGCGCGGACCCGCTCTCTGCAATCCCGTCGCTTGGCTCAGCCACGGTCCACGGCCTAGACTGTCCCGGGTCACATCCGCCACCCGACGGCAGACTGCACTTGGCTGAACCGAAGCGAGAAGAGCTCAACGTCAAGTTGAAGCGTGGCATCCTGGTCCGCGTCTTGGACCGAAGCCAGCGGTGCGATCGTGATGAGGCGTTGGACGAGATCCGTGGTCTGGCGACGACGGCCGGCGTGCAGGTGGTCCACGAAGTGATCCAGGTTCGCCCTCGTCCTCATCCGGCCACCTGCCTGGGCAGCGGCAAGGTCGAGGAGTTGCTCGAGCTGATCGAGGCCCACGAGGCCCAGCTGGTCGTCTTCGACAACAACCTGACGCCGGCTCAGAGCCGCAACCTGGAAGAGGCACTGCAGACGATCATCGTCGACCGCAGCGAGGTGATCCTGGACATCTTCGCCACGCGAGCTCAGACCTACGAAGCGAAGCTGCAGGTCGAGCTGGCCCAGCTGCTCTATTTCCGCCCTCGTCTGAAACGGTTGTGGACCCACCTCGAGCGGATCGAGGGTGGGATCGGCACGGGTCGCGGTCCGGGTGAGCGTCAGATCGAGACCGACCGACGGTTGATCGACAGGCGGGTGTCCGAATTGCGGCGGCGGTTGAAGGAGGTCGAGAGTCGGCGTCGGCGCGAGGTGGCTCGTCGCGCCGACCACCTGACCGTCTCGCTGGTCGGTTACACCAACTCCGGCAAGAGCACGCTGATGCAGGTGCTGACCCGAGCCGATGTGCTGGTCGCCGACAAGCTCTTCGCCACGCTCGACACGCGAACCCGCCGCTGGGAGATCCCCGGCTGGGGCGGGGTACTGCTCAGCGACACGGTCGGTTTCGTCCGCAACCTGCCACACCACCTGGTCGCCTCGTTCCGGTCCACGCTCGAAGAAACTCGCCGTGCCGATCTGCTGTTGCACGTCGCCGACGCGGGTCATCCCCGAGTGACCGACCAGATCGCGACGGTCAACGGCGTGCTGGACGACGTTGGAGCCAGCGACCTGCCCCAGGTGCTGGTGCTCAACAAGGTCGATACCGTCGAGGACCGGACCGACATCGACATCCTGCGTGCCAAGACCCAACACTGCGTCGCGATCAGTGCCACGTCCGGACTGGGCCTGGACCGGCTGTCGGTGGAGGTGTGCGAGATGCTCGGCGAGGGGGAGGTGGAGGTGGAGATCGAAACCGACATCGGCAACGGCCGACTGCTGGCATTCCTCAACGAGCACGGCCGGATGACCGACAGCGAATACAACGAACGGACGATGCGGTTGATCTACCGTATCCCGCGGCGGTTTGCCGAACAGATCCACGGCAACGGCACCACGGTGACCGTGCGGTAGTTCTTTTTCTTCCGCAGCGGCGAACCACTATCATGGGCACCATGTCCGAGCAGTGTTATCTGGGAGTGGACCTGGGAGCCGAGAGTGGCCGCGTGGTGGCGGGACTCTTCGACGGCAGCTCGATCCGCCTGGAACAACTGCACCGATTTGCCAACGGCCCGGTCAACGTCGGCGGCACGCTGAGATGGAACGTGCTGGGACTGTGGCAGGGCATCCGGGAGGGCCTGGCGGTGGCGGCCGACCGTTTCGGCGATCGGATCCGAAGCGTCGGTGTCGACACCTGGGGAGTCGACTACGTGCTGATGTCGGCCACCGACGAATTGCTGGGCCTGCCGTGGCATTATCGCGACAGCCGCACCACCGGGATGCTGGCGACCGCCTGCGAGAGAGTGCCCCGTGAGGAGATCTTCGCAGCGACCGGCCTGCAGTTCATGGAACTCAACACGCTCTACCAACTGTTGGCGATGAAGCGAGACAATCCCGCACTGCTGGACCAGGCCGAGCGACTGCTGCTGATCCCCGACTACTTCCACTGGCTGCTCTGCGGCAGCCGGGTTGTCGAATTCACCAACGCAACGACGACACAGTGCTTCGACCCGGCGAGGAACGACTGGGCGAGGGAACTGCTGGGGCGGTTCGAACTGCCCTCGGAGATCTTCCCCGAGGTGGTGTCGCCGGGAACGACACTGGGTCGGCTGCGCGACGACGTCGCCGCCGCCGCGGGACTCGACCGCATCGACGTCATCGCCCCGGCGACCCACGACACCGGCTCGGCCGTCGCCGCGGTGCCCACAGACCGGACCGGCGGCTCCAACTGGACCTACATCAGCTCGGGCACCTGGTCGCTGATGGGAGCCGAGCTTCCCTCGGCGGTGACCGGGCCCGAGACGCTCGCGGCCAACGCGACCAACGAGGGGGGCGTCGACGGCACCTTCCGCTTGCTCAAGAACATCATGGGCCTGTGGCTGGTCCAGGAATGCCGCCGGTCGTTCGCTCGCGACGGGCGAGACGTCGACTACGGCACGCTGACGCAACAGGCCGCGGCGGCTCCCCCCTTTGTCTCGCTGGTGAACCCCGACGACCCCTCGTTCCTCAAGCCCCCCTGCATGCCGACGGCCATCCGTGACTTCTGCCGGAGCACCGGACAACCCGAACCCGACAGCGACGGAGCGATGGTCCGCTGCGCGCTGGAGAGCCTGGCCCTGAAGTACCGCAACGTGCTCGAACAGATCGAGTCGTTGACCGGAGAGACCAGCGAGGTGATCCACGTCGTGGGAGGTGGATCCCAGAACGAACTGCTCAACCAGTTCACCGCCGACGCCTGCGGCCGGCCGGTCGTTGCCGGACCGGTCGAAGCCACCGCGCTGGGCAACGTGCTGCTGCAGGCCCGCGCCACCGGTGCCCTCGATTCGCTCGCCGACATCCGCGAGGTCGTCGCCAACTCGACTCAACCGACCACCTTCACCCCCACAGCCCCCGCCGCATGGGACGACGCCCGAAACCGCTTCGACACCCTGGGCGGCTGATCATTCCAGGCCCACCACCCTGACACCGTTCCCGGCCACAGGAAACAAGACACCACGATGGGACTCTTCGATCGCCTCAAGCGCGGACTCAGAAAAACCAAGGACCTGCTCCGCTCGGACATCCGTGACCTGTTCCGTGACGGTCGGATCCTGGACGAGGACCAGCTCAGACAATTCGAGGGTCGGTTGCTGAAGACCGACATGGGCGTGGTGGCCACCACGGCCGTCATCGAACAGCTGAGGGAAGAGCACGGTGGCCGGACCGTCGACGTCGAGGCGGTCTTCG
Organism: Planctomycetota bacterium; assembly: GCA_963582065.1. Classification (GTDB taxonomy): domain Bacteria; phylum Planctomycetota; class Planctomycetia; order Planctomycetales; family Planctomycetaceae; genus UBA8437. The sequence continues at coordinate 50,969 of CAUZRQ010000023.1, read as the reverse complement.
CAACGGTCAAGGACACGCTGAAGAACCTGTTGGCCGGGGTGGCCGGCCAACAGCCCGACTGGGACAACGACGACCCCCTGGCACCGCTCTCGTTCGCCCCCGAAGGTCTCACCGTGATCCTCGTCGCCGGAGTCAACGGTGTCGGCAAAACCACCTCGATCGCCAAGATCGCTCACCTGCTGATCTCCTCGGGCCGCAGTCTGCTACTGGTCGCCGGAGACACCTACCGGGCCGCGGCGGTCGAGCAACTGACGTTGTGGAGCCAGCGGCTGGGATGCGAGATCGTCACCGGAGAATCGGGCAGCGATCCGGCCAGCGTGGCCTACGCCGGCTGCGAGAGAGCAATCGAGGCGGGAGTCGACTGTTTGGTGGTGGACACCGCCGGGCGGCTGCAGACCAATCGCAACCTGATGCAGGAACTCGAGAAGATCCACCGGGTGATTTCCAACAGGGTGCCCGGGGCGCCCCACGAAAGCCTGCTGGTGCTCGATGCCACGACGGGCCAGAACGGGATCAGCCAGGCGAGGAACTTCACCGAGATCGTCGATTGCACCGGGATCGTGCTGGCCAAGCTGGACGGCACCGCCCGAGGCGGGATCGTCGTTCCGATCCGGCAGCAGATGGACCTGCCGGTCAAGTACGTCGGAGTCGGCGAGGGCGTCGAGGACCTGGAACCGTTCGACGCCAACTGGTTCGTCGAGGCACTTTTCGCCGACGACTCCTGAACCAACCGGCGGCGGCCGATCACATCGGCGCAATCCGCCGGGTGCCGACATCGACGCCGTACCGGATCGACGCGTCGAAACTGGCCTTGAGCAACCGCATCTTGTTGTCGGCCGCGGTGGGATCGTCCCAGAGGTTCTCGAACTCCCACGGGTCGGTCTCGAGATCGAACAACTCGCCGATGTCCTGGCCGTGGTAGACGGCCAGCTTGTGACGACGGTCGCGATACATCGTGCCGTAGGTCCCCGCCACCTGGTCACCGTCACCCGGTGAGTCGACGGGCTTGGGCGTGTCGGGAGAACCGGTTCCGATGAAAGCCGGGTCCAGCGCGTCGTAGTACTCGCTGCGAACGAAATCCCGATGGTGATCGGGAGAAACTTCTCCGGACAGCAACGGCCAGAGACTGATGCCCTGCAACTGCTCGAGCCCGTCGGCTCCGGCAACATCCACGATCGTGGCCGACTTGTCGAGCAGTTCGACCAGCGCGTCGCTCTGCACCCCCGCCTGCACCCGGCCGGGCCAGCGGAAGATCAGCGGCACCCGCACCAGGCCCTCGTAGAACCGGCAGCCCTTGTAGAGCAACCCGTGGTCACCCAGGGACTCACCGTGATCGCTGGTGAAGATCACCAGCGTGTTCTCACGCTGGCCGGTCCCATCCAGGCAGTCCAGCAGCCGGGCCAACTGGTCATCGACCTGGGCGATCATGGCGTAGTACAGCGCCTGGATTCGGCGTCCATCGAAGGTCTCGGGGTCGGCCGCCAGTGTCTGGAAGTCAACCTCGGCCAAAGCCGCCTGGGCCGCGAGGTCGCTGTGGCGAAAATACGGCCCCGGCATCTGCTGGGGCTTGAAACGGTCGGAGTAGACCCGGGGCGGAATGAAGGGCGGGTGAGGGTCGTAGACGTTCACGCTGAGCATCCACGGTTCGGATCGATCCTGGGTGATGAACTCGATCGCCCGCTCGGTTGCCCAGGTTGTCTGGTGCAGTTCGGGAGGCACCCGGTCATCGCGGCCGCGGAGTTCATCGAGGTTCCCACCCTGCCCGCGGACCCACTCGGCGTAGTCGTGACCCTCGGGCCAATCATCACGCGGAGCATGGCTGAACTTCCAGTAGCGGTATCCGTCCTCCTCAAGACGCGGCTCGGTCCGTCGACCGGCACTCTGAAGGTGGAACTTGCCGATCAACCCGCAGTCGTATCCCGCCTCGGCCAACCGTTTGGAGACCAGCTTGGGATGCCCCGCGTAATTCTCGTTCCCGTTCCGACAGTTGCGGGCGCGGCTGGGGTAGAGCCCGGTCAGGAAACTGGCCCGGCTTGGAGTGCAGATCGGACTCTGGCAGTAGCAACATGTCATCGCCGTGCCGTCGGCAACCAGCGAATCGATGGCCGGAGTGTGGACGTGGGGATTGCCCAGTGCGGCGATGGTGTCGAACCGCTGCTGGTCGGTGCAATACCAGAGAATGTTGGGGGGCGAGGTCACCGGACGGATCCGCGGGTTTCTACCAGGGGGCTTCGAGCAAATCGACGATCTGGCGGGCCATCCGGTCGATGACCACCTGTGATGCCGTCGCCATCGATTGCCCCGTCTCGGGAGAAAAACTGGCGTCGGTCATCAACGTCACCGTCGGGCTGTCGTCGGCCACCACCCGCTGAGCCAGCACTTTCTCGGTCCTCGTGTCGGTCCAAGTCACCTCGACGGCCAACTGCAACTGCAACGTCCGAGGATCATCATTGCGGGTCTCACCCAGCACATCCTTGTAGGCACCCAACACGCGACCGATCAGCCTCGAATCGGCCGACCCGCCGGGAACGACCCGATAGGGCAGACGGCGCTGGATCTCCTTGTGCACCGCTTCGGTCAATCTCAGGCCCAGGCCCGGCCGATCGTCATTGCAGGCAAACACCGGCACCGCAATTGACCGGACCTGCTCACGATGCTGAGGCCCGACCAGGTAGCCGCACCCGCTGCCTGTGGCGATCACTCCTGTGGCCAGAACCGTCAGCCCCAGGACAGACCGGGCGATCGAATGAGACGGTGTCTCGCGGATTCGAAACCGATGGGGCGAGGAAGAGAACATGAGGGCCTGTCGCTTCCCGGTGTGACACCGGGACGTGCCCCTGGCCAGCCTGCGGTCCAGACTCGCTAGGGGATTTGACGGGTTGTCGACTGCGGAATTGACTGTGGTATCGGCTGCGGTGTCGACTGCGGTGTCGACTGCGGTGTCGGCTGCCATGTTGGCTCTGAGACCGGGGTATCGGGAAACGTGGGCGGCTCGTCCAAATCGGGCGTGCCGGCAGTCGTGCTGCGGGGCAGCTCATCGATCACATCACGCGGTGGTGAATCAGTCGCGGCATCCGGGATGCCGGGCGGCGGATTGCCGGCGGCCTGCACTTCGCTGATCATCCAACGGCCGTTGGCGTAATCGGGTCCCAGTTCCAGGAGCATCCGCCGCGCCCGTTCCGCATGATCCGTGCCGTCAAAACGGGCGAGGATGCGGTTCAGGTGAACGGCCATGGCCTTGGGCAGGTTTTTCTTCCTGTAGAACTCGACCCGCTGCCACTCCCGTTCGGCCCGGGCCGTCTCGATCGAGTCAATCTCGCCCTGCAGCCGCTGCTTCTCCTTGATACCAGGAAACAACCCCAGCGTACTCCGCTTCAACTGGGCGGCCTCATCCAATGGTGTCTCGTCGTAGGCGGATCCCTGGTAGCCCATCAGCCGGACATGGGATCCGAGCAGGAAGGCCGATTCCAGGTAGGGGCTGTCGGGGTAGAGCTTGCGGAGGTTGCTCAGGATCCGGTCGGCCTCGCGAGTGTCGCCCCGTTCCAGGTACGTGGCGGCGGCCAGCATCAGCGCGTCATCGGCCAGGTGGCCAGTGGGATCGTTGAGCCAGATGGTCTTCAGGGTCCGTAGGGCACGGCCACCGGTGTCGAAGACGGGTCTCGTGCCATCGGTCATGTTCGGGACGATCGACAGCCTGGTGAACCAGTGACCGGTCGTGCCGGGTTCGGATCGGCTGGCCGGAGCGGTGGCATTGGCCGGACGGATCTCGGCAGCGGCCTTGAAGTTCTGGGAGTCGAGCCAATAGCGACCGATCTCGAAAAGCCGTTGGCTGGCGCGGTCGATGTGCCTCGTCGAGGGGAAGTCGGCGAGCAGTTCGGTGTAGGAGTCGTCGGCCGAGGCGAACTTCTTGAGATGAAACCGGCTCTCCGCCAGCAGGAACAGGGTGTCCTCGCGGAACGATGCCCGGGGATCGACGAGGTTGGGGTTGAGGTCGTCACCGATTCGGCGGTCCTTGTCGAGCTTCTTGAGGAACGTCTTGCGACTCCGCTTGGAGAAATCAAAGAACCGTGTAGGGCCCTGGCCCTTCAAGTCGACCAGCAACGACTCGGCCTCGGCGTGTCGGCCCGTCTCGGCCAGGTTCCTGGCCCGTTCCAGCCGCAGACGCTCTCCGGCAGTGGGGCCCTGGCCCAGGTCGGGGTGCTGGTCGGTATCGACTGTGGCGGCATCCTTGATCGCCGAAAAGGACCTGCTCAACGGAGACGTGAGCATGTCGAGGCCGCCGACTTGGATCGATTGGCACCCCGCAGAGGCGCCCAGCAGACAGAACGTGAGCAGGGCCGCAACATGGCCGACGTTGGGTTTCATGGTCATCCCTGACGAACTGGAAGGCCGATGCGGAGCGGCCCGTGGAGATGGATCGGGCTCAGAGGGGCAGGAAACGGAGCATCTTGGGACGACGCTCCAGGACATGACAGATCGCGGGCGTCACCACTCGCCGCAACTCCGAATGCCGTTCCATCGGCAGTTCGAGAGTCTCGACATCCGGTTCAGCCAGCCGCGCCAACACCGCGGCCGTCTCAGCCGTGATCATGGGGGAACCGTACTCCGGTTTCTGACACCGCGAACAGATCAGGCCTCCTGATGAGACCCAAAAGGAGAACTGCCGTTGTGGTTGTGGATCGGTCTGTGATTCGGTTTGTGGATCGGGGTTCACCCGGGCATCGCACGACACGCAGCGATCGACGACAGGCATCTGGCCAATTTCACGCAACAGCACCATCTCGAATCGGAGCAGCACCGGGCGGACGTCGCCGTCTTCGGCAAGCCGCTGCAGCGCGAGCGTGGCGTGGTCATACAGTACCGGGTGAGGGTCGTAGTCTTCGGTCAATCCCGACAGCAATTCGGCGACGTAGTAGCCGGCGTAGAGGCTGTAGAGATCGCGGCCGGGGGGCCGGAATCGGGAAATCAGCTGGGCTTCTGTGAGGAGATCGAGGCTGGCAGACGGCTTGCGGAGGAACACTATCTGACACGTCGCGAGCAGGTCAAGAGCAGCCTCGAAGGGACCTTTCAGACGTCGTCCCCCCTTGGCGACGGCCGCGATCTTGCCGAATTCACGAGAAAACAGCGTCACCACTCGGCTGGTTTCACTGAAATCCGCAACGCGGATCACCATCGCCTCGGTCTTTTCCATCGGAGTTCCGTCCACGGCGAGTGTCGGGTCCGGCATTGCCGACCCTGACACCTCATCTAGCACATTCGGCCGACCGCGGGAATCCGTGCTACACTGCCGCCGCTCGCGGTCCCCTGACGGACGCCTCAAGATGAGCCTCGCCGGCACTTCCGACTCCGCCGAATCACGATCGGTGTCGAACCTCGAGGAGACACTGGCACGAGTCGCCGGGGGGATCCTGGCCCGCGGTGTGGCGGTCGACGAGGTGGCCGAGACCATGCGGCAGGCCATCGTCGTCTCGATGCTCGACACTCGATGCCCCGGGCTGATGGCTTTCGGACTCGACCCGACCACCTGCCTGCCGGCCGACCTCGCCGGGAGTCTCGACACGTGGTTCTCGGAAACCGATCCGGCCGACATGGCCCAGAGATTGCTCGAGTGGGAGGTCCGGGAGGCAACCGGAGACGAGCACGAGATTGCTCTCGAGGCGACCGGTCCCTCGCTGGTCCTGGCCCCGTCGCCGGCCGCTCGTCGCAATCGCGGTGTCTACTTCACGCCCATGCGGCTGGTCGAGAGCCTGGTCGAGCGGGCACTGGCTCCCTGGAACGACGACCCCCGGGGCCTGAGCCGGGTCACGATCCTGGATCTGGCCTGCGGCGACGGTCGCTTCCTGATCGCCGCAGCCCGCTGGATCTGGAGTCGGCTCGAGCAACCCGGGGTCCCGGACCCGGCGATCCGCAGACGGGTGATCGACAACAGCCTGTTCGGAATCGACCTCGACCCGCTGTCCATCTGCCTGGCCCGTCACGCGGTTTGGCACGCGGCCGAGTTGCCGACCCCACCACCGGGAGGGCTGGTGAATCACCTGGTCACAGCCGACGCCCTGCTCGATTGCCCGTTTCCCCGCGACGATGTCGACCGTTTCGACCTGGTCATCGGCAACCCGCCCTTCGGGTCGTTTTCAGGTCGCCAGGCGGTGGCGATCAACCCCGATCTCAAGCAGCGGTACCTCGCCCGCTGGGGTGGCGACACCTGGGACACGCTGCACGGGATGTTCGTCCGCCGAGGCCTGGAACTCGCCCGTCATTCACTTGCACTCGTGCTGCCCACACAGGTCACTCACCTCGAAAGCTACGCAGGCCTGAGATCGGCGGTGACCGAGGAGATGTCCTTGCACGAGGTCGAGGACCATGGGGAGGGAGTATTCGAGGGAGAAGCGGTGGCGCCGGTGGTGACACTGATCGCCCGTCGCGACGATGTCGGTACAGCCGGCTGGACCGACGCGGTCACTCCCGGCTGGGTCAATGAACTCCGCGAGCGAAGCGAAAGCCTGGGTCGATTGGTCGGGGATCCGGGCGTCCACACCGGGAACTGTGCCGGCCACCTGGTGAGCCTTGAAGCAACCGCATCGACGGCAACCGGGACAAGTGTCGGGTTGCTGGAGGGTCGACAGGTGCACCGTTGGCGATGCGATCCGCCCGCCAAGAGGCTGAGGCTGGATTACAGAGCCGTTGAGGGCGAGTACTTCACGATCCGGCCCCTGGACACCTACCGGCGGGCTCGCTTCGTGATCCGGCAGACAGCCCGCCACCCGATCGTCGGCCCCAAGCAGGGAACCGAGTACTTCCGCAATTCCCTGCTGGCACTGTTCGATCCCGACAACGGGTACGACGTCGGCTACCTGGTGGGGCTGCTCAATTCGCGACTGATCCACTTCCTCTACACGACCGAGGTGCGGGAATCAGCCCAGGCGTCGTTCCCCCAGGTCAAGGTCGGCTCGCTACGGAATCTTCCGATCATCTGGCCGGATCTGGAAGACCCGGGCCAGCGGACCGCCTACCGGTCGATCGTCGACGACGTGGCGCGGTTGCTGCAGTTGCGTGGTTCGGGACCGACCGTCGAGGCTCTCGAGTGCCGAATCGACGAATGCGTACTGTCGATCTACGGGCTCAACCAATCCGCTCGTGACGACGTGTTCGCCTGCGAGTGATTCATGGCCACCTCTTTAACGCACCGGACCCGTCCGTAAAAATGGACGGGTCCAGCGACGCTCCGGCCCCACGAGAACTCAATCGAGTCCACGCGGGAAAGTAACCTGTTTCCCGCAGCTCGCCCGGGAAGGTCTAGAAGACATCCAGGATGAAGTGATGCCCTCGGTGGTACGGCCGCTTCTTCTGGTAGAAGTTGTGCCAACCCTCTCGCATCACGGGGATCCGCCAGGTCGGCGAGTATCGGTAATAGAGGTGGTTGAAGCTGCCCTGGGGCCGCTGGAAGTTGTGGGGGTAGTAGACGTAGGGGTAGTAGAAGAACCGTTTCCAGTCGGTCGGCTGCCCCTGTCCGGCGGCCCGCGCCGGCGTCGAACTCACCGAGGCAGCCAAGGCCACGACGGTGGCTACCAGCACGGCGGTCAGAATCGATCCTCGACGCATTGTCTCGTTCTCCAAGTCATGAAGGTCCGCGCGCCACGCGGGCATTACTTCGGTCTATCGACCTCCCGACGACCGCTACAACAGGAAACTTCGTCACAATCGGCCAAACCGGAACCCTGCCGGCAGCGGGGGTTGCTGGTTGAAACGCCGCAAGCTACTCTGCCGCGGTCCACGGAGACGCCCCGATGAGCCAGCCAGTCCGCCGTAGAGGCAACACGAGGAGCAGCCGGATTGGTGAGAACTCCGAGACGCGGACTCTCGCGACAGATCCGCGCGTTGTCGGACACCTGGTCCTGTTCCTGATTGCGGTGTCCGGTCCGGCTACGGCTGACGAGAAGCCGTCACCACCCTCGCCAATCGTGGTCACCGACGTGAAGCGTCATGTCGTGTGGCTGGCCGACCCGGCACGGCGCGGCCGATCGGGAGAAGCAGCCCGGCAGTCGGCAAACTACCTCCGCGATCACTTCCAACGCCTGAAACTCAGGCCGCTCTTCGGCGACAGCTATTTCCAGCCGCTCCCCGGTCGAAAGGACAAGTCGGGCAAGGCGATGACGAGCGGGCGGAACGTCGGAGCAGTATTGCCGGGACGAAAGTCCGACGAGATCGTGATTCTCAGCGCCCACTACGACCACCTCGGTGTCCGCAAGAACGCGGTCTACCCCGGGGCCGACGACAACGCCAGCGGCGTGGCGCTGATGCTCGAGGTCGCCCGCCAACTGGCCACTCGCAAGGCGCCCCCGGCACGTACCGTCGCCTTCGTCGGCTTCGACCTGGAGGAGCGGCTGCTGTGGGGATCTCGATGGTTTGCCGCCAACCCCCCCTGGCCGCTCAAACGTGTCAAGCTGTTCATCACGGCCGACATGGTCGGCCGTTCACTGGGCAACCTGCCCCTGCCGACGGTCTTCTGCCTGGGCAGCGAACACGCCCCGGCTCTCCGGACTGTCCTCGACCGAGTGGGGACTCCCAAGGGATTGGAAGTGGCCCGGCTCGGAATCGACCTGGTCGGCACCCGCAGCGACTATGGCCCGTTTCGCGACCGCAAGGTGCCCTTCCTGTTCTTCTCCACCGGTGAACACCCCGACTACCACTCACCGCGGGATACGCCCGATCGGGTCGACTTCCCCAAGTTGACACGCATCTCGAATCTTGTGCTCGCCGTGCTGATCGAGGTCGTCGAGGGACGGGCGGATCCGACCTGGACCGACGCGGTCAAGTCCGGGCTCGACGAACCCCGAGCCCTGTACAGGATCACTTCGCTGTTGCTCGAGGAAGAACGTCGGAAGGGGCTGACCGATCTCCAGAAACTGCTGATCAGCACCACCCGGAACAAGTGCCGCCAGATCCTCGACGCCGGCAAGATCACCCCCGATGACCGCAAGTGGCTGGTCCGTGCCAGCGGCCTGCTGCTGTTCTCGGTCTTCTGAGAACGCGACGACACGAAGTCGGCCGCATCGCCGGTCACCGGCTTGGCGGCCCACCGCCTCGGCTACGACGGCGGTGACGAGTCCTGCTGTGTGGGCCGGGTCAGGCGATCCATCAGCAACACGGCGGCAAAGCTGACGACCATCAGCAGCACCACTCCGGTGATTCGGCCATTGGTGAATTCACCCGAATCGAACGGCCACAGGGCACGCAACGACCCACACATTGCACCGCACAACACCGCCAGAGTCGCCTCGCGGGTGGTAGCCAGCAACCAACGGAGCAGCTTGCTGAAGCTGACCAGGCCCACCACGCAGCCACACGAAAAGACCGCCAGCGTTAGGAGTGTCTCGGAACTGGCCCGGAAATGGACCACGTCCGACAGCATGCCGATGACGTGGTCGTACTGGCCCAGCACCTTCATCAGGAACGCGCCGCTGACACCCGGCAAGATCATGGCGCAGATGGCGACCGCTCCACAGCCGAACAGGTACAGCCGGCCCTGGTCTGTTTCACCGGCGTCCTGCGGAAACCCGACCAGCACAAACGATACGTTGATCGCGATCACCATCAACACAAATCGCGGCAACGTCCAGTTCCTGATCAACCGCGTGACGACCACGCAGGAACCGGCCACCAGGCCGAAGAACACCGCGTTGACCAACGACGGATGACTCGTCAGCAGCACCTGCATCACCGAGGCCAGGGCCAGGATGCCCGCGACAATCCCCAGGCCGAGCGTCGACAAGAAGGCGAGGTCGATCCGGCCGGCCGCCTCGCGCCAACGACCTCGGACGACCGAACCAGCCAGTGTCGCGTCACAGCGACTGATGGCCGTCACCAGCCGATCGTAGATTCCCAACACCATCGCCACGGTGCCGCCGGAAACTCCCGGGATCGCGTCGGCCACACCCATCAACACACCACCGACCAGCAGACCCAGCCGCGTCCTGTGCATTGTTGGCCGCTGGTTCATCGACGATCCCGAGACAGTCTGGACGGGCTTGCCCGACCGGGGGCAACGCCCGAGAATAGATCCGCGATGGATGGTCGGTGGCCGTCCACGTCAAGAGCACGGCTGAAGCGGGCGTGCATGGTAATGTTCGCGCCGCGGGGCGCGAAGAGGAGCGGGGGAGGACCAGGCCATCAAGGGTCCCGGAATCAGGCTCGACCTCGACGTCCGACGCGTCTGGCGCTGTCCCAACTGCCAGCGAGTCCTGAAGACAGCCGGACACATCACGTGCCGCCGCTGCCCCATCGACGGCGCCTGGATGCAGCTCGACGACAGCGCCCAACGGGCCGCACGGCGGTTCAGCTTCCCGCCGATCACCATCGAGGATGACGACGCCACGGTCATTCCCGAAGAACCTGTGACCGAACCGACGTTTGACGACGACGATCGACCCCGAAAACAGTCTCGTAAACAGAAACGGCGGCGGCGGCGGAAACCTGGTGAGGCGGTCTCCGAACAGGAGTCCGAACAGGAGTCCGAACAGGAGCCCGAACAGGAGCCCGAACAGGAGCCCGAACAGGAGTCCGAACAGGAGCCTGGGCAGGAACCCGTGGCCGATGGCAGCGAGCCCGTAACGTGAGCCGGACGCGGCCGGGAAGCAGGTTGGCGATCGAGGCGGCGGATATCGAGATCCGCGGTGCCCGCGAACACAATCTCCGCGACATCAACCTGAGCCTGCCACGCAACCGGCTGATCGTAATGACCGGAGTCAGCGGTTCCGGTAAGAGCTCACTGGCCTTCGACACACTCTACGCCGAGGGCCAACGACGCTACGTCGAAAGCCTCTCCAGCTACGCCCGCCAGTTCCTCGGCCAACTCCCCAAGCCCGACGTCGATCGAGTCAGCGGCCTGTCCCCATCGATCTCGATCCAGCAGAAATCCGCCAGCCGCAACCCTCGAAGCACCGTCGGAACGATCACCGAGATCCAGGACTATCTCCGCGTCCTGTTCGCTCGAGTCGGCCGTCCGGGGTGTGCGCGTTGCGGTCGCGAGATCCGGGCACAGACATCCGAGCAGATCATCGAATCGATCGGAGCGTTGCCCAGCGGGACCCGTTACAACGTGCTGGCCCCGTTGATCCAGCAGCAGAAGGGCGAGTACCGTGACCTGTTCGACGACCTGCTGAAGCAGGGGTTCGTTCGAGCCCGTGTCGACGGCGAGACTGTCTCGCTGAGCGACAACCTTGGACTCGACCGGCAAATGCGACACACGATCGAGGTGATTGTCGATCGGCTTTCCTCTGGTCGAGGAGGCCGGGGCCGGTTGGCCGAGGCGGTCGAGACGGCCCTGCGTCTGGGAAACGGCACGCTGCTGTTGTCCGTGACCGGGGAGACCGCCAACCGACCCGGCCGACCTTCCACCGAATCTTCCAACGACCGTGACACGCTCTACAGTTCTCTCTACGCCTGTTCCAGCTGTGGAATCAGCTACGAACCCCCCACGCCACAACTGTTCAGCTTCAACAGCCCGCTGGGAATGTGTTTGGAGTGCAACGGACTGGGCCGCCGGCACGATTTCCTGCCCGAGGAACTGATAACCGAACCGGGCAGGTCGTTGTGGCGAGGTGCAATCGGCCTGTTGGGAGCCGTCCGGCGAATTGGCCGCTGGCGACGGCACATCTACCAGGGTGCCGCGGCGGCGATCGAGGCTGACCTGGGTCTCGAAACCGATTCGGTGCTCAATATCCCCTGGACCGAACTTCCCGAGGAGGCCAGGCGGCTGATCCTGTTCGGGACCGGCGACCGCCATATCACTTTCGCCTGGAGATACCGCGGCGGGGTCTGGAAACACGGCGGCACGTTTGACGGGGTGATCCCCAAGTTGCTCGAGTCTTACCACAAGACGAACAACCCGATGCGGCGGCGGCAGCTGGAAAAAGCGATGCGTTTCGCCGACTGCTCGGCCTGCCACGGCACGCGGCTGAACCAGCAGGCCCAGGCGGTCTCCATCACCACCGCCAACCAGCGGTTCGGCCGCCAGGCCGCGCGTCGTCGCCGGAGCCTGCCGGAAGTCTGTGCACTGTCGATCGGTGACGCGGCAGCATTTTTCGAGGACATCGAACTCGATAAAACCGGACGATTGATCGCCGTCGAGGTGCTCAAGGAAATCCGCGCCCGGCTCGGATTCCTGCTCCGCTGCGGACTCGATTACCTCGCCCTGGACCGCTCGGCCCCGACACTCTCGGGCGGGGAAACTCAGAGAATTCGCCTGGCTGGGCAGATCGGCAGCGGGCTGGTCGGCGTCGTCTACGTGCTCGACGAACCCTCGATCGGACTCCACTCCCGCGACAACCAGTTGCTGCTCGAAAGCCTCTGTGACCTCCGCGACCAGGGCAACACGGTGATCGTGGTCGAACACGACGAGGAGACGATACGGGCGGCCGATCACATCGTCGACTTCGGCCCCGGCCCGGGTGTTCGCGGCGGACGGGTGGTGGCCGAAGGGACCGTCGAGGAAATCGAACGGAACCCACGCAGCGTAACCGGACGGTACCTCTGCGGTGACGACACGATTCCCGTGCCGAAGCAGCGTCGAGAAATCAGCAGCAACCGGCTGACCATCAAGGCCGCCCGCCACAACAATCTCCGTGGCATCAACGTTGCGATCCCCCTGGAGGCCTTCGTCTGTATCACCGGGGTCAGCGGATCGGGCAAAAGCTCACTCGCCGACGACATCCTCTGGCAGGTCCTCAACCGCGAACTCAACTCGGGTAAGGGCGAACCGGGAGCACACCGCGAAGTGACCGGGCTCGAGCATCTCGACCGGGCAATCAACATCGACCAGGCTCCGATCGGACGCACCCCTCGCTCGAACCCCGCCACATACGTCAAGTTGCTCGACGCCGTCCGCGAACTCTACAGCAAACTGCCCGAGGCACGGGCCCGGGGTTACAAGCCGGGGCGATTCAGCTTCAACGTCCAGGGTGGCCGGTGCGAGGCCTGTGAGGGATACGGGGCCAGCCGGCTCGAGATGGACTTCCTGGCCGACATCTGGATCACCTGCCCGGTCTGCGAAGGGCGGAGATTTCACCACGAGACGCTCGAGGTGAAATTCCGGACCAAGAACATCGCCGAAGTCCTCGAGATGGACGTGCAGGAGGCTCTCGAGCACTTCCGCAACCATCCCCGGGTCGCCCGGTTGCTGGGGACGCTCGGTGACGTCGGACTCGAATACCTCAAGCTCGGTCAACCCTCCCCGACACTCTCGGGAGGCGAAGCCCAGAGGATCAAGCTCGCACGCGAACTGGGCAAACGGTCGACCGGCAGCACGATCTACCTGCTCGATGAACCCACCACCGGCCTGCACTTCGCCGACATCAGCAAGCTGCTGGACGTGCTGCACGGATTCGTCGACCAGGGGAACACGGTCCTGGTGGTCGAACACAACCTCGATGTCGTCAAAACCGCCGACTGGGTCATCGACCTGGGTCCAGAGGGGGGTGCCGGCGGGGGGCGGGTGGTGGTGGCCGGACCGCCCGAGACGATCGCCGCCTGCCCCGATTCCCACACCGGACGCGCCCTCGCCCCGCTGCTGTCCCCCGGCAACAGGCACACCAACGGTCGCCGGAAGCCGACGACCGGAGCCAGGGGACCGCGAAGAGCGAGATTCCGGAAACGGCGCAAGGAGTCGACCGACATCGTCGTGCGGGGGGCGACACAGCACAACCTGAAGGACGTCAACCTGAAGATCCCCCGCAACCGGTTCAACGTCTTCTGCGGCCCCAGCGGCAGCGGCAAGTCCTCGCTGGCAATGGACACGCTGTACGCCGAGGGACAACGTCGCTACGTCGAGAGCCTCTCGGCCTACGCCCGCCAGTTCCTCGGTCAGATGCCCAAGCCCCGGGTCGAACAGGTCCAGGGACTCTCGCCGGCCATCGCCATCGAGCAGAAGAACACCGGCACCACGCCCCGGTCGACCGTCGGGACCGTGACCGAAATCTACGACTACCTGAGGGTGCTGTTCACCCGGCTGGGGACCCGAGTCTGCCCGACCTGCGAGATCCCCATCAGCCGCCAGACGACCGACGAGGTGATCGACCGCGTCCGGAATCTGCCGGCCGGAAAACGGATCCTGGTCCTGGCCCCGCAGGAAGTCCGTGTCGGCCAGGAGTATGCCAGGCTGTGGCAGTCGCTGCAGGAGGACGGATTTCGACGGGTCCGAATCAACGGGACAACCTGCCGGATCGAAGAGGTCCCCGAGATTGACCGTCGGAGACGTCACACGGTCGAGGTGGTCATCGACCGCATCACACCGGGAAACACCTCACGGACCCGCGTGGCCGACAGCGTCGAGATGGCCCTGGGGCTGGGTCGGGGGGAGATGAGAATCGCCACCGAAAATCTCCAGCGCGACGAGCCCGACTGGGAAGTCGAACCGTTCAGCCTGCACGCGGCGTGCGAGAAATGCGGGCGAAGTTTCGAGGAACTGACGCCCAACCACTTCTCTTTCAACAGCTCGTTGGGCTGGTGCCGGGCGTGCGAGGGCCTGGGCACTCAGCAGGGCACCAACCTCACGGCACTGGTCGCCGACGACTCGAAATCGCTCGCCGACGGAGCGATCGCCGCCTGGCCCGATCCGTCGACGGTGCCGATCTTCGCCTCGACTCTCGACGCGCTGCACCGCGAATTCGACCTGCCCCTGGACGTTCCATTCTCGCAACTGTCCACGGCCGCCCGTCGACTGGTGCTCTACGGCACCGGCGACCGCTGGTTCTCCGTCGAGCTCCCCGACGGGGAGACGATCTCGATGCAGTACAAGGGACTTTACCCGGCAATCGAAGAGGCGTCACGAGTCTCGGCCACCTACCGCCGGCGGCTGCTGGACCTGGTGGGAGAGGTCACTTGCTCGTCCTGCGACGGCAGCCGGCTCAGGCCCGACGTCGCGGCCGTACAACTGCTCGGCCAGACCATCGCGTCACTCTGTGGCCTGCCGCTCGACGACGCGCTGCGGGTTCTGCGAACCGCGAGGATGAGTCGTGACGAGAAGCGGATCGCCGGCGACCTGCTGCGGGAAGCGACCAGCCGGCTGAAATTCCTGGTCGACGTCGGCCTCGACTACCTCACCCTCGACCGACCCTTCCCGACACTTTCGGGGGGCGAGAGCCAGCGGATCCGGCTCGCCGGCCAAGTCGGCCGTGCACTGACCGGCGTGCTCTACGTGCTCGACGAGCCCACCATCGGTCTGCACTCCCGAGACAACCGTCGCCTGCTGAGAGCTCTCCAACGGCTCCGAGATCTCGGCAACACGCTGGTGGTGGTCGAGCACGACCGCGAGGTGCTCGAGACGGCCGATCGACTGGTCGACTTCGGACCTGCCGCCGGGCGGCACGGCGGCAAGATCATCGCGCAGGGATCACCCGCTGAACTGGCTCACAAGACCCGGTCGCTGACCGGCAAGTTCCTCTCCAACCGCCGCACGATTCCGATCCCCGCCACCAGGCGGATGGAGCCGGCCGAGACAGCCGGCGCCGATCCTCCGGGTGGGGCCTGGCTGGAACTTGACGGTGCTCGACAGAACAACCTCGACAACGTCCGGCTGAGGATCCCGCTGGGCACCCTGACCTGCGTCACCGGGGTCAGTGGATCGGGCAAGAGTTCTCTGATCGAAGACACCCTGGCCCGCGCGGTCTCGCGGCAACTGCATCGGACCGGAGACACGCCCGGTCCGTTCGATGCGCTCCGGGGCGTCGAACACCTCAACAAGGTGATCGTCGTCGACCAGCAACCGCTCGGCAACACGCCCAAGTCGAACCCGGGCACCTACACCGGGGTCTTCGACGAGATCCGCGAACTGTTCACGCGGTTGCCCGAGTCGAAGGTCCGGGGTTATCGCCCGGGGCGATTCAGTTTCAACCGGGCCGGAGGCCGATGCGAAGCCTGTGAGGGAAACGGGCAGAAGTGCATCGAAATGCACTTCCTGCCGGACGTGTGGGTCGAGTGCGACGAGTGCCGCGGACGGAGGTACAACACCGAGACGCTGGCGGTGACCTACCACGGCCACACGATCGCCGACATACTCGACATGCCGATCGCCGAGGCACGGAAGCTGTTCGAGAACATTCCGAGGATCCGGGCGCCCCTGGCCACTCTCTGTGCCATCGGCCTCGGCTATCTCACGCTGGGACAACCCGCCCCGACGCTTTCGGGTGGCGAAGCCCAACGCGTCAAGCTCGCCGCCGAACTGGCACGGCCCCAGACCGGCCGCACGCTCTACCTGCTCGATGAACCCACCACCGGGCTTCACTTCGACGACATCGACAAGCTGCTGAAGGTGCTCGAAAGCCTGGTCGTGGCAGGAAACACGGTGGTCGTGATCGAGCACAACCTCGACGTGATCAAGACGGCCGACTGGATCGTCGACCTGGGCCCCGAGGCCGGTTCCGGGGGCGGTCGGATCGTGGCGGCGGGAACGCCAGAGGATGTCGTCGACCAGGCCCGGGCGGCCAAGCGGCGGCGAACCGGTCACAGGTCGTGGACCGGCGAACTGCTGGACCCGGTGCTGCGATCCGGCGAACGGGCCAACCGGGACGTGTTCAACGTGAAGACCGTCTCCGAGAAACGGGATGGTGACCTCGATTTCCGCCAGATCGGTCGCGAAGCACGGATGCCATGGGAACAGGATGGACGCCGCTGGCACACCACCGACCGCATTGCCCACAACGGTCAACCCGGCCGCTGGGAGGGCACGGTGCTCGAAACGATCCTCGACCGACTGGAGAACTGCGACGAACTTCGCTCCGCCGATTTCAATCATCGCAGCGTGGTCACGATCAGCGGACAGGTGAAGAAGAACGGGTGGTTCTTCCACGCCCTGACCGGCGGCGAGTGGCTGGTGACGTTGAAGTTCCGGGTTCGACGCAACACGTTCCACCGCGAGGAGCTTCAGCAGCAACTCGACCTCAAGCCGCTCGACGACGTCGACGAACTGCCGATCTACGGCCGGGGGTCCCGCGTGGGAGTCAAGAACGTCAAGGGGCCATGGCAGGAAGTGACACTGAAGGTCCACTGGCTGCGAGAAATCGACACACCCGAGTTCGAAGCGTTCCTGGCAACCGCACAGGACTCGTTTCTCGAGCAGACGCGTCGTTCGAAACAGAATCTCGAGGACCTGATGCCGTGGACGGTCCTGGGCCGCAAGTGGCACCAGGCGCGAAAGGGGTTTCCGGCCGGCAAGCGGGTGGGGTGGCCCGAGGGCCTGGTCGAGGAACTCGCAGACGGGTTGAACGAAGCCGCCGCGGAGCCGGTCGTCGACTGGACCGGTCGCATGTCGGTCTCGTTCCGGCTGGCCGAGGATGGCCCGGTGTGGGCACAGTTGTGGACCAAGCGGGTTCACTCGGTCGACCTGATCCTGTTCGGTCCATGCGGGGCGATTCCGCTGGGACGCGTGGCCGCCCTGGGCTCAACCCGCGAAATCACCACCTACAAGAATGGTCGTGACGCCGTGAAGATCTCGTTCCGTTCGCTCAAGCAGGCTCGCCAGGCCGACGTATCACGGTTCCTGGCAGAACACCGGGCGGCCTGCGAAGCGAACAAGGACGCCTAGGCCAACCAGCGGCAGGCATCCTTGGCGAAGTAGGTCAGGATCATGTCGGCCCCGGCCCGCTTGATCGCCAGCAGGCTCTCCAGGGCCACGCCCCGCTCGTCGATCCAACCGGCCTCGGCGGCTGCCTTGACCATCGCGTACTCCCCGCTGACGTTGTAGGCCGCCAGGGGAACACCCGGATGAGCCTGCTTGACGCGATGGATGATGTCGAGACAGGCCAGGGCCGGCTTGACCATCAGCAGGTCGGCACCCTCGGCCACGTCCAGCGCCGCCTCGCGCAAGGCCTCGCCCGCATTGGCCGGATCCATCTGGTAGGTCCGGCGGTCACCGAACAGGGGGGCGCTCTCGGCAGCATCGCGGAACGGGCCGTAGAAGGCCGACGAGTACTTCACCGCGTAGCTGAGAATGGGCAGATTGGTGAAATCGGCCGCATCGAGCCCATCGCGGATTGCCCCGACCATCCCGTCCATCATTCCCGATGGGGCCACCATGTCGGCACCGGCACGGGCGTGAGTGACCGCCTGGGTGGCGAGGATCTCCAGCGTCGCGTCGTTGTCGACGTCCAGCGTCCCGTGGCGGTCGTTGATGATCCCGCAGTGGCCGTGGTCGGTGAACTCGCAGAAACACACATCGGTGATCACCAGCAGGTCGGTGCCGCTGGCCTTGATCGCCCGCACCGCCTCGGCCACGATCCCCTGGTCGTCACAGGCATCGCTGCCCACCGCGTCCTTCTCGGCAGGGATCCCGAAGAGGATCACCGCCGGGATGCCCAACGACGCGATCTCCGACACCTCGTCGGCCAGCAGGTCCACCGTCAACTGGCTGTGGCCGGGCATCGAGGAAATCGGGAGCCGCTGGTTCTCACCATGCCGGATGAACAGCGGCAGGATGAAATCCGACGGAGACAACCGCGTCTCGCGGACCATCTCTCGCAGCCGAGGATGAGTCCTCAGGCGACGCATCCGTACGCGGGGAAACGCTGCGGAAGCCGCCGTATCGGGTGAAGTGGATTCGGGTGCGGTTGAAGCCATGTGCTGCCGTCAACGAAATTCGACCAAGTAGGACTCACTCTGTTTTAACCCCCCGGACGAACCCGTTTCAAGCTTCGTCTTTTCCGGTCACCAATCGGCTGATCTGCCGGAATTCGTCGGTCCCGGCCACCTCGCACCACTCGAACAACACGCTCTCGGTCGTCAGCACGACGATTCCCGAATCGGCGAGTCGTGCGAGAGCGGTCCGCCAGTCGAGCTTGTGCCGGCTGGCGACCGCATCTGCGGGGACATAAACACGGTAGCCCTGGGCGGCGAGATCCAACGCCGTCTGGGTGACACAGACATGCGCCTCGATGCCGCAGACGACCACCTGGTCACGCTGATCCTCATCGCCGTCCGGCCCGCCCCAGTCCAGGCACTCGGCACAACTGAACCGGAGCTTCTCGGGGATCTCGCCCAGCAGGCCGGCCAACACCTCCGCCGTCGGCCCCAGTCCATCGGGATACTGCTCGGTCGCGGCGACCGGCACATCCAACACATGGGCCCCACGGATCAGCCGCCGGCAGTTCTCGACCAGCGTCCCTGAAACCGGAATCTGATCCAGCAGCTTCTGCTGCACATCGACCACCAGCAATCGGCTGGCGGTACTCGAGAGCAGTTCGCTGCTGCGAGGCGGGCGAGTTTCCGGCTCGATCATGACCGCACACTTTGACCGCTGGAACGGCGTGCGTCAAACTCCGGGGACCGGCCCCCTCCCCAATCGTTGCGGCCCGCGGGGAACTTCGATAGTTAATGAAGTGATCCGGTCACACCCTCTACATGAGTCCCTCGATGTCCGATACGCTCAGGATCTGTTTTGTCACCACCCTGGTCCTCTGGTTCGCCCTGGTCGCCCCGGCCCAGGAAAAGAAGGACGACAAGAAATCGAAGATGACCCCCGCCCAACGACAGGCACTGCTGAAGACCTTCAACGGCGAATTCGTCGCGATCACTCCGGGCAAGGGGAAGTTCCCGGCGACGTTCGTGATGGGCACCAAGGACGGTGACGCCAGCGAACGACCGGCTCGGATTGTCAAGATCGCTGGAGCCTTTTCGATGGCCAAGTACGAGGTGCCCCAGAACCTCTGGGAAGCGGTGATGGGCAAGAACCCCAGCCTCTGGACCGGACCGAGAAATTCCGTCGAGATGCTCAGTTGGCAGGATGCGGTGGTGTTTTGCCAGAGAGCGACGCTGATGATGCGGGGGGAGAAGCTGATCGGGGCCGACGAGGAGATCCGGTTGCCGAGTGAGGCCGAGTGGGAGTACTGCTGTCGGGCGGGAACGACGACGGCCTACAGCTTCGGTGACAAGGCACAGGCAAAAGGCGACACGGGCAAGCAGGCCGGGCTGCTGGATCCCTTCGGCTGGCACAACGGCAACGCCGCCGGCAATGATCCGCCGGTCGGAGCACTCAAGCCCAACCCCTGGGGCCTGTACGACATGCACGGCTACCTGTGGGAATTCGTCGCCGATGCCTGGCACGCCGACTACAAGGCCGCTCCCGGGGACAGCGGAGCGTGGGACGGTGACGAAAAGTTCGTTTCGCGGGTGATCCGCAGCGGATCGTGGCGAGACCGATACCCTTCGTTGAGGAGTGCCGTACGGCTGTCACTTCCCGATCACGTCAAGAGCGACGCGATCGGCCTGAGGTGCGTCAAGGCGGCCGTGATGGATGGCGACAAGAAGAAGGCGTCGAAATAGCCCGCCACCCGGGCCATCGACCTCGCTGCATCGGAGCCTGCTGCCGTGAACGACTCAACGCCGAAACTGCCCCAAGAGACACCCGTCGGGACCGGTTCGGATCAACAGCCCGAATCATCGTCCGCTGACAAGCCCGAGCGGAAGCGACCGAAGCTGAATCCGACCGGCGGCGACTCGGCCCGGGCGATTCCTTCGAGAACCAAGCCGGTGGCAACCCAGGCCGAGGGGGAACCCACCGTCGAGGAGAGACTGGCCGACGTGGCTGCCGAGGTCGCCAAGTCGCCGACCGAATCGCCCGAGCCGCCGCCGAAATCTCAGCAGGCCGCCGCACCTCCCGTCGATCTGCCCCCCGATGACGACCTCGACGCCGAAATCGAAGCCGAAATCGAGGCCGCCCTGGCCAGCGACGACGCCAAGCTGCTCGACCTGGCCGCCCAGGCGGTCTCCAGCATCGATGGGGAAAACGAAGCTGCGGCCCCCGAGCGGATCGAATCGGAGGAGGATCTCGAAGAAGGGAGCCGGCTGAAGGGGACCATCCAGGCCATCGATGCCGACAACGTCTTCGTCGATATCGGCATGCGTGCCAACGGCATCGTGCCCCGACGGCAGTGGGACAAGAGCGAGCCGGAGGTCGGACAGGTGATCGACGTCGCGGTCGAACGGTACGACGCCGACGAGGGCCTGATCCAGCTGAACCTGCCACGCGGCCGACGACGGGTGGGTGGAGACTGGAACGCCGTGACCGTCGGCATGAAATGCGACTGCATCGTCACCAAGGCCAACAAGGGTGGGCTGGAAGTGCAGGTCGGCGCACTGCGGGGCTTCTTGCCGGCCGGACAGGTCGACCGCGGCTATGTCGAGGATCTCGAACCCTTCATCGGCCAGAAACTCTCGGTCGAGGTGACCGAGGTCGATTCGCGGAAACGCAACCTGGTCGTCAGCCGCCGCGTGCTGCTCGAAGAAGAACAGAAGGACGCCGCGACCGAGTTGTGGCAACAGCTGAATGTCGGAGAGATCCGCAGCGGCACCGTCAAGACACTCAAGGAATACGGCGCCTTCATCGACCTCGGTGGACTCGACGGGTTCCTGCACATCGGTGAGATCAGCTGGTCTCGGCTCAATCATCCCGAGCAGGTGCTGACCCAGGGACAGTCGGTCGAGGTCAAGATCCTGGAGATCGACAAGGAACGCAGCCGGGTCAGCCTGGGAATGAAGCAGTTGACGCGCGACCCCTGGGGGGGAGCGATCGAGGTCTACACCGTCGGCCGGCAGGTCAGCGGAACGGTCACCCGCATCATGGATTTCGGTGCCTTCGTGGAACTCGAACCGGGCATCGAGGGCCTGCTGCACATCAGCGAACTGGAACACACACGGGTTCGCAAGGTCAGCGACGTGCTCAGCGACGGCCAGTCCGTCGACGTGCAGATTCTCAATGTCGACCCCAGCCAGCAGAGAATTTCTCTGTCGCTGAAGGCGTTGACCGAACGGCCTGCCGGAGCCGACCGCGGTGAAGCACCCGACGATGACCTGCCGCCGATCGAACGGATCGAGCCGTCGGCGCTGAAGGGCGGCACCGGAGACAGCGGGAACCTGTTCGGCAACCCGGACGACTTCTAGGCCCGTCTCAGACCATCAGGTGCGACTCGAGCAACATGCGGATCTTCCGCAGCTCAAGCGCGCGGTCGAGATCCCCGTACTGGTCGGGGAAAAAATCGACCGAGAGCGTGCGATCGTAGTTTTCGCGCCGCAGCTGGCTGATCAGGCGACTGTAATCCACCTCGCCCAGCCCCACCTGCACCTGGATCTGGTCCGATGTCGTGTCCCTGAGATAGACGTGGTAGACGTAGGGATAGACCTGGTCGTACGACTCGCCCTTGTGCGGACCACAGATGTAGTACGAGGGATCCAGCGACAGCCCGACACCCTGGACGGCCTGGCAGAGTTCGACGGCCGTGTGAGCGTCCTCGGTCAGGTGACCGGTGCGGGTGCGAATCGACAGTTGCACGCCGGCCGCACTGGCCACCTGCAACAGGTCCTGCAACCGCTCGATCTCGGCATTGAACGGTGTCCCCAACGGCGTCGACGGAACCGTGATCTGGACAACCCGCAGCAGCTTCGCCAGGCGGATGATCTCGGTGAAGGTCTCCAGATCGACGGCCTGCTCGAAACAAAACGCCACCGGGGTCAATCTGGACGAGGCCCGATAGTGATTGACGAACTGCTCGAGATCGGCGATGACCTCGGACGGCTTGAGGTGGTCGCCGTCTTCGTCAAACCAGAACTCGACCCGGCTGTACCCGTAATCGGTCAACAGGCTGCAGGCGTCCAGAAAGGGCAGATCGCCCAGGCAACGGGAAGTCACGGCAACGTACACGTTGAATGCTCTCGGTCACTGCGACATCGGTTCAACCGGAAACACCGCGCAACAACGGCAGGCGCGGCGCGCGGTAATCTAGTCCGATCACAACGATGCTGCAAGATCGATGGACTGGAGTACCTGGTCCGGTTCGGCAGATTGTCCGCATTCTGTGGCCTCGGGGGACCTGCCGTGCCGATAAGAACCCTACGGCGTCCATTGCTCGGATCCGGCATCCGGGAACACACCGAACACACCCAGCACACTACATTCAGTCTCGCGACCGAGGAGATCACTGAAAGATGAAAATGCGAATTGTCTTGAGCGTGGCGACCTGCCTGGCCGTTTCCCTGGCCGTCGGCTGTCAGAATCCTCGCGGTATCGTTCGGGGCCAGACCCCGGCCAGCCGCGCCGTGATGCACGAGAGCAACCAGGAACCACGGGGCGGCCTCCACGGTGGGCACTACCACACGTTCGAGTACAAGGCACCGAAAAACCTCTCGTACCCGCCGGCCAACCAGCAGCCGGCGGTCGTGCAGTACCCCTACTACACGCTGCGTGGGCCGACCGACTTCTTCCAGAAGTAGGATCGCGGGTCGGTCGAGGCGTCCATTGACCGGACCGCGGCCGGTTGGGTTCGGCGACCTACCCCGCTCCCGGCGCAAACCGAAACGGTTCGGCGGTCACCTCGTACCCCGGCCGGATCGCCACGTTGATCAGCAGCCCCAGGGCGATCGCCGTCGCCACCAGGCTCGATCCGCCGTAGCTGACCAGGGGCAGGGTCATGCCGGTGATCGGCATCAGCCCGACGGTCATGCCGGTGTTGATGATCGCCTGGGTGGCTAGCAGCGTGACAATCCCGGTTGCCAGCAACCGCCCGAACGGCTCGCGGGTCGACGCGGCAATCGAAAGTCCCTTGGTGATCAACACCACATAGGTGGCCAGCGTCAGCAGGCTGCCGATCAGCCCGAACCGCTCGCCGATCAGGCAGAAAACGAAATCGGTCCTGGCCGCCGGCAGGTGGTAGGCGGCCGGATCGTCAACCGGCATCCCGGCCAGTTCACTGCCCCAGGTCCCGCCCAGCGACAGCATTCTCTTGGACTGGAACAGGTGGTACCCATCGCCGCGAGGTGCCGGGCCGTCGTCGACCTGTGTCAGCAGCGAAACCACCCGCGACTTCTGCTCGGCGTTCATCCCCAGCCACAGCACCGGGGTCACCGCCACCCCCATCATCCCGATCAGCACCAGATGACGCACCCGGGCACCGGCAGCCAGCAACATCGCGAACAGCATCGGCAGGAACAGCAACGCGGTCCCCAGGTCGGGTTCCTTGAGTACCAGCACCAGCGGCACCAGGGTCAGCAGGAAGGGAGTGAACAGACCCAGGAAGCGGCGGAAGTTGCGACGGAACATCAGGTAGTGCGACAGCGCCAGGATGTAGGTCAACTTGGCCAGTTCCGACGGCTGCATGTCAAAGAAACCCAACGGAATCCAGCGTCGAGCCCCCCGTTGAGCCGGCATCAGGAAGACCAACAACAACAGCACGATTGTCGCACCGAACAGCACGTAGCTGGCCGGACGCAGCGAGCGGTACGGCACCCAGGCGGCAGCGATCAGTGCCGGGATCGCCAGGGCAATCCAGATCAGCTGTCGAGTGAAGTAGAGTCCCGACCCGGCCAAATGGTCACCGCGCGAGATCCCCGCCAGGCCGAGTACGATCAGCAGCGAGGCCGCCGCGACCACGCTCCATGGCACCCGTTTCAATCCCTCGCCCAGTTGCACCGCGTTTCTCCCGTGTTTGACCGCCCCGTCGGCGACCGGCTACTGTCGGGCGGCGAGGTTGTAGTCGATTCTCTGCTCGCGAGGAACCGCAGGTGCTCCCCCGGTTGCCCGGTCACAAGAGACTCGTCGGTCCCCTGCTGCTGGTCGTCGCCGCGACCGGATTGTGGGCCGCCTTGGCTCGTCACCCCCTGTGGCACACCGATCTCTGGGGCCACCTGGCCTACGGCCGCTGGATGATCCAACACGGTGGCGAGACCCCGACCACCGAACCGTTCCTGCCACACGCAGGCGACCTGCCACTGGTCGACACGGCCCGCTGGAGCCAGTTGATCGCCTATCGGCTGATGCGGGCCGGGGGAGTCGAGGCCCTGCAGCTGCTTTACGCCACGCTGGTCGTCGGATGTGCCCTGCTGACAGTCTCACCCGTCCTGGCATCTCGACACCGGCAAAGGATCCCCGCGGCGATCTGTGGAGCCTCGGTCTTCCTGGCCGTCGGCTGGCAGCAACTCCTGATCATCCGTCCTCAGTTGGCCGGACTGGCCTGCTTCGCGGGATTGTTGGCCCTGCTGCACGACCCCAGGCCATCGACACGGCGAGTGATCGTCGTCGGAATCGTGATGGGATTCTGGGCCAACCTGCACGGATCATTCGTCATCGGCTGGTTGCTGCTGGGGTCACACGTGGTTGGGCGGGCAGTCGATCGATTCCGTCGCACCGGCCGTTGGACCGCCTGGAAAAGCGACCGGGTGTTCGCCCATCGTCTCCGGCAGGCCGCCGTCGGATTGTTGGTGCCGTTGGTGGCCACCCCCTACGGTCCCAGCCTGCCCCTGTCGATCTGGCAAATCGGGCAGCACCCGAACCTGGCCGACATCATCGAATGGCAACCTCTGCAATGGCACCAGGCCCAGGCACGAGCGATGCTCGCGAGCATCGTGTTGATCGTTTCCGTGGCGATGTCCGGCCGACGCCGGGTGCGATGCTCCAACTGGTTGATGCTCGTCTCGCTGGGTGTCGCCACGCTGTCGTGTTCGCGAATGATCAACTGGTGGTCACCGGTAGCCGGCCTCGTCGTCGCGCTGCAGGCGGCCTCGATCGGTACGAAACGCCCGGTCGCACCGCCGTTGGCCCCGTCGGAAAGACGCACCGTCCTGCTGGCCGGCCTGGTCGTGGCAGGAGTCGCGATGATCTCCGCACCCGCGGTCCGCGGACTGCTGGCCGAACGAGAAACGCTGCAGGCACGTCGGCCGATGGTCTCGGCATCCACGCCCGTCGAAGTGACCGAGTGGTTGGCCAAGCATCCCCCCGGCGGAACGGTGCTGGCCTCCTACGAGTGGTGCGACTTCCTGCTTTGGCAGGGACCGTCTCGAATTCAGCTGCTGGTCACCTCGCACGCGCACCTGGTCCCCGCAGAGGTCTGGGGAGACTACTTTGAGGTGATCGACGTGGCCTCCGACTGGCGGCAGCGGCTCCGCCGTTACGACATCCGCACCGTGGTTCTCGATCGACACCGCCAGGCCAAGCTGCTCGACGCACTCGCCGCCGACCCCGCCTGGAAACGAGACTACTCCGACGAACTCGCCGAAGTCTGGTCGCGGAAGCAGTAGCTGAAGGCTCCCAGCAGCGTGCCACGAGGCACCTCGTGGCACACCGCACATTGCTTGGCGGCCCGCAGGGCCCCCATCATCTTCACCCGTTCGCCCTGGCTGCGGACAACCAGCGACTCACCGTTGCGCAACTCGCGGAGGGCAATCGTCTCGAAACCGTCCAGCGGCCGTCGCCTGGCCTCCGACAACTGATCCATCCGAGGCAGGTTCTCGGAAACGTACACCCCCGGCTCGGCACTTTTCAGCAAACTCACCAACTCGACCCGTTCCATCTTCCACTCGGCATCGTGTTCGGCAGATGTCTCGTCTTCGGCCTTGTAGACGAAGGTCATCTTGTGCCGATCGAAATTTCCGACCGCATGAGGCTGGAAGCCGGTGACGTGCTCGAGATCGCGGACCCAACCGAAACTCGCCGGCCTCGCGAAATCAAACGACATGTTCTCGTGCAGTGTGTTCAGCGCTTTGCGGGGCGCATTCTCCGACTCGAGCGGCAACCACAAGTCCGATCGGTCACCTGTCGAATCGCTGTCTCCCGGCACCGGGGCGACCGGTTGCCGCCACGTGCGAAGTTGGGCAACCCGGGCCCCGTCAATCGTCGGACCCAGCATGCGACCGAAACCGAATCCCTCGCTGCTGATGAAATTCAACACCTGGCTCGCATGCACCATCTCCAACGACGCCCGCCGAATGTGATAACCCCGGGTGAAGCCTCTCATTCCATTCTCAAGGATAAGCTCGGCCCGTTTCAGTGCGGTTTTTCCCGACTTGGTCAACGGCGGGGGCACGGTCGGGACCTCTGCGACCGGTTTGAGCCGATCCACCAGGGACGCAAACGGGAATTCTCCTCGCGCATGCTCCGCCCGGTTCACCCCGCGGATTCCGGCAGCGAAGATCATCACCAGCAAGACGACCGAAGCCACCGCCAGGAAACGTCCGGTCGACCACCGTCGTGCTCCGCACACCAGGCTCAGCAACAGCAATCCCAACGTCTCGAACAGCAGGAACAGGCTCATCAGGAACAACGAAACCAAGAACAGGATCGGGTAGAGCACTCCCAGGGCGACGATGCTGTCACGGACACCGTGCTTCGATAGGATCCCGGAGTCACCCCGCCGCCGCCGCTGCTGGAGCCAGGCGTACACGCCACAGGTCAACGCCAGCATGACCGCCGAGACGACCAACAGCACGACGAAACGTTCACTGTAACGTTCGGCCCAGTTGTCGAAGTGGCTCATGGAACGATCCCGGTGACGTATGGTGAATCACCGCCACGATCATACCACCCGGGATCGAGATAAGGATCAGCCAATCGTCTCGGCCACTGCCGCCCGGAAACCGGCTTCGTCCCCGGCATCGATCGCCCGCGCCACCGCTTCCAGGCACTCGATCAGCCGCTCGGAAACCGGGACCGCCGTCCCCGGCTCGGGCGTCGCGGGCACCAGCCTCGCAACGATCGCTCCGGCCAGTTCGTCTATCCCCTCACCGGTCAGTGCCGAGACCTTCAACGTCCCGCCGGGCAGTGAACCGTCGGTGACATCGTCCAGGTCGCACTTGTTGGCCACCACCAGCGCTTCGGGCCACTCGTCCATCAATTGCCGAGCCTGGTCATCGAGCGGATGCGAGCGGTCGACGACCAGCACGACCAGGTCCGCGACACCCAGTTCGCGACGGGCGTGCTCGACACCAACCGCCTCGACCTGGTCACCTGCAATCCGCAACCCCGCGGTATCGGCCAGCCGCACCGACCAACCCTCCAGGGCCGTCCGGCCGGTGACCACGTCACGAGTCGTTCCCGGCTGATCCCAGACGATGGCCCGACCGAATCCAAGCAACGCGTTCAACAGGCTGGATTTTCCCACGTTGGGCACGCCGGCCAGGACCACCGTCGGCGGGTGGACCAATCGACGGCCCAGTGTGGACCAATCGAGCAACCCGGCCACGCAGGACGCGGCCTGGTGCTGTTGGTCCCAATCGAACGCCGCCAACCGCTCGAGCGATTTCACCAACACGCCCGACTGCTGGTCGAGCAGGATGGCAGCGACCCGCCAGGTCGTCGCCGCAGCCAGTGCTTCGACCAGTTCAATCTCGACCTGCCTGGTCGGCGACCCGGCCGACCCGGCGACCAGGTCGGCCCAATCGCAATGAATCGCTCCGGACTCGACCAGGTCATCGAGAATCCTCTGAACAGCCGCCGCGCCACCGTGACAGTGCAACTCGACCCGGCTCTCTCCGGTGCGACAGACCACGATCTGTTCGCTCGGCAACACGTGTCCGTCACCGCCCCACAACCCGTAGCAGATCCGGCCAGGATCTTGTGCTGCCAACGGCCGGCCGTTGGCAGCCTCGAACAACCGGTGATGATCGATCAGTTCGACTCCGTCGGAGACCAACAGGCTCGCGACGGCACCGCGTCCGCTCGGGGTCAGGACCGCCACGCGGGCGCCGGTCACGAAGACACCCCCGAAGCGTCCACCCGAAAGACCTCGGCCAGGCCGTACAGTCCCAGGTGGGGCACCAGCCGCGCTTCGGGAAGAGCCGAGGCCAGCAGCGGACCGCCGCCGCCGGTCAGAAACATTTCGGCCGTCTCGTCTCCCAGTGCATCTCTCAGCGCGGCCGCCAGTTCGCGAACCGCTCCCAGTTGTCCATAGAACAGGCCGCTCTTGATCGCCGCCGTCGTGTCCCCGCCGACCGCAGGCGGAGGCCCGGTGCCCAGTTCTTCGAGAGTGATCAGCGGGAGCGACGCGGTGTAGCGTTGCAGCGACCGGGCCAGCAGTCCGAAACCCGGCAGAATGGCCCCGCCCAGGAACACGCCGTCGGCATCCGCCGCGTCGACGGTCGTGGCAGTGCCCGAGTCGACGATGATCACCGGCCGGCCGTCGGTGGACAGCCGATTGGCAGCGACGGCATTGAGCAAACGGTCGATACCGGTTCGTGCCGGCTCGTCGAGCCCTACCCTCAGCGGCAGCCGATCGACATCCTCCAGCACCCACGGGGCCGACCGGCCGCCAGGCCATCCGGCGACCAACGCGTCGCGGACGACCGGATTCGAGCCGGCCACGATGCTCGGTGACCGGACCTCAGGCTCGCCGGGCCAGTTGCTGATCTCGTCCCACGGAACCGGACCATCGGGCGTCACGGCCAGCGACTCGATCAGCTCCGGCAAGCCGCCGGCAGCGGCCAAGTCGAACAGCCCGAACTTGATCCGGCTGTTGCCGACGTCGACGGCCAGCAGCCTCGACGGGATGGGTGAATTCACGGCGTGGGCGCCTCGATGCGTTCGACCAACGCGTCGACGAATCCCTGCGTGTCCAAGTCCCCCCCCAGGTCGCGGGTCAGGCAACCGTCGGCCAGCGTGAGGTTGTATGCGGTCTTGATTCGGTCACCCGACTCACGGCACGACGGGTCGTCACGGGTCTCGGCAAGGTAATTGAGCATCATCACCGACGACATCGTCACCGCCAACGGATTGGCCACGCCCTGGCCGGCGATGTCCGGTGCCGAACCGTGAACCGCCTCAAACACCGACAGTTCCTCGCCGTGGTTGGCCCCCGGCACGACTCCCAGGCCACCGACCAGCCCGGCACACAGGTCGCTGATGACGTCGCCGTAGAGATTCTCCAACAGCAGCACGTCGAACTGGGACGGGTCCTGGACCAGCTTCATGCAACCCGCGTCGATGATCACCTCCTCGTACTCGATGTTCGGGTACTCGGCCTGGTGCACCTGCCGGGCGCAGCGAAGGAACAGGCCGTCGGTGATCTTCATGATGTTCGCCTTGTGGAAGACGGTGATCTTCTTCCTCTTGCGGAGAGTGGCGAAGCGGAAACCCCACCGGGCGATCCGGTCGCAGGCCGTTTCGGTCGCCACCTTCATGCTCATCACCACGTCGGCAGTGACCTGGTTTTCGACCCCGCTGTAAAGACCCTCGGTGTTCTCGCGGATGATCACCAGGTCCACGCCGTCGAACCGGGTCGAGACACCCGCGAGGCTGCGGACCGGACGGACAGCGGCGAAGAGGTTGAGGCGTTGTCTGAGCTGGACGTTGACAGAGGTGAAACCATCGCCCACCGGTGTCGTGCAGGGTCCCTTCAGCGCCACGCCGCAGTGCTGGATTGCTTCGATGGTCGCCTGCGGCAACACCTCCTCAGCCTGCTCCAGAGCCGCCAGTCCGGCATGGTGGACCTGGAACGAAACCGGTGCGGCCACCGCTTCGAGGATCCTGCAGGCAGCGTCGGTGACTTCAGGGCCGATCCCGTCTCCGGGAATCAGCACAACATCATGCAAACTCATCGGTCGAGTGCCTCAACTCTTGGTGAACCCCGGCAACCACCTCGTCTCGTATTTCGACATCGATCCGGCCGTCGCGACAGACGGGAAACAGGAAGTCGGCCACGTTGTTGGCGTGAGCCGGCTCGGTGCGGAAAAGATCCAACGGGCCGAGGATAGTCGCCCCGGAATCGGAAGTGAAGTTCTCGCCCGGTCGTGTCAGCTCACTATTCCCACCCCGCTCGGTGGTCAACTCGTCGATCACCGACACCACCACCTCAAGTGCCTGCCAAACCAGGATCCTGCCCATCGATCCACCTGGTCCACGGAGCGAAAAAGAAACGACGATCGTCAATGCGGGACGAAACAGGCAAGAGTCGTTCGGCGATGGGTAGAGCCGGGCGACCGATCCGGTAGGATGCCGGAACACCCATCAACGCAAACCCACCGACCACCCTGTCCTCCCGGAAACGTCCTCGTCTTGGATTCCCCGTCGACAACCCCCGTTCGATCGGCCCTGTCATTCAACGGGGTCAGCGTGGCCTTCGACACACGTCACCCCGTACTCGAAGGGGTCGACCTGGAAATCGCCGGCGGAGATTTCGTGGCCCTGGTCGGCCCCTCGGGTTGCGGCAAGTCGACGGCACTGAGACTGATGGCCGGGCTGTTGGAACCCACCGCCGGCACAGTCGGCGGATCGGAGGATTCCCGCGTCGCCCTGGTCTTCCAGGAACCCAACCTGCTGCCGTGGCGAACGGTCGCGGAGAACATCCGGCTGCCGCTGGAGTTGCTGGGAGTCGAAGCCAGGGAGACCCAACAGCGGGTTGGCGAGAGCCTGGAACTGATCGGGTTCGGGCAGGCCGACGCGGTGAAACGGCCACGTGAACTGTCGGGGGGGATGCGGATGAGAGTGTCGCTGGCACGGGCCCTGGTCACCCGACCCGACGTGTTGCTGCTCGACGAGCCGTTCGCCGCACTCGACGACCTGCTCAGAGAACAACTCAACGAGGAACTGCTCGAGATCCATTCGGCTCGCGGCACCACCGCCGTCTTTGTCACTCACAACGTCTCCGAGGCGGTGTTCCTGGCCGACCGGGTGGTGGTGATGCCGGCGACCACCGGGGGCGAGTTCGTTCACATTCCCGTCGATTTCTCCAGGCCCCGCAACGCCGCGTTGCGGGCCACCGCGGATTTCGCCCGGCTGGCCGGTGATGTCTCGAGATGCCTGCGGGACGGTGGCCGGGAGATGGTGCGGTGAGTGTTCGATCCTGGTTCCGCCCGACGGAATGGTGGCCGCCGCTGTTGCTGCTGCTGGTCGTGCTGACCGGATGGCAAGCGACCACGTGGTGGTTCGACTGGCCGGTGTTCCTGGTCCCCTCCCCGACCGACGTGGCCGCTGCGGTCGCCGAGGACGGCGACCGGTTGCTGGCCGCCACCGCCCGCACCGGTGTGGCCGCCATCGCCGGCTTCGCCGCCAGCCTGATCGGCGGTGTCCTGATCGCCGTCATCTTTTCGCAATCCCGGCTCGTGCGGGCCAGCTGCTACCCCTACGCGATCTTCCTGCAGACGGTCCCGATCATCGCCATCGCCCCGCTGATCATCACCTGGTTCGGCACCGGGTTCCCCAGCGTCGTGCTGGTGACGCTGATCATCAGCCTGTTCCCGATCATCGCCTCGACCACCTCGGGACTGCTCAATATCGACGAGGACCTGCTCGAACTGTTCCGGCTCTACCGTGCCGACCGCTGGCAGTTGCTCTGGAAACTGAGACTGCCGCACGCGGTGCCCTACCTGGTCACCGGGGCCCGGACCAGCAGCGGGATGGCAGTGATCGGAGCCATCGTCGGCGAATTCTTCGTCGGACACACGACGACCCACTACGGGCTGGGGTACCTGGTCCTCAGCACCTCCCAGCACCTCAAGACGGCACACCTCTTCGCCGCAGTGATCGCATCGGCACTCCTGGGAATAGCGCTGTTCGGAGCGGTGACCTGGATCGGGTCGACGCTGCTGGCGCGGTGGGGGACGAGCGGCGAGGAGTGAGAATCCCCCGCGGCGTGACAACCATCCCCCGAACAACAACAATGACCCGGGCACAACTCACCAGGACATCCCGCATGCCGTCGATCTCTCCTCACCGGCTCCGATGCTGGCCACTCGTGCTGGCGCTGCTGTGCGCGGGTTGCGGTGAGGGCAAACAGCTTCCCGAGGACAACTCCGCCACCGAGATCGTCCGCCCGCCCACGGCGGTGTCGTTGCAGTTGAACTGGTTTCCCGAGGCGGAACATGGCGGGTTCTTTTCCGCCGATGTCCACCAGCTCTACGACAACGCCGGGCTGGATGTGGAGATTCGGCCCGGGGGTCCCGGGGTCCAGGTCGTCACACAGGTCGCCACGGGGCGGGTCCTGTTCGGTGTGACCAACGCCGACCGCGTACTCGTCGGCCACGCAGCCGGAGCCAAGACGGTGGCGGTGATGGCGGCGATGCAGGTCAGCCCGCGGTGCGTGATGGTCCACGAGAACTCGGGCATCGACTCGCTCGAGGACCTGGGCCAGCTCAACTCGCTGGCCGTCAGCAGCACCGCCACCTGGTCGCTTTTCCTCCAGAAAAAGGTCGACCTGGGCGGAGTGCAGTTGGTGCCTTATTCCGGCAATGTCACGCAGTTCCTGCTCGACGACGACTTCGCACAACAGGGTTACTCGATCAGCGAACCGTTCGTCGCTCGTCAGAAATCCGTTCGACCCCGTGTCCTGATGGTCTCGGACCTTGGTTTCAACCCCTACACCAGCGTGTTGATCACGACGCCGGAGGTGATCAGTACGCGGCCCGAGCTGGTGACCGCCATGGTCCGCGCGTCGATCGCCGGGTGGCAGAAGTACCTCGACAACCCCAGCCGGACCAACCAGGCGATCCACGAGCGAAACGAGGAGATGGGTCTGCCGATCCTTGCTTTCGGAGCGAAGGAGTTGCAGACGTTGTGCTCGACCAAGGAGACTCCCCGCAAGCAACTGGGGCGGATGACCGAAGCACGTTGGGAAACGCTGCTGGGGCAATTGGTGGAAGTTGAGGTGATCAAGTCCGGAGCGGTGAACGTCTCGGAGACATTCACGAACCGATTCCTGGAAGGCAAG
Organism: Planctomycetota bacterium; assembly: GCA_963582065.1. GTDB lineage: Bacteria > Planctomycetota > Planctomycetia > Planctomycetales > Planctomycetaceae > UBA8437. The sequence goes on along the minus strand of CAUZRQ010000023.1, from coordinate 17,523 downwards.
TGACCCCCCGGACCGGTCGAATCCGTATTGCCATTGCTGATCCCCGACGGGAAAATGACGACAGCGGGCCGGGGGAATCGACACAGCATGCCAGGCATCACCACCAACCGCTCGCACGACGACCCGTCCCACGGCACCCGGGACGGCGGCGGTTTCTGGACCGACGAGGACCGCCAGGCGGTCGGTGGACTGGTCGAAAAAATCCGCCGGGTCGAGCAGCACGCCTTCGAGACCGGTGATCGGCCACTGATTGCCGACGCACACAGCCTGCTGAGCGGCCTGGTGCAGCTCTACGACCTGCTCACCGCGTTTCGCAACAGTCCCGACGGTCGCATCAAGGGTCCCCAGGGTGTGGCCAAGAAGCTGGGGCTGACCCGCAACGGGGTCTACTGCCGACTGGAGATGGTGGGGCTGGATCCCGAGGATCTGAGGAACCCGCCCGGGAACGTGCTGGACCTGATCGCCCGCAGCCGCATTCTCGGCCCGCTGGCCAACCGGTTGCAGGACACCGCCGATTCGGTCTAGTCCGGAAGACCCGGTGCGATCTTCGTTGTTGTGGACGTCGGCGTGCTGTCGGTTGTCCAGACGGTCAGCCCGTCCAGTGACCGGCCGTCGCTACCACCGGTCCGACCACCCAGCACCCAGCCGATTGCGAACAGCAGCGGGTTGGCCACCACGCCGACCCAGAACGTGTCCAGCACCTGCTCGTGCAGCGCCGGGAACCACGCGGCGGCGGCTCCACTGCCAAGTGCCACCCAACCGGTGACCAGGGCGACCGAAACGGCAGTGGCGGTGGCAGCCGACCGGCCGGTGGCTCGCCGGGTGAGCAGCCCCAGCAGGAACAGGCCCAGCAGTCCGCCCCCCAGAATACTCAGCAGTTTCGTCTGAACGTCCTCGACCCCCTCGGCAGTCCGCGACGCATGGATCAGCAACCCGCTGCCGATCATCACCGCACCGGTCGCCAGGCTCAGCCCTCGCCCCACTCGCCCGTAGTGGTGATCGTCGCGATCTCGCCGCCACAGTCTCCGGTAGAAGTCGTTGGTCAAGGTGGCGGCGATGGCGTTGATGCTGCTGTCGAGCGTCGACATGGCGGCGGCGATCAGGCCCACGATCACGAACCCCGCCACGCCGGCGGGAACCTTGGTGATGATGAAATGAGAGAAGATCTGTTCGGGCTCGAGACCGGCGATGGCCGGATCGAACTGGAACCGGTAGAAGACGAACAACGCAGTCCCGACGAACAGGAAGTAGGCCCAGACGGGAAACGTCAGCAGCCCGCCAATCCACAGCGCACGGTTCGCCTCGCGACGGCTGCTGGCTGCCATGTAGCGTTGCACGGTGGTCTGATCGGTACCGAGGATCTGCAGGAAGACGATCAGCTTGGTCAGCATCGTGGCACCCAGCGTGTGGCCGGCGACGTCTCCGGCCGACACCCCGAAGCTCATCTTGTCGTGCTCATCGGCCACGGCAAGCAGACCGCTCAGCCCATCGGGAATACCCCCCAGGAGGATTGGGAGGCAAATCAGCCCGCCGCCGATCAATGTCACGCCCTGCAGCACGTCGGTCCAGATCACCGCCCGCAGGCCACCCAGGACCGTGTAACCGGCCACGATGACACCGAAGACGACGATCACCGCGTCGAGAATCCAGTCCTCGCGACGGCCGATCATCAACTGCAGCGACTCGGAAGCGACAAACAGGATCAGTCCCATCCGCGCCACATGAAACAGGATGAAGGCACTGCCGGCGTAGAGGCGGGCCCAGAGTCCGAAGCGGCGTTCGAGATACTCGTAGGCCGACTGCAGGCCGCCGGCCCGATAGAACGGAATGAACAGCAGCCATGCCACCGGAAGTGCCAGCACGTACATGGCATTTGCCGGCAGGTGCCGCCAGTTCGACTGGTAGGCGGCCGCCGGCAGGGCCAGGAAGGTCATCGAGCTGACGATCGTGGCCATCAGCGAGAAGCCGACGGCCCAGCCGGGCAACGAGCGGTCCGCCAGAAAATACCCGCCGGCGGTGCGGCTCTTTCGTGAACAGATGACCCCGATCGCAGCGATCAGGGCCATCCCCAGGCCAATCACGACCAGGTCGGCGGTGCGGAGTGTCGCCGGCAAGTCACCACCGCGCCAACCGCAACACCCGGCCGGCACGCTCCTTGAACGACGTCGGAACTATTTCGTCTTCTTGGCCTTCGCCTTCTTCTTGCTCGGCTTCTTCTTGCTCGGCTTCTTCTTGCTCGGCTTCTTCTTGCTCGGCTCGATCGCCAACAGGTGCACCTCGAAGATCAGCACCGAATGAGGGCCGATTTCCTGGCCGGCACCGCGGACGCCGTAGCCGAGTTCGGAGGGAATCACCAGCCGGTAGACCGAACCGACCTGCATCAGTTGCAGCGCCTCGGTCCAACCCGAGATCACCCGGTTGGCGGCAAACTTGACCGTTTCGTCGGCCTTCGTCGGACCCTTCCCCTTGAACGACTCGTCGAAGAGCTTCCCGTCGATCAACGTCCCGCGATAGTGCACTTCGACGGAATCGGTCGCCGTGGGCCTGGCTCCTTTGCCGGACTTCAGCACCTGGTACTGCAGACCGCTCTTGGTCGTCTTGACCCCCCTCTTTTTTTTGTTGGCAGCCAGGTACGCGGCGCCGTCCTTCTTGTTCTTTTCGGCTGCCGACTTGGTCTTGGCCTCCCGCTGGACCTGCATTTCCTGTTGGAACGCCGTCAGCGCAGCCTGCAGCTGCTTCTCGCTCAGGACGGGCTTCTTGCCGGCCAGCGTGTCGGAGATTCCGGTGGCCAGCAGTTTCGGATCAATGTCCAGGCCCTGCCGCTTCAGTGCCTCGCCAATCTGCAGCCCGATCGCGTAGCTCGCCTTGTCGCGATTGGTTTTCAGGACCGATCCGGCCGCACCCTTCTTCTTGGCGGTGGCCTTTTTCTGGCCTTTTTTTCCCTTTTTGTCCTGGCCGTCGACCGACGGTGCGATCGCCATCAGCAGAACCGCGAAGCCGAGAGTCAGCGAGAGAGTCAGTTGTCGCATGCCTGTGTACTCCAGCCGGGTGCGATTCGCGATCCGCGGAGTGCCCGGCCGGCACGAGCGGTCGCTCGATAGAGCTTGCAGCCCCACCACAACCCGACCACGACACTCGATGCCGGTGAATCGACACGGCTGGGACAACCGAATCTACCCTACCGGCTCGACATCACGCTGGCCAGTCCGGGACTGTGCCCACCACAGGGCACCGAAAACCACCGCCATCACCACCGCCGCCCACTGATATCCCGTCCAGCCGCCCCACAATTTCGCCTCGGGACGGATGAATTCGGTCGCGAAACGGTAGATCGAGTACACGAGCAGGTAGAGCTTGAACAGGTGCCCGGCAAGCAACCCGTCACGACGCAAAGATGCCAGCACGACGGCACAGCCCAGGTGAAACAACGACTCGTAGATCTGCGTCGGATGCCGCACGATCCCGTCACCGAAATCGACGCCCCACGGCAAGCTGGTGGCGACGCCGTGACAGCAGCCGTTGGTGAAACACGCCAGCCGACCGATCGCAACAGCCACGGGAATCGAGACCGCGAAGCTGTCACCGGTCGAGACCTTCACCCCGCTGTACCACTTGCCCACCTCGACCCCGGCATAACCTCCGCCCAGCCCCAGCATGATCGTCTTCCCGTCGGAAAACAGCGCGCGGCCGCTGAACACCGCCGGCCAGTCGCCATCGACGACGTAGGAAAGAAAAAACGGCAGCTTCGCTGCCAGGAACGCACCGGTGAAGCCGCCCAGGCCGACCATCACGCGTTGCCGCACCGTGAGTCCCAGCCGCGCCTGCCGGCCCTTGGACAACCAGATCGCGGCGGCCACGGCCGCCATCATGATCGCCGCGTAGGTGATGCGACCGGCCACCGTCAACTCTTGGCCACGTCGCCGGTCAGTTCGGCCAACCGGTCCAGCGTCGGCAGCGGAAGATGACCCTCGCGATAGAGCACGTTGTAGGCACAGAAGGGAATCACGTGACCGGAGGGCAGCACGTGATGGATGCAGCACTTCATCACACGCCTCACGTCGAAGTTGTAGGCGTCCAGGAACGAGGTGATCGTGATCCGGAAGACATCCGAGGGATCCAGGTCCTCGGCCAGGCCCCGCTGGAAGAACTCCAGCGCCAGCGGATCGGCGGCGACGTCGAGACCCTGCGGTGAGATCGGCTGGCCGGCCAGCATCGGGAGCTCGGGCACCACGACCTGGTCGGTCGCACCGGGAACCGAACAGCCCTCGGGACCGCAGCACCCCAGCCGCTCGAGATACGTCTCGATCAACTGCCGCGCCCGGGACCGGTTGAAGGTGATCCCGTTGGCCAGAAGGTCGCTGTGTTCGCGGGCGTCGATGAGCCGCATCAGCGGGATCGACCGTCCGCCCGAACGGTAGGCGTAGGTCAGCGTGTGGCAGTTGGGATGGGCACACGGCAGCGGCATGAAATCGTCGGCCACGAACCGGCCGTCGGTCTGCTGCTCGATCAGCTTCACCACCTCGGGAAACGTGACCCGGGCCTCGATCGTCTCGGGCAACACATGCCGGCCGCTGTAGGTGGCCGGCTGCAGGCTGACACCGGTGATCCACGATCGGGCCAACCCGTACTCGATGATCGCCCCCAACTCGTCCTCGTTGACCCCGCCCTGGATCGTGGTGACCAGGGTCGTCCGCAATCCCACCTCGCCGAAAGCCTCGATGGCCTGCTGCTTGGTCTCCACCAGCGGCTCACCCCGAAGCGACTCGTAGGTCGAATCGCGGAACCCGTCGAACTGCAGGTAGATCTCCAGCCGGTCACGATGACGGGCCACCGCCTCGAGGAAATCGCGATCCCGGGCGAACCGGATCCCGTTGGTGTTGATCATCACGATGTCGATCGGCTGTCCGCAGGCGTAGTCGAGGATCTCGAGAAACTCGGGGTGGATCGTCGGTTCGCCACCCGAGAGTTGCAGCACCTCTGGACGGCCCTCGACCTCGACCAGCCGGTCGATCGACCTGGTCACCTCCTCGAACGAGAGATGCTGGCCACCGGGGCCGCTGGAGGCGTAGCACATCGGGCACGAGAGATTGCACGACCCCGTGATTTCGACCAACCCCACGCAGGTGTGCTGTTCGTGTTCGGTGCACAACCCGCATTCATACGGACATCCCTTCCCGGTGGCCGTGACACCGACCTGGCGGGGCACCTTGCCAGGCACGCTGAATTCGAGCCGATCGAAGCTGTTCACGTCGCTGCAGACGAAATCTTCGCGGGAACCGTGGGTCGGACAGTGCTTGCGAAAATAGACCCGTCCGCCCCGCTCGATGATCTTCGCAGGAATCAGTTCCAGGCACTCCGGGCACAGGCTCTGCGTCATGCCGAGAAACGTGTGATCGCGGAAGGGCATCGACATGGCGGAATCGATTTCTCGCGGAAACGGAAACGGGGTCCTAGAAACTCGAGAAGAGGACGGCACAGCCGACGAAGAAGGCACCCACGGCGGCGACCAGGACCAGGACCGCACAACCGACCCCAGTCAATGCCCTCGTCCACCCACCGCTCTCCGACCCGGTGCTCGCCAGCGTCCACTGCGGATCGACCGAATCCAGGGGACTGCCACAGGCGGTGCAGGCGGTCGAACTCAACGGAGTCTGGGCTCCGCAGTGCGAGCAGACGATCGTCATCTCGCCGTCGCCGGTTGCACCGCCGCTGGCCCCCTCAACCATGATTCACCTCAAGTTCGATCGCTCGTTGGTGATGATTGTGTGGTCTCTCGAACTCCAGACACAAGCCTGAACCCACCACCGGAAATACGATTCCACCGGTCGGATGGGGGCTGGCACCCGTCGTGGCGCGGCTGTTGGCGGCAGTTGCAAACGGCAGGTTGAACTCGTAGAACAGGGGCTTGTCCTCGAGCAGGCGACCGCATTTCGGTCTGCCCCGTGTCCTGCGTTTTTCAACGGTCCAGGCTCCGATGCCCACTGCACTGATCACTCCGGAAGCCCTCTACGAACAGTCCGGTCCACACGTTGGCCGCCTGGTGGAGGCGGGTTTCGAGGTGAAATATCCCGAAGATTCCACGTTCACGCGAGGACGACCTCCGGAAGAGACGATCGCCGGGCTGGAAGGCATCGACGCGATCCTGGCCGGTGGAGAGCGGTTGACGGCCGAGGTGATGGAAGGCTGCCCGGGACTGAGAGTGATCGCACGCTGCGGGGTCGGTTTCGACCGGGTGGACATTCCCGCGGCCACGCGGCTGGGCCGCGTGGTGACGATCACCCCCACGGCCAATCACGCCGCGGTGGCCGAGCAGGCACTGGCCTTGTTGTTCGGTGTCTCCAAGCGAATCGCCGTTCACGACAGGCTAGTCCGCTCGGGCGGTTGGAGCACCGAACCGATGCGGCCGATCCGCGGCCAGACGATGGGGATCTTCGGCCTGGGTCGAATCGGCCGCAGCATGGCGGTGAGATGTGCCTCGCTGGGCATGACGGTGATCGCGACCGAGAAGTACCCCGACGAGGCATTCTGTGCCGAGCAGGGGATTGAACTGGTCGATTTCGACACGTTGCTCTCACGCAGCGACGCCATCAGCATCCACTGCCCGCTCAACGACGAGACCCATGGCCTGTTCAACACGGACGTGTTGACGAGGATGAAATCCGACAGCGTGCTGATCAACACGGCCCGGGGCAAGATCATCGTCGAAAGCGACCTGCTGGAAGCACTCCAGAACGGTCCCCTGGCAGCCGCCGGGCTCGACGTTTTCGAGCAGGAACCGGCCTCCGCCGACAACCCACTGTTCGCTCTCGACAACATCGTGGTCAGCCCGCACCTGGCCGGAGCCGATACGACCAGCATCCAGGACATGGCCAACGAGGCAGCCGATTGCATCGCCACGTTGTACGAAGGGAATTGGCCGGGCCCGGCGGTGATCAACCCCGACGTCCAGGCCTCGTGGTCCTGGTAGAAATTCGCCCGCGGCCCATCGACGAGCCAATTCATCACCTTTTCACAGAAACCTCCGAGTCACCAGTCATGACGGAAATCGTCCCGCTGATTGCCGATCTGCATACCGTCCGCTGTGGCGGTTGCAAGGTCCTGGTCGACGATCCCCTGATCGTCAAGTGCTCGATCTGTGGAGCCACGTTCGATCGGGTCGTCTCGAACCACGTCGGGTTGGCCAACCGCCTGAACAACGCACGGTCCGGTGCCGGTGACGACGAAGGGGAGACGGAGGCCGAGGAGGCGACCGCAACCGAGGAACTGGTGGCGGTGCCGCGGAGCCTGCTGTCGGACCTGGCCGGGGCGCTGGCGGAAATCGACGGGGCGGGCCCGGTTGCGGCGGCAACGGCGAAGCTGGCTGAAGCAGCACCGGCGGTCGACGCCGGCGACAACGCCGGGGCCGCGGGCGAAGCGGCTGCCGCAGCGCGGGAGGCCGGATCCCTTGACTGAATTCATCAACCCGGTCAAACAGCGGCTGTCCGAAGGCAAGGTCGCCTGGGGTCTGGGACTGCTCGACTGCTCGGACATGCTCGCCAAGCTCTCGGTCGATACCGGTCCCGATTTTCTCTGGGTCGATCTCGAGCACCGGGCCTACGGGCCGAACGAGGTCCGCTGGGTGCCGATCATCTGCCGGCAGGCCGGTGTGTCGCCGATGATCCGGGTCCCGGGACTGGATTCCAACTGGATCAAGAAGGCCCTCGACATCGGTGCCAGCACGATCATGGTCCCACAGGTCGACACCGCCGAACAGGCGAAGCTGGCCGTGGAGTACTGCAAGTACCCGCCCGAGGGGTCTCGCGGTGTGTCACCACTCTGGCCGATGATGATGAATGTCGAGTGGGACGATTACCTGCCGGTGGCCAATGACGAGACAGCCGTGGTCGTGCAGATCGAATCTCCCCAGGGACTGGAGAACGTCGACGAGATCGCGGCGGTCGAGGGTGTCGACGTCGTGTTCGCCGGGCCCCAGGACATCGCCGCTTCGATGGGAGTCATCGGCCAGCCGCGTCATCCCGACGTCGTCGAGATCCTGGACGGGTTCCCCGAACGGGTGGCCCGGTTCGGCAAGCCGGCCGGCATCACCGATGTCGGTTATGAACACTCGGCCAGGTGGCGCGATCGTGGCTACCGATTCATCAACATCGGCACCCTCACTCACCTGGGAATGACCGGTGTCAGCGAGGCGTTCGAGCAGCTGCGAAACGGCGAGAGCGGCTAGCGACCGCCGCCAATCTGCCAACCGGACATCTCGACCCGTTCCCGGTCGTTCGCTAGGATGCCGCCCGCCATGGACGCCAGCCGCATCCGCAACTTCTCGATCATCGCTCACATCGACCACGGCAAGAGCACGCTGGCCGACCAGCTGCTGCTGCAAAGCGGTGCGATCACACGGCGCGAGTTCCGTGAACAGATCCTCGACGACCTCGACATCGAGCGGGACCGCGGCATCACCGTCAAGGCCCGCACCGTCGCCCTGGTGCACGAGGCCGACGGCGAGCAGTACGAGTTGAACCTGATCGATACGCCCGGCCACGTCGATTTCCATTACGAGGTCTCCCGGAGCCTGGCTGCGTGCGAGGGGGCACTGCTGCTGGTCGATGCCTTCCAGGGTGTCCAGGCCCAGACCGTCGCCAACGCCTACGCCGCGCTGAGCGCCGATCTCGAAATCATCCCGGTGATCAACAAGATCGACCTGCCGGTCACCCGGATCGACGAGGTGCTCGAGGAAATCGAAACCGTGCTGGGACTCGACCCCGACGAAGCCCTGCTGATCAGTGCCAAGGCCGGGATCGGGATCGCGGAGGTCTTCAAGGCAATCCGCGACCGGGTGCCGCCGCCACCGGGCCAGCCCGATCAACCGCTGCGGGCCCTGGTCTTCGACAGCAAGTACGACAGCTACCGCGGGGTGATCATCTACATCCGCGTGATGGACGGCACCATCACCACGGGCGACACGGTGAGGTTCATGCGCGATGGCGGACAGCACGACGTGCTCGAACTGGGACAGTTCCGGCCCAAGATGACCGCGTGCGACCAACTCGGACCCGGACAGGTCGGGTACCTGGTCACCCGCATCAAGGAACTGGGAGCAGTGCGGGTGGGCGAAACCGTCACCGGAGCGTCCCAGGCCGCCGACGAACCGCTGCCCGGATACCAGGAACCCCAGCAGATGGTCTTCTGCGGCATGTACCCCACGCAGGCAACCGATTTCGAGACACTCCGGGAGGAGCTCCAGAAGCTGAGTCTCAACGATTCGAGTTTCACGTTTCAGCCGGAAACCAGTGAAGCGCTGGGGTTCGGCTTCCGCTGCGGATTCCTGGGTATGCTGCACATGGAGATCATCCAGCAGCGGCTCGAGGGGGAGGCGGGGATCGAACTGGTCCAGACGGCACCCAACGTGACCTACCAGGTGCTCAAACGCGACGGCGAACTCATCCGGGTCGACAACCCGCAGAAATTGCCCGACGCGGGATTGATTGACGAGTTGGGCGAACCGTTCGCGCGGGCGACGTTCATCCTGCCGGCCGAGAACATCGGCACGATCATGACGCTGTGCGAGGACCGCCGCGGTCGGTACCAGAACACCGAGTACCTGGGCCCGCAGAGAGCGCAGTTGACCTACGAACTGCCGTTGGCCGAAATCGTCTACGACCTGTACGACAAGCTGAAGAGTGCCACCAAGGGCTACGGAACACTCGACTACGACATGCTCGGGTTCCGAGACGCCGACCTGGTGCGGCTCGACATCCTGGTCATGGGCCGCCGCGTTGACGCGCTCTCGACCATCGTCCACCGCTCGCAGGCCGAGCGTCGGGGACGGTCGCTGGTGAAGCGGCTGAAGGAAGAGATCGCCAAGCACCAGTTCGAGATCCCGCTGCAGGCGGCGATCGGTACGCGGGTGATCGCCAGAGAGACGATCTCGGCAATGCGAAAGAACGTGACGTCCAAGTGCTATGGCGGCGACATCACCCGCAAACGAAAGCTGTGGGCCAACCAGCGGGCCGGCAAGAAGCGGATGAAGCAGTTCGGCGAGGTCGAGATTCCCCAGGAGGCGTTCCTGTCGGTCCTGGACTCCAGTGGAGACCACTAGATGTTACGCCGCGGCAGTGCGATTCGAGGGCTGCTCGAACTGATTGCCTGCACTGCGATCTCGGTGTCGCTGCTCAAGGGGTTCCTGGTCGAGGGCTTCCTGATCTCGACCGGGTCGATGGCCCCGCACCTGTTGGGCTACCACAAGCAGGTCGTGTGCCCGGACTGCGGCTTCGCTTTCGCCCGTGGCACCGACATCGACAGCCCGGCCCATCAGCCCCGAGTGGCCACATGCATCAACTGCGGCCGCATGGGAATCGACGTCGCCGAGGTGCCCCGCAACGAGGGCGACCAGTTGCTGGTGCACAAGCTGCCCTGGGTCTTCACCGAAATCAGTCGCTGGGAGCCGATGGTCTTCCGGCGTCCCGATCGGGCCACCACCGCGTTCGTCAAGCGGGTGGTCGGACTGCCCGGTGAAACCATCCAGCTCGTCGACGGCAACATCCACGCTGACGGTCGGCTCTGCCGCAAGACACTCGCCCAGCAACGCGGCCTGGCCGTGCCGGTCTACGACGATCGCTTCCGATCACGGGTCGCTACGAGCCGATGGACCACCGGGCCGGGCTGGTCCGACCACCACCCCGCCTTTCATTTCGCCGCGATGGACACCCACACCAGCTGGCTGGTCTACCGGCACGCCGACATCGAACAACCCGGCTTCGTCCGCGACCGGTACGCCTACAACCCGCGAGAGCCTCGATCGAGAACCCGGGCGGTCAGCGAACTGCTGGTGACCTTCGAGGTGATCGCCAGCGGGACGCCGCCGCGGTTGACGATCGAACTCGACACCGGCCGTCACCGCGTGGCCTGGGTCCGCGATCCCGCGTCCGGGCAGCAGTGGATGATCATCGACGACCGCCGGTCAAGACCGTCCCGGCTGGCCCCCGTGGAACCCGGCCGCCGCAGGACATTTGAACTCTCGACAATCGACCGCACGCTGCGGGCCGCCGTGGATGGACGGCTGGTGCTGCCACCGCTGGCCCTGTCCGACCCGGCCGGCCCCCCGAAACCTGGCGGAGATGAACTGCTGAAACTGGGCGCCGCGGCCGGAGATCTCGAGATCCACGACGTGCGAATCGACCGGGACGTCTTCTACCGCGACGCGGCCGGGCAGCACGCCACCACCTCGCCCTGGCAACTGGGCCCGGACGAGTTCTTCATGCTGGGCGACAACAGCCCCATCTCGCTCGACAGCCGGTCGTGGACTCGCCCGGCGGTGCCACGACGGCTGGTGATCGGACGACCACTGTTGGTCCACCTGCCGTCTCAACAGTGGTCGATCGAGTCTGGCGAAGGGACCCGGCACATCCGCATTCCCGACTTCAGACGCATCCGGTATATTCGCTGATTGCGGCCACTCCCCCCAACCCGACAGCTACTGCCCCTCGACACCGATGCCCCAATCCGACGAACCATCGAAGACCGAACAGCGGACCAGCGGCAGCGCCACGAACCTGCTGACCGGGGTCGAGCCCGAACGGACGGGGGGATGGCGTGAGACAATCGAGTCGTTCGCGATCGCCTTCATCCTGGCCTTCGTGTTCAAGACGTTCGAGGCCGAGGCGTTCGTCATTCCAACCGGATCGATGGCACCCACGCTCTTCGGTCGCCACAAGCAGGTCGACTGCGAAAAATGCGGGCACGACTACGCGGTGGGAGCCAGCGAGGAATTGCAGGACGACTGGTTCCAGCCGAACCTCCGCATCGCGGCATCGTTCTGCCCCAACTGCCGGCACAAGAACAGCATCAAGGACCTGCCGGTCTTCAAGGGCGACCGGATCCTGGTCAACAAGTTCCCGTTCGAGTTCGGTGAACCCAATCGCTGGGACGTGTCGGTGTTCAAGTACCCCGAGCAGCCCAACATCAACTACATCAAGCGGCTGGTCGGGATGCCCGAGGAGACGATCGTGATCCGCCAGGGCAACCTCTACCGCGAAGCCGCCGACGGCAGGCGGCAGATCCTGCGGAAGGCCGACCCGCTGAAGCAGGACGTGCTGCAGCTTCTGGTCTTCGACAACGACCATCCGGAAACCGGACTGCACCACCGGGGTTGGCCGAGCCGCTGGGCCGGCGTCGACCGCGATCTCGATGACCCCCGCGCCGTGGCCGGCTGGACCGAATCGGCTCCGGGCCCGGGCTGGATGCAGTCCGACGACGGACGCTCGTTCTCACTGGCCTCCTCGAACAAGCTGACCTGGCTCAGGTACCGCCACTACGTGCCCGAACCCGAAACATGGATGGGGCAGGAGAACATCGAGCCGCGGCCGCGGCCGCGGCTGGTCACCGACTTCTGCGGGTACAACTCCTACGAGGGTGGTCTCGGAACCGGACGAGACGAGGACTGCTACTGGGTCGGAGACCTGACGCTGGGTTGCGAGATCACCATCGGACAGGTCGGCGACAGGGGACGGCTGCTGCTGGAACTGATCGAAGGCCGACGCCGGTTCCGCGCGGACTTCGACCTGGTCGCCGGAGGTGTCCGCGTGACGGCGAAGGTCGACCTGAACCGGGCCGAGGACGAGGAGGAGGAACTGGGGCGTTCCGAGGATGTCCGGCTGGGAACCGGCCGACATCGGCTCCGCTTCGCCAACGTCGACGACCGGCTCTGTCTGTGGGTCGACGACGAACTGGTCGATCTGGGTCCCGGAGCATCCTATCGGCACGATGCCACCGACTTCCCCGGCCCCGGGATCGACGACCTGGTGCCGGTGGGAATTGCAGCCTCCGGAATCCAGATGGCCGTCACCCACCTGCAGTTGTTTCGAGACATCTACTATCGCAGCGAGCGGGTCCGCGACCTCGACACCGACGCGGCAAACCCCACCTCGCAGGCGGAAAGCAACGACGAAACGGGATTGATCCGCTCTCTCGACAACCCCCGCAACTGGCACGAACTCTACAGCAGTTCGGCGACCGAGGCGGTGTTCCAGCTGGGCCCCGACGAGTTCCTGATGCTCGGAGACAATTCCGCCAAGAGCAAGGACGGTCGGCTGTGGGGAAACGGCCGGGGGGCCGCCAGGCGACACGCGGTGCCGCGCTCGGCACTGGTCGGGAAGGCCTTCTACATCTACTGGCCACACGGCGTGCCGTTCCTCAACAATGGCCGAGGTTTCCCCGACAGCGAAAACTCACTGTTGAAACACATCCCGACACTCAACCGATGGTTCTACCACGTCACGCTCACTAACGGGCAACCGACACTCTCGGACTATCCCCAGTTCCGCGTGCCGTTCTACCCCCAGTTCAAACGCATGAAACGGATCCGCTAGCCGGTCGTCGGTTGGAACCGGGTCAGGGAGGACCCAGGCAATGCCACTGCTGGACTGTCGAGGACTGGTCAAGGATTATCCCGGCAAACGTGCCGTCGACGGCGTCGACTACACCGTCGATCGAGGTGAAATCGTGGGGTTGCTGGGACCCAACGGGGCCGGCAAGACCACCTCGTTCCGCATGACCTGCGGCCTGATCACACCCACCAAGGGACAGGTCCTGCTGGACGGCACCGATGTCACCAACTGGCCGTTGTACCGCCGCGCCCGCATGGGACTGGGCTACCTGCCCCAGGACGACAGCGTGTTCGGCAAGCTGACCGTCGCCCAGAACCTGCAGGTCGTGCTCGAGTACCTCGGGATCAAACGGTCCGACCGAAAACAGAGGATCGGTGAACTGCTCGACCAGTTCGGCATCGCCGACCGGCACGCCCAGATCGCCTCGACCCTCTCGGGCGGAGAACGCCGCCGGCTGGAGATCGCCCGTTGCCTGGCCAGCCGACCCAGCCTGATCCTGCTCGACGAACCCTTCGCCGGAATCGATCCGGTCACGATCAACAGCATCCAGAACATCATCGTCAGGCTCCGCGACCAGGGGATCTCGATCCTGCTGACCGATCATCGCGAGCAGGAGACGCTCGGGGTGACAGACCGGGCCTACGTCATCTCCGAGGGCAAGGTGCTGGTCAGCGGAACGCCGAGCAAGGTACTGGCAGACCGGCGAGCCCAGGAGATCTACTTCGGGCAACAGGACCAGACCGACTTCAACGCCGCCGCGTGACTCTTGGCGGAGCGGGTCGAGGTCAGAGCCAGAAGGAGAGCGTGTCGAGAACGACGAACACGATCCCCATGAAGATCATGATCGTCAGGAACATGCGACCGGCTCGCGAGAGGATCTTCGAGGGCAACTCATAGCGGCTGGCGCTGTAGACCAGGCTGATCACGATCGCCAGCGGGAACAGGTACCAGGTGCTGTGGGCATCCACCGTCTCGTCTCCCTTGAACGCCGTCAGTCGGCCGATTCACCTTCGGCCAACTCCTCCTCGTCACCGTAACCGTAGGCCGGCCCCTCGAACGCGTCCCAGATCGCCAGCAGGTTCAGCAAGCCGGCGATCCAGGTGATGACCTGCGCGAGTTCGTAGTGACGTCCCAACCGACCGTGGATCTCTTCGAGCGCCTTGTCTTCCAGCGGAACCTGGAACCAGTCCCAGAACTGCCGTGGGACGGTCCCTTCGATCTCACCGGCCCGCTGCCCGTCCCTGACGTCGCAACGAACGTAGCGGAGCGAACTCGAAAACTCTCGTTCGAACTTCTCGTTGTCGCGGCGGAGCTCCGTGGAAGTGATCTCCCCATGAGCAAACACGCGGGGGGTGATCGTCGGCTCGTCGACGATCGTCAACGACACCGCCCGACCGTCACCGACGGTGCCTTCGAACGTCCCGGTATACATCCCGTCCGCTCGACGCCAACTGATTTGCCCTGTCACCGCCTGGATCGGTTCGGCAGACAATTCGACCCCGACTTCCGGAGCAATCGACTCGGCTTTCGGACGGTATCGGAACCGGCCGGTGAACCAGGCGTCGAGTGCCTGGTCGACACCACTTCCCTTGATCCGATCGTCCCGCAAGCGACGTTCCATCTGGAATTCGTCGATCGGTGGCGACGTGTACCTCAACGCCTGACATCGGGCCGTCAGGGCGGGCAGGCCAACCAGAACCTGCGAGAAGTACCCGATGGTACGGTTTCCGCCGGCTTCCCACTTCCAGTAGACCACCGTCCAATCGCTCATCGCCATGCCCGAAAAGAACATGCCGAGGATGCCGAAGAAGTAGATCTGTGCCTTGAAGATCCGCCGCTGGTAAAGATGACCGGCGCCGGGAACCAGAAAGGCAAGCACCACGGCCAGCCATCGGTTCTTCAAGTCGACCTTCGGCGACGTCATCGAGATGGCCGGCCTGCAGGCTGGGGACGGAAACGCTGGGCGCTGGAGAGGCTCATTGTAGGTCTCGCCCGAAAATGCAGCCAGCCTAACCCGATGGCCGGAGACTGACTTGCCTCCGCAACCAACCTCTTCCGCAACCCCGCCAATCCGCTATACTCCGCGCGCCATGGAGAATGAACTACATGTCGCGGAGTTGGCCGTACGGGAGGCGATGGGCCTTTGCCTCGCGGTGCAGGCGACCGTCGACACCGCCGTGCTCGAAAAACGTGACCGCAGTCCGGTCACGATCGCCGATTTCGGCAGCCAGGCCCTCGTCTGCCGATCGTTGGCAATCAACCTGCCGGCGGACCCGGTGGTGGGCGAGGAAAATGCCGGGGTGTTGCGGCAACCCGACCAGTCCGAGTTCCTCGACCGGATCCGAAACGAACTCGCCGCCCGCGGTGTCACAGCCGACGGCGAAACGATCTGCGACTGGATCGACCGAGGTGCAGCGGCACCCTGTGACCGCTTCTGGACACTCGACCCGATCGACGGAACCAAGGGTTTTCTCCGGGGCGGCCAGTACGTCGTCGCGCTGGCGTTGATCGTCGACGGCCAGGTCGAGATCGCCGTCCTGGGTTGTCCGGGTATGGGGAATGCCGACAGCGAGGGGTTGGTCTTCTCGGCCGTCCGGGATGGTGGCACTCGTGTTGCCCCGGCCGCCGATCCGGATGATTCGAGACCCGTGAGAGTCAGTGACTGTGCCGAGTCGATCATGGCACGCCTTTGTGAATCGGTCGAGCCGGGACACAGTTCCCACGACCGCTCGGAGATGATCGCCAGGACGCTGGGCCTGCAGGGCGAACCGGTGCGGCTGGACAGCCAGGCCAAGTACGCGACAGTGGCCGATGGCGGAGCCGAGATATTCCTGAAGTTGCCCGTCGATGCGGATTACCAGGAGAAGATCTGGGACCACGCGGCGGGGTCACTGGTGGTCACCGAGGCCGGCGGAACGGTGACCGACATACACGGACAGCCGCTCGACTTTTCGCTCGGCCGCACCCTGTCAACCAATTCGGGCGTGGTCGTCACCAACGGTCCCCTCCACCAACAGGTCCTGGCCGCCGTGGCGGCCACCGAAACGGACCGGGATTCCGGCAATGGGAATTGACCCGGCGGGATTGACTCTGCTGGTCGTCGTCGGCGTCATCGTGGGGCTGGCCGTATTGAAGACCTCGCCCGACCTGGTGCTGCTGGGCGGACTGGTGCTGCTGGTCATCCTGGGCGTGTTCCCCGACACATCGCTAGCACTCTCGGGATTCGCCAACGAGGGCCTGGTGACGGTGGCGGTCCTGTTCGTGGTGGCCGAGGGCATGCAGCAGACGGGTGGGCTGGGACTGGTGGGCCGGTCGTTGCTGGGACGACCCGGCAGCCTGCCCCTGGTGCAGGTGCGGATGATGCTGCCGGTTTCGATGGCCAGTGCGTTCCTGAACAACACCCCGGTGGTGGCCATGGCACTGCCGGTGGTCAGTGACTGGGCACGCAAGCACCAGGTGGCCGTGTCGAAACTGCTGCTCCCGATGAGCTACGCCGCAATCCTCGGCGGACTCTGCACGCTGGTCGGCACCAGCACCACGCTGATCATCAACGGGCTGATCATCGAATCGAAACATCCCGATCTCGGTGGCTCGGGGCTGGGGATGTTCGAAATCGCCTGGGTGGGTGTCCCGATCGCCCTGATCGGGCTGGTCTACATCCTGGTCTGCTCGAAGTGGTGGCTGCCCGATCGGCGGTCGGCTATTGCGACCGCCTCGGACCCACGGGAATACACCGTCGAGATGCTGGTCACACCGGGCAGCTCGCTGGTGGGCAAGTCGATCGAGGCCGCCGGCCTCCGCCACTTGCCCGGGATGTACCTGGTCGAAATCGACCGCGTTGGACGGGTGATGCCGGCGGTCTCGTCGAGCGAAGTGCTCGAGGCCGACGATCGGCTGGTGTTCGTCGGCGTCGTCGAATCGGTCGTCGACCTGCAGAAGATCTCCGGCCTGGAACCGGCCACCGACCAGGTGTTTGAACTCGACGGACCCCGATCAAATCGACGCCTGGTCGAGGCGGTGGTGTCGGAAGGGTGCCCGCTGATCAACCGCACGATCCGCAGCGGACGGTTCCGCAGCCGCTACGCCGCTGCGGTGATCGCGGTGGCACGGCACGGAGAGCGGATCAACAGCAAGATCGGAGACA
>CAUZRQ010000022.1:0-63530 GCA_963582065.1 Planctomycetota bacterium | reverse complement strand
GGCATGGGCGGCGGCATGGGCGGCGGCATGGGTGGCGGCATGGGTGGGATGCCCGGCATGATGTGAACCGGCCGGACGACCACGTGGAAATAGACCAACAAACACCGAAGTTGCCCGGAAACCGACCGGGCACGAGACAACCGGGAGTGAAGTAGAGATGAAGCTGAAACCGTTGGACGATCGAGTTGTTGTCGAACCTCTCAGCGCCGAGGAAACCACCGCCGGCGGGATTGTGCTGCCCGACGCAGCCCAGGAGAAGCCCCAGCGGGGCACCGTGGTCGCCGTTGGCCCCGGCCGCCTGCTGGAAAGCGGCGAGCGTGCCGCCGTGGGCGTGGTCATCGGTGACGAGGTGCTCTTTGGCAAGTTCGGGGGCGCCGACATCGAGGTCGATGGTTGCGAAGTGAAGATTCTCCGAGAGAGCGACATCTTGGCCAAGGTCGTCTGACGACCCGGGCCGTACCCCCCAGGACCCTCTTCTGTAGACCTAGCGGAACATCCCCCCGGGCCGCCGTGCCCGGGCCATTCCAGGAGCCAGTACCCGTGGCCAAGCAACTGCTGTTCGAACATTCCGCCCGCATCAAGCTGCAGAAGGGCGTCGACCAACTTGCCGACGCCGTCGCCGTGACGATGGGGCCGACCGGTCGCAACGTGATCATCGACAAGAACTTCGGCAACCCCGTCGTGACCAAGGACGGCGTGACGGTCAGCAAGGAGATCGAGCTCGAAGACCCGTACGAGAACATGGGTGCGAAGCTGGTCAACGAGGTCGCGACCAAGACCAGTGACGTTGCCGGCGACGGCACGACCACCGCCACGGTGCTCGCCCGGGCCATCTTCGAAGAGGGCCTCCGCAGCCTCTCGCTGGGTGCCAATCCGATGATCGTCCGTCGCGGGATCGACAAGGCTGTCGAGGCCGCACTGGGCAAGCTCCGTGAACTGGCCAGGCCGGTCACCTCCAAGACAGAGATCGAGCAGGTCGGAGCCATCTCGGCCAACAACGACGCCAAAGTCGGCCAGCTGATCGCCGAAGCCATGGAGAATGTCGGCCGCGACGGGGTGATCACCGTCGAGGAGGGCAAGGGCAGCGAGACGACGCTCGAGCTGACCGAGGGCATGCAGTTCGACAAGGGCTTCAACTCGCCCTACTTCGTCACTCATCCCGAGGAGATGAAGTGCATCCTGGAGGACTGTTACATCCTGATCCACGAGAAGAAGATCTCGGGACTCCGCGACCTGATCCCGGTCCTGGAAATGGTCGCCCAGGCGGGCAAGCCCCTGCTGATCATCGCCGAGGACGTCGATGGCGAGGCGTTGACGGCGCTGGTCGTCAACAAGCTTCGAGGCGTCCTGCCGGTCTGTGCGGTCAAGGCTCCCGGTTTCGGTGACCGCCGCAAGAACATGCTCGGTGACATCGCCGTATTGACCGGCGGCACCCTGCTCTCCGAAGACCTCGGCGTGAAACTCGAAAACACCGAGATCAGCGCCCTGGGGCACTGCAAGAAGGTCGAGGTCACCAAGGACTCGTGCACCCTGATCGAGGGAGCCGGAGACGCCGACGAGATCGTCTCGCGGGTCGGGCAGATCAAGACCCAGATCGAGAATACCGAGAGCGAGTACGATCGTGAGAAGTTCCAGGAGCGGTTGGCCAAGATGACCGGTGGAGTCGCCATCATCTCGGTCGGGGCCGCTACCGAAACCGAGATGAAGCAGACCAAGGCCCGGATGGAGGATGCCCTGCACGCGACCCGTGCCAGCGTCGAGGAAGGCATCCTGCCCGGAGGTGGTGTCGCCTTGTTGCGGACCATCGACACGGTCAAGGCGGTCAAGGCCAAGGGGGACGAGAAGATCGGTGTCGCGATCGTCGCCCGGGCGCTGGAGGCTCCGATTCGGCAGATTGTAGAGAACTGCGGCAAAGACGGCTCGGTGGTGGCTGACGAGGTTCGGGGACAGAGGGTCAACGTCGGCTATGACGTCGAGACCGGCGGATTCGTCGACATGTACGAACGCGGCGTGATCGACCCGGCCAAGGTGGTCACCAGTGCCCTGTCCAATGCCGCTTCGATCGCCGGGCTGATGCTGACCACCGAGGTCCTGGTCACCCGCACCGACGACCTCGAGGGTGGCGAGAAACCGAAGGTGGAAGGAGCGATTCGCTGAGCGAACCGCTTCACCCAACGTGATCACCCCACGGGCCACCTCCTTGAAACCAGGGGGTGGCTCGTTTCTTTGACCCCACTCATCAAGACGTTCCCCCTGTTTCCTCTCGATTCTCTTCCCATTTGACCTCTTCATGCCCGAGAAACGCGACTACTACGAGGTCCTCGGCGTGGCGCAGGACGCCAACGCGGCGGAGATCAAGAAGTCGTACAAGAAGATCGCGCTGAAGAACCATCCCGACCGCAACCCCGACGACGAGTCGGCGGTCGATAGGTTCAAGGAGGCGGCCGAGTCGTTCGAGGTGCTCAGCAACCCGGACAAGCGGACCCGTTACGACCGCTTCGGTCACGCCGGGCTGCAGGGAGGCGGTCGCGGTCACCAGCCGGGGTTCAGCGACGTCGGCGACATCTTCAGCATGTTCGGCGACATCTTCGAAGGCTTTGGGCTCGGCGGTCGCCAGTCCGGCGGTCGGCGGCCTCGCCGAGGCAACCACCTGCAGACCGGGCTGGCGATCGATCTGCCCGACGCGGCCTCCGGGTGCACGAGGACCATCGAGATGTCCCGACACGAATCGTGTGACACCTGCAGCGGCAGCGGTGCGCGGCCGGGCAGTTCGGTCGAATCGTGCGACTACTGCGGAGGACACGGACGCGTCGTGCAGTCGCAGGGCATCTTCAGTGTTCAGACCACCTGCCCGGCCTGTCGCGGCGAGGGGCAGATCATCCGCGACAAGTGCGACGGGTGCGGGGGCGAGGGGCGGGTGCCCCGTTCGGTTACGCTCGAAGTCAAGGTCCCGGCCGGGATCGATTCGGGAATGAGACTCTGCCTGCGGGGCGAGGGTGAGTCGGGCGGACTGGGCGGCCCCCGCGGAGACCTTTACGTCGATATCGAGGTCCGAGATCACCGGCTGTTCCGACGCGAAGGACCTCACCTGATCTGCCAGGTTCCGATCACCTTCACCCAGGCGGCGCTGGGAGCCGAGATCGACATCCCCGTGCTCGAGGGTCGCCATTCCCTCGAGGTCCCTTCGGGCACGCAGCCGGGACATGTCTTCCAGATCCGCGGCGGCGGAATGCCCAACCCTCGCGGTGGACGGGCCGGAGACCTGATGGTCGAAGTGCAGGTCGAGGTGCCCCAGGAACTCGGCGATGAGCAGGAGGAACTGCTACGGCAACTGGCTGAAATCGAACAGGCCAACGTCTCGCCTCACCGCAAGTCCTTCCTCGACACGTTGATGGACTGGTTCTCCTCCGAGGACGACAATTGAGCCGGACCGGAACCGCCGTCAGATTTCCGTTTCTGCCACCAACCTCATAGACTCCAACAGACAAAGCCATGACCGACCAGACACGCGACGAATTTGAGGCCGATCAGCCGTCCGAGGACGTTCCGAACGAGGAGTCGGCTGAGGATTCGGCTGAAGAGTCGGCTGAGGATTCGGCTGAGGATTCGGCTGAGGATTCGGCTGAGGATTCGGCTGAGGATTCGGCTGAGGATTCGGCTGAGGATTCGCCGTCCGACGTCGACCCGCAGGCCGAAGCGATCGGTGAGGCGCTGGCCGAGCTGTCTCTGGACGAACAGCTCGAGGCGACCCGCGTCGAGCGCGACGAGAACTTCCAGAAGTGGCAGAGGGCGTTGGCCGATCTGGACAACTTCCGCCGCCGGTCTCAGCGTGAGATGGGCGAGGCGCGGACTTACCAGGCTCTGCCCCTGGCCCGCGATCTGCTTCCCGGGCTCGACAACCTGCAGAGGGCCATCCAGGCGGCCGAATCAAACGAGGCCGCGGCCGACCTGGTCGCCGGCGTCCGCATGGTCGTCGAACAGGTCGTCGCGGTCCTGGCCCAGCACGGTGTCGTGCCGATTCCCGTCGTCGGAGAGGTGTTCGATCCGGCCGTGCACGAGGCGATCCAGCAGATGGTCAGCGACGAACACGAACCGATGACGGTGATCGAGGAGGTCGAAGCGGGTTTTCGACTTGGGGAACGGCTGGTGCGACCGGCCAAGGTGATCGTGGCGATGGCGGCGGCGGAGACGACCGCTGATGGCGAGCAGGTGGTCGAGCCTGACGACGAGGCTGGCCAGACGAGCGAGGAGAACTGATGCCGACCTATGACTACGAGTGCGGCGAGTGTGGCCACCGCTGGGAACTGTTCCAGCCGATGAGCGAGAATCCGAAACGGAAGTGCCCCGGCTGCGGGAGGTTGAAGGCCCGTCGGCTGATCGGACCCGGCGCGGGCATCATCTTCAAGGGCTCGGGCTTCTACCAGACCGACTACCGCAGCCAGTCCTACAAGGACGCCGCCAAGGCGGACAAGCAGGCCGAGAAGTCCGCCTCCGAAAAGTCGTCCGAGAGCAGCAGTTCAAAGTCCGAGGCGAAGTCCGACACCAAATCCGATTCGAAGCCCTCGTCCGGATCGGCAGATTCCAAGTAGCCGAATCGGTGAGATTCGGGGCGGCGCCGGGTCGCACGTGGCGTCTCATGACCTGGTCCGGATGGCTGGATCGTACAAGTCGATGCGGGCTATGGGTAGAATCGGTGACATGGTCATCCGCCCGATCCTCGTCGTGCTGCTGCTCGCCGGAGCCGTCGTCTCGGCCGAACCCGACGATGCCGGGGCTCCGCACTGGGCCTACCGCCCGGTTGAGGTCGTTGCACCGCCCGAGGTGCCTCACCCCCTGAGGGTGGCCAATCCGATCGACCGCTTCGTGCAGCATCGGCTCGCGACATTGCGGATCGATCCGGCCCCGGTGGCTGACCGCTCCACGTTGATCCGCCGCGTGACGCTCGATTTGACCGGGCTGTTGCCCGAGACGTCGGAGGTGTCCCGCTTTCTGACCGATCGCCGACCGGGAGCCTGGGACCGCGTCGTTGACCGGTTGTTGGCGAGTCCGCATTACGGCGAGCACTTCACCCGCGAGTGGATGGATCTCACGCACTACGCCGACAGCGACGGTTACCTGACCGACCAGTTGAGGCCGGTCGCCTGGCGGTACCGCCAGTGGCTGGTCGAACAGCTCAACGCCGATACGCCCTTCGACGTGCTGACCCTGCGGCAGCTGGCCGGCGACCTGTTGCCCGGAGCGACACTCGAGGATCGGCTCGGAACCGGGTTCCTCCGCCAGACACTCAGCAACCGAGAGGGCGGGGCTGACCCCGAGGAGTTCCGCGTCAAGCAGATCGTTGACCGGACCGAGATGGTTGCAGCGACCTGGCTGGGACTGACGGTCGGATGTGCCCGGTGCCATGACCACAAGTACGACCGGGTTTCGCAGCGGGAGTTCTACGGGCTGTACGCGTTTCTGAACACCGCCGACGAGGTCAACATCTATGCCCCCCTGGCCGGCCAGGCCGGTCCGTTCGAGAAGGCCCTGGCCGAATACAATCGCAAGCGGGACGAGTTGCTGAAACCGATCGCCGACGAATTGGTCCTGCTGCAGGCCCGCTGGGAGGCTCGGTTGCTCGAGGCCGCGGCCCGACCCGGCCGCGACTTCCGCTGGGACCGGCGATGGGAGGTGCTGGGGTTGGTCTGGGGCGGGCAACTTGGCGAGGGGCAACTGGAGGGCTGGGAGATCGTCAAGCGAGACCGGCACCTGCGGACCCGTGACGAATCCGACCGGCTGCTGCTGTACTTCCTCTCGCACGGCGAACTGATCGACCCGGCGAAGTTCAAGTCGCTGAAGCTGGGAGAGATCCACAGCAAGCTCTCGGCCCTGCGGTCGAAAGTGCCCTGGCCGACGCGGGCACCGGTGATGCAGGAAGCGTCGATTCCCCGTCAGGCATTCGTCCACCAGCGGGGAGATTTCCGAGTGCGTGGCGAGCCGGTCGATGCGGTTCCCCCGGCCGTATTGCCGAAGGTGGCCGACGGCAACCTCCGCAACCGGCTCGCCCTGGCCACCTGGCTCGTCTCCGACCGTCACCCCCTGACCTCGCGGGTTGTCGTCAACCGCATGTGGCAGCATTTCTTCGGCACCGGCCTGGTCCGCTCCTCGGACGACTTCGGCGTCCGAGGCGAGCGGCCGTCTCATCCTCGACTGCTCGATTGGCTGTCGGCCGAGTTCCGTGACCGCGGCTGGTCGATCAAGCGGATGCATCGCCTGATCGTCACCAGCACGACCTACTGCCAGTCGTCTCGTCGCCGCCCTGAGATCGAGAAGAGGGATCCGTCCAACCGGCTCCTGGCGCGGCAGCGACCGCTGAGGGTTTCGGCCGAGGTGATCCGCGACACGGCCCTGCAGGTTGCGGGCCTGTTGAGCCGTCGAGTGGGCGGTGCCAGTGTCCGGCCACCCCAGCCGGCCAGCGTGACCAGCGAGGCGTACGGGAACAGCTGGAAGACCGGTACCGGGTCCGATCGTTACCGGCGTGCGGTCTACACGTTCATACAGCGGACGACTCCCTTCGCCCAGGGCAAGATCTTCGACGCCCCCAGTCCGGGCAAGATCTGCACTCATCGTGAACGCTCCAACACCCCGTTGCAGGCCCTGACCCTGCTCAACGACCCGGTGTTCTTTGAATGTGCCCAGTCCCTGGCCGCCCGGACACTCGGGCCGAAATGGATCGACGACACCGCTCGCCTGCATCGGTTGGTGTGGCGGTGCCTGGGACGCAAAGCTGACGTGGCCGAACTGGAACGGCTCAACGCCTTCCTGGTGGACCAGCGACGGGTCTTCTCGACCGGTGAGGCGGCCGAATCGGCCGGCCGTGTGGCCGGAGTCGCCGCCCGGCACACGGCACCCGACGAGGCGGCGGCGTGGGTCGTCACCGCCAGCGTTGTCATGAATCTCCACGAGTTCATCACCCGTGACTGAAACCGTTTCTCCGGAATCCCTGTCCCGTTCGCTGGACCGTCGTCTGTTCCTGCAGCAGACCGCCTGCGGGCTGGGCACCGTTGCGCTGGGACAACTGTTGTCCCGTGACGGCCTCGGGGCCCCGACATCTCCGGCCGCCTCGGGCCGTCCTCACCCGCTGGCGCCCCGGCAGCCCCATTTCGCCCCCCGGGCTCGCAACGTCATCTTCATCTTCATGGCCGGGGCTCCCAGCCAGCTGGACCTCTTTGATCCCAAGCCCGAGATGCGTCACCTGCACGGGCAACCGGTCCCCGACTCGTTCCTGAACGGGCTCGAGGATCCCCTGATCAAGGGCAGTGCGATCGTCTTCGCCTCGCCCCGGACATTCCGCCGCTACGGGGAATCGGGCACCGAGTACTCCGACTACGTCACCCATCTTGGCGGCGTCGCCGATCACGCCTGCATGGTCCGCAGCGTCTACACCGACGTGGCCAACCATCACCCGGCGCAGTTGATCATGAACTGTGGCACCAACCTGTGGGGGCATCCGTCGTTCGGATCGTGGGTCAACTGGGGGCTGGGCAACGCTGCCGACAACATGCCCGGCTTCGTCGTGTTGCTGTCCAACTCGGGACACGGCGTCGACGGCGGGGCGTCGTTGTGGTCCAACGGTTTCCTGCCGTCGATCTACCGCGGGACGACCTTCCGCAGCAGTGGTGATCCGATCCTGCACCTGACCAGTCCCGAGGGCATGACCCGGGGAGCGCAGGCCGGTCGGTTGCGGGCCGTCGCCGACCTGAACCGCTTGCGGCAGGTGCGAACCGGAGACGCCGAGATTGCCGCACGGATGGCCAACTATCAACTGGCCTACCGCATGCAGTCGGCCGGCCCCGAACTGCTGGACTTCTCGGGAGAATCCCAGGCCACCCACAGGCTCTACGGGCTCGATGCCGAGAAGACCCGCTGGTTCGGTACCAATTGCCTGCTGGCCAGGAGAATGGTCGAGCGGGGTGTTCGCTTTGTCCAGTTGTATCACTCGACCTGGGACGATCACTCGAACCTCAACGCCAACCTCAAGACCAACTGCGACATGACCGACCTGCCCGCGGCGGGGTTGATCACCGACCTGGCCCAGCGGGGGCTGCTCGAAGACACGCTGGTCATCTGGGGCGGTGAGTTCGGGCGGACGCCGATGCACGAGATCCGCCGGACATCGGGGCCGGGCAGTGACGGCCGGGACCATCACCGCTTTGCCTTCTCGATGCTGTTCTACGGTGGAGGTGTCCGGGGTGGAACGGTGATCGGGCGGACCGACGAACTGGGTTACCACCCGACCGAGGATCCGATCCACGCTCACGACCTGCAGGCGACGATGCTGCACTGCCTGGGATTCGACCACGAGCTGCTGACCTTCCGACACCAGGGCCGCGATTTCCGGCTGACCGATGTCAGCGGCAACGTGATCGAGAAGATGCTGGCCTGACCGGTCACATTCCCTTGCCGGTCCAGCCCCCGTCGACGATCAGGTCGATTCCGGTGACGTAGCTCGAGGCGTCGCTGGCCAGGAACAGGCACGGTCCCAGTAGTTCCTCGGGCCGGCCCCAGCGGCCCATCATCGTGTGCGAAGATCTCTCGGCCTGCCGTTCGGGATCATCGTAGCTGGCCCGGGTCATGTCGGTGAGGACGTAGCCGGGGCAGACCGTGTTGATGCGGATGTTTCGCTCGGCGTAGTCGTTGGCCATGGCCTTGGAGAGGTGTCGGAGTCCGGCCTTGGCTGCCGAGTAGGAGGGGTTGCCCGGCATGGCCACGATGCCGGCGATGCTGGCGATGTGGACGATCGAGCCGCCACCGGTCTCGACCATCGCATCGGCGGCCGCGCGGGCCATGCGGAAGGCGCCGCTGAGATTCACGTCGAGGGTGGTCTGCCAGGTGGCGTCGTCGTAGGGCGGGGCGCCCGGCAGGGTGATCGCGGCGTTGTTGACCAGTACATCGATCCGGCCGAATGCTGCGAGCGTGGCCTCGGTGATCCGCTGTCCCGACTCGGCGTCGGCCATGTCGGCCCGCACCGCGATGGCCCGGTCGGCGTCGTATCCGGCGACCTGTTCGAGGAGACTTTCGGAGCGAGCCGCGAGCACGACCCGGGCGCCGTTGGCGAGGAACCCCTCGGCGACGGCCCGCCCGATGCCGCGGCTGGCTCCGGTGACGATCACGACCTTCTCGGACACATCAAACAGGTTGTCGGGCATGGGAGATCCAGAGGCGGTGGGTGGGTTCGGGTCCGACATCATACGCCGAGGCTCCTTGACAGTCGAAGCGGACGGTCCGGATGATGAACCGGTGCTGCCCATGAATTCGCGAATCATCCCCGTCATCGTTGTCGTGTTGGTGGCCGCAGTCGGCCTCGCCGGGTGGCGGGTGCGCGGCGTGCTGGAATCGACCGGGACCCGGACCACGATCCTGTTCAACCAGGGACTCGACCCGGTTGTCACCGATGCCCCGAGCGGCTGGACCAATGCCTGGTGTGGCTCGTGTCACAAGCAGGAGTACGAGCAATGGCAGGGGAGCCGCCACAACGTTGCCGCGTCGACTCACAACTTCGCGGTCGAGTGTCTCGAGCAAGGCAGCGGGCGGCAGCAGTACTGCCTGAACTGTCACGCTCCACGGATCCCTGTTCGCGGGCTGCCCACTTCCGAACCTCCCGGACTGGACCAGGCGTACCTGCATCAACCCGAATGGCTGGCCGGCGGAGTCGACTGCCTGACCTGCCACGTGCGTGACGGGGTCGTCGTCGCCACGCGGGTCACCGACAAGGGACTCGAAAAGCACGCGATGAGGGAGGAGCCGGCTCTGGGGCGGGCCGAGTTCTGTGCCGGGTGCCACCAGTTCGCCTTCAAGGATCTCGACCTGCCCGATCGCTTCCACGGCGCGCTGCAGCAGGCGAGCCTCGAGGAGTTCCTCGAGTACCGTGCCGAGGGAGGGATCGAGACGCGATGCCACGACTGCCACATGCCCCGCGGTGGGCACAGGATGCCGGGGGGCTACGACGACAAGATGGTCAAACAGGCCGTCGGCATGGACCTGGCTGCCGACTGGATCGAGCCGGGTCGCGTGGCCGAGGTCACGGTGACGCTGCGGACCGGGCGGGTCGGGCACCGCGTGCCCGGGGGCGAGGAACTGAGGTTCCTGACGGTCAGGACCGAGGTGCTGACGGCCGACGGCCACCCGGTCGGGACTCCCGTACCGGTCCCTCGCGACGACGCGAACGATGAGGTCGATCGGGACGTGTTATCCGGGTGGCCGATGATCGAGACGTTGCGGCGGCACATGGGCGACCGCGAACACGGCCGCGATCCTCAGGCTCCGCCCGCACCCGATACCCGGCTCCGACCGGGGGAAACCCGGCGTTACTCCTATCGAGTCCAATTCGAATCCGATCCCGGGGGCAAACCGCTGACGGTCCGTGCCCGGCTCTGGTATCACCTGATGCACGACGGAAAGGCCAAGCTGTTCGGCCATCCACTTGATGACGTGCAACGAGTGGTTAGAGAGAAGGAGGTGCATCTGGATCCTTCCGGACGGACGGCTACGGATCGGTGATCGTCTCGATCAGTTCGTGAGTCCGCGGCATGTGGACCGTCGGCGGCATCCAGTGCCGACAGTGCTCCAGTCCCGCCCGCTTCCACAGCGTGTCCTCGGACCAATTCGAACGAATCCGCTCGCACTCGCGTCGTATCTCTGTCGGCGTCGGGGTGTATTCCTGGCGGGCCATGATGTGCTCCTCCGGCAGGTAGATGAAAGGGAGAGTTGAAGGGAGAGAGGCCCGGAGACTCCGGGCAGTTGCTAGAGAATGTGCAAGCGGCATGCCGAAACGGACGAATGATGTAACGTACTGTTATAACAATACTTGCATCACGACCGGTTGAGACCGACTGTGGCGCATTCCGCGACAGATGTATCACTTTGATACGCGCAGAAACCGCCCGTGGCCTATCGCTCGTAGCGGAGCGTCCGGCCGGGCATCGGCCCGTCGAAATCGACCGGCTGGCCGTTTTCGAGGATCACCTCGCCATTGACGACGACCAGGTCAATGCCATCGGCCGTCTGGTGCGGGTCCTCGTAGGTGGCCCGATCGGTCACGGTGTCGGCGTCGAAGACGACCAGGTCGGCGAGTCCGCCTTCGACGACCCGTCCACGGTCCTTGAGGCCGTAGATGTCGGCTGACTTGGCGGTGAGTTTGGCGACGGCCTCTTCGAGCGTGAACAGTTTCCGGTCACGGACACACGGACCGATGATCCGCGGTGCGGTGCCGTAGACTCGCGGATGCACGGTGCCACCGTCCTGGTAGATTCCGTCGGAACCGATCACGCACCGGTCGTGTTGCAGCAGCGGCTCGATCTCCCTGTCCTCGCCCTCGTTGAAGACGATCAGCGGAGCCAGCCGCTCTTCAATCAGCAGGCTGAAGAGCGCTTCCTCGACGGGCAGTCCCACCTGCTCGACGTACTTGTCGAGTGTCTGGCCCTGGAAGGCGGTGTTCTCCTTGCCGGGCACCCAGGCCAGGGTCATCCGGTCGAGGTTCAGCGGGTAGCTCTCCAGTGCCTGCCGGAAGCGGTCTCGGACGGTCGGGTCGTGCAACCGCGACATGGCTCCCAGCGGTCCGTCGTCCCACGCCTCGTAGGGCAGCAGGTAGTTGAGCATCGTCGAGCCGGGCTGGTAGGGGTAGCACTCGTAGGAGAACTCGACCTCGCTGCTGGCCTCGTCAAAGAGCGTCAACAGCGCTTCGACGGTCTGTTCGTCGCGGCCCTTGACGTGCGAGATGTGGACGCGGCAGCCGGACCGTTTCCCGATCTCGACCGCCTCACGGATCCCGTCGAGGATTCCCTTCTTGTAACGCACGTGCGTCGTGTAGACGCCGTCGTACTCGGCGATCACCTTGCAGGCTTCGACCAGTTCGTCGGTGGTCGTGTAGCACTGCACGATGTAGTCGAGTCCGGTCGAGATGCCGACGGCTCCGTCCTGCATCCCACGATGGACCTCGGTCTGGATCATCTTCATCTGCAGGTCATCGACCCACTGCTTGCCGAAGCCGCAGACCAGCGAGCGGACGTTGGCATAGGGCACCTGGCCGACGACATTCTGTGCCGCCGCCCGATCGAATTCGGCCAGGAACTCGCCGATCGATTCCCATCCGCGGTACTCCTCGAGCCGCAATGAGTTGAGGCCCCGCAGGTAGAACAGCCACTGCCGCGCGGTGTCGGGCCTCACCGGCGCGTAGGAGATCCCGTCGAGCATCAGGATCTCTGTGGTGAAGCCCTGTGAGGTCTTGGGCAGAAAGTGCGGCCGTTTCAGCAGCCAGCCATCGGAGTGGTTGTGGACATCGATGAAGCCGGGCGCGACGATCCGCCCGCTGACGTCGACGCGTCGAGCCGCCTCGGCTGTGGACAAGTCGCCGATCGAAGTGATGCGGTCTCCGGAGAGTCCCACGTCGGCGGCGTACCGGTTGCCGCCGGTGCCGTCGATGACCGTGCCGCCGTGGAGAATGAGATCGTGCATGGATCGGTGGGGCCCGCGTGTGTGGGGGACTACTTGTAGGACTGGGTGGTCGGAATGATGACCAGTTCGGGGACGTTGGCCCGTGCGGGCAGCCGGACGACCATCATCACCGCATCGGCACAGTCCTCCGGCTGCAGAATTCTCGCACGGTGCTCGGCGCTGACCGGCACCGGGCGATCGTCGAGGATCGGCGTCTCGACCTCGCCGGGGTAGACGTTGGTGACGCGGATCCCCATCTCGCGGTGTTCTTCGGCCACGGTGATCCCCAGCGCCGACATGCCGAACTTCGAGGCGTTGTAGGCGACGCCACCGACGGTGCCGGCCCGCAGCCCGGCGACCGACGAGATGTTGATGATCACCCCGTCCTGCCGTTCACGCATCTCGGGCAGCACCTGGTGGATGCAATTGTAGGCTCCGGTCAGGTTGACGGCGATCAGCTTGTCCCAGTCGGTCGGGTCGAGCGTGGCGACGGCGCGGACGGGCGTGTTGATGCCGGCGCTGTTGACCAGGATGTCGATCTGCCCCAGTTCCCCCCCGGCCCAATCGAAGAATTCGCCGACTCCCTGGCGGTCGGCGACATCGCTGGGCCGTGCGATGATCGGCACCGAACCGGCGTAGTTTCCGGTGACGTCATCAAGTCGCTCCTGGCGACGGCCGGTGATGGCGACGCGGCAACCGGCATCGGCCAGGGCGCGGGCCACCGCGGCGCCGATGCCCGAGCCGCCCCCGGTGATCACCGCGGTGCGGTTGGTCAGATCGCTCATGCTGGTCTCGTGGTCAGGAATGCAGATGGCCTGGTAGAGATCGGTTCTAACCCGCGCGTCGAACACCGGCAAGCCAGCCGGGTCAGTCGATCGTTGGCCGGATCTTCCGAGCCACGGCTGCCGCCAGCCGTTTCTGGCCCTGCGGTGTAAAATGGCCGTCGAGTTCGAAGTAGTCCCCCCCGTCGGCCGCCTTGCGGAACTCGGCCACCGGGTTGATGACCCGGACATCGAGTTCCCTGCAGATGTCGGTCACTACGTCCTGGCAGACCGTCGTCGTCAGCAATGACGCCGGGACGTCGTAACCGACCGCCCGCATTCCCCTGGCGGCGGCCTCCGAGACGTACGGCCCGTCAGGAATGATCACCACGATCAACTCGGCACCGACATCGCGACAGCGTGCCGCCCATGCACGCAGCGATTTTCGGAATCGGGACTCCGCTGCGGCCTGCCACTCGGCTGCCTCCTCAACCGGCTGCGCGAACCGCTTCGGGTTGGTCATGGCCGTGTGGACCAGTGACGGGTTGAGCAGTCCCGCCTCGAAGACGGTGCGGACTCCAGGTGACAACCGCTGGTACCGCTGCTGCTGTTGGGGTGTCAGCGTCGATCTCAGGTAGGCCTGCGACTTTCGGAAGACGCTGCGGTAGGACTCCATCGTTGCCGGAGTCGGGCTCAGCCACCCGGTCAGCGTGGGAAAGAGCGTCTCGCGGGTCCGTGCCGACCACCCGACCTCCAACGGCTCCTGTTCGACCAACTGGATCAGGTCGTCACCCTGCAGCGTGCCGACCAGAACGACTTCGGGGCCGAAGTGATCCAGCGCCTCGGTGATCATGTCCGAGTAGTCGTTGGGCGAGGCTCCGGGAAACCCGAAGTTGATCACCTCCATCGATGTTCCCGCCAGGCTCTCGACCACCTTCGGCCACGACTGCTCGGCCCGCACGCCCCAGCCGAAGGTGAATGAATCGCCGATGGCCACCACCCGGGTCCGTTCGTCCGGCGGCATCGGCGGGAACTCGCGGTCGCGAAGGCCCTGGCTGGAGATCTTGACCTGCACATCGAATTCTCCGCTCTCGTGTCGCACCTGGCTCCCCGAGGGGAACAGCAGGTGTCGTGGCGGAGTGGCCAGGATCCAGCCGGCCAGGTGGTCGAGTCCGGAGAAGGCCGACGGGATTCCGACCAGGCAGATCAGCACGAACAACACCCGCCGTTTCGATCGGCGCGGCGGCGACTCGGTGGATGGGACCGGATCGGTCATGGGGTGCTGTTGTCCGCGACGGCCTGCCGCAGTAGCGGCACCAGTGCCTCGGCGATCAACTGGTGTCCCAGCGGCGTCGGATGGCAGTCATCGTGAATCAGGTCGACATTGTAGTACCGCTGTCGCCGGGCGCCGTATTGCTGGAACAAAACCTGCACGTCGACCACCGGCACCGTGTTCTGCTGGGCCAATTCGCGGATGATCCGGTTGGTGCTGAGCCGCGAGCCCAGGTTGCCCACCATTCGCTCGCGACTCTCCGCGTAGGCCGGTTCCGCCTGCTCGTGTTGCTCGAGGCCCTCCAGGCATTGCGCCTTGAGGTAGTGCAGCACGGCGGGATGCGGGTCGAGTGCCAGGGCGGCGGTGGCGGCTTGGAGGCCGGCTGCGAATTTTCGATCCGAGACGGAACGCGACGCGACCTGGATCGCCTCGGTGACCACCTGGCGGTGTTCGGGATCGAATGAGTGTGGTTGGCGGTGCTTCCAGGCGGGCGAGAGACGGGGGTTGAAGGGGACGGTCAACAGCACGATGGGCACCCCGGCGTCTCGGGCCACGGTGATCATCTGCTGGAGATTGGCCCGGAACGTGTCGAGGTATTTTCTGCGTGCGACCAACCACTCTGCCGGATCGTACTCTCGGGGTGAGAGCGGCATCGCCACGGCGTAGCCCGACCCGGTCAACTCGTGGTGCGATTCGAAACGGTCCCGTGTTCTTGACCGACGGGCCTCGTCCTGTTGGGCCTGGCGGTTGGAAACCATCCACCGCACCAGCCCGTATTCAACGGCGGCCAGGGCCCGGCTGTGGGCCAGTGCCTTGAGAACGTTGATGCTGGTCTGGCTGAGTTCTTCCCGTGGCGGTGTTTGGTCCGAGGGTGCCTGGTGGGTCCCGTGCTGCGACACCGGTTGCCAGTGGAACCACTCGTTGTTGCCGATCATCAGCACGATCGCCGTCGGCCGGTAGAACCGCACAGCCTGGTCGACCAGGGGTGCCAGTTCGCCGCTGGTCCATCCGACCTGTGCGGTGTTGAGGATCTTCAGGCGGTCACCGGCGAACGTCCGGTCGAGCATTCCCGAGAAGGTGTCGGCGTAGCGGTAGGGGAACCCGAACGCTGCCGAACCCCCGATGATGAACACGCGATGCTCGTCGTCACGAACCACGTCGGCGGGAACGACGTTGCGCGTGCCGATCCAGGGCCCCGCTCCGGAAATCTTGACCCCGCCGATCCGATACGGTTCGGCTGCTCCGGGTCCGTCGGCGGGATCGCGGAGGACCAGTTCGTGGTTGTTGGAGCTGTCGGCAAGAGCCGGGATGGGCTGGGTGTCCAGTCGCATCATCACCAGCGCCGACAGCAGCCGCTGGCGGTGGTTGAAGATGTAGTCGTCCAGCCAACCGGCCGCTTCCAGTCCCAGCAGCAGAACGACAAGGAATAGCAGCCGCCGTTTCAGGGAACCACGTCGCGGTGGAGCGGTTTCGGGCGAACTGGGCTCAGCCATGGTCCAGGTACCCCTGCAGGATTATCTGGGCCGCGATCATGTCGCGTCGAGCCTTCCGTTTCTTGCGGCTCATGTCGACGCTCAGCAGCAACTCCTCGGCCTGGCGTGAGGTGTAGCGTTCGTCCCAGAAGGTCACCGGTTTGCCGATCGACTTGCGGATCCACGCGCCGAAGGTCTCGGCCTCTCGAGACAACTCGCTGATGGTCCCGTCGGCGTGCAGCGGCAAGCCGATGACCAAAGCGACCACCAGTTGATCGGCGATCAGCTGTTGGAGATGGTGGGTGTCCTGGTCGAGGTCGCCGGTCGGCTCCCACGTCTCCAGTGGCACCGCCAGGGTCCGTTCGGGAGTCGACACGGCCACGCCGACCCGCACGCGTCCGTAGTCGAGCCCCAGCAGAGACCCCGTTTCGGGAATCTCGTCGCGGATCGGTTCAGAGGCAGTCGTCACGACCTTCCTCCTCAAGCCGCTCGACCAGACGTCTCAACCCCTCCTCGTCATCACGCCGGGCCACCAGCGTGGCGTCGGCGGTGTGGACGATCACCAGGCCTTCGACTCCGACGGCTGCCACCAGGTGGTCCCCGTCGCTGCGGACGATGCAGTTGCTGGAGTCGACCACGGTGACGCCGCCCCACAGCGTGTTGCCGTCGGGGTCGGTTCCGGAGACTTCCGAGAGGGCGTGCCAACTGCCGACGTCGTGCCAGTCGAAGGGGGCCTCGATCAGGCAGGTGTCGTCGCAGTGTTCGAGCACCGCGTGGTCGATCGAAATCGACGGGATCGCCTCGTAGGTGGATCCCAGGACCTGGAGATAATCGTCGGTTCCGATTGCTGAACCGACCTGCTCGAGTCCGACGGACAGCTCGGGTTGGTACTGGGCCAGGGCCTCGAGAAACCGATCGGCCCGCCAGGTGAAGATGCCGCAGTTCCAGTAGGTCTCGCCCGAGGCGATGTAGGTCTCGGCGGTTGCCCGGTCGGGTTTCTCGTGGAACGCCGCGACGTGGTGACCCGGGAGGTCTCCACCCAGGGCGTCGCCGCGGCGAATGTAGCCGTAACCGGTAGCGGGCCGGGTGGGGGGAACCCCGAAGAGCACCAGTCGCCGCGGGTCTTCGGAGACCAGTTCGCCGGCCTGGCGTGCGGCGTCACGGAATGTCGCGGGTGGATCGATCACGTGGTCGGCCGGCATGACCAGCATCATCGCGTCGGGATCGACCGCCAGCAGGTGCCGGGCGGCCAGGCCCAGGCAGGGGGCGGTGTTGCGGCCGCGGGGTTCTGCCAGCACCTGCCGGGGGGGCACCTCGGGCAATTGCCCGCGAGTCACCTCGGCCTGGAGCGTGTTGGTGACGACCCAGGTCCTCTCAGCGGGGACCAGCCCTTCGAGCCTGTCGACGGCCTGCCGAAGCAGGCTGGTGTCTCCGGCCAGTGGCTGGAGTTGTTTCGGCCGGTCGCGTCGGCTCTGTGGCCAGAACCGCGTGCCGCTGCCTCCGGACATGACCACCGCGTGGAGCATCGATCACCTGGGTCGCTGGGGGACGAATTCGAGCATAGACGCTGCGACGAGCGGGGTCGAGGTGATCCCTGGACACCGGCTTTGCCACCGCGGTCGGACTTGATCTTGATCGCAAGTCAACTCGCGTCCTACAAACCTGACACTCGGCTGCGGTGTGGGGGAACCGAGGTTCTCTGTAGCACGATCATCAGGAGCGGAAAGCGATGACCGAATCGATCAAGACGATTCACCGAGTGAGCCTGTGCCTGGTGATCGTGGCTGGCGGCGGCTGCTGGATGGCTTCCGCCGTGGCCGCCGAGACTCCACCGGATGCCACGGCGATGCTGGCCGCGGGCCGGGTCGACGAGTACCTGGTCGCCGCCGCGGGATTTCTCGAAGAGCATGCCGATGCTCCCGATGCGGCCCGGGTGGCCCTGGAAGCGATGATGGTGGCTGCGGTTCATCGCAAGACCGCGGCCGAGAAGGACATGAAGGCGATCCTGCTGCTGGGTCACGGCGATTCGCTGGCCGGCCGGTTTGCGTTGACCGGATTCAACGACGCCGACGCGTGCCGCGGGTTCCTCGACGAGGTGATCCAGCATCGGCTCGCGGGCCTGGAACCGTCGGTGGCCCGCAGGTACATGGCGGCCGTTCGCCGGGCGCTGGGTTTCTGGGGACGGAAGGTGATGACCAACGACGGCTTCCTGTTGCGGACCGCGGTGGCGGCCGAGGTCGCCGGCGACAAGCAGGGCCGTCTCCAGTGCCTGTCGCAACTGTCCCGGGACAAGGCTCCGGTGACCGAGGCTGCGGAACTGCTGTTTGATCCGAAGATCGATCACATCCAGAGAATCGTGGCGTTGCAGAAACTCGCCGGGGCGTTGCCGGCTGCCAGCGACTTCGTATGGCATTTCTACGGCCGGTTGTCCAAGACAGGCCAGTCACACCCCGAGATCCTCCGCGTGGTGGCCGGCAGCCTGCTGGCCGGCCACCGGTTTGCCGAGGCCCGGCCGGTGCTCAAACGCCTCGTGAAGACCGCACCCGGGGACGGCCAGGTGGCCGTCTGGTCGGCGTGGACCGAAGCGGTGACCGGTGACAACATCGAGATCGGGGCGGCCATTTCGAGTCTCAGGGCGTTTGCTAGGAAACACGGGAATTCGACGTGGGCCACAACGGCCTCGAAGCTGGCTGCCGCGATTGCCGGTCATCGTATCCGGCTGGCCACCTCGGTCGATGAACTCGGAGAAATCCTCGACGAATGGAAGGCCAACCGACCTCAACTGATCAAGGTGCGACTTGGCTATTCGCTCGGGACCGGATCGAAACTGGACGCTTTCGCCTCCTTCGACGCGAAAGCGAAACGCTTCGAGGCGACGGCTTCGCGGAACGGCGGCCTGGTCGTCGCGGTCAGTTCGGCTCCGCAGGGCAGCCGCCTGTTTTCCTCCAGCGACCCGGTGATCTACCACCTGGACGGTCGGGCGATCTTCCCCGAGCCGCGGTTTTCGATCACCCGGGGCGACGACGGGAAGTTCCAGGTCCAGGTCGGGGTCGAATTCGGTGATCAGCCGGCGGCGTTGCAGGACCTGACCGGCCTGATCACCTCCTCGAACTGGTTGTCGAAGAAGGGGGGGCGGGTCGAGGTCTGGAAGCACTTGACGGTTTCCCGGGGCTGGTACCCGCTGGAGGTGGTTCGCCGCGATGGTGCGCTGGAACTCCGCCTCGTTCGACCGCGGATTACCGAGCCGGGGTTCGATGAGACGACGGTCCGGGTCGACCGTCGTCGCCAGCGGGTCACCGTGAGGTTCGACCGGTTCAACATCACGATCGCCTACGGGGACGCTCGTGCGACGGCGTGGTTGACCGGACCCGGGTGGCCCGACGTGCCGAAGAAGGCGACAGCCGACGCATCGATGATCTTCCGCCTGCTGGGAGCGGCCAGCAGCCTGCTGGGCGATGAGGCGGCACGGACGGCGACCAGGCCGAAGCCGGGCGTGACACGCTAAGAGGCCGCGACCCTAGAACAGCGGCAGTGCCCGACCGACCGTCAGCACGTGCGGCCGGTTCAGGTTGTCGAGGATCTGCGCGTCGGGGCGGATGCCCATCGCGGTGAAGATCGTGGCGTGCAGATCGTGCGGGCCGGCAGCCAGCGTCCGCGGGTGAGCGGCGTGGGCGTCCGAACTGCCGTAGACCTGGCCGCCGCGGATGCCTCCGCCGGCCAGCACGGTGGTGTAGGAGAACGGGTAGTGGTCGCGGCCGGCGTTGCCGTTGACCTTCGGCGTGCGGCCGAAGTCGCCGATCATCAGCACCAGCGTCTCGTCAAGCTGCCCTCGTTGATCGAGATCGGTGATCAGGGCCGAGGCCGAACGGTCAAAGACCGGCAGCAGCCGGTCCTTGAGCCGGTTGAAGTTGTTTCCGTGGGTGTCCCAGTGGTCACCCGCACCACCGTTGAGGTCGCTGGCCGACATCAGCACCTGCACCACCGGCACGCCGGCGTCGATCAGCCGCCGGGCCAGCAGGCAGCTCTGGCCACCCAGGTGGTCGCCGTAAAGCGCCTTCAACTCGGGGGTCTCCTTGTCGAGGTCAAAGGCCTTCTGGACTCGATCACTGACAAGCATGTTGAGTGCGAGGTCGTGGAAGTGACCGTAGGAGCGGGCGGCCGCGCCGCCGACATCGACGGTGGCGGGCTCGAGCTGTCCCAGCAGGGACCGGCGACGGCGGAAGCGATCGCGGTCGATGCCTGCTGCGAGATCGAGGACCGGAGAACCGAGATCCCGCGAGCGTCCGCCGTAGGCCTTGCCCTTGGGTGTCTTGACCACGATCGGGTCGTAGGCTCCGCCCATGAATCCACCGTACTCACCGGCCTGCAGCGTGCCGTTGTCGACCATCGGGTAGGGCAGCCGGATCGAACGTGGCACGCCGGTCTGGGATTCACGGAAGTGCGAGATCATCGCCGGCAGGCCCGGCCAGTCGCTCCGCTTGGGAGGAATGTTGCCCGGGCGGTTCTGCGGTGGCTTGTGGCCAGTCATGTTCCAGTACATGCCGCGGCCATGAGCCGAATCGGTGTGGAACATCGAGCGGATGATGGCCAGCTTGTCGGTCATCGACGCCAGCTTCGGGATGTGCTCGCCCACCTGGATTCCGGGGATGTTCGTCGAGATCGGATTGAACGGGCCGCGGATCGAGGAGGGAGCCTTGGGCTTCAGGTCCCACGTGTCGATGTGGCTCTGGCCACCCCAGCAGTACAGGATGATGCATGACTTGGCCTGGCCGACCGAGCCCTCGGTGGCCGCCAGGGTCTGTTGCTGCAGCAACGCCGGCAGCGTCAGGCCGAACAGCCCGCCCGCCTGTAGGGCCGAACGACGCGAGAGGCCGTTGAAGTCCTTGCAGCCGCGTCGGGGTGTCTGCGTCGTGCAGTTCATCAGGTGGTCCTGTCAGCCGAAAGGTGACCTGTTGCCACGGTCAATGATCGCCGATGTGGGGAGGTGTTTCAACTTCAATGATCGGCATCGATGGCCGCTCCCCTGCAGGATGCCGGCCGATCCGAGGGTCGCGGGGTCACTTGACGACGAAGTTGACCAGTCGGCCAGGGACGACCACCGTCTTGACCACCGTCTTATCCTCGAGGAACCGGGCGACGGTTTCGTCGGCCGCGGCCGCCTCCTGGATCGCGTCCTGCTCGGCATCGGCTGCCACGACGACCTTGCCCCGCAGCTTGCCGTTGACCTGCACCGGGATCTCGACGGTCGAGGTGACCAGCAGCGATTCGTCGCATTCGGGCCACGGTTTGTAAGCCAGCGATTCGCCGTGGCCCAGGAGGTTCCACAGTTCTTCGGCCAGGTGAGGAGCAAAGGGAGAGAGCAGCAGCACGAAGGGCTCCATCAGGGACTTCGGACGCGGCTCGGCCTGTCCCAGCGCGTTGGTGAACTCCATCAGTCGGCTGATCGCTGTGTTGAACGACAGTTTCTCGATGTCCTCGGTCACCGCCTTGATCGTGCGGTGCAGCATCCGCTGTTGCTCCTGGTCGGGATCGGTGTCGGTGATCGCCGGGTTGAGCGTGACCTCGTCGGCCCGGTCGTCGGTGATCATTCTCCAGACGCGGCCCAGAAACCGGCTGACACCCTCCACCCCGCTCATGCTCCACGGCTTGGTTGCCTCAAGCGGTCCCATGAACATCTCGTAGAGCCGCAGGGAATCGGCGCCGTATTCGGCGACGATGTCGTCGGGGTTGATCACGTTGCCCCGCGACTTGGACATCTTGTACGCGCGGCTGTCGATGACGATCTCGGGGTGCTCGGCCAGCACGAATTCCTCGCCCTGCTTCTGCACGTCGTCGGCGGTCAGTGAGACCTTCTCGCCACCGAACGACTTGGAGTCGACATCCCGTGCCGAGACCCACTCGCCGGATTCGTCCCGGTACCCGGTCAACTCGGCCTCGCCCAGGATCATGCCCTGGTTGACCAGTCGCGTGAACGGTTCGGGAGTGCGGAGGTGGCCGCGGTCGAAGAGCACCTTGTGCCAGAACCGCGAGTAGAGCAGGTGCAGCACGGCGTGCTCGGCACCACCGATGTACAGGTCGACCGGCAGCCAGTTGGTCTCGGCCTCGGCGTCGATGAACCGGTCCGTGTTCTTCGGATCGGCGAACCGCAGGTAGTACCAGCACGACCCGGCCCACTGTGGCATCGAGTTGGTTTCTCGTTTCAATCGCGTCCCGTCCGCGTCGGTCCGAAACAGCCACTCGTCGGGAGCCTCTTCCAGCGGTGGGTCGGGCCGACCGTGCGGCTTGAACTCGAAGTTCTCGGGCAACTCGGCCGGCAGGTTCTCTTCGGCTTCGGCCCGCATCAGTCCCGTCAGCTGTCCCTCGTCGTCGAGCTCGTGCCAGATCGGGAACGGTTCGCCCCAGAAGTGCTGGCGGCTGAACAGCCAGTCGCGGAGCTTGAAGTTGACCGCCGAGTCGCCCTGGCCGGTGCCGCGGAGGTGTTCGATGATGCGGTCCTTGGCCCCGTCGATCTCCAGGCCGTCCAGGAACCCGCTGTTGATCGCCGGGCCGTCTCCGGTGTAGGCCTGGCCGTCGAAGTCCTCGGGCGGCTCGACCGTGCGGATGATCGGCAGGTCGAAGACCTCGGCAAACTCCCAGTCGCGTTCGTCCTGCCCGGGGACCGCCATGATCGCCCCGGTGCCGTAGCTGATCAGCACGTAGTCGGCGACCCAGATCGGGATCTGCTGGTCGTTGACCGGATTGACGGCGGAGGAGCCGGTGAAGACGCCGGTCTTCTCCTTGGCGAGGTCGGTGCGGTCGAGGTCGCTCTTGGCGGCGGCCTGGGACTGGTAGGCGGTGACGGCCTCGCGTTGGTCCCCGGTTGTCAGGCGTTCGACGAAGGGGTGTTCGGGAGCGATCACCATGTAGGTGGCCCCGAACAGCGTGTCGGGCCGGGTGGTGTAGACCCTCAGCACCTCCCCGCCCGGCTCGTCCGGCAGTCCCGATTCCCTGCGGACGGACTGCCAGGCGGCGTATCCCGCTTCGAGCCCGTCGGCCGGTTCGCCGACTTCACCGATGAAGAAATCGACCTCCGCACCGGTGCTCCGCCCGATCCAGTTCCGCTGCAGCAACCGGATCGATTCGGGCCAGTCGACCAGGTCCAGTCCGTCGAGCAGCCGGTCGGCGTAGCGGGTGATGGCCAGCATCCATTGTCGCAGGGGAAGTCGCTCGACGGCGTGACCGCCCCGCTCGCTCTTTCCGTTGATGACTTCCTCGTTGGCCAGCACCGTACCCAGCTCCGGGCACCAGTTGACCGGCGCCTCGTGCTGGTAGGCCAGGCGATGTCGATCCTGGTACCGCCGGACCGCCTCCTCACCCTCGGCGGCAACCGCCTCGGGGATCGGCAGTTCGCTGATCGGGCGTCCACGACCGACCCGCTCGCGGCCGTCGGGCCCGGTCCATTGGCACCCGGTGTCGTACCAGCTGTCGAACAGTTGCAGGAAGATCCACTGGGTCCAGCGGAAGTAGTCGGGGTCGGTCGTCGAGAACTCGCGGCTCCAGTCGTAGCTGAAGCCGAGCATCTTCAACTGGCGGCGGAAGGTGTCGATGTTGCGGTAGGTGGTATCGCGGGGATGCGTGCCGGTGCTGATCGCGTGCTGTTCGGCCGGCAGCCCGAAGGCGTCCCAGCCCATCGGGTGCAGCACCTGAGCGCCGGTCATGCGGCGGTACCGGCAGACGATGTCGGTGGCCGTGTAGCCTTCTGGATGGCCCACGTGCAGGCCGTCGCCGGAGGGGTAGGGGAACATGTCGAGGACGTAGATCTTGTCGCGGCCGGCTTCGAACGGGCCGGTACGAAAGGTCTCGTGCTCGTCCCAGTGGGCCTGCCAGCGGGGCTCGATGCGGGCGGGGTCGTAACGGGGCATGGTGTTTCCCGGGTGGGGTGGTCCAGGGGCCGGTGATGTCCGGCAGGTTGTCGAAGATCGCCGGGTTGGTCGTGACCGGACGCGGGGCGCGATAGTCTATTGATGGTCTCCCCATTTGCCAACAAGAGGATTCCTGCCGATGTCGACCAACGCCCTCGCCTCGCGGCGAGCCTTCCTGGCCGGCGGTCTGGCCACCGGGATTGCCGCGACGACTTCTTCGATTGCACCCGCCGCCGATCCGCCCGGCCGCAATGGCAAGTCGCACATGAAGCTCAGCCTGGCCGGCTACTCGTTCAGCCGCCTGTTGCCCACGCGGCCCACGCCCGCACAGGAGAAGTCGGCCAAGATGACCATGGACGGTTTCATCAAGTTCTGTGCCGACCAGGATGTCGACGGGGTCGAACCGACCACCTACTACTTCCCGAAGACGGTCACCGACGAGTACCTGGTGCACATGAAGGAACTGACCTTCCGGCTGGGCCTGGACATCTCGGGAACGGCCATCGGCAACGACTTCTGCGTGGCCGAGGGGAAGGGGCGTGAGAAACAACTCTCCGACGCAAGGCAGTGGATCGACCACGCGGCGGTGCTGGGGGCCCCGGTGATCCGGATCTTTGCCGGGCGGGTTCCCAAGGGTGATACCGAGGCGGCGGCGATCGCGCGGTGTGTTGCGGGGATCAACCAGGTGCTCGATCATGCCGAGAAGCGGGGTGTGTTCCTGGCGCTCGAGAACCACGGGGGCATCACCTCGACCCCGGCCCAGATGATGCGGATCATCAAGGGCGTGCGAAAGTCGAAGTTCTTCGGTGTGAATCTCGACGGGGGCAACTTCCGCACCGATGACCCCTATCGCGACATGGCGTTGATCGCTCCGTATGCGATCAACGCCCAGGTCAAGGTGTCCATCTTCCGCGGCGACAAGAAGGAAGCGGCCGACCTCGAGCGGGTGATCAAGATTCTCCGTGATGCCGACTACCGCGGGTACGTGGTGTTGGAGTACGAGGAGAAGGACCCGCTGGGCGAAATCCCCGGGTATCTCAGGCGGTTGCGCGAACTGATTTCGTAGGGTCCGAGGATGTCGCGTTCCCCACGACGGACCGTCCAGTTCCTCTACGAGACGACGCTGTTCATCGTTGTCAGTGTCTTTGACATCGTGATGACCCACCGGTTGATCCGCA
Organism: Planctomycetota bacterium; assembly: GCA_963582065.1. Classification (GTDB taxonomy): domain Bacteria; phylum Planctomycetota; class Planctomycetia; order Planctomycetales; family Planctomycetaceae; genus UBA8437. The sequence goes on along the minus strand of CAUZRQ010000022.1, from coordinate 38,474 downwards.
CCGGTCGGTTTCACGAGTCGAACCCGGTGGCGAAGTTCTTCTACGACCACTGGGACATGAACGGGATGGTCTACTTCAAGATGACGATGGTGGCGGTGGTGGTGTTGTTGACCCAGTTGATCGCCCGCCGCAGTCCCCGGCGGTCCCAATTGGTGCTGCGGCTGGCGATCTGCGTGGTGTCGGTCGTGGTGATCTACAGCCTGCTGTTGTTGTTGCGGAGCCGGGGGCTGGTGTGAACGAATCGCTGAGCCAGCGACTGGTCGACTGCGGGCAGGATCACCTGCTCGAGGACGTCGGGTCACTCGACGAGGCGGCCCGCGAACGGTTCGAGCGGCAACTCGAGTCGATCGACTGGCCGGCGTTGGGGCGGCGGTTGGCCGAGCAGGCCACGCCGGACCGGTTGGGTGCCCGTGTGGCCGAACTGGTCGGGTCGGAATCGGTGCCCGAATTGCCCCACCTGGTGAGACACCCCGAAGCCGATTCGGAGCAGGCCCGCGCGTGCGGGGAACAGAGGATCGCTGACGGCCAGGTGGCCGTGGTGACGGTGGCCGGCGGTCGTGGCAGCCGCCTGGGGACGGACCGGCCCAAGGGACTGTTGCCGGTGATGCCGGTCAGCGGGCGGACGTTCTTCGAGCATTTCGCGGCGTGCATCGGCGAGCGGAGCCGGCGGGCGGGTCGGGCGATTCCGTGGCTGGTGATGACCAGTCCGGAGACCGACGCCCCGATCCGCGAGTATTTCCAGCAGCAGCAGCACCTCGGTCTCGATCCCGAACAGGTGGTGTTGTTCCAACAGGGGACGTTGCCGGCGGTCGAAATCGAGACGGGGCGGGTGCTGTTGTCCGCACCGGGACGGGTGGCCACCAGCCCGGATGGACACGGGGGGCTGGTCGAGGCGATGCGGCGGGAGGAGTTGTTCGACTGGTTGAGTGACCGGGGAGTCGACACGCTGTTCTACCACCAGGTCGACAATCCTGCGGTGCTGCCGCCGGATCCCCTGCTCGTGGGGTGGCATCACCTGCGGGGATCTCAGATGACGACTCGGGTGGTACCGAGGCGTTCGGCCGAGGAGCCGATGGGTGTGGTGATGCCGGTGGACGGTCGGACGCGGGTTGTCGAGTACGTCGACCTGCCGCGGTCGGCCGCGGTGGCGACCGATGCGACCGGCCGGCTGCGGCTCCGGGCCGGCAACATCGCCGTGCATGTGCTGGATCGACAGGTCCTGGCTCACGCGTCGGGACTGCCCTGGCACCGGGTCGGTCGCGTGGTGGCTCACGTGTCCGGTCACGGCTGCGAGCGGCCAGTCGAGCCGGGTGGGCCCAACGCGTGGCAGTTCGAACGGTTCATCTTCGACCTGTTGGCGCAGGTCGAGGTGGGGTTGGTGGTCGAGGGGGATCGTGCCAGAGATTTTCTGCCGGTCAAACAGGCCGGCGGTGAGGATTCTCTGGAATCGGCGCGGGCCGGGCTGCTGGCGCTGCACCGCGGTTGGCTCGAGGCAGCCGGGGCCCGGGTGCATCCGGAGGCCGTGGTCGAGATCACGCCGGGCTGGGCACTTTCGGCTGCGGATGTCGCCGGCCGCGTCGGTCGGGACGACGTGTTCGAGACCCCGGTCGTCCTCGAGTGACCGGCCTGGTTCCGGGGCCGGTCACTCGTCGAGCAGGTCGTGGACGATCTTGCCGGCCTGGCCGTCAAGGATCGTCTTGTCCTGGGTGTTGCGGGTGAAGGTCAGTTTCTCGGCGTCGAGACCGAAGAGGTGGAACAGCGTGGCGTGGTAGTCGTAGTGGTTGACCACCTTTTCGACCGCCTTGTGGCCGAATTCGTCGGTGTTCCCGTAGGCCACTCCACCCCGGAAGCCGCCCCCGGCCAGCCACATGCTGAAGCCGTGGGTGTTGTGATCGCGGCCGATGTTCTTTTCGTTCTGGATCACCGGCAGGCGGCCCATCTCGCCGCCCCAGTGCACGACGGTCGAATCGAGCAGGCCGCGTTGCTTGAGGTCGGTGACCAGTGCTGCGGAGGGCTTGTCGACTTTCTTGCACGCACGAGGCAGGCTCTTGGCGATCCCGCCGTGGTGGTCCCAGAACTGGTTCTGGGTGTAGACCTGCACGAAGCGGACGCCCCGCTCGACCATCCGGCGGGCGATCAGGCAGCGGGTCCCGTAGTCGGCGGTCGCCGTTTCGTGGATCCCGTACATCTGTTGGGTCGCCCTGGTCTCCTTGGAGATGTCCAGGGCCTCGCGGGCGGAGGTCTGCATCTTGGACGCCAGTTGGTAACTGGCGATCCTCGCGGCGAGATCGTTCTGTGCCGGCCGGGCGGCCAGGTGCCGCTGGTTCAGCTTTCGGACGTAGTCCAGGAACGACTTCTGCACGCTGCCGACCAGGTGGGCCGGCGGTTGGAGATTGAGGATGCGGGGTTCTGAGGCGCGAATCACCGTGCCCTGGTAGATGGCCGGCAGCCAGCCGTTGGACCAGTTGGCCACGCCCTCGACAGGCAACTGCCCGGGGTCGATCATCGCCAGGAACGCCGGCAGGTCGTCGGCCTCGGTGCCCAGCCCGTAGGCCATCCAGCTGCCCAGTGACGGACGTCCCTTTGTGACCTTGCCGGTCTGCAGGGCCAGGATCGACTGGCCGTGGTTGTTGACCCCGGTCTTCATCGATCGCACCAGGCAGAGGTCATCGACGATGCCGGCGGTGTGCGGCAGCAGTTCGGAGATCTCGGTCCCGCATTCTCCCCGCGGCCGGAACTTCCACTGGCTGTGGAGCACCTTCGAGCTGGCCTGGGCGGCATTGTCGTACTTGATCTTTCCCGGAAAGGCCTTCATGTGCCACTTGGCCATGACGGGCTTGGGGTCGAAGAGGTCGATGTGGCTGGGACCGCCCTGCATCCACAACGAGATCATCGCCTGGGCGCGGGGTTCGCCGACGGGCCGCTTGGGCAGAGTGTCGAAGTGGGTCGGCTCGAGTTCCGGCCGCGCCGGGGCGGCCTGCAACTGTTGCTGCTGGGCCAGCCAGGCGGTTGCCAGGGAGCCGAGGCCGAGAGATCCCGAGGCCAGGAAGTGGCGTCGGGAGTGGGGGGTGGTGGGAAAACTTGGCATGAATAGGGAATCGTGCGTGAGGATGTGGTCAGTCGATGTAAAGGAACCGGTTGCTGGCCAGCAGGGCCTGGCAGAACACGCCCAGGGCCTGTCCGGCGGCCTGGTCGCGTCGTGCCTTCCGGGCGGCGGCATCGCCTTTTTTCTTGTCGGCAGTTCCCGCCCGGGCGATGAACAACTCGGTCTGCTGATCCAGGAACGCGTTGGCCGCCTGCACGTCGGCCTCCGACGGCGGGTGACCATAGGCCAGTCGCCAGGCCAGGCCGATCTGGCCATCGCGTTCGTCGCCGGCGTCGGTTTCCAGTCGGCGGGCGAAGCGGACCGATTGTGTGACGACAAAGTCACTGTTCATCATCAGCAGCGACTGGCTGGAGACCGTCGTCGAGACCCGTTCGGTGCAGTTGGGCTCCATCGCCGGCCGGTCGAACGAATCGAGCACGGCCAGCGGTCGACTGCGACGGACCTCGACCCAGACGCTTCGCCGGTACTGGCCACCCTGCATGTCGATCACCGATCCGGGCCGGCCGGCGTTGAGGTTCTCCTTGCCGATGACCCATTGCCCGACACGGTCGGCCATCACCGGAACCGGTGCGCCGTTGGACGTATTGACCAGCGAACCGCTGGTGGCCAGCACCGCGTCCCGGAGGCTCTCGGCATCGAGCCGTCTCAGTGACATCCGACCCAGCAGTCGGTTGTCGGGGTCGGCCGAGAGCAGTTGGGCCGGCCCGGTTGTCGGCTGCCGGTAGGTGGCCGATGTCATCAGCAGCCGATGGAGTTGCTTGAGGCTCCAGCCCTGGCGGGTGAATTCGGTGGCGAGCCAGTCGAGCAAACGGGGGTGCGTGGGCCGTATGCCGAGCATGCCGAGGTCGCCGGGGGTGGGAGCCAGGCCACGACCGAAGTGGTGCATCCAGCTGCGGTTGACGATCACGCGGGTGACCAGGGGATGTTTGCCGTCGGTCAGTCGCTTAGCCCAGGCCAGCCGGCGGCCGGTCGAGGTGATCGCCTTGTCGTTGGCCGGCAGCTCGACCGGAGCCGTCGTGGTCACCGCCAGGATCGAGAGGTCCGACGGGGTGACCTGTTCGCGCGGCTGGCTGATGTCGCCCCTGAAGAAGACCTTGGTCACCGGCACCGCTCCGCTGTCCTCGGTGAGGACGCGGATGTAGGTCTGCTCGGGCTTGGTGGTCCGCAGGTCGGTGGCCCGCTTGGCGATCGCCTTGAGAGTGTCGGCGGCCTTCTGGTCATAGAGGTACAGCGATCCGGCCGAGACGTTGAGACTGGGAAATTTCTTGAGCAGTGCGAGTTGTGCGGGAGTCCGCTTCTTGGCGTCGGTCTTGCGCGCCTCGCGGGCTTGGTTTCGGATTCCCTCGGGGAGTTTTGCCACCTCCTTGTCGAAGGTCTGCTGGATGAAGACGTTCTGCTTGCCGGTCCGCTCGGTGTCGATCTTCTTGGCTTCGCTTTCGATCTTGGCGGCCTCGGACTTGTTGGCATCGGTGTAAAGCGAGATCAGGCGGCCCCCCGGCCGTTTCCAGCGGGCGACGTTGAGTGCCGGCTCGAAGATTGCTCGCAGGCGGTAGTAGTCGACCTGCGGGATCGGGTCGTATCGGTGATTGTGACACTGCGCACAGCCGACGGTCAGTCCGAGGATTGCGGTGGAGACCACCTTGAGCGTCTCGGCGACGACCTGGTTGCGGTTGGCGGCATTGTTGGAACCGGCCGTGCCGTCCGGCGCGGTTCTCAGGAATCCCGTCGCCGTCAGCAGCCGGATCTGTTCAGCCGCGAGGTTCTGGTAGGGGGACTTGACCAGTTCGTCTCCGGCGAGTTGTTCGACCAGGAAGCGGTTCCAGGGCCGGTCGGCGTTGTGGGCGGCGATGACCCAGTCGCGGTATTGCCAGGCCCATTTCCGCTGCGGGTCGGTGTTGGTCACCCCCTCGCTGTCGGCATACCCGGCCGCGTCGAGCCAGTGGCGGCCCCAGCGTTCGCCGTAGTGCGGACTGCCCAGCAGTCGGTCGACCAGCCGCTCCCACGCCCCCGCGGCCGTGTCGGCCAGGAACCGTCGTTGTTGAGCCGGAGTCGGTGGCAGTCCGAGCAGGTCGAACGTCGCCCGTCGCAGCAGGGTCGGCTTGGACGTCGATCCGGCGAGACCGTAACCGGCGGCTTCGAGTTGTGCCTGGACGAACAGGTCGACGGGGTTGCGGATTCTGTCGGTCTTTCGAACTCTCGGCAGCTGAGGTCGCCCAATGGGCTGGAAGGCCCAGAACTCGCGATCGTCATCGGAGAACTGGAATCCCCGGGCCAGTGTCTTCGGTTCAGGTCGGGCCGTTGCCGCTCCGGCGGCGATCCACTTTCGCAGCACCGCGATCTGTTCGGGGGTCAGCTTCTTGCTGTCCTTCTCCGGGGGCATCTCGCCGGCGGCCACGCGATCGATCAGCAGGCTCTCGCCGGGTTTTCCCACCACGATTGCTGCTCCCGATTCGCCGCCGGCGACCAGGAACCGCTTCAGGCGGAGATCCAGTCCGCCCTTCAGCTTGTCGGTCTCGCCGTGACACTCGAAGCAGTGGGCTTTGAAGATGCTCCGGACATCGCGTTCGAATGTCAAAGCGGGTGCCGCCCCCGGGGCGGGCGGCGGCAGCAGGCCGATCAACAGCGCGGAAACCGCCAGAATTCGCATCGGGGCAACCAGGAGAGTGGCAGGTGGGTTCGTGGGGGTGGGGATTCCTCCGTTGCCGAAGGAATCTCCGTTGATTCTCGGCTTCCCCTCGGCCGCAGGCAAGGTCAGGCATGTTGGACCCGGGCCGGTACGGCGTTGCCCGACCCGTTCGGCTCGGGTACACCTAGGGCGACGGGAACCCCGTCATCGACTCTGACCGAGCAAGGGGAGCAGACAATGACCGGCCACTTTTCCACGGATGTCCGTCGGCAACCGTCCATTTTCCGGGGGCTGTTGCTGCTGGCTGCGGTCGTCACCTCATCGGCCACCGCCGGCGACTGGCCGGGTTTTCTGGGTCCGAACCGCAACGGGATCAGCAGCGAGACCGGGCTGGTGGACACGTTTCCCGCGGCGGGTCCCAGGGAGGCCTGGCGGGTGTCGGGGGGCGTGGGGATGTCGGGCCTGGCCGTGGCCGACGGCCGAGTGGTGACACTGGTCGAGTCGGGCACGAAGCAGCAGGTCTGGGCGTTGGATTTCGCCAGCGGCAAGACGCTCTGGAAGTCCGACGTGGCGGCCGCCTACCGCAACGGCATGGGCAACGGTGCCCGGTCGACTCCGACGATCGCCGCTGGCCGTGTTCTCGTGTTCACCGGCGAGGGCCGTCTGCTGGCGCTCGATGTGAAGACCGGGGAGGTCGCCTGGCAGCAGGACGTGGTCACATCACTCAAGGGGCAGGTGGCCGACTACGGCATGGCCTGTTCGCCGCTGGTCGTTGGTGACCTGGTGGTGGTCACTCCCGGTGCCCCGCGGGCCGCGGTGGCTGCCTACAACCTGGCTGACGGCAAGCGGGCCTGGACCGCCGGCAGCGGCTCGGCCGGCTATTCGTCTCCGACGGTGGTCACCGCCGGCGGACGTCGCCAGGTCGTGGCCTTCCTCGGCGACCGGGTCCTGGGGCTCGATCCGACCAAGGGCACGCCGTTGTGGCGACACCCGTACGTGACCGATTTCGACTGCAACATCGCGACACCGCTGGTCCACAAGGGCCGCGTGTTTCTCTCGTCCGGAGAAAACCACGGCAGCGTGATGCTCGAACTGAAGAAGTCCGGCACGGGGTTCGCCCCGGCCGTGGCCTGGCAGTCGCAGGGACCCCGCGCGGTGATGCGCAACGAGTGGCAGACCTCGATCCTGCTGGGTGGACATCTCTACGGGATGGACAATGTCGGCGGTGCCGGCCCGATCACTCACCTGGGCTGTGTCGATGCGGCCACCGGCAAGCTGGCCTGGAAGCAGAACCGCTTCGGCAAGGGCAACCTGATCGCCGCCGACGGCAAGCTGTGGATCAGCACGACCCGCGGTGATCTTGTCCTGGTGGCCGCCTCGCCCAAGGGCTTCCGCGAACTGGCCCGTGCCGAGGTGATCGGCCCGACCCGCCAGGCTCCCGCGCTGGCTCACGGCAAGCTGCTGCTGCGGGACGATGCCCAGATCGTCTGCCTGGACGTGAAGAAGCCGGCCGCCAGGTAAGACGCCGATCAGCCGTCACCGCGCCGACAGGAAGGCACACCCACCATGCCCGCCGAGTTGCTCGATCGCGAGGAGTACGTCGAGCAGGCGTACTTCTTCCGTGCCTATCGTGAACGGCTCGTCGATGGGGTGCCGTCGCAGGAGATCCTCGCACAGGTCCGTGAAGAACTGCTCAGCAACACCCGGTTGCCGATGGCGCTGGAGGTGATCGAGGGTGAGTTGATGTTGCGGGGGCAGTTGGTCGACGGCATGCAGCACCTCGGCCACTACTTCACCCCGTTCCAGATCTTCGTGATTGGGCAGTCGGAGGACGAGAAGTCGAAGTTCGACCAGTCCACGGCGTTGCACGTGCTCGAGATGGAGGCCGAGTACCGTGCCGAGGAGCTGACTCCGCAGGGGCTGTTCATCTACCACTTCGAGGCGATCTCGCGGAATCACCTCGGGTACGACCGCGGTCTCGAAGCGGTCGCCGCGGACCCGATCTTCACCGAGGACTTTCGTGACTGGATCCTGAGAATCCGGACCGAACTGGGGACGATCGATTTTGCCGACATGATCTATGTCCGCAGCGAGCAGATGGTCGCCGACCAGAGGCGGAAGCGGGGGGTCGCTGACTGGGAGGCCAATTTCCCGATCCTGTTCGGACTCAAGGAGGGCCGCATCGCCAAGGCCAACCGGAGCAAGGACCCGCTGTACATGTTCGCCGCACTGCAGCGACAGTTGCACTACCCCGAGGTGCCGCGGACCATGAAGGCCCAGGACGTCGAGCTCGATCCCGTGCTCGAGCGTCGACTGGTGATGATCGAAAAGCGGCTGCAGCTGGCCGAAGCCGAGCTCAAAGGTGGCGTGGATCTCACCGACTTCTACGCCGGTTCCGAGGACGGGTTGACACCGCTGGACCAGTGAGATCCGGCGAAGAAGGAGCCGGGACGCCGATGACCGCTGGTGAACCGGACCAGGTCGGACCCGAGATTCTCGACGGGCACCTCTACGACTACCCGGCCTACTACGACGTGATCTTCGGCAGCGACTGCGCCGCCGAACTGGCCTTCTTCGAGGACTGTTTCCAGCAACTGGCCCAGCGGCGGGTCGAGCGGATCTTCGAACCGGCCTGTGGCACCGGGCGGCTGCTTTACCGGCTGGCCCGACGCGGTTACTCGGTTTCCGGCAATGACCTCAACCCGCACGCGGTCGCCTACTGCAACGCGAGGTTCGAACGGGCTGGCTGGGATCCGCCGGCGGTGGTTGGCGACATGGCTGACTTTCGGCTCCGTCGCAAGGCCGATGCGGCCTTCAACATGATCAACAGTTTCCGGCATCTCGACAACGAGACCGCCGCACGCAATCACCTCAAGTGCGTCGCCGATGCACTGGCCCGCGGGGGGCTTTACCTGCTCGGGCTTCACCTGACGCCGACTCGGGGGCCGCGGGACATGGGCGAGAGCTGGACGGCCCGGCGGGGACACCTCGGGATCGTCTCGGACCTGCAGAGCGTTTCGATCGATCGTCGTCGGAGGATCGAGAAGTTCGAGATGACCTTCGACCTCTACACGCCGACCCGCCACCGGAGGATCGCCGGGATCCTCGAGTACCGCACCTACACGCTGGCTCAGATCCGGCGTTCGGTCGCGTCGGTACCGTCACTGGAGTGGATCGAGTCGTTCGATTTCTCCTACGACATTTCACGACCGCTCGTCGTCGACAGCCTGGCAGAAGACGTGGTCCTGGTGCTGCGGAAGCGGTGAGGCGGAACGCATCCACACTGATTGACCCGTCCCGTCGGGTGGTCGTAGAATGTGGGTGAGCAGGGTCCAGGACGGGTTCTCTGGTTCTCACCTCCGGTCATCTGATTTCACCTGCAACCGGCCTGTTTCCTCCATCACCAAACATGCGAATCGCGGTTTTCCTGACTGTCGTACTGTCGTTGACCGTGGTCGGCGGTGCCCGTGCTGCCGAGGCACCGGTGGTGAGGCCCGCGCGCGTCGAGTTGCACTCGCCCGAAGATTCGGTCCAGGTGCTGGTCGAAACGGCCAGCGAGGGTCGAGCGGTTGATCGGACGCGTGACGTTCGATGGACGGTGGCCGACGCGAAGGTCGCCCGGGTCGACCGGGCGGGCCTGGTCACCCCCCTGTCCAACGGCAAGACCAGCCTCACGATCACTCTCGACGGCGCCACCCGCTCGATCGATGTCGTCGTCGTCGGAGTGGTCGAACCGCGGCCGTTGTCGTTTCAGCAGGACGTGATCCCGATCCTGACCAAGGCCCGCTGCAATTCGGGTGGATGTCACGGCAAGGCGGAGGGGCAGAACGGGTTCAAGCTGAGCGTCTTCGGGTTCGATCCCTCGGCCGACCATGCGGCGTTGACCAAGGAGAAGCGGGGCGGACGGGTTTCGCCGGCGATGCCTAGCGACAGCCTGCTGCTGACCAAGGGTGCCGGCACGGTGCCACACGGCGGCGGCCGAAAGCTGGAACCGGGCGGCCGTCGTTACCGGAGACTGCGACGCTGGGTTACCGAGGGGGCTCGATTCGACGTGCCCGGACGGGTTTGCACCTCGATCCGCGTTGATCCCCCCCAGCGACTGCTCGCGGCGCGGCAGACCCAGCAACTGCGTGTGATCGCCAGTGATGCCGAGGGAAACCGTTGGTGCGTGACGGCCGAATCCGAGTTCGAATCCAACAACGAGGTGATCGCCACGGTCAACCGCCGCGGGCTGGTGCTCTCGACGGAGGTTCCCGGCGAGGCGGCGATCCTGGTCCGGTACATGGGGCAGGTGGCCGTCAGCCGGATCACCCGCCCGCAGCCGGGTGTCGTGTTCCAGCGGCCGCCCGAACACAACTTCATCGACAAGCACGTGTGGGACCGGCTGGCCGAACTGGGCATCCCGCCCAGCCCGCTCGCCGATGATACGACGTTTCTCCGCCGGGCGCACCTGGACACGATCGGCACGCTGCCGACGGTTGCCGAGGTGCAGGCGTTCCTGGCTGACAAGAATCCCGACAAGCGGAATCGGGTGGTGGCGCGGTTGCTCGACCGCCGGGAGTACGCCTTTTACTGGGCGATGAAGTGGGCCGATGTGCTGCGGGTCGACAACGCGCAACTGAAGCCTCAGGTGACCGTGGCGATCACCCGCTGGCTGCGTCGCCAGATGGCTGAGAATGTTCCCTTCGACCGGTTTGCCCGCGAGATCGTGACCGTCCGCGGGAACACGCGATCCGAAACGCCCGCGGCGATCTACACGGTGCTGAAATCCCCCGGAGAACTCGCTCGCTCGATCAGCCAGTTGTTCCTTGGAGTGCGTATCGAGTGTGCCCGATGCCATCACCACCCGTTTGAGAAGTGGACTCAGAAGGATTACTTCGCCCTGGCGGGATTCTTCACCGGGGTCAAGCGGGACGGAAGGACGGGCGGGTGGCAGAAGATCACCGACGGTCCCGGATCGGACCTGAAGCATCCCCGGAGCGGACAGGTGGTCCCGACGGCGGGCCTGGGCAGTGATCCGATCACCCTGGAGAATCCCCTCGACAGGAGACGGGCGCTGTCGGACTGGATGACCGCCCCGGAGAACCGCTTCTTTGCCCGCACGATCGTCAACCGCCTCTGGGCGCATTACTTCGGCCGTGGCCTGGTCGAGCCGATCGACGATCACCGGGCGACCAATCCGGCCTCCAACGAGAAGCTGCTCGACGCCCTGGCCGCCGAATTCCGGCGACAGAAGTACGATCTCAAGGCGTTCACCCGCACCCTGCTGGCTTCGCGGACCTACCAGTTGTCCTCCTCGACTCTGCCGGACAACGAGCTCGACGACCAGAATTTCTCTCACGCGAGGAAGAAGGCGTTGCCGGCGGAGGTGTTGCTGGATGCGATCTGCCAGGCGACCGGTGTTCCCGAGCGGTTCAATGGCTGGCCGATCGGCTCTCGCGCGATCGAGATCTGGGACAACCGCCTGCCGTCCTACTTCTTCGTCATCTTTGGTCGACCGCAACGCAACAGCGTCTGCGAGTGCGAGCGGGGGAACGAGCCGAGCATTTCCCAGGCATTGCACCTGATGAACTCGCCGGAGTCTTTCCAGAAGATCCGTCACCGGGACGGCCGGGCTGCCGCGTTGGCGGCGAAGAAGCTCTCCGATGAACAGGTGATCGACCAGCTGTTCCTGGCCACGTTGTCGCGGCTGGCCACCGACCGGGAGCGGAAGCTGCTGCAGGCAGCCTTCACGGAGAGTTCCGGAAATCGTCGCGAGGCGGTTGAGGACATTCTGTGGACGCTCTTGAACACCAAGGAGTTCCTGTACAATCACTAGGCCCCATGGGTCGATGACATAGACTGGTGGGACCACCGGTCAACAATCGAGGTGCTTGATGTTGAGTTTGTCACTCGGTCGGACGGATGGACGTTTCTGTGACGGCGTGTCGCGCCGGCAGATGCTGAGACTGGGCGGAACGGGGGCCCTGGCGGGCCTGTCGTTGCCCGGGCTGCTCGAGCTCGAGGCGAAGGCCGCGTCGCAGCGGGGGGCGCAGGCCAAGTCGGTGATCATGATCTTCCTGGAAGGTGGTCCCAGCCACATCGACATGTGGGACCTGAAGCCACAGGCTCCCAAGGAGGTCCGCGGGTCATTCCACCCGATTTCGACCAATGTCCCCGGCACCCAGATCGGCAACATCCTGCCCAAGTGTGCCAGGATCACCGACAAGTTCACGATCTTGCGATCCCACAGCCACCGCGACAATGGCCACCAGACCGGGCGGCACTGGTGTCTGACAGGGCACCCGCCCACCTTCAACGATGGCCAGGCCACCGCCACCCCCTTCAACGCTGAGTACCCGTCGATCGGCTCGATGATCTCCCGCGAACTGGGCCACGGGGGGGCCGTGCCTCCCTACATCTGTGTTCCCGAGCCGATGGGTCCCGGGGGACCGGGGTTCTTCGGTGCCAAGTACTCGCCGTTTGTGATCGAGACCGACCCGGTGCAGCCGGATTTCCAGGTCCGTGACCTGAACCTGGCCGCCGGCACCAGTCGTCGCCGCTTCGATCTTCGCCGTCGGTTGCTCTCCGGGGTCGAGCAACTCGCCGAGGGTCGTTCGGGGCGTGGCCGCGTGGCCGCGATGTCGACCTATTACGAGAAGGCTCTCGAACTGATCACCTCCCCGGCCGCCCGCAAGGCGTTCGACATGAACTCGGAGAATCCCAGGTTGAGAGAGCAGTACGGGTTGACCTCGCTGGGCCAGTGCTGCCTGCTGGGCCGCCGGCTGGTCGAGGCGGGCTGCCGGTTTGTCGGCATCAGCCACGGAAGCTGGGACACGCATGTCGACAACTTCACCAGCCACGAGAAGGCACTGGTTCCGCATGCCGATGCGGCGCTGTCGACGCTGCTGACCGATCTGTACGACCGCGGATTGCTCGACGAGACCCTGGTCGTCATGTGGGGTGAGATGGGACGGACGCCGCGAATCAACGGCAACGCCGGCCGGGACCACTGGGCCCAGTGCCAGAGCGTGATCCTGGCCGGGGGAGGCATCAAGCCGGGCACGGTGGTCGGTGCCACCGACAAGACCGCGAGCTATCCCACCACGACCCCTTACGGGATCCGCGACCTGTTGCGGACGATTCTCGGACAGCTGGGTATCGACGCCGACCGCCAGTACCTGACCCCGCTGGGTCGGCCCGTGCCACTGGTCAAGGACGGTGCCTTCATTGACGAACTGGTCTGATTGGCCACGCCGGCCACGGCCGAGGGGAGACGATCGGATGCGGTTGCGGGTGGCGATCTGTGCCCTGTCGGTCTCGGTTGCCGCCGGGCTGTTCGACTTGCCGCTAGAGGCCCAGGCCCCGGGACTCGGTCACACCTTCCCCGCCGGCGCACCGGCCGGATCGACCGTCGAAGTCCAGTTGGGCGGTTACGACTTCACCCCGGACATCGACTATTTCCTGCACCATCCCAAGGCGACGCTGAAGGTCACCGGCAAGATCGGCCCCTACCTGGTCGCGCCGCCGCCGTACTGGTTCGGACCCAAGGGGCGGTCCAGTGCCTTCAAGATTCCGCGTGAACTGACCGCCACCATCACGCTGCCGGCCGGTCTGCCTCGCGGGCCGGTCCACTGGCAGGTGGCTAACGCCAACGGGGCCTCGGGCACGGCCGTGTTCTTCGTCGGTGACGGCCCCGAGCTGCTCGAATCGCGGCGGCAGGCCGAACCACAGCTCTTGGCGAAACTGCCGGTGACGGTCAACGGGCGGCTGTCGAGGATTGCCGAGGTCGATCGTTACACGGTGGTCGCCGCCGCCGACGGCTGCCTGACGGTCGACCTCTACGCCCGTCGGCTCGGTGCGAACTTCAACGGCACGCTGAAGATCCGGGACGCCTCCGGGACGTTGCTGGCCGATGTGATCGACACCGAGGGTCTGGACTGCGCCACGACGGTGACCGTCGTCAAGGGGCAGACCTACACGATCGAGCTGGCCGACCTGGATCACCGGGGGCACCGTTCGTTTGTCTACCGCCTGGAAGTGATCGCCGGGCCGCGGGTGATCGCCTGCCTGCCCAGCGGTGGCCGTCCGGGCACGACCGTCCCCGTGACGTTTGTCGGTTACGGACTCAAGAGCGGTGTGGCACAGCTGGAGACGCTGGTCAGCAATGTGGTCTTCCCGAAGGACGACGCCGGAACCGGCTGGTACCAGCACTGCCTGAAGACCCCGAACGGGCAGGCCCTGCCGGTGCCGTTGCGGCTGGCTGACTTTGCCGAGCTGGTGGAACCGGCCGCGGGGGCTGCCCCGGTCCTGGCCCCGGGGGCGGCCATCACCGGCACCCTGTCCAGCCCGGGAGAGGTCGACGAGTATCCGTTCCTGGCCAAGGCCGGCCAGTTGTTCCGTTTCGAAGCGATCTCGGCACAGATCGGCACGCGGCTCGATCCTGTTCTCCGCATCGTCGACAAGGACGACAAGCAGGTTGCGATCAACGACGATTTCGGCGGCACGCTCGATGCCCGTCTCGATTTCAAGGCTCCGGCCGACGGAACCTTCCGCATCCGCCTCCACAACGGCACCGGAGAGGATGGCAGGCTCGATTCGGTCTACCGTCTGACCGCGCGGCTGCAGGAACCCGCGTTCACCCTGTCGATGCCGCAGGCCTTCACCGCGGCCGTCGGAGGCAAGGCCGCCCTGACCGTCTCGTGTGTCCGGACCGGGGGGTTTGCCGATGAGATCGTGCTGAAGATGGCGGGATTTCCCGAGGGGGTCACCGTGCCCGCGGAGATCAAGATCCCCAAGGGGAAGAACTCGGTGAAGGTCAATGTCGAGGTGGCCAAGACCTCCGGTACCGACGTCGCCTTCGTGACGTTGATCGGGACCGCCATGCTCGACAAGCGGTCGGTGACCGTGACTGCACGGACCAGCTTCGGTGGCAACCTGGTGCCCCGGAGGGCCACCGCCCGGTTCGACAACCGCATGATGCTGGTTCGCACGATGGCTTCGCCGGTGACGCTGGACCTGATCGATCGCAACCGCCAACGGCCGGTGCACCGCGGTACGACCTACCCGGCCGAGTTCATCGTGAAGCGAGACAAGGGGTTCCAGGGACCCATCCGTGTGCGGATGGCCGCCGCGCAGCAACGCCGTGTGCAGGGGATGCGGGGGCCGGTCGTCCCGATTCCCGAGGGGGCCGAGCGGATCCAGTACCCGTGCTTCATGCCCGAGTGGCTCGAGACCGACAGGACCACCCGGTTCCTGGTGCACTCGGTTGCCGTCCAGAAGGACGCCAAGGGCCGCTTGCGGCACCTGGTCAAGGGATCGACCGGCAGCATCACGATGATCTTGGAAGGGGCGTTGTTGAAACTGGCTCATCGGGCCGGCGAGCTGACCGTGGCGCCGGGGGGCAGTTTCGAGGTGCCGGTGACGGTGGCCCGATCGGCAAAACTCGCCGAAACCACGGTTGTCCGTGTCGAGGTGCCCGAACCGTTGGTGGGGCTGATCAAGGCCAAGCCGTTGACGCTCAAGCCCACCCAGGGCAACGGGACGCTGAAGATCATGACCTTGCCCGACGCGAAACTGGTCGGAGACTGGCAGATCAAGCTGGTGGCGACCGCGTTGCAGGATGGCCGCTGGCCGGTGGTGTCGGTGATCAACGTGCCGGTTCGCTTCGGACGCTAGCCGCTGCGACTGGAATCCTCGCGGCATCGGTGGCATGCTGCGACCAGTCGGCCGCCCTTCGGGCGGGCGTGGGTGAGTCCAGGGGGGCAGTGTTGATGATCAATCGTCGTGAGTTTCTGGCCACGTCGGCGGTGACGGGGCTGTCGTTGCTGACGCCGTCTCTGCGAAGCCGTGTCGAGGCGGCGGACGCGAAGAAGCTGAGGATCACCGGGATCGAGTGGGACCAGGTGCTGGTGCCCTACCAGGACTTCAACCGCCAGGCGTTGTTCCGCTACCACGGCCTGTCCCTGCAACTGCGGACGATCTTCCGGGTGCGGACCAACACCGATCTGGTCGGGCTGGGAGAATCGTGGGGTGCGGCCTCGTTGACCGACAAGCAGGTGGCCGGGTACGTGGGGACCAGCCCGTTCGAATGGCTGGGGGCGCGGAAAGACCTGTCGTTGAACATGGCCCTCTACGACCTGATGGGCAAGGTGCTGGGGTTGCCCGCCTGGCGGTTGATCGGACCGAAGGTCCGCGACCGGATTCCGGTCGCGGCCTGGACCGTGTCGAGGTCGCCGGAGGAACTGGCCGAGGAGGTCCGCCAGGCGGCAGGCCGTGGCTACCTGTGGCTGAAGTACCACATCGACGAGGTCCACAACGTGGTCGACCAGGCCCGCGCCATGCAGCGGGTCGCCCCGAAGGGTTTCCGGGTCCAACTGGATTTCAATGCCAACGCCGAGTACCGGGACATCTCGCCGATCCTCAGAGAACTGGGGCGGTTTCCGGTGATAGGTCGGGTCGAAGACCCGATCCAGACGGGTGATCGTGACGGGTACCGCAAGCTGATCGCCGAATCCGACATCGAGTTGTTGATTCACCATGGCCCGGTCGACTACCTGATCGACAAGGCCTGCGACGGGTACATGGCGGGCCATGCCCCGATCGGCAACGCGATCAAGGTGGCCGGCGTCTCGGAGGAATCCGGACTCCCGTTCATGCTGCAGCAGGCCGGTGGCCAGATCAACCAGGCGTTCCTGGCCCACGAGGTGGCGGTTTTCAGCGGGGCCAGGATCGACCACGTCAACCTGGCTCACCTCTGGTCCGATCACGTGACGACGTCCCGCGCCAAGGTGACACGCGGGACGATTGCCGTGCCGAAGGGGCCCGGGTTGGGCATGCGGCTCGACCCCGAAAAACTCGAAAAGTACATCAACGCCCCACGTCCGCGGTACCGGCCCTTCCTGGTGCGCATCGTCTACAAGGGGGGGCCGACGATCGTCGTCCGCCACGACGCTCACCTGCCCGGCCAAACCGACAGCCTGAGGTTCCTGGGCCGGTTGCTGAAGGGAAAGGTGCCGGGCAACAGGATCCCGGGGCCGACTCCGGGTTACCTCAACGCGGTGAAGTCCGAGTTCCTGGACCGGAAGAACTGCGGGGATTTCGATCGCCTGTGGAAGGCGACCGAGCGGGGGGCGGTGGTGACCGGCGGTTCCGACTCAGGCGGATTCCCGACGCCGTAGCCGGTTGCCCCATCGGGCCAGTCGCTCGGCGTGGGTGTCCTGCAACGCCGTGAAGGCGAACAGGACCATCGCGGCGGCGATCATCAGCAGCGTGGTTTGCAGCGTGTCGTTGTTGGCCAGGGAGGCGACAACCGGTCGTGCCGCCCATTGACGGGTGGCCGCCTTGTCAGAGACCTCCAGGGCGACAGGGGCCCGGGGGATCAGCCGCAGCGACTCGTCGACCGACAGCCGATTTTCGCCGGGACCGGATTCCTGGAGGTCCAGTCCGGCCAGTTCGTTGGCGTAGCCGGGATCGGCCTTCAGTGCGTCGCGAACCTGCTCGAGGTACTCGATCCGATCCTCCAGTGCCCGCTCGTCGTCACGGTTGTCGGCCGCGTGCTCGGCCAGGTCCCCGAGGATGAGCCAGCCGGGGGCGAGCGAGACGATCCCGTAGAGACCGGTGGCGGCGAACAGCGTCAGCCAGAAGGCCAGCGAGATCCTGACGGCCGGTTCGGTGGGAAGACGGGTCACGTGTTCAGGGTCCTGTTTCGGCCGGTTGCGCGATCGGTCAGATCGTGCCTCCGTAGGTGGCGTTGTTGCCGAGCAACTCCTCGATCCGCAGCAACTGGTTGTACTTGCAGATGCGGTCGGTGCGGCTGGCTGAGCCGGTCTTGATCTGCCCGGTGTCCAACGCCACGGCGAGGTCGGCGATCGTGGTGTCCTCGGTCTCTCCCGACCGGTGGCTTATCACCGCCGTGTAACCGTTCTTGCCGGCCATCCGCACCGCGTCGATTGTCTCGGTCAACGTCCCGATCTGGTTCACCTTGACCAGGATGCTGTTGGCCACGCCCTTCTCGATCCCGTCGGCCAACCGCTTGACGTTGGTGACGAACAGGTCGTCGCCGACCAGTTGGCAGCGGTCACCAACCGCATCGGTCAGCAGTTTCCAGGCGTCCCAGTCGTCTTCCGAGCAGCCGTCCTCGATCGAGCAGATGGGGTACTTGTCGACCCATCCGGCGAGCAGTTCGACGATGCCGGCCGCGTCGACGTCCTGGCCCTCGAGGTGATACACGCCCTTCTCGGCGTCGTAGAACTCGGTTGCGGCGCAGTCCAGGGCGATCTTGACCTGGTCACCGGCCTGGTAGCCGGCTCGTTCGATCGCCTCGAGAATCGCAGTGATCGCCGCCTCGTTGCTTTCCAGGTTCGGTGCGAACCCGCCCTCGTCGCCGACGGCGGTACTGAAGCCCTGTTCGGAGAGGACCTTCTTGAGGTTGTGGAAGATCTCGGTTCCACAACGCAGTGCTTCGCCGAAGCTCTCGAAACCCAGCGGCATCACCATGAATTCCTGGATGTCGACCGAGTTGTCGGCGTGTTCGCCGCCGTTGATGATGTTCATCATCGGTGCCGGCAACCGGTTGGCCCCGGCTCCGCCGAGATACCGGAACAGCGGCTGGTAGCAACTGCGGGCTGCGGCGTGGGCGGCGGCCAGCGAGCAGGCCAGTATCGAGTTGGCTCCGAGGTTCGACTTGTTCTCGGTGCCGTCTAACTCGAGCATCCGGCGGTCGATTTCGGCCTGGTTGGTGACGTCGAGATCAATCAGCACATCGACGATGCGGTTGTTGACATTGTCGACGGCCTGGCGGACGCCCTTGCCGAGATAGCGGTTCTCGGCGTCGGTGTCACGCAGTTCGTGGGCTTCGTGCTGTCCGGTGCTGGCGCCGCTGGGCACCGCGGCCCGTCCCACCACGCCTTCCTCGGTCGTGATGTCCACCTCGACGGTCGGGTTGCCGCGGCTGTCGAGAATCTCTCGGGCGCGGACTTCTGTGATGGCTGTGCTCATCGCGTACTGTTCCTGGCAGGCTGTCGCTTGTGGCGTCTGCGATTCCGTTGTAGCAGGTGGACCGAACCGCTTCCACGACACGCAAAAAGGCCACCGTTTCGAGACTATCGACCGGCCACCGGGCGGGGCATCAACTGTTCGAGCGGTGTCCTCGCAAGCGGCGCGGTCGGTGAATTCGTCAGGAACGGACACTACGACGTTGGTCCCCCGACCCGGTAGAATGGAGACAGTCGCCTCGAGAAGGAATGAACAGGATGGGCCGCGCGCTCGAACCGATGGATCCTCAGCTGACGTCAATCCAGCCCGGTGGCGGGGTCGTGATCCGTCTCGAGCTGGCCTGGGGTGTGGTTCGCCGGCTGTGGCTGAAGACCTTCCGCAACGGCTACGTGAAGCGGATGGCCGCACTGCGACAGGGAGAATCCAACGGGTGCCCCCACGAGGTGCTCGATCCTCGAGACGTGAAGTTCTACCGCAACCAGCCGGGCTACTGGTGGTGTCCCGATGACGATCCGTTCACAGGCCGCGACCGGTTGCCGTTCGTGCGTGTGGGGCTGGCTGAGTTGTTGGTGTTTTCGGTGCTGACCTGGGGTTCGGCGGCGGCCCTGGCCTGTTGGCTGTTGTCGGCCTCGCCGGCACCGCTGCTGAACTGGGCCGGCTGGATCGGCGTGGTGCTGCTGGTGGCCGCGGCGATGATCATCGCCTGGTTCTTCCGTAACCCGAACCGGGTGCCGCCGGATGACGACGACGCGGTGCTCTCGCCGGCCGATGGAACGGTGGTCGAGATTCGCGAGATCGATCACGACGAGTACATCGAGGGTCCGGCTGTTCAGATCGGCATCTTCCTGTCCCTGTTCAACGTCCACGTCAACCGCAGCCCCCGTCCGGCCCGGGTGATCGGTCTCACCTATCGCCGCGGCAAGTTCCTCAACGCCGGCCGTCCCGAGGCGTCTCAGGAGAACGAGCAGTTGGCGGTGCGGCTGGAGGAGACCGGTGGATCGGAGCGTCCGTTGATCGTCCGCCAGATCACCGGGCTGGTCGCCCGGCGAATCGTCTGCTGGTTGAAACCCGGCGACACGTTGTCGGCAGGTGAGGTGTTTGGGATGATCAAGTTGGGGTCTCGGACCGAACTGGTGCTGCCCCGCGAGGAGGGTCTCGAACTGGCCGTTGAACTGGGCCAGGTGGTTCGGGCGGGCACCAGCGTGATGGCCTGTTTCTCGTCGGCTCCGAAGAAAGGACACGCGTCATGAAAAGTCGCCGTAAGGTCTTTGCCGTGCTGCCGACGATGTTGACGCTGGGCAACCTGGTCTGCGGATTCGGCTGCATCACCTTCGCCGCCAAGCTCGGCCCCTCCGACTCGACACTGACGTTCGCCGCGCTGCTGGGTCCCAACGCGGCCCAGGAGGGCCAGGGGCTGGTGATCGCCGCGGTGCTGATCTACCTCGCGATGGTCTTCGACGCCTTCGACGGCAGCGTGGCACGCTTGACCAACCAGACCAGCGAGTTCGGTGCGAACCTCGACAGCCTCTGCGATGTTGTCAGCTTCGGGATCGCCCCGGCATTCCTGATGCTGCAGTTCACCCGCATCTACGCTCCGCACGATTTGTGGGCCGAGCAGGGCAGCCAGCTGCAACGTCTGCTCTGGGTGTTGGCAGCGTTGTACGCCGTCTGTGCGGCATTGCGGCTGGCGAGGTTCAATTCCGAGGTCGACGAGGAGGACTCGCACGTGGAGTTCAGCGGACTGCCCTCGCCGGCGGCGGCCAGCGTGGTGGCGAGCATTCCGATCTCGCACCAGCTGCTGGTGCGGTCCCACGACAACCCGACCCAGTTGGTGGCCGAGTGGCTCGGACCGGTCCTGCAACTCTCGCTGCCGGTGGTGACGCTGGCCCTGTCCTGCCTGATGGTCAGCCGAATCCCCTACGTGCACGCGGTCAATCACCTGTTGCGGGGCCGCCGTGGTCGTGCCCACATGATCCAGCTGGTCTTTGCCCTGGCGGTGATCTACTGGCAGCACGAGATTGCCATCCCGTTGATCCTCTGCTGGTACGCCTTTGCACCACCGGTGAAGGCGCTCTGCCGGTCCCTGGTCTCTGGCCGGCTCCACAAACCGACCGAAATCTGACGGATTTTCTCAATGTTTACAGGCCTCGTCGAAGCCCGCGGAACCGTCAGCGGCCTGGTTGACGATCCGCCGGCGTGCCGGCTGGAGGTCGATGTCGGTGACGAGTGGGCCACCGCGGCGTCGGTGGGCGACAGCATCGCCATCAACGGCTGCTGCCTGACGGTTGTGGAGATCGGTGAGGCGTCGCTGTGGTTCGAGGCCGGGCCCGAGACCCTGGCCTGCACCAATCTCGGAGAACTGGTTCCCGGGGCCGCGGTCAATCTCGAGCGACCGTTGGCAGCGGGTGGGCGGTTGGGGGGACACTTTGTCCAGGGCCATGTCGATGGCACGGCCAGCGTGATCGATGTCAGCCGTGAGCGGGAGTGGGTGACGATGTGGTTCGAGGTGGCCGCTGATCTGGCACCGCAACTGGTCCCCAAGGGTTCGGTTGCCGTCGACGGCATCAGCCTGACCGTGGTCGACGTGGCCGAGACCCGTTTCAGCGTCGCGCTGATTCCTCACACGCTCGAGGTGACCACGCTGGGGGTTTGCGAGACGGGGGCGCGGGTCAACATCGAGACGGACATCCTGGCCAAGTATGTGCAGAAGCTGGTTGAGAGCGGTTCGATCGGCGAGGTCGTCGAGGGTGGTTCGGAATGAAGCCCGCCGTCCGGCAGACCCGCAGTTACCTGATGGATCTCTTTGCACGGCACGGGTTCCACCCGCGGACCGATTTCGGCCAGAACTTCCTGATAGATCTCAATCTCGTCGATGTGATTGCCCGGGAAGGACGTCTCGGTCCCGAGGACGTCGTGCTGGAGATCGGCACCGGCACCGGCAGCCTCACGACTCAACTCTCGGCACTGGCCGGGGCGGTGATCACCGTCGAGGTGGACACCAACATGGTGAGGCTGGCACGGGAGGTGGTCGACGGGTTGCCCAACGTGACGCTGTTGCACCGGGATGCCCTGAAGAACAAGAACCACTTCGCGCCGGAACTGCTCGAGTTGATCGACGAGCGGCTGGGCGAGGTGTCGGGGCGGAGACTGAAGCTGGTGGCCAACCTGCCCTACAGCATCGCCACGCCGGTTGTCTCGAACCTGGTCGCGACCGACCTCGATTGGGAACGGATGGTGGTGACGATCCAGTGGGAACTGGCCGAGCGGATGACGGCCTCTCCGGGCGGTCGCGAGTACGGGGCGCTCTCGGCCTGGCTGCAGGCTCAATGTCACGTGAAGACGCTCCGGCGGCTGCCGCCGACCGTCTTCTGGCCTCGACCAAAGGTTCAAAGCGCCATCGTGAGGCTGGCGCCCGATCCGGCGGGGCGTCGACGGATCGTCGATCGGGTGTTCTTCCAGGACTTTCTGCGTCGAGGTTTTCACCAGCGGCGGAAGCACTTTCGCAGCGTGCTGGCGGGAATGTACCGCAAGCAACTCGCCAAGGGCGACATCGACGACGTGTTTGAACAGATGGGGATCGCCACCGAGACGCGGGCCGAACAAATCGACGTTGCTGCTCTGGTAGAAATGTCCAATCGGTTGTATCACAGGGTCAATTCCGTTCAGGAAGCTCAACAGGAAATCTAGTGCCATGGACAGCCGGATCGTCTACCGCGGGTACACGTTCGATGACGTGCTGCTGGAGCCACTCTACAGCGGCATCCTGCCCTCGCAGGTGAATGTCTGCAGCCGCCTGACCCGGAACATCCCTCTGAACCTTCCGGTGATCAGCAGTCCGATGGACACGGTCACCGAAAGCGACATGGCGATCGCGTTGGCCCAGGAGGGGGGCATCGGGATCATCCACAAGAACATGACCGTCGAGCAGCAGTCGCTGGAGGTCGACCGGGTGAAGCGGAGCGAACACGGCGTGATCGTCGACCCGGTCACCCTGCCCCCCGACGCCACCGCGGCCGAGGCCGCCCGGATCATGGACGAACGCAACATCAGCGGCGTTCCGATCACCGTCGACGGCTTCCTGAAGGGGATCCTCACCCGCCGCGATCTCAGGTTTCTCGATTCCCCGGAGACGAAAATCGAGGAAGTGATGACCCGCGAGAACCTCGTGACGGCTCCCGAAGAGACGTTGCTTGAGGACGCTCAGAGAATTCTGTTGGAAAACAAGGTCGAGAAACTGTTGCTGGTGGATCGAGATTACCGATTAAAGGGATTAATCACGATCAAGGACATAGATAAGAACCGCCGGTTCCCGCTGGCCTCCAAGGACACGCGGGGTCGACTGCGGGTCGGTGCTGCGGTCGGAGTGGCGGATTTCGAACGAGTCGAGGCATTGCTGGAGAAGGGAGTCGACGTCCTGGTCGTCGACAGTGCTCACGGGCACTCGGAGAACGTGGTTGAGACTGTCAAGGAGATCAAGCGGCGGCATGAAATCGACGTGATTGCCGGCAACGTGGCCACCACCGAAGGGGCCCGTGACCTGCTGGCGGCGGGAGCCGACGCGATCAAGGTCGGAATCGGACCCGGGTCGATCTGCACCACAAGGATCATTTCGGGGGTCGGGGTTCCCCAGTTGACTGCGATCGTCAACACGGCCAAGGCCATCGCCGACACCGACGTCCCGATCATTGCTGACGGAGGGATTCGTTACAGCGGAGACATCACCAAGGCCCTCGCTGCCGGGGCGCACGTTGTCATGCTCGGCGGACTGCTCGCCGGACTCGACGAAAGTCCCGGCGAGTTGATCCTCTTCCAGGGACGCAGCTTCAAGCGGTACCGTGGAATGGGATCGTTGGGAGCGATGGTCAAGGGCAGCAGCGAACGATACAGGCAGGGTACGAGTGAAGCGGGTCGGCAGGAGGCCGGAAAACTGGTGCCGGAGGGAGTCGAGGGGCGAGTGCCTCACAAGGGACCACTCAACAACTTCCTCTACCAGTTGGTCGGCGGACTGCGGGCCGGCATGGGTTACTTGGGAACACGGACGATTTCGGAGTTGAGGACGGAAGCGCGATTTATCCAGGTGTCGCCAGCCTCCGTCCGGGAGAATCATCCCCATGACATCGCGATTACGCAGGAAGCACCCAACTACACGGCGGAACATTCGCCGATGGAAACGACCTGACCGGCTGCCCGGCCGGTTGGTCACCGCGGTGGCGATGCTACTGTTGGCCACCGGAGCGGCCACGGCAGGAGAACCCGGCTCCTCGTCGCCCTACGCTCTGCCGCGAGTCGTGATCCGAAAACCTGCGAAGCCGAGATCGCCCAGGCCCACCAGGGCACCGCTTGCCAGGCCGGCCGTGGATCCGGTCCGGAGCAAGACCGCTGTTCGGAATACCCGGCTCCCGGACGTGACCCCGTCTGAGTCGAAGGTGACGCCGGTTTCGGCTCGGCAGAACCCGCCGGCCGTCCAAGACCCGAAGCGACTGCGGAGGATCACCACGATCCGGCCGTTCCAGGACTACTCGCCCCTGGGCCGGCCACCGGTGACCCGCAAGCCCGAAGAACTGAATCTCGACGGGGCGGAGTTGACCAAGCGAGCCTTCGAATCGCAGGTCTACCACTGGAAGCCCACCGATCTCTACCACTTCCCGCTCTACTTTGAGGATCCGCCCCTCGAGCGGTACGGGCACACTCACCATGAACTGGTCCAGCCCTTCGTGTCCGCCCAACGTTTCGGCATGCAGTTGATCGGGTTGCCTTACCAGATGACCATCGATCCGATCCTGAAGAAGACCTACACGCTGGGCTGGTATCGTCCCGGCGAACCGGCGCCGATGCTTTTGTACCAGGTGCCGTGGAACACCGAGGCCGCAGCGGCCCAGGCCGGAGTGATGACGGGATTGTTCTTCCTGGTGCCCTAGCTTGGTAGGCTGGAACAGTCCTCTTCGGCATGGGCCGTCCGGGATATCATCCCGACTTGGGGCTACGCCCGTGAACACACCGCACCCCGGACTCGGCAACCAGGAGACCGGCTTGACGGCTCTTGCCGCGGACATCGTCGATCGTATCGAGTCGTTGCTGCTCGATGCCGAAGCGACCACGCGGCCGCTGGAGCTTGACCCCTACAGGGACAAGCTCTTCGAACTGTTCGTCACGGCCCACGCCGCCGGCCTGATCTCCGGGGACGTCGCCGATGGCGACCTGACGGCCGACGGGATCAGTCGTCACCTGGCCGCCCGCTGGAACCTGGCCGACGTGGCCCAGGTTTCGGTCTCGCGGCAGGAGAAGCTCCCTTTGGAGTCTCTGGGACGGATGAGGATGTTGTGGTCGTTCCTGCGGATGTGGATGGAATGGGCCTATGCCTGGGAGCGTTGGTCCGAATTTCACGATGTCTAGACCGAGGCGTCCACTTCGGCCAGTGTCTCGCGCCACGCGGCGACCAGTCCCTCGGCAGCCGCGTTGATCGGGAATCTCTCGGCGATCTGTTCACTCGCCGCCTCTCCCAGCCGGGTTCTCAGTGTCGGGCTGGCCGCCAGTCGGGCCAGTTGGTCGGCCAGCGCGGCCGGGTCGTCGGCGGGCACCAGGATCGCCGTGCGTCCGTCGGTGAGGATTTCGCGGGTCCCGCCCACGTCGGTGGCCAGGATCGCGCGGCCGGCGGCGGCGGCCTCCAGCAGCACGCGGCCGAGGGGTTCCTGGCGCGCCGGATGGACCAGCAGGTCGATTTCGGCCAGCAACTCGGGAACATCCCGGCGGTAGCCCAGTCGGTGGATCCGGCCCGACGGGGCCGATTCGGCAAACTTCGCGAACACCCGTTCCTCGAAGGCCACGCTCTCGGCCTTCCGGGACAGTCTTTCGCCAATGACCAGGTAGTCGATGTCGGCATCGATTCGGGTTGCCGCTTCGGCCAACACGTCGGGGGCCTTGCGGAGACCGATCTGGCCGATGGTTGCGACCAGCAGGCCGGGGCGGGTGATTTCCAGTTCGCGCTTCAGCCAGCCGAGTGGCCGTTGCGGATTCCGAAATCGGGCCGGGTCGATTCCGTTGTACACCACGCGGGTGCGGTCGGGGTCGAGACCGGCGGCGACGTGGTGGTCGCGGGTGGCGTGCGAGACGGCCAGCAGGCGGCGGTTGGTGTTGATGTCGGCCAGGGCGGTTGTCGAGAGATTGAGGATGTCGCGGAGATGTCCGGTAGTGGGACGGCCGGTCCGGCGGGCCAGCCGCCCGGCCAGCCGACTCATCGACACGCTGTTGGCGTGCAGCAATCCGGCACCGCATCTCTCGAGACATTCCGCCAGGCGGCCGACGGCCGTGTCGCGGTCGTCACCGATCGAGAACGCGACGTGCTCGATCTTTCGGGCGGCCAGCACTTCGGCGAACTCGCCGGTGGCCGGGGCCAGGACGACCGGGTCCCAGCCCCTCTCACGGATGGCCGGGACCAGCGCCAGCAGCGAGTGTTCGCCTCCGTTGAACGAGCCGAATTCGCAGAGGATGGCGACGCGGTGAGAATCGGACGGCATCGAGTGTGGCTCTGAATTTCGATGCATTCAGCGACCACGACGCCTGGATTCGGCCACGACGTTCGGACGGGCTAGTAGCGGGCCAGGTCGGCCGCTTCGGTCTCGAGGCTCAGGTCGGTCACGATCTGCTGGGCCGAGTTGAGCATCATCTTCAATTCGCTGCCGATCGCGATGAACTGCCAACCCTCACCGATCCGTCGCTGGACATCCTCGGCCGTCTGCACGTGAAGACCGACCGGCGTTCCGACGTCCTTGCCGGTGGCCAGCACCCGCTGCATCATCGCTTCGTGGTCCTCGGGTGTCGGAAACGTTCCGTCGTCTTCCCGCATCTGGAACCTCAGGTCATTGGGGCCGACGAAGATCGCATCGACCCCGGGAAGGCTGTAGATGTCCGGAGCGTTCTCGACGCCCTGCGGCGATTCTGTCTGCAGCACGACCAGGATGTTGTCGTTGGCCTGTTCGAAGTAGTCACTGGCCGAGGCGTCGAAGTTGATCGCGTGCAGGCCGCCACCGACCGATCGGTCGCCGACCGGGGGGTACTTGGCCGCAGCGATAGCGGCCTTGGCCTGTTCCACCGTGTCGACCATCGGGACCACGATGCCGTATGCTCCGGCATCGAGTACCCGCTTGATCAGGTCGTGGTCCCCTCGCGGGACCCGGGCCAGCGGCACGCAGCCGGCATCGGCAATCGCCCCGAACACCAGGGCCGCGTCGCTCCAGTCGACCGGTGAGTGCTCGATGTCGAGCGTCAGCCAGGGAAAGCCCACGCGGGCCATCAGCCGGGTTGCGTAGACGTTTCCCAGGCTCAGCCATGTGCCCACCTGGGGCTGACCGGCTCGCAGGGCCGCTTTCACCGGGTTCTGTTTCATCGGGGGCTCCAATCCGTAGAGGGTGTGTTTCGGGTGGCGGGGCGACCGACGGTGAGGCGGCCCCGGCAGGTCAACACCGATTCTCGCACGCGGCCCACGCAGGTCAACCGAGGGGGACACTCGGGCCGGTGACGGCTATACTCGGCCCGCATTTGCTTCGGGTGCCGGGGCGACGAGACGGCTCGTGGCGATCAGCGAGGCGGAGATGATGGGGGAATTCCAGTCGGTGGCCAGGACGGGGGACATTCCCGAGGGCGAGGGGCGGGCGTTTGCGGTCTCGGGCCGAATGGTCGCCGTCTTCCTCAGGGATGGACAGTACCACGCCATCAACGACAGCTGTCCCCACATGGGGGCCTCGTTGGCGACCGGCTGGGTCGAGGACGACCAGGTCACCTGCCCGTGGCATGCCTGGCGGTTCTGTATCACCGATGGCAGCTGGCTGGACAACCCGCAGTCGGATCTCAATACCGACTGCTACGAGGTGCGTGTGGTCGAGAACGAGATCCAGGTGCTGGTGCCGGAGCGGCAGGACCCCGGGACCGACGCCGCTGCCGGGGACGAGTGAGCCTGTCGCCGCGGGTGGTCAGCTCAACTCGCACGATTCGCCGGGTGCCATCACCAGCGGTTCGGTCGACGTTTCGGCCCGCACCCGCTCGGCCCACGCTTCGGCGTCCTGGGCGATCAGTGGCCAGGTGTCGTAGTGATCGGGGATCACCCGTTTCGGCTCGATCAACTGGACCGCCTTCAGCGCATCATCGGGGCCCATCGTGAAGTTGTCGCCGATCGGCACGATTGCCAGGTCGATGCCGGCCTCGCCGATCAGCTTCATGTCGTAGAACAGCCCGGTGTCGGCGGCGTGGTAGATGGTGCCGTCGGACAGTTTCAGCAGCACCCCGGCCGGGTTGCCTCCGTTCGAGCCGTCGGGCAGCATCGAACCGTGGTGGGCGATCGTCAGCTTGACGGTGCCCCACTCGAAGGCGTGTTGCCCCCCGATGTGCAGCGGGTGGGTGTTCTCGATCCCCTGCCCGCCGAGCCACTCGACGATCTCGAAGTTCGCGATGATCATCGCCCCGGTGCGGTTGGCCACGGCGACCGCGTCACCGACGTGGTCACCGTGACCGTGGGTCAGGATGATCACCTCGGCGGGCACCTCCTCGGCTGTCGTCGATGCCACCGGGTTGTCGGTCAGGAACGGGTCAATCAGCACGTGCGTTCCGTTGGTCTCGACCAGGAAGGTCCCGTGTCCCAGGAATGTCACCGAGGTCGTCATCGTCTGGTGTCTCCTGCAAGTCGCCTTGTACCAGTGGTCTTTCAGCGGCCCAACTCGTTGTGCATGTGTCGCTTGTAGGCTTCGACCCCGGGCTGCCCGAAGGGATTGATGCCCGTGGCGTAGCCTTCGAGCGTGATGGCTAGCATCAGCATCTGCAACAGGGCTCCCATGGTGAATTCCCCGAGCCGGGGCAGGTGGATGTCCGCGGTGGGTCGTGCGTCCTCGGCGTAAGCGAGGTTCGTGCCGCGGATGGCCGCATCGAGGACCTCGTGGAGCGTGCGGCCGGCGAGCCGGTTCAACTCGTCTGTGTCGTCGGGTCGCGGGGGGATGACCAGGGGAATATTGCGGGGCTCGTCGATCATGAGGTTGGTGATCAACTTGTCTCGGCGGCCGTCCTGGTGCTGCTGGCCGCGGCTGTGCAGGTCGCGGGTGTTGACGGCCGTCAGCGGTGTGGCTCCGCGTCCGTCCTTGCCGAGGCTCTCGGCCAAAAGCTGGTCGTGCCACAGTCCCAGCGGTTCCAGCGCCTTGCTCCAGACCGACAGCACCCGCACGTTCATGCCGTGGTGCTCTTCGGCGGTGATTGACGTGGCGGCATGATCCAGTGGCGGGTTGTCGCCCGGATCGGCCTCGCCGAACACCCGTGTCATTTCAGCCGCTCCGGCCAGCAGTGCGCGGATGTCGAGTCCGAGGATTGCTGCCGGCAGCAGTCCGACGGAGGTCATCACCGAGAACCGACCACCGATCTTCTCGGGCAGCGTGAAGATGTTCGAACACCCCAGTGCCACGGCCTGGTCTCTCAACGGGCTGTCGGCACCGGTCATCACCGCCAGCGACTCGGCGACCTCGACCGCGTCACCCAGCCTCGCCTCCAGCGCGGCCAGAAAGACCCGCAGCGCGATCGCCGTCTCGATGGTGTTGCCCGACTTGCTGGTGACCAGCAGCCGCCATCGTTGGTCGGTGGTGTGCGCCAAGCGGTCGAGCAGGGCCACCAGGAAGTTGTTGTCGAGGTTGTCGCCTTCGAAGTAGATTCGAGGGGCATTTCTGCGGGCCTCCCGGGGGCGTTCGTTGTGATAGGGATCGCACAGGGCCGAAAACAGCGCCCGTGGTCCCATCGACGAACCACCGATGCCCAGCAGGACGATCTCGTCGGCCCGTTCGCGGAATTCGGCCCCGACCCGCTCGATCCGCGACAACTCGGCCTCGTCTTCCAGCAGTCGTGCGGGCCAGTTTACGAAGTCGGTATCGAGTGGTTCGAAGGCACCGGGTTCGGGTGATCCACTCGCGTCGTTGCCGAGAGTCGTACGGGCCGCCAGCAGTCGATCGATGACCGCTTCGCGGGCGTCGTGATCGAGCACCGTGTCGGCGGCAGTCGAATCGTACAGGGGCAGCAGGTCGCTCATCGGTTGCTCGCCAGGTTGCCGCACGCCGCCGGACCCGCGTGGCCGTGGTCACACGTCGTCCGGTGGCGAGATCCCGAAGTCCTCGATTGTCAGCAGCGCACAAAACGGCAGGTCGCGTGCGGCGAATGCCGCTCCGCCGCCCTCGAGCCGATCGACGATTCCCACGACCTGCACCACCTTCGCTCCGTACTCCTCGATCCGGTCCACCGCCTGCAGGGCACTGCCGCCGGTGGTGACCACGTCGTCGATGACCACCACCCGGGCCCCTGGGCCCGCCGGACCCTCGATGTACTGACCGGTCCCGTGTCCCTTGGATTCCTTGCGGACCAGCAGCCCTTCCATCGATCGACCCCGTTCGGCCGCGACGGTCAGCAGCCCGCCGATGATCGGGTCGGCCCCGATCGACATCCCGCTGACCGTGTCGTAATCGACGTCCTCGAGCAACTCCAGCAGACCCTCACAGACCTGTCGCAGTCCGTCGGCGTGCAGGGTGATCTGCTTGCCGTCGAGGTAATAGGTCGAGGTGCGACCGCTGGCGAGTGTGAATTCGCCGAACTTCAGGGCCCGTTCGTGGAACAGCGCAATCAGCGACTTCCGGTCGAACATGGTGGCACCGGCCACTGCGGACCGGGGAATTGCAGGAGGGGGGCGGGATCGACAGCCCGCCATCTTAGCGGTGGATCACCACTTCACAACCGGTCACCAGCATCCCGTAGAGCCGTTTGATGTCCGCGGCCAGCATTCGCATGCAGCCTCGGGACGCGCCCCGGCCGATCGAATCGGGTTGGTTCGTCCCGTGGATCCCGTATCCCTCGCCGATGTCGATCCAGTACTTTCCCAGCGGGTTCTCGGGAGCCGCCGAGGCAATCACCCGGCCGTCGGGATCGGTGTACTGCGGATCGGGTACCTTGCGGAGCACGCGGAAGCGGCCGATCGGCGTCGAGTGGTCGCGGCCGATCCCGATCCGAAACCGGCAGACGTACTCGGTGTCGGTGCGGACCAGCAGGGAGAATTCGCTGAGATCCACCACGACACGGAACGGACCCCGCAGGACCTTCAGGGCCTGGCCGGCACGGATCCTGCTCGGGCTGACCTGGTTGAGCTCCGCGAGGTACTGCCAGCCGATCTTGTAGCGGGGAGCGATTTCGGCCAGCGAGTCGCCGGGCTGGATGGTGTGTGCCGGCAGGACGTGGGGTCGGGGAGAAAAGTAGACCGCCCGCGCGGTTCGCTCGATCCGGGTACCGATGAGGGACCGTTGACCGGGTTGCTGGAAGTAGCTCCACGAGAGTGCCCTGTGAGCCCCCACCACGTCGCCCTCGGCGATCATCGCGTCGATCTCGGAGAGACTCCTGGGTCCAGCTGAAATCGGTTGCCGACCGGTGACCGGTTCGATCCGGGGCGAACCCACCGGATCATCCGACGCCGAGGCGACCGAGGCGTCCGGCGGTCCACCGATCGGACGCCAGCCCTCGGTGAAAGTCGCGGCCGGGAACGAGGAGGGCGAGCCGGCGGCGATCGGTGCGAGTTGAGTTTCGGGGATGACCGGTGGTTCGAACTGTTCGGGCAATGACACTCGGCTTTCGAGCGTGGCGGCACGGCGGGCCTGTTCCAGAGACGAATTCTCGACGTCCACGGTGGTCTCGGCGGGGGCCACGTCGACCGGCCACCAGCCGCTACGCCAACCCACCCAGCTGACGACGACCAGGGCCAGTAGGCCCAGCCACACGACTCCGAAACTGTTCCGACTACTCGGTCTTCGACGCGCCATCGTCCCGGACTCCTTCCCCTGGGGGCATCCGCTGATACGGGCGGGGATCCTAACAGAGGGTTCCGTATCCGGCGATGCGAATTGCCGCGAACTCAATTCGCCCGGACCAGGTAGGAGCCCGGCAATCGCCGCACCAGCCGTCTCATTTCGAGACCGGTCAGCACCGCCAGGGTGGTCGAATCATCCAGCGGCGAACCGCGGAGCAGTTCGTCGAGATGTCTCGGGTCGGGTCCGACCATGCCCAGGATCCGGCGTTCCCGTTCGTCGAGCGACAGTTCGCGGGGGACATGAATCGGCGGAGCCGAGCCGACCTGGACCGGCTGCATCAACGGCCCCAGTTCGGCCAGCACGTCATCGACGCAGGAGACCAGCGTCGCTCCGTCGCGGAGCAGGTCGTGGCAGCCCTGGCTGGCGGGGCTGTCGACCTGTCCCGGCACCGCCAGCACCTCGCGGCCCTGCTCGACCGCGTGCCGGGCGGTATGCAACGCCCCGCTGCGTCGGGCCGCCTCGATCACCACCACGCCCAACGACAGACCGCTGATGATGCGGTTCCGTTGCGGGAACAGTCCGGGCAGTGGCCCCTGGTCGATGCGGGCCTCGGTGACGACGGCTCCGAACCGGGCGACCTGGTCGGCCAATTCGGCGTGCTCGGGCGGGTAGATGCGATTCACCCCGGTGGCCAGCACCGCGATGGTGCGTCCGCCGGCGGCCAGTGCCGCCCGGTGGGCTTCCCCGTCGATACCCCGGGCCAGGCCGCTGACGACCGTCAGCCCGGCACGGGCCAGGCCGCCGGCCAGCAGGCCGGCCATCCGCCGCCCGTAACTGGTGCAGCGGCGGCTGCCGACGATCGCCACCGCGACCTGGTCCACCACTTCGAATCCACCGCGAACGTAAAGCAGCTCGGGGGGGTCGGGGATCTCGGTGAGCAATGGCGAATAGGCCGGGTCTCCACGTTCGACCAGGCTGACACCGTTGGCCCGGCAGTGATCCAGGATCCCGACGGCCTCCTCGCGGCTGATCGCCGCGGCGATCCCGTCGGCCACGTTCCGTCCGACCCGGGGAACCGCCAGCAATCGGCGGCGTGGTGCCGCCAGAATCTCGGTTGCCTCACCCACGTGTTCCAGCAGCAGCTGAAGAACCCGGGGTCCGATTCCAGGCACCAGCTGCAGCCGCAACCGGTCCAGCAGCGTCGCGTCATTCTCAGCAGAGCAATTCACCATCCGGTGTTCTCCTCTTCGCTTGTCACGAGTCGAACACCGCAGCACCCGGATTCTATCGACCTGATCGGTGGCCGGGTATGATCCTCTGCGAAATCCGTCATGAAAAACTGAGGGGCATGGGATGGGCGCCGGGGACAGCCAGTCGGGTGGCCGGGAGCGGAGCGAGACGATCGGGTTGGTCGGTGTCGGGTTGCTTGGCCAGGCACTGGCCTCGAGGTTCGTGGCGGCGGGGTTGCCGGTCATCGGCTGGGATCTCAGCCCCGAGGCGCGGCAGGCATTGGGCGAACTGGGAGCGACCGTCGCCGCAAGTGCGGCCGACGCGCTGGGTTGTCGCCGTGTTGTCCTCTGTCTGCCTGACGACGGCATCGTTGCCCAGGTGCTCGAGGAGTCCGGAAAGGCCCTGCCGTCGGGCGCCACGGTGATCGACACCACGACCGGAGATCCGGTTCGCCAGGCGAGCACCGGGGCGATGTTGGCCGAACGCGGGATTGCCTACCTGGATGCGACGGTCGGCGGTTCGAGTCGGCACGTCCGGGAGGGGGTCGCCGTGGTGATGGCCGGTGGCGACGCGGAGGCATTTTCCGCCTGTGGTGACCTGTTCGGAGCATTCAGCGCGCAGGCGATTCACGTGGGAGAGTGTGGGAGTGGCTCGAAAATGAAACTGGTGGTGAACCTGGTGCTGGGTCTCAACCGGGCGGCGTTGGCCGAGGGCCTGGCCCTGGCAGGGGGGTTGAATCTGGAAGCGGACTTGGCTCTGCAGTGCCTGCAGGCCGGCCCGGCCTGGTCCCGGGCCATGGACGACAAGGGGGCGAAGATGATCGAGGGCCGGTTCGAACCCCAGGCGAGACTCAGCCAGCACCTGAAGGACGTGAGATTGATT
The DNA here is from genome assembly GCA_963582065.1 of Planctomycetota bacterium. Taxonomy (GTDB): domain Bacteria; phylum Planctomycetota; class Planctomycetia; order Planctomycetales; family Planctomycetaceae; genus UBA8437. The sequence goes on along the minus strand of CAUZRQ010000022.1, from coordinate 4,846 downwards.
CTCGAGGCCGGCCGGGAATCCGGTGTCCAGTTGCCGCTCTCCCGGCTCCACCGGCAACTGTTGGCAGTCGTCGAGGAGGCCGGGTTCGGCGGAGACGATAACAGCGCGGTGATCCGGGCCTGGGGCATTCACGGGAACGGGCCGTTGATCGACGAGACGTGCTGACCCGGTCCGGGTGGGCTGGGTTGCAATCTGGTTGGTCGTGTATGTAATGAGGCGATGAGAATCCGGTTGCTTCACCTGGTGTCGGCGTCGGTGCCTGTGGCCATGCTGCTGCTGTCGGCGACCCCGCCGGTCGCCGCCGAACGAGCCGATGGTGTCGTGTTCAAGTCCGGCCGGGACCGGGTCGAGATCCTGGTCGGGGGGCGGGCGTTCGCCGTCTACGTGTTCGCCGACAAGAAGATCCAGCGGCCGTACTTCACAGCGGTCAAGGCTCCCAGCGGCGAGCAGGTGACCCGGCATCACCCGCCTCGAGCCGGAGTCGACTCGACCGACCACGACACGATGCACCCGGGAATCCACCTGGCTTTCGGAGAGCTGGGTGGCAGCGATTTCTGGCGGAACCGGGGTCGGGTGGTCCACGACGGTTTCGTCGAGGCTCCCCGGGGCGGGCTGTCGCAGGGATCGTTTGTCGTCCGCAACAAGTACCTGGCCGGGTCGCGGCTGGTCTGCCAGGAATTGTGTCGTCACCGAGTGTTGATCCGATCGCACGGGATCCTGTTGACCTACGAATCTCGGTTCTCATCCGCATCGGCCGACTTTGCGTTCGGTGACCAGGAGGAGATGGGGCTGGGCGTGCGGGTGGATCGCGAGTTGAGGGTCAAGGGTGGCCGGGGCACGATCACCGACAGCGAGGGCCGCAAGAACGAGAAGGCGGTGTGGGGACGGCAGGCTCTGTGGTGTGGATACAGTGGAGTCAAGAACGGCCACCACATCGGCCTGGCCCTGATGCCTCACCCCGAGAACTTCCGCAAGTCCTGGTTCCATGCCCGAGACTACGGGTTCCTGGTGGCCAACCCTTTCGGACGCAAGGCATTCACCCGGGGTCAGCCGAGCCGGATCAACGTGGACAAGGGACAGGTCTTTCGGCTGCGATACGGCGTGCTGGTGCACGGGACGGCGGCCGACCGGCCGGTCGACCTGAAGGCGGCCTACACCGATTACCTGGCGGTGGTCGGGACCAGGTGACGTCCCGCCGGCGGGACGATTCTTCCCAGATAGAGGATGCGATGACCGATGAGTGACAACACGGTTCGCTGGGGAATTCTCAGCACGGCGAAGATCGGGACCGAGAAGGTGATCCCGGCGATGCAGCAGGGCGAGTTGAGCCGGATCACCGCGATTGCCTCGCGGGATGCCGACCGCGCCCGAGCGGCTGCCGATGCACTGGGAATTCCCAACAGCCACGGCAGCTACGAGGATCTGCTGGCGGATCCCGAAATCGATGCGATCTACAATCCGCTGCCCAACCACCTGCACGTGTCGCTGTCGATCCAGGCCCTGGAAGCCGGAAAGCACGTGTTGTGTGAGAAGCCGATCGGGCTGACCTCACAGGAAGGCCAGCAACTGGTCGATGCGGGTGCGGCTCATCCGGAACTGAAGCTGATGGAGGCGTTCATGTACCGCCACCATCCCCAGTGGCTGCGGGCACGCCAGATCGTTTCCGAGGGGGGCGTGGGAGAGCTGCGGACCATCCAGACGGCCTTCGCCTATTACAACGACGACGGCCAGAACATCCGCAACATCGCCGACATCGGTGGTGGTGGCATGATGGACATCGGCTGCTACGCGATCTCGCTGGCACGGTTCATCTTCGACGCCGAGCCCGACCGGGTGGTGGGAATCGTCGAGTACGACGAGACGTTCGGGACCGACCGGCTGGCATCGGCGATGCTCGACTTCGGTCGCGGCACCAGCACCTTCACCTGTTCGACCCAGTTGAGTCCCTACCAGCGGGTCAACATCTTCGGCACGAGCGGCCGGGTCGAGATCGAGATCCCCTTCAACGCGCCGCCGGACCGTCCCTGTTTGATGTGGCACGAGACCGGTGGCGAGATCGAGCGGATCGAGTTTCCGGTCTGCGACCAGTACACGATCCAGGGCGAACTGATGAGCCGTGCGATCCTGGATGACACGCCGGTGCCCACGCCGATCACCGACGCGGTGGCCAACATGCAGGTGATCGAGGCGGTGTTCGAGAGCGGCCGTTCTGGCGGCTGGGTGACCCCGTGATGAGCGAAGGCACGATTCGCTGGGGGATCCTGGGTTGTGGCGACGTGGCCCGCCGCCGCGTGGCCGGGGCGATCGCCGGTGATCCGCACAGCAGCCTGCTGGCTGCCTGCCGACGGAACGGCGAGGCCCTGGAGCAGTTCTGCGGCGACTTCGGTGTCGATCGCGGGTACACAGACGAGAACGATCTGATCGGTGATTCGGACATCGACGCCGTCTACATTGCCACCCCGGTTGACCGGCACCTGCCGCAGACGCTGGCGTGTGCGGCCGCCGGCAAGCATGTGTTGTGCGAGAAGCCGATGGCGATGTCGGTCGAGGAATGCGATCGCATGATCGCCGCCTGTGCCGATGCGGGGGTGACCCTGGGTCTGGCCTACTACCGACGGTTCTACCCGGTGATCGACCGGATCCGTGACCTGATCGCCCAGGGGCGGATCGGAACGGTCTTTTCGGTCACAGCCATCACCGGCACCCCGTTCTCGTTCACTCCCGCCGACGACGGCTACTGGCGGGTGGTGCTCGAGGAGGGCGGTGGCGGGGCGTTGATGGACATCGGCAGCCACCGCCTGAACCTGTTCCTGGACCTGCTGGGACCGATCGCCGATATCAGCGGGTACTGCGAAACGGTGGCCGGGGACTTCGCGGCCGACGATGCGGCATTGCTGACGGTTCGGTTCGAGAGCGGTGCGCTGGGAACGCTGCAGTGCTACTTCGGCGTGCCGATCGATCCGGACGAGTTCGTCGTGGTCGGGACCGGGGGGCGATTGGTGGCCACACCACTGAACAGCGGCAGCCTGTCGATCGAGACGGCTGACGGGGTCGAGACCGAATCGCATCCGCCGGCGGAGAACTTCAACCTGCCGCTGGTCACCGACTTCGTGGCGGCGATCCGGGACGGTCGTGCTCCCCGGGTTGACGGCGACGAAGGCCGAGCGACCAACGAGGTGATTGAACGGGGGTATCGGTCGGGCTGACCGGAGACCGGCAGCCCCGGGCCGAAGTGATGATGATCGACAACCGGCATCTTTCGGCTGACGTGGAACTCGATGAACCCGGTCGTGGGTTTCGGGTTGGCGAGACGGTCTCGGGGACCGTTCGGATCAGCGCCCACTGTCCGGTTCGGCTCGCCGATTGTGCGGTCACCGTTGGTTTGGCCTTCGAGTTGCTCGGATCCGACAGTGCCGGTCACGTTGCCGACCGGGTGGATGTCCTGGGCCTGCCGGGATTTGATCCGGCGTCCGAACGGAACACCGTCGGTTTCGCGGATCTCTCGGAGGATTGTTGTTCGTTCGACGAGCGCGACTCGCTTGCGGGGGGAGAATGCGTCGAGTTCCGGTTTGAACGTGTGCTGGACCGGGAACTGAGACCGTCGACAGGCACTCTGCTGGATGTCACTCCCGCAGTCGTGGTCGGTGTGACCACGACTGCGGTCGACGATCCGGAAGGTGGTTCACTCCTTCGTGGAGAAGGCTGGGTTCGGCTGGATGTTCTGCCGGCGGCCGGTGACGACGCCGAAGACGAATTTGCCGAAGAGGCCCGTCGGTTCCGGAAACGCGTCGAAGACAACCTGTCCGGACAGTCTCTTCTCCAGTCCCTGGTTCGGGCCATCGCCATGTTGTGTGCAATGGGGCTGGGGTTGTGGCTGTTCGGTGGAGTGGTCGACCAGAAGTGGCCCGGGCGGGGAAACCAGTGGCTGGTGGTGGTGATCGGATTCCCGGCGGTGTTCTTTCTGTTTCCCGAGTCGTACCTGATGCTGTTCCGGATCGCGGGTCGGATCTGTCGTGGCGAACCCCTGCGGCAGGCCGGTCTGCCGGCCAACCTCGTGGAGGTTGTCGATGGCCGGGATCGGGTCTTCTATTTCCTCCACCTGGAGAAACGTGACGGACTGAGGCTGCGGCTGGAACACGTCGAAACGTGGAACTCCAGGGCCGAAGACCGTGATCCCCTGGAGCACGTCGAGGAGATCGCCACCTTGTCGCTGGCGACGCTGGAGTCGCACCAGGTGGGCACCGCCTGCTTGATCACCGGCGAGGTGCCGTCGATGGTCGGGCGTTCCTGGAGAGCGGGCGTGAACGGAATGGGCCTCTTTGCCGGGGTTCGAGCGGTTGTGGAAACCGAGGCCGGTCGGCCGGTCGCCGATTCGGGCGAGAATTCGCTGTAACGGGCTGGTGGTCGGCGGAATGACATCGTTGGCCTGCACCGGGGAGGTTCGATGACGTTCAAGAATGAACACTGCCGGGTCGAGTTGATCCTCGACGAGCCGGAACGGACGTACCGTGACGTCGACGTGGTTGCGGGCACCGTGAGGTTCGAGGCCACAGGCCAGCCACTGTCGATTCACTGCCAGCCAAGAGTCGGCCTCGGTGTCGAGGTGTACGGCGCTGACAATGCTCGTCGGTTGGAGGACGTGTCCGATGTCCTGCTTGAGCCGGTGTCATCGGGGGCCGGTGCGGATGACGCTGGCGGATCAGCAAGCGTCTACCACATCGGTACCATGATGCGGGATGAACCATACGATCCGGACGCGGAACAGCCCCAGCCCCTGGTTGTCGAAGCGGGTGAGACGGGGGAAATCCGGTTTTCCGAGCGTGTCGGTGACGATGTGCCGAGTTTT
>CAUZRQ010000021.1:0-64582 GCA_963582065.1 Planctomycetota bacterium | reverse complement strand
CGTCGCTGCCACTCTCACCGAACAAGTCGCTTGGTGGCAGAGTCTACCGCTACGAGGGCGGAAAACGGTGGGCCGACTGCGGCAAGATCGCCGACGTCCGCAGCGTCAGTGGGCTGGCCGTCTTCAAGGGAAAACTATACGCCGGAACGGGCACGAGCAGTGCTTGGCGAAACGAGGCCAACGGCGGCAGCTTCGACGAAAAACCGCGGACCCGGGGCATGTACCGCTACGACGGCGATGGCCGCTGGACATCCTGTGGGTGCCCGGGCCTGCGGGTCGTGCACCTCAGCGTCCACAACGGACACCTCTACGGGCTCAGCTACGATGGTGGGGGTTTCTTCCGTTACGAGGGCGGCACGAAGTGGACTCGTCTCGGCCCGGTGACCGACACGACCCAGGTCTACGGCACGGCCATCTACGAGGGAGGCCTGTACGCCGGGACCTGGCCAACCGGGTCGGTCTTTCGGTACGTCGGCCCCCAGCGATGGGTTCACGCCGGTCGCCTGGGCATGGAGAAGGAAGTGATGGGGATGGCCGTCTACAACGGCAAGCTCTATGCCGGCACACTGCCGTTTGCCGATGTCTACCGCTACGACGGCGGCAGCAAGTGGACCTCGACCGGGCGATTGGACAACACTCCGGACGTGCGGTACCGCCGGGCCTGGTCGATGGCCGTCTTCGAAGGCAAGCTCTTCTGCGGCGTCCTCCCCTCCGGCCACGTGCTCTCGCTTGAGGCAGGCAAGAGTGTCACCCACGACCGGGCGCTTTCGGCCGGTTGGCACCACCTGGCTGCAATCAGAAAGGGCAACCGATTGCGGTTGTCCATTGACGGAAAACGGGTGGCCGAGAGTTCCCGTTTTGATCCGGCGGCCTTCAACCTGTCGACAAAGGGACCACTGAAGATCGGCCTGGGCCAACACGATTTCTTCAACGGCAGGATGAAGGACGTGAGGATCTACCGCCGGGCCCTGTCGCGAAGCGAGATCAACGACGTTCGGCGAGCGGGCCGCTGACAGTGAGCAGACTTCAACGGCACAAACGTCATTTCAGCGGACAAACGTGAAGCCTTCCGGTTCCTCGTGCTCGCCCTGAAACACCGGGACGAGCGGGCTGGAATTCGGTCACTGCTAACGAGCCTGCGATGACAGAACCGGCACAACGAGATCGGCGATGGCCACTCTGGAAAAAGCTGCTGGTCTCGGTGACGACGCTGTTGATCAGTTACGGCGTGGCGGAAGCTGTTCTGACGGCGCTGTACATGCGGGGCGACATCGAGCCGCAGGCGATCTGGGTCCATGACGTCAAGGGCCGACGCTCGGCTGTCGAATTCGATCCGGTACTGGGATGTCGACTGGGTGCCGACCCCACGCGGATGATGATCATCAGCTCCAACGGCACGATCGAATCGGTGGGCGTTTTCCGCGGCAACAACCTGGGTGTACCCGATGACGATGACTTTTCGCCTCGGCGCGGGGAAACCAACCGGAAACGATACGTCGTCTTCGGAGATTCGTTCAGCTCTGGTCTCTACATGGAGCGGAACTGGCCGGAGGTGGCCGAGGCGCTTTCGGAGCAACAGGGTTCGCCCGTCGAACTCCTGAATTTCTCGATCGACGGGGGTGGCCTGGCCAACTGGCACCGCGTCCTGACCGAGATCATCGTCGCCGAAGACTACGAGATCGACGGCGTCATCTTCGCCGTCTTCGGCAGCGACCTGAGCCGGCCGTTGACGTTCTGGGACCAGGTGGTTCCCGGAAACAACCAATCGATGTTGCTGGGCCGAAGGCCTGCCTTCGGTGCGCCGGGTCAGCCCGATCCACCACACCAGCCAGCCGTCGGACGCGATCGCCTGCGGCCGCTGGAGACCTGGCAGGTGGTTTCTCCCCAGATCTTCGACCAGTACCTGTCTGGTCAGCGTCGCCCATCGGTTGCACGTCCCTTCCGTTACTACCTGGCCGGGAAATGTCGTGCCGTCATCGACCACTTCATCCGACGGCCAGACGATTCCCGGCTGTTGCTCGAAAGCCTGCAGTATTTCCCCGACGCGGAGTTGTTCTTTTTCGATCGTCGGCAGATCGTCCGGCAGGTCGAGCAGGCACTGCAGGACAAGCAAGTGCCTGCGCTGGTTGTGCACATTCCCTACCGCGAGGTCCTGCTGACCCGTGCCGGTCTCGGATCCGAGACGACGGCCTGGTATCTGGAGGCGGTGGGTGAGTTCTGGGAAACCCAGGCGTTCGCCCGGCTGATCCAGGCAGATTATGTCGACGGATCCGAGGCGTTCGAGGATTGCAGTGTCGAAGAGATTCGGGCCTGCTGGTTGCCCCTCGATGGGCACTGGAACCAGGCCGGTGCCGAGCGTTTCGCGAAGTTCGTGGTCCCTGTCCTGCAGAAGTGGTCCGAACGGAGTACCCGCAAGAGCGACAGCCCCGGGCGTCGGGCGGAGACTGGCGCCAACTGAAACCCAACGAACGCGTCAGTGGCTACATAGAATGATGGACGATCCGCGAGTCTGAACGGTGACCTCCGGCAACCGATGAATATCTGCCAAGAATTCGGGCGACCTGTCATGTTTACGCTTCTTTTCGAACCGTCTCACCGTCAACGCGGTGCGAAGATGAGGACCTGTGTCGGGTCCGCACTTTTCGTGCTGCTGCTTGCCCTGCCGGCAGCGGCTCAGGACAAGTCCGCGAAGACCAGTCGTTCGAAGTCGGGCGGTGCTGTCGAGTGTTCCGTGACGGCCGAGCAACTGGACAAGTTGAACGGTTCTCTGGCCGAGTTGGTCCTGGTGGGCGGCAAGCGGGTCAAGAACGTCACCATCGTGAAATTCGTTCGTGGGTCGAACAAGGACACCATACGAACGATGGTCTACCGTCGACCCAAGAGAAAAACGGCCAGCAGGTTGCGGGCGGGTTCCCTGGCACGGATCGTCGTTGCTGAGAGAGCCTACGACGTGGCGGCTGTTCCGGCCCTGAAATCCTGGGTGCTGATTGACGTTGACAAGAAGAGCAAGGTGGTGGCGGCTCGGCTGAAGGCGAACCGGCATCACGTGTGGCCGAAACTCTCGGCAGAACAGCAGGCCAAGGTGGTCCAGGAGCACAAGAAGTTCCTGGTGAAGGTCGGCCAGTCGTTTTCGGGCCTTCCGCTGAGACTCTACGAGACGAAATTCTTCCTGTTTTTTACCGACATGCCGGCAGTCCAGATCGGTGGCTACATCGCGCAACTGGACAACATGAGCGTCGAGTTGGGCAAGCAGTTCGGCGTTCCGCCGGGTGACAACGTCTGGCGGGGCAAGGCGATCTTCGTCGTGTTCGTCAACCGGGCGTCGTTTGTCCAGTTCGAATCGAAGTTCATGGGGTTGGCCCCGGCGTCCACGAACCGGAAACAGGGCATCTGTCACCAGTCGCGAAACGGAGACGTGATCGTCGCCTGTCATCGCGGCGACGATCCGCACTACTTCGCTCAGGTGCTGGTGCACGAGACAACCCATGGGTACCTGCACCGCTTCAAGTCGTCGGCCCGCATTCCGTCGTGGTTGAACGAGGGCATCGCCGAATGGGTGTCGGCGATCGTCGTGCGAACCAGTCGCGTCCCCTTGAAGAGACAGGTCGAAGCGGCGTTGCGGGTGAAACAGACCGGGGTGATCGGTTCGTCGTTTTTCGGAAAGAAGATCGAGGGATGGCAATACGGCGTGGCGTCCCGGATCACAGACTCGTTGATCAAGCAGAACTCCCGGGCGTTTGGTTCGTGGGTCGTGTCGATCAAGGAAGGGGTTGAGTGGTCGGAAGGACTGCAGAAGACGTTCGGCGTCACTCCACTGCAACTGCTGCAGGTCTACGGCCGAAGCATCGGTGTGCCGATGATCCGGCTCCAGTGATCTTGCCCCGTCCGAACTCTCGTACACGGGAAGAGTCGCGGGATCACCATGGTGATCGAAGCGGGGAAGTCGTCATGATGGCAGCCGGGGTTCACCATCACATGGGTTGATCGAGTCGCCCGGCTGCTGGCGGCCATTCGTCATCGGAAACACCTCATGAAACAGACGACGTTTATCTCCCTGCTGGTTGTTCTGTTTGTCGGAATGATGGCCGTGGTGTTTCTGCGTTCGAACACTCAAGGCGAGCCGGGAGCGGAGAACACTTCACAGTACGTCCCGACGCTCAAAGGCGCAGTTCAGTTCGGCGAAGAACACGCCTTTACGCGGACGATCCGGAAGTTCGAGGAACTCGTCAGGGAATACTACGGCAAGCCGGTCAACTTTGAACTCTATCTCAACAGCGAACTGGGACTCGAGAAGGACTACTTCGCTTACATGAGCCAGGGGATCTCGGTGGACTACGGCATCGTCTCACCGGCCCACATGTCCACGTTCTCCGAATCGGCACCGCTGATGGACATGCCGTTCTTGTTCCGGGATGTGGATCACTGGAAGAAGGTGCTTGAGAGTGATGCGCTGGAGCCAATTGCCGAGGAAGTGTCCGAGAAGGCCGACGTCCGGCTGATTGGTTATGCCGGCGGTGGCATTCGCAACCTGATCGTCAACAAGCCGATCACAAACATGCAGGAGTTGAAGGGATTGAGCATGCGGGTGATGGGTGCTCCCATTCAAACCCGCATTTTCCAGGCGGTGGGGGCGTCCCCTTCGGTCATTGCCTACAGCGAGATCTACAATGCCATCCAGACCGGAGTCATCGAGGCGGCGGAAAACGAGGCGGCGGGACTTCAGCAAATGAAGTTCTACGAGGTTGGTCCGGAAATCTCGGAGACCCGACACGCCATCACCGTGCGTCCCCTGTGTTTCAGCGGCAAGACTCTCCGACGTCTGCCGAGGGACCTGCAGGCGGCGATCATCAAGGCCGGACGCGAATCCGGTGCATTCGGTCGACATCTTGAATCCACCGAAGATGCCGCGATCCTCTCGAGGCTGGAGAAGGAAAGCCGGTTGCGGGTCCATGAGTTCACTCAAAGAGACGAGTTGTTGAAACTCGCCGAACCGGTGAAAGCCGCGTACGCCAAGGAAATCAAGGCCGAGAAGATCCTTGCCCGGATCAACGAACTGGAGTAGCCGCCGCTGAGAATTGTCGAGTGGCAATTGCCGCGTGGGTCAGGCTGGGGGGCATCGACTCCCCGACGGTTCACACGCCGGGTAGCGTTTCTTTCTCCAACACCGCACTGACATGATAACAATCGCCAAGCTCACCAGGTCGTCGTTGGATTTCTACTTCCAGATGCTGAAGGTCCTGTTGACGTCGCTCATGCTGTTGATGATCGTTCCGGTGTTGCTGCAGATTCTTTCGCGCTATTCGGGAATCATCCCTCGGTACATCTGGACCGAGGAGGTCGCCAGATTCTGTTTCGTCTGGATCATCATGATCGGCTCGATGATCGCGGTGCGGGAAGAATCGCACTTCAGGGTCGATCTGCTTCCTCAGCCCGAAACGGATCGACAGGCAGGCTTCGGCAACCTGGTCGTGCACGTTGGCATGATGCTGGTGGCGGTCGTGTTTGTCGTGTACGGCTACGAGTTTGCCGAATTCGGGTTCAGGCAACAGTCGGAGATGAGCGGCATCAACATGCTGAGCATCTACCTGGCGTTTCCCCTGGCGGGCGTGACCTGGGCGGTGTTTCTGCTGGAACGGATCGTCGTGGACGTGAAGCTGATCTCGGGCCGATCCCGGGACTCGGAGACGTGAGCCGAAATCATGAGTCCGACTGAAGCTGCCGTGATCATGTTCGGCACGTTCGGCGTGCTGATCGCCCTGCGGATTCCCGTGTCGTTCGCACTGGCACTTGCCTGCGTTCCCATGATGTTCCGCGATGACCGGCTGACGCCCATTCTGCTGATCATCGAAATGTGGAAGTCGTACAACTCGTTCATTCTGCTGGCGGTGCCGTTCTTTCTGTTGGCCGCCAACCTGATGAATGCGGCGGGCATCACCGAGCGACTGGTGAACCTGGCTCGAACGTCCGTGGGCCATTTGCCGGGTGGATTGGGCCACGTCAACGTGATGGTGAGCATGTTGTTTGCCGGAATCTCCGGTTCGTCCACGGCGGATGCGGCCGGGATTGGCTCGCTGATGATCCCGGCGATGAAGAAGCAGGGATACGATTCCAGTTTTTCGGTGGCCATCACCGCGTGTTCTTCGGTGATGGGGGTGATCATCCCGCCGAGCATCATGATGGTGGTCTGGGGCGGACTGATGTCGGTTTCCATCGGCGGCCTCTTCATGGCCGGGATCATTCCTGGAATCCTGATTGCGTTGCTGATGATGAGTACGGTCCTGGTTTATGCCAAGCGGCGGAATTATCCCGTCTACCGACGAGCGACCCGAAAGGAGTTTCTCCGGGCGCTGGGCAGCGCGAGCCTGGCGCTGGTGACACCGGCGATCATTGTGGGCGGCATTGTCGGCGGGTTTTTTACACCGACTGAAGCGTCCGTGATCGCCGTCGTCTATTCCGCCGTGCTGGGTGGAGTCATCTACCGGTCCATCGAGCTGAGAGAATTCCCGAAGGTCCTCTACGAATCGGCGAGGCTTGCGGCCATTTCGCTTTTCTGCATCGGGACAGCGTCAGCATTTGGCTGGTTGCTGGCCTATCACCGGGTGCCGCAGGCGCTGGTGGATGTCATGGCCGGCTGGGGCACGGGATTCGTGGCCACCGGGTTCCTGATCGCCATGTCCTTCCTGTTTGTGGGCATGTTCATCGATGCGATCCCCGCCATCATCGTCCTGGGCACCGTGCTGCTTCCACTCGCCGACACGGTGGGCATGCACCCGATTCACTTTGCAGTCATCGGAGTGATCTCCCTGGCTTTCGGCCTGGTCACTCCTCCGTACGGGCTGTGCCTGCTCATCTCGTGCTCGCTGGGCGAAGTTCAGGTGGTGAATGTGCTGAAGGACGTGGGGATCATCCTGGTGCCGATGCTGATTCTTTTGGTCATCGTCATCGTGTTTCCGGAGTTCGTGCTGTTTCTTCCGCGGCTGATCACGCCGAAATTCCTCTGAACCCCCGGATGTCAACGATCACCGGCGAGGGCGACGAAGTCCCGGCGAGTGTCGGGTGGCCGGCAGATGTCTGCCGACGCCCCAACCCGTGATGGTGGGCACCGGCCGCGGAATTTCCGGAAGACGGTTGAGCGGCCGGCACGTTTCAAGGATTCTAGTGTGGCTGGCGGAGCACCGACTCCCCGCGATCATTTCGTCGAAGGACGTGAACATGTTGAAGCTGCCGATCAGTTTTCGCCGAGCCCTGTTGACCTTTGCGATCGGCAGCTGCCTGGGTCCGATGGCCACCGCTGCCCAGCCGCGCGAGATCGGCACAGGCAAACAGTTGTTCATCGATGAAGAGATCCTCCAGTCGGTTGCCGATGTGGAATTCACATTGAATCCGGCACGACGGGCCGAGCGAGTGTTGCACGCCACCGATCCCTGGGCTCCGGCAGGCCTGGGGTTCGTCAACGTCATTCGAGACGGCGATCAGTTCTGCATGTGGTACGAGGTGTGGAGCTATGTGGAGAAGATCCCGGGACACTGGATGAGCCGCCTGTGTTACGCCGTGTCCAAGGACGGTATTCACTGGAAGAGACCCGCGCTGCGACAAGTCGTTTTCGAGGGCAGCAGAGACAACAACATCATCTCCCTGGGCCATCGTGGTTATGTCCACGGTCATCACGTGTTCATCGACCCCAACGCAAAGAGCCCGGCGAAGAAATACAAGATGATCTTCGGAGACTTCTACCGCGTTGCGTCCAGGGGGCCGTATCCATCGATCAGTGGAGCCGTGTCACCCGATGGGATCCACTGGAAGGCCGTGGGCACTGCCGACGGCATCATCATGCCCGGTGATACCGACACACAGAACGTGGCCTTCTACGATCCGAACATCAAGAAGTACGTGGCCTATGTGAGGAGCAACTGTTGGCAACGGGACGACAACGGGAAACGGGTCGGCCGGCCTTCGCGTCGAGTGGCTCGTGCGGAGTCAGACGAATTTCGCGGTTTTCCCCAGGTGGCCCGGAAGCAGGCGGATGACTGGCGGCCACCGCCGAAACTCAACGAGATCCTGTCCGAGGACGAGCACGACCCGGGCGGCAAGTGGGGCAGCGGAATCTATGTCTCGGCAGCCACCATTTATCCCTACGCCCCGGGGGTGTACCTGTTCTTTCCAACGTTGATGCGCTACGACACCGGGGAATGCACGATTCAGCTGGCCACAAGCCGAGATGGAATTCACGTGCATCGCCGGTTCCATCGCTCCTATGTCCCCCCAAATCCGAACGCCAAGCGTGTGGGCAAACAGCTCGCCTATACCGCGTACATGGGACCCGGGATGACGCGGGTCGGGGACGAACTCTGGATGTACGGATTGGAAACCGATGTTCCGCACGATTCGGCCTGGTATGGAAAGCGAACGCCCGGTGGCATTCATCGCTACGTTCAGCGGCTGGACGGCTTTATCTCGCTCGACGCAGGTGGCAAGCCGGGCACCGTCATCACGAAGCCATTCTTTCTCCGCGGCAAACATGTCGAAATCAACGTCGACGCCAAGCTGGCTCGATCCCCCTCCACCGGCAGCCTGTTGTCAGTGGCGGTTCTGGGTGCCGACGGCAAGGTTGTTGCCGAATCCCAGCCGATCCGGTCCGATGGAGTTGCACAACGACCGCTGTGGAAAGACAGAAAGGACCTGGCCACCTTGATCGGCAGGCCGATCCGGTTGCGGTTCACGTTGCGCTACGCGAAGTTGTACGCTTTCCAGGTCGTGGACAAGGCCCGCCGCAAGGCGTCTGGACCCGGGCCGCGGTAACACCGGTTTCGGACCGGGCGGGTGGGTTATCCGAGGCCGAATGCTGAGCAGCCCTGGAAGACGATCAACGCCCCCACGTAGGCCAGTGCTGTCATGTAGACCAACTGCAACACCGCCCATTTCCAGGAACCGGTCTCTCTCTTGGTCACCGCCTGGGTCGGCAGGCACTGCATCGCCAGCACGAAGAAGACCAGGAGGCTCAACCCGGTCCCGACCGAGAATGTCGGCGTCCCATCAGGTCGTTTCTGCCGCCGCAACGTCTCGACGAGTGTCTCCTCGTCATCGGCCGCGTCCTCGCCGATTCCGTACATGATCGCCAGTGTCGATATGATGACTTCCCGGGCGGCAAACGAGCTGATGACGCCCACGTTGATCCGCCAGTCAAAGCCCAGCGGTTCAAAGACCGGTTCGACAAACCGTCCCATCCGTCCAGCAAACGAGTGAGCCAGCCTCGCCTGCAGGATCTCCTGTTGCACCTCGTCGGGCAGTTCCACCATCTGTCCAACTCGCACCGCCTCCACTTGGGCGGCCAGATCGGCGGGCATTTCGTTTTCGGGCAGGGACGGATAGGTCGCCAGGCCCCAGAGGATCACCGAAATGAGCAGGATGACGCTGCCGGCCTGCCGCAGGAACACGCCGGCTCGTTCGAAGACGGTCGTCAGCGCATTTCGCAGGTTCGGCACACGATACGGTGGCAACTCGATGACCAGTGGGACGGCCTCGCCCTTGAGGATGGTCTTCTTGAGGCAGAAAGCCGAGAACAACGCGGCCGCGATTCCGAGCACGTAGGATCCGACAAAGACCAGCGCTGCATACAGTGGCGAACCGCTGAAGAGCAGGACGGCAATCATCGAGTAGACCGGGAGCCGTGCTGAACAGGTCAGCAACGGCAGGACCAGGATTGTCACGAGCCGGTCTCGCCAGTCTTCGATGACACGGGCGGCCATGATTCCCGGAATGGCACAGGCGTGGGCCGAGATCATTGGGACGAACGCCTTGCCGGGCAGTCCCACCAGTCGCATCAGGCGTTCCATCACGAACGCTCCGCGGGCCATGTAGCCGCTTTGTTCAAGCAGCGAGATGAAGAAAAACAGGATGCAGATCTGCGGAAGGAAGATGATGACGCCACCGACACCTGCGATCACTCCGTCAACCAGCAGGCTGTTCAGGTCATCGGCGGGCATCATGCCGACCACGACGGAGACCACGGTCGCCACGCTTCCGGATTTCCACGACCAGGCGATTCCGGCCGCCCGGTACGCCAGCCAGAAAACCGCCATCGAAAGCGAAACGGCACCGCCGAACCAGGCCGCTGGATGCATGTCTGCCGACGGGAATGCCTCGTCGACGACACGTGCCAATACGGCGAACCCCTCGTCGACCATCGTCATCGGCACTTCGGCCATCGAGAAGATCAGAAAGAAGAGCCCGACCATCACGGCCAAGAAGGCGATCATCCCTCCGATCGGATTGACCAGGATGCGGTCGATCGTCGCAGTGCGGTGCCCGTGACTGTCGGGGGTCTCGACGCACTCGGTGGCAACCTGCTCGGCCCAGTCAAACCTCGCGGCGAAATGGCACCCCGTGCAACCGGCGGTGCAGGACACGTGGTCCTGCGGCAGTTCCGCCCCGAACAGTTGGTCGTCGACGGCCTTCCGTACCTCGGCGAGTCCCGAACCGGTTCGCGAACTGACGGCGACCACGGGGCAGCCGAGATGGCTGGACAGTCGTTCCACCTCGATCGTGATCTCGGCGGCCGAAGCGGCATCGATCATGTTCAGCGCCACGATCGTCGGCAATCGCAGGTCGATGATCTCACTGGCCAGGTAGAGGTTCCGCTCGACATTGGTGGCATCGATCACAACGAGTACGGCGTCGGGGACCGGTTCTCCCTCGGCCGCTCCACGCAGAACACACGCCGCCAACTCCTCCTCGGGACTCAATGCATCCAGGCTGTAGAGGCCGGGAAGGTCGATTAACTCCGCCTCACCGTTCTCCAGGTCGAGCCGGCCGCGTCGAATGTCGACGGTGCTGCCGGGAAAATTGGCGGTCTTGGCTCGCAAACCCGTCAGCGCATTGAACAGCGACGTCTTGCCGGTGTTCGGGTTGCCGACCAGTGCGACACGCGAGGTGGGGAGAGTCCCGCCGGGGGCGGGGAGAGACGGCGCGGGGGGCGGCGATGTGTCGAGTCCTGTCATCTGTATTGCCGTACTTCTCTTATTGAGGGGAAGAGTCCGCCGCGGTCTCTTCGACCGGAGAGACGAGCACGCGTGATGCCAGTTTCCGAGAGATCCCCAATCTCGCTCCGACGACACCGAGGATCATCGGATCACCCGGCTGGATCACGTCGATTCGTCGCCCCGAGCAGATGCCCATCCGTTTCAGCCGCACGACTTCGGTGCCTTCCCCGGTGAGCGATTCGCACAGGACCTGGCCACATCGGAACGTCGACAGTGGTGCGGACATGATCGTGCCTTCCGGCGTCGGATCGGAGGAGAAATCCACCAATGGGACCATCGTGCCTCAAGCCGGGTGGGTCCTCAAGCGACGTGCGATTCTCGATGGAGGAACCGTGACGTTACCTGCTGCTGCCCCGGGCAACAATGGAACTCCCACCGCTGACCTTCTCCGCATGCCGTTCCAGCCACAGCGTCGAACCGGTCAGATCCGATGTGCTAGAGTCACACGATCAAATGCCGGCCTCTACCAGGGTGTGAAAGGAGTTGTGAGGTGAAGTGTCTCAAGAGCGTAAAGGTGGCCGTGTTGATCGTGATCGTGGTCGTGTCGGCCGTTTTGACTCCGATGTGCCTCGAGGCGGTGAAGGCCGGCAACGGGTTGAGGTTCTACGTGTCAGGCCGGGCAAAGCCCCGTGCGTCCACTGCAATTCGCACCTCGAAACTCGTACCCGTTGGAAAGCGGAAGCAACTGCTGGTGGACGATTATGTCATCGCCGGGAAGCAGAACGTCACCCGCAGGCTGGGCACGGTCACCAAGGCCAACGGCGGCAAGCCGATCATCACCGACGGCGTCTTCTACGGCAGCGTGCTGCACAACGAAGGCCGATTCCGGATGTGGTACCGCAAACACGGTGGCGGTGGCTACAACTACGCCGAGTCGACCGACGGGCTGCATTTCAAAAGGGGCCCCGACATCGAGGGGATCAACTTCGCCGGCGATTTCACGATGTCTGTGAGCCTCGATCAGCATGAGACCGACCCGGCGCATCGCTTCAAGGCGGCCTACGACGGACCGGGCATGAGAGCCGCGCTGGCCCACTCCGGCGACGGGATCCACTGGACGCCGTACAACAACGGCCAACCGGTCACCAAGCGGGCTGCCGACACGTGCAACCAGATCCTCTGGGATCCCCACGCTCGGTTGTACCGGCTGTTCACCCGTACGGACTTCGGTGACCGAGGAGGCAAAGGCGAGATTCGTGGCGCTCGCAGCATGACCAACACCGACGTCAAAGCGGACATCGGCCTCCCCAGGGGCACCTGGATCCACGTGGCCTCGGTGCTGAAGGACGACCGCGTGACGATGTACCTCAACGGGGTCGCCCAGACGTCCTACGTCGGCGACGGCGGGAAGGGCAACGGGCAACTGAAGGTAGCCGACGCCAATGTCGATTTCGTCGATGCCAACACCTCCTTCAGCGGGTTCGGTGGTGAGGGCCGGGTGCGTAATGATCCCTGGTACTTCTACAACGGCCTGGCGGACGAGGTGGCGGTCTGGAACGTGCCGTTGACATCGAAGCAGATCGCGGCGCTGGCGGCGGGAACGGTGACGCCGACGACGCTGCCCAGGGCCAAGCGGCCGGTCTCGTACTGGGATTTCAACGACGGCAAGAAGGTCACCGACCGGGTCGGCAACAATCACGGTGTCGCGATTGTCGGCGCAGGTTTCAGCGCCGATACGCCGGCCGTCGGCGGCGCCCACTCGCTCGATTTGACCAACGGGAAGGACTACGTCTCGCTCCCATCGACCGACTACGGCATCTCCGATGAGTTCACCATATCGGCCTGGCTGAAGGTGACCGGCAGCGACAGTCGTGGTTTCTTCGCCATCAAGCGAGATTGCACCGGTGCCGGTGGCGACCGCTCGGGCATCTGCTTCGGGCCCGGCTTCACCGGCGATCTGTACACCGGGGTGATCTCCTCTCGAGGCAACACCAAGGCCGACCGCACCAACAGTGGCAACACCTATCACGACATCTCGACGATTCCCACGGGGTGGAAACTGGTCCGGGAGTGGACGTTCAACCGCGAGGGCCCTCGCGAGCATCACCGTCGGCAGATCTACTCGTGCAACGACTGGATTTACGAGGGCATTCACTTCGGGATTCTGAGCGTGTACGAATGGCCCGGCGATCACAGTGAAGGGGGAGTCGATTACCACAAGCGTCACGAGCGGGACGTGATGAACTTCTACATCGGTACCAGCCGAGACGCTGACAATTGGGACCTGGACTGGGTCTACGCCCAACAGCCGCTGGTTCCCCGTGGCCCGGACGGCGCGTTCGACAAGGACCTGATCATCCCGGGTTCGACGATTGTCACGCACGATGACCGCCACTGGCTGTACTACGGCGGTGCCAACGAACGGCACAATGCCCCATTCAAGCACGCCATCGGCGTGGCCACTCTGCCGCTGGATCGGTTCATCTGCCTGGAAGCCAGGGACAAGCCCGGCGTGGTTCTGACCAAGCCGTTCCGGTTGTCGGGCAGCAATCTCCAGGTCAATGTCGATGCACGAGCCGGTCGGATTCGGGTTGAGGTGCTCGACGAGAACGGCAAGGCGATCCCCGGTTTCTCAGGCGACGACGCCGTGGAGTATCAGGCGATTGACGAACTGCGGTTCAAGCCTGCCTGGAAGGGCCGCAAGGACCTGTCGTCGCTTTCGGGAAAAGTCGTTCGGTTTCGATTCCGTCTGCACAACGCCAGGCTTTTCGCCTTCCAGCTCCAGAAGTAGATCGATCAAGAGTCGGAAGGTCGGCTTACCGATTGCACCCTGTCCAGTGAGATCCAGCAGATGGACGTACAGAAAACTCGCCGCCGAGTGTTGATGGACCTGGGACTCGGCGGCCTCGCGAGTCTTACCGGTCCTTCGCTTCTTCCGGCGGCCGGCCTGCGGCGAAAGAAGCTCCCGGTGGCGGCCGTGATCACCCAGTACTTCAAGTACTCGCACGCGGATGTGATGGTTGGGAAGATTCTCAACGGCTGGCGACAGGCCGGTGGGCCGGGACCGGATCTGGAACTTGTTTCGATGTACGTCGATCAGTTCCCCGAGAAGGACCTGAGCCGTGGCCTGGCAAAGAAGTACGGTTTCCGCATCGCCAGGACGATCGACGAGGCGGTCACCCTGGGGACGAATCGGATTCCCGTCGCCGGCGTGTTGAGTATCGGTGAACACGGAGACTACCCGTACGCACCCGAGACGAAGCAGCACATGTACCCGCGTCGACGGTTCTTCGATGAAATCGTTGCCGCGATGCGACGCTGTGGTCAGTTCGTGCCGGTGTTCAACGACAAGCACCTCGGCTACCGGTGGCAGGATGCCAAGCACATGGTCGACACGGCGCGACGGTTCCGCATTCCACTGATGGCGGGCTCGTCATTGCCTGTCACATGGCGGTATCCGGCCAAGGAACTTCCCATCGGTAGCCGGATCCAGCAGGCCCTGGTGGTGGGCCACAGCACCTCCGAGTCCTATCTCTTCCACGCGCTGGAAGCACTGCAATGCGTAGTCGAACGTCGTCGCGGAGGGGAAACCGGCGTGTCTGCGGTGACGGCGCTGCGGGGTGAGGAGATCTGGGCGGCGGAGAAACGGGGTGATTGGTCCCGTTCGTTGCTGAAGGCGGCATTGCGGACCCTGGATGCTTCAACGGAGAAACTGGAGCAACGCATCAGGCACCCCAACACCGTGTTCTTCCTGGTCGAATACCGTGACGGTCTGAAGGCAATGGGGGCCATGTTCCCCAGTGCCATCGGTCCGATGCCCCCCAAGTTCAGTTGCCAGCTGGCCGTTGCCTGTCGAGTGCGACAGCAAACCGAGCCATTCGCCTGCTGGATGAAGACTCCGGGAATCCCGTTCCCCCACTTTGCCGAACTGTTGCAGGGGATCCAGCACATGATTCACACGAGAGAACCGGCCTACCCGGTCGAACGAACACTCCTGACGACCGGCATCCTCGATCGCCTGATGCACAGCATGCATCCTCGAAAGGGCGAACGGCTCTCGTCGCCCGAACTGGCGATTCGCTACGAGGCGGCCCGCTGGCGATTCGCCAATCGAAAAAAGACAAGAGAATCCGGTTGAATCCGGACTCGCCGACCCGGGCGATTGGTTTCCAGGAGCTGCCCCTGGATCGCATCGGGATTCATCCGGGGCACGGTCGGCCGCTCAGTCACCCACCGAAGCCGGGTCCGCCGCGGGCGGGTTCTTGATGTGCCTGTACAGCGAGAAAAACCAGATACCGACCAGTATGTTGATGAGGCCGCCGCAGCAGAGCAGGACGGGGAACTGGTTGTAGAATTCCAGCGACCAGGAGACCAGGCCGGGCCAGCAGAGGGCGAACAGGCACTTGAAGAGAATGAGCCAGGCGGTTGCCCGGACGATGCTCTCTGCGAACAACCCGCTGATCCGTGGACGCGCAACAACCGAAATCGTCACCACGACCCAGATTGCAAGGAGGACCTGAAGCCGTGGCATACCGCCGGCGGAATTCTGCAGGGTGCTCAACACGGCCCCCGGCGCCAGGATGATCACCGATCCCACGACGCAGGTCCACAACGCGACAATAAGGGCGAAAGTGGAGCCCTTCATGGTGTCGTCATCCGACGTGTTTCAGGAAACTCACTCGCCCGACGTGCACCCATTCGGCCATGTAGATGTTGCCGTCGTGGTCAAAGCACGCGTCGTGGGGATGAATGAACTTGCCCTTCTGCCAGCGTTCGGGATGCCGACGCATGGCGAAGTTGTCGGCCAACACCTGCTTGAGCCAGGCCGGGTCGTGTCCGAGGTGTGCGATCACCTTGTTGCTTCCGTCGAGCAGGGTGATCCTGGCATGCAGATCCGGCACCAGCATCACGTCACCGCGGAGATCGATGTCGGCCGGGAACAGCATGTCATTGACGAAGCCGAGGTGTTTGCCGGCGGCCGAGAAATACTGCAGCCTCGCGTTGGCGCGATCGGCGACAACCAGCGCCGGTTCGCGTCCCTTGCGGTCGTCCCACCACAGGCCGTGCGGGGTGCGGAGTTGTCCGGGTCCATCACCGGCGCCGCCGAAGTGGCCGACAACCCTGGCGTCCTTGTCGTACTTGATGATGTAGTGTGAGCCGTACCCGTCGCCGACCCAGAAACCTCCGTCGGGTGCGAAGGCGATGTTGGTCGGACTGAACAGGTGTCCCTTACCGTACTTGCCCGGTGTCTTCACCTCGAACGGCCTGGCTGTCTTGTACGGGGCGATTTTCGGGGCGGCCTGTTTCCAGACAACCTCACCCTTGAGAGTGCTCTTGGCGATGTAGCCCTTGTTGTCGCAGAGATAGAGGAACTCTTCGTTGCCGTCGCGTCGGATGTCGACCCCGTGGCCGCCGCCGTGAAACTCCTTGCCGAATGAGCGGACGAACTTGCCGCGTCGGTCGAACACGACCACGGCGTCCTGCGGATCGGCGGTCATCGTGCGGTGTTTCACGTAGATCAGTCCGGCGGCGTCGACGGCGACACCGTGTGTGTCCTGCCAGCGAATGTGCTTGGGGACCTTCATGCTGTCGTGATGGACCTCGTACCGATGGCCTTCCGGACCAATCACCGGCGGCTTCAGACCGCTCTTGTCTTCTGCTCCGAGAATCGCCGGGGCGGAACCGGCGAGGGCCATGCTTCCGGTTGCCTTCAGAAATCCGCGACGTGACGTGGGTGATTGGGTCATGGTGACTGCGATCCTGTTCGGTGTGGTCGTTCACTCGGGAAGTGCTTTCCGCCAAGTGTATGCGACGGCGGTCGCGGCAACATCACTGAAACGTTCAGCGACGATTGATCAGCGAAAACAACAACATCGAGCCCCGATGCCGTCCCGAGGGACCGGTGCCCTGCCCCGGTCGGATTGACCGGAGTGTTTTCCGGCCGCCGCATTTCCTCCTTCGCCGTCAATCGACCCAAAACGAAAACAGCCGGGCGTTCTTCAAAGAGAATCGAATCCGGATTCGAGCGTGATCCAGGCCAATCAGCTTCTTCCTCGTTTTCCACGCGATCGGCAGGTCGATGCCGTCTCCGGTGATCGGCAGGCAGTCGGCTGCTCGGTGGCCGGCGATCGGCTTTCCGTCGTGAGTCAGGAGTTCCACTCGCAGTTCTCCCCCTTTTGCGACGGCGGCGTTGATGTGCAGCCGGCTGCCCCGGAAATCGATCGGGCGGGTGGTCAGCTTGCCGACCTCGTCACCACCGTTGATCGACGCAAAACGGTCACGGGGAAGCCTGGCCAGTCCGACGGAGTTCCCGACCCTCTGGGAATCGGGAAACGCGGGATTGGCGGTTTCGACATCCGTGGGCTTGCCGTTGTAGTAGATCCAGATCTCGTTCTCGACTTCCAGCATGGCAATCGGTCTCATCTTGCCGGCGTCCCACGTGTCGCGGTTGGGGTTGAAGTCCATGAAGGGTTGCCCGGCACCGACGCGGGTCCAGATGCGGCCGTCGCGGCTGCAGTCCAACTCGACGTTCGACGAGTGGTGCTTGCTGCGGCCGGTTGTATAGACCCAGCGCATGCCGAGATACAGGCCCTGGTAGACGAAGCCACGATGTCCGTAGATCTGGTTCTCGGCGATCCGGGCATAGAACGTGGGGGTGGCCGGAGACCAGTGAACCAGGTCGTCACTCGCCATGATGCCCCGGCAACGGTTCTTACCCGGCAACACGAACTTGACGTCACCGACGTATTTTCGGCGAAGTGGGTCCCACCAGAACCGGCTGGTGTCGCCGACCCCATTCTGGGGAAGGTCGTAACCGCTCAGCAGGCTGGGGATGATCGACCGCGTCAGGTCCCCCTTCCAGTGAATCCCGTCGGGAGACCAGTGGAGGTAGTAACCTTCGGGAATCGTGTATTCCCTGGTCAGGTTGCCGTCGCGGACTCGGCGAGCCTCGACACAGACCAGCGCCTTGAACCGCTTCTGCGGGTCCGGTTCGTGCGGTTCGTGGAACACGCCGTGCATCAGGCCATAGGGGATGACGATGTTCCGCAATCCCGAACCCTCGATCTTGTGCAGGTCCAGGTCCGGTTTGCTCCAGTGGATGCCGTCGTCGGAGACGGCGTAGCTGCTGGCGAACCGGATCTTCTGGTTCTCTCCCCACGGGTGCCATTCGGGATAGGACTGGTACCACATCCGGAAACGTGGTGATGTCTTGAACTGCAGGACGTGGGCGGCAACGGCTCGATACTCGAGGTCTTCCGTTTTTGGCAGGAACGGGGTGACGACGGGATTCCCCTTGTGGCGGATGGGCCGCTGGACCTGTCGCCTGAGGTTGGCCGAATGGGCGATCAGGTAGTTGTCGAGAAACAGCTGACGCTCGCGGCCGATCTTGACCGGCATGTCCTTCATGTCCAGCGGGAACATGACTCGTTCGTTGGCCAGGTTTCGCCAGGCGACCGGCAATTGATCAGGATTCAGCGGCTCGGTCAGCGGTCCACCCTCGGGCTCTTTTCCCGCAGTTGTTGCCGTGAAAAAGCCGACACAGGCGGCTACGACGAAAACGGTTGAGGCTGTTGTCCTCATTGGTCACACCTCGCAAGTGAAGGGGTCCGGTCCTGCACGGCATGCCGGCCAGGGCACTGCCTCGCGAGTGGACCGACCCGGATCCAGCGGCAACGGTCTTCCTGCACGATGATGGCCGCGCCGGGAGCCAACTGATGGACCGGATGCCGCTGAGACTAACTTCGGGACAACCGTCAAACAACCACTTCCGCGCAGCTGGCTGTCACGGGTGTTCCCGCCGCCGCCGGCACCGCCGGTGTCCAGCAGCAAGAGTCGAGCGAAATGACGAAATCGTGCCTGCGCTGTCGTGGCGAAACGTAACCGGGACGAGCAGCAGATCCAGAACTGGGCGTGACACCGAGCGGCTCGTGCTCCCATCACCCAACTGCAACGGCGGCGATCGAGTTGGGGACGTGGCAGCCATTCAACGGTACACTGAATGGGTGACGGGCATCCGTGCTGGTCGCAGGGCACCAGGCCCTCGACACTCATGCCGCCGAACCCAGGAGTCTCGCTCATGCGATCGATCGTTGCCGCTGCTGCCGGACTTGGTTTGCTGTCCTTCACTGCGTGCAGCGAGATACCCCCGGAGCCGCCGGAGACGCAGGAATCGCGAGTGGTGGACACTGTTCCGACTTCGATTCCATCGGAATCGCACGAGGTTACCGAATCCGGTCACGGTTCCCACGGTTCCCACGGTCAACACGACGGTGCACACCGACATGTCGAAGATGCCGGCGGTGATTCAGGCAGCATCGCAGTCGGCGACAAGGTTCCTGAGTTCGAGGTCACCATTGATGGCAAGACGTTCAAGCTGAGCGAACTGCAGAAGAACTCGGCGCTGACAGAAAACGGCACGCTGGTGCTGACGTTCTGGTGTTCGTTTTGTCACAGTTGTCGGCACGTTGAGAAGGATCTCGACAAGTTGGCCAAGCAGTACCATGGCCAGGTCGGTGTCATCGCACTGGACGCCAGTGCCGGTGAGACCGCAGAGGCTGTGGCGGAGTTTGCTGCGAAACATGGACTCACGGTGCCTATCGCTCTAAACGCGAGCGGTACGGCTGCAGACATCTTTGGAACCGGTCGCACGACGACGACGATCGTCATCGACAGTGAAGGCGTCCTCCGTTACTGCGGACAATTCGGTGACAATCGACACGCCTATGCCGCCGACGCGCTCGAGGCGGTGCTTGCGGGTGAAGAAGTCCGTGTCAAGAAAACCCGGCACAAGGGCTGACCGATTCGCCGTACCTAGCCTCCGTGTGAGGCTGAAGAACTTCGGCGGACCGTCGGCTGCAGCAACCGGCCTGGATTTTGCGGTTCCATCCATGCGTTGATATGCTGCGACCGCCGCACTTTTCTCTCGCAGGTCGTTCGCAGGACTCCACCATGCACCGTGTTGCCGCTCGTTGCTGCTTTCTGCTGGGCATCGCAGCCTGTGTGGTGTCGAGTTCGTCATGGCCGCTTGCTGGTGACGGCATCGCTGCGGTCCGGGCAAAGACGGCGGAAGGTGATCGGCGGGCACGCCCGATCATCTTGTCGGCGAACACCCCGTCTTCGAGTATCAGCACCTTTGCGCTGGGCCAGTCGGTGACACTCGCGTTCAAAGCCACCGGTATGAAGCCGGGGCAGGATGATCTGAAACTCGAGTTGCACATCGTTGATGAAACGGACCGGACGGTGAAGAGGCAGTCGTTGGGGGTCAAGGCCGACGCGAACGGGCAATGGACAAAGGAGATCGCGGCTCCGTGTCGGAAGATGGGCTTCTGGCGCGTGTTCGTCAAACTCTCCAACGGCGTGACGCTGCAAAAGGAGGGGGTCAGCCAGCGCGAGGGCTACATGACCTACGCCGTCGTGCCGGATCCAACCAAGCGGAAGGTGTACGGTGAAAAGGCAACCCGTTTCGGCATGAACGGCCTGTTCAGTCGGCAGGCGAACGTGATGCCCTACCTGGGACTTCGCTGGATGTACGAGCCGTCGACGATCGCGGTGAGACAGTATGGATACGCCTGGGGCCAGATGGAGCCCGATCATCCGGGACAGTTTGCCGAGGACCGGGCGGCCGCCCGGGCCAAGGGCCAGGCCTTTCCCCTGAATCTCTTCATCCACAATTCCGCCTATTTCGTTGACGGCGAACGGAAACCCTGGAAGGTCTACTCGCTTCCCACGCTGTTCTATGCGCCGCCGAAATGGGCCATCATTCCGGGGACCACTCACGGCGTCCATGCCCTGTTGAAACCCGCCGCCGAAAAACACTGGCGGAATTATTGCACCGAAGTGGCCAGGGCCTACACCGAGCAGTATCCCGATCGGAAGGAGAACATCTACCAGATCACCTGGGAGCCCCAGGGAGCCGACAACGGCGACGAACGACTGATCCGCACCTACGAAATCGCCCACAAGGCGTTGCACGCAGCAGATCCCAAGGCCCTGGTGATCGGGCCCGCCAGCAGCAGTACCATCCTGAGCGTGGGTTGGGACGAACGTGTTCTCCGCAAGGGGCTTGGGAAATACCTGGACGGATTTGCGGTTCATCCCTACCTGTCCAAGCTCGCCAACAACCCCGGCGACCTGGGCAAGACGCCCGAACAGAACGGGCTGATCGAAGGACTGCGGGCGATCAAGGCAGTTGTCCGAAAGCACACCGGCCGGAACCTGCCCCTGTTCGCGACCGAACTGGGCTTCAACGACGACGGAGATCGTTCCCAGGAACTGCTCCAGGCCCGAGCTCACGTTCGGTCCAGCCTGATCCTGCTGGGGGAGGGTTTTCGTTTTCACATGCCCTTCAGCACCTATCTGCCGGGATACGGCTTCTACTACAGTCTTGGCGGAAGCAGCTACTTTCCCGAAAAGGCGGGTCCGAAGTCGGTTGTGCCGGCCTACGCCGCCATGACATTTCTGGTCGACGGTCACGAGAGCACGGGGCCCATTCCGGGATTGGGGCCGGCGGCGTGGGGGTACACCTACCGGGGACCGGACGACACGATCAAGGCCCTGTGGAGTGAGAAGACAAAGCGGGTGAATGTTGCCGTGCGGGGCAAGCAGGTCGAACTGTTCGACTGGATGGGCAACAGTTCGCTGGTCTCGGCCGGGCGGGGAGATCTCGAGGTGACGATTGGTCCGAATCCGATCTACATCAAGATTGCTCCCGAATCGTCGGACAGGTGAACGGGTCACCGGCTTGCTTGCGTGGAGGATCACGCTTGACGAGCCGATCGGGCACCTGTTTCATCAGGGACCGAACGACTGAACTGCCGTCGTTGGTGTTGTCGGCGACACGGTTCGTCTCGGCGCGAGCAGCGAAGTTGGGAACAACGGAGACCCGGTGATGGGTGTCAGCCTCGATCCGCAGCAACAGCGGGCGTACCAGGACGACGGTGTGCTGTTTCCGTTGCCGGCGGTGGAGGCATCGGCAGCGTCAGCGGCCTGCGGCCACGCGGTAGCCTTTCTGGAGTGCCAGGGTCCAGAAGCCCGTACCGTAGATTCCTCGCAGGTGCACCTGTTTCTGCCGTGGGCCTTTGACCTGGTCACTGATTCTCGCGTGCTGGACGCGGTCGAGGGCGTTCTCGGACCCGACATCATTGCCTGGGCCACGACGCTGTTCGCCAAGCCACCACGGGACTCGTCCCGGGTCACCTGGCACCAGGACGGGACGTACTGGGGCCTGGATTCGACCCAGGTGACGACCGCCTGGATTGCCCTGACCGTCAGCGACACGGCAAACGGTTGCATGCGGGTGGTTCCCGGTACCCAGCAACTGGCCATCCAGCCACATCGCGATACGTTCGCGGCTGACAACCTGTTGTCGCGCGGACAGGAGATCCAGGTGGAAGTGGACGAGTCCGAGGTGGTCGATCTCGTACTTCAACCGGGTGAGATGTCGTTGCACCACGTCAACCTGGTTCACGGATCGGAGCCGAACACGACCGACGGGTGGCGGGTCGGTTTCACGGTGAGGTACGTCAGGCCCGATGTCCGCCAGTTGGGTGACGACCTGCCGTTGGCCGTCCTGGCACGGGGTCGCGACGACCACGGGAATTACCGGCTGGTCGAACGGCCGGTTGAACGCCCTCTGGATGAAGCCGTGGAAGCGTTGCGGGAGTTCAACCGCGACTTTCTGTCGCGACTGATGCCGTCTCCGGAATGAGCCGATTCCCACTGGCACGAGACGGTTCGTCGAGGGGCTCGGTGACACGATGATGCTATGGAAGCGGCCGACCGCCGAGACCGTTACCGGTTTCATCCAGGGGCAATCCGGGCAGGACTGGTCGTATCCGGGGATCGGCGAGACCCGGACACGGGCGGCTCCTTCCGGATTCGTCGCGGATCACTACCGCATCCGGTTGGGAGAGGGTGACGCGGCGTTCGAGGCGGCCCGCGATGCGATTCGATGCTGGGCCATGTTCGACGTGGGCTGGGCCAGTGTCGTTCCTGAACCCGATCCCCCCGGCGAGGGCCAGACGGTGGCGATCCTGTTCGGAATCCTGGGCTGCTGGTGGCTCAACGCCTGTCGTGTCGTCTACCTGATTGACGAAGACGGTCCCCCGCGTCGATTTGGGTTCGCCTACGGAACGCTGCCGGACCACATCGAGCGGGGAGAAGAGCGGTTCCTGGTCGAACAGGATTCCGACGGGGTGACCTGGTACGACCTTTCGGCGTTCTCGAGGCCCAGTCACCTGCTGGCGAAGATCGGCTATCCCGTGGCGCGGATGATGCAGAAGCGGTTTGCCAGGGGATCCCTGGCGTCGATGAAACGGACGGTGCACCGCAGTCTCGAGGCAGCAATGCCTCAAACGGAATCCTGACGATGGTCGAATTGCCGCAACGAAAGGCGACGGTCCGCTCGGCAGTCGGCGGGTTGATCTGGATCGGCCTGGTCTGCTGGCGTCCTTCGAGTCCCTTCGACGTTGGCTGGGCTCACCAGTTGCTGTTGTTTTCGCCGTTGATCCTGGTGCCGTTGGTCGTCGGCCTGGCCGAACGGCGAGACGACACCTCCGTGATACGTCGCCTGCTCGGGCTGGCCAACTGGTTGCAATTGCCTGCGGCGGTGTCTCTGGTTGTTGCGGTCGAAGTTCTTGCCCAGGGCAGCGTGGCCGCTGCCGCGTGTACGTTGCCCTGGCTGCTGGTGACGGGGCTGCTGGGATTGGTTGGACTCTTGCGGGCGTGGCGCCGCGGAGGGACGCCCTGGCCCGAACTGGCTGTCGATGCCGGATTGATCTTCCTGCCGATCGGCGGTGGCTGGGCGTTGTTGCACGTGCTGGGAGAGCAGCCCCTGGGCTTCAAGCCGGTGATCGTCCTGCTGACGGCCATCCACTTCCATTACGCGGGCCTGGTCCTGCCGGTGATCACCGGCCTTTCGGGCCGGCGACTGCCGGGCAGATTCTCGAGCCTGGTCGCCGCCGGAGTGACAATCGGGGTCCCGCTGGTCGCGGTGGGAATCACCAGCACCCAACTGGGGGGCCCCCCCGCTGTCGAGACTCTTTCGGCTTGGATGACCGCTGCTGCCGCCATCGGCACGTCGGTGTTGCTGCTCAGGCTGGTGCGAACCGGCGGTGTGCCCTTGGCCTCGAAGGTGCTCTGGACGGTTTCTGCGGTCTCACTTAGCGGCGCGATGGTCCTGGCGGCACTCTACGGGGCGAGAGCCTGGCTGGACCTGCTTCCGGAATCCTGGCAACTGCTGCCGGTGCCGTTGGAGGATCCGTCCGGGAAAACCAACAACCTCGAAGTGATCATCGACTGGATGCGAGCCTGGCACGGCACGGCCAATGCGATTGGCTTTTCTTTGTGTGGCTGCCTGGCCTGGACGATTGCCGAGCGGGGGTCGGTGTTCGAGCCGGCTGCTCAAGTACTCACAGCGAAAAATCCCGGCAGATGAAAACGGTCTTGTCGTTCTGACGAGTTGGTTGATACACCTGGGGGCCTGCAAAAGAATGTCTGCAATCGATACCCTCCCGAAGCGGTTGGAACAAGAACGGGCGGGATACAGGAGGAATTGACGTGTTGGTTGTCTACGTCGTCGTCATCTTTGTAAACGCCTTTATCTGTTGTCTGATCGCCGTTGAATTGGCAGCGGTCAAAGGTCACGACACGGTGAAATGGGGGTGGTACGGATTTCTTTTTGGTCCGATCGGGGTCCTGGGAGCGGTGGGGCTTCCCGACCGAGACGGGGTTTATGCTCGGTCCCGGATCAAGGAGGCTACCTCTCCGCCGGTGGGCGATCCTTCACTCCACCTTGAGAAGCTTGGCGGAAAAATCGTCCGGAATGAACTGGGTGAAGTGACCCGTGTCTCGTTCGTCAATTATAAGATCACTGATTCGGAACTCGAGAGTCTCAGCGGGCTGACCGGACTGAAGACGCTCGACCTTGGTGGCACCAAGATCACCAACGCAGGATTGGCACACCTGGTGGGCCTGTCCAACCTGGAGACGCTCTCTCTCCACAGCACTCTCATCACCGATGCCGGGTTGCTGCACCTGAAAGGACTGGCCCGGCTCAAGACACTCTGGATCGGTGGAACCAGGGTCACCGGTGAGGGAATTGCCGAACTGAAGCGTGCGTTGCCGGAGTGCCAGATCAGCTAGGCGATCCCGGCAGGTACGGACCGGGGTCGTGTCAGACGTCCTCGACCACGCGGGCCCAGTGAAGACTCATCCGATCGGGCGTGCCGGCATACCAGGCGATCAGCCAGTGGTCGTCCCGCGGCCGAATGGCCGGGTGTCCGAAACTCCACTTGCCCATGTCTTCCCAGAACTCGGCGTAGTCGATCTCTTCACGACCTTGGCTGACCGCCGCCTGCTCATCGTGAACATGGACGATCAGTCGTTTGTCTTCGGGCCAGGTCCGGCCGCCGTCTGATGATTGCCAGAGCGTGATCGTGCCGGGCTGTCCCCGGTCGACAACACACGAGAGGATCCGCCCATCCTCGGCGATGGCGCAGGCGGAAATCTGCCCGGGGATACTCGTTTCGAACGGTTCTGCAGCGGCCATCGCTCCGTCGTTGATCGAAGCTCGCAGCATGTGGACATTGGTGTCGCGTTGTTCCCGGCGATTGTGAGTCCAGAACATCCCGATGAATTCACCGGGAGTCGAGGTGGGGCAGAGTCGCTGGTCCCAGTAGTACTTTTCCTGTTCGGGATGCCGGGCGACCTGCCAGGGATTCTCGAAGCACCGACCGCCGTCACGCGAGACCATCAGCCACGCCGCCGGTTCGACCGGTGTCGGGTCGTCGAATTCCTTGAAGCTCTCGAAGGCACAGGCGATGGTTCCGTCCGGCCAGTGGAGGATCGGGCCGGTGACCGCGCACCCGGTGAGTCCGGGTGTTGGCAGTTCCGACCACGCTGTCCAGGTGTCCCCCTCGTCGGTTGACGAACAACACAGGATCCGGGTCGACAGGATGCCCTCGGTCTCGGGGTTGAACAGCGGTCGATCCGGGATGCTGCGAT
Source organism: Planctomycetota bacterium (assembly GCA_963582065.1). Taxonomy (GTDB): domain Bacteria; phylum Planctomycetota; class Planctomycetia; order Planctomycetales; family Planctomycetaceae; genus UBA8437. Next base: position 38,600 of record CAUZRQ010000021.1, on the reverse strand, counting down.
CGACCCACGTGGTGAACAGCAGCAATCGCCCCGGTTCGGCCTCGACCATTTCCGCCGCCATCAGCGAACCGGGAATCCCCTGCCATGAGGTCTCGAACTCGTGCGGCAACCGGTTCCATGTCTCGGTGCCACTGGGTGACCGGGCCAGGCGGATCGTGTTGGTTGGGGTGTGTTTCCCCGGCCCGGACTGGCAACCGGCCAGAAACGTGCCGGAGTCAAGCGGCACGAGGCTGGTGACATAAGCGATCGCCTCGGTGGCCGCCGCTTCACTCGCATCGAGGATCAATCCCCTGGCTGCGACACGCATCACCGGGCCGATGGCTTCATCGGGGCACTCGGCAGGTTCCATCATGTGTCATCCGCCTATGAAAACAGTTCCAGCAGCGGCCGTCCGGTGGAAAGCTGGTGTGGCTTGTCGCCTGAGGCATAAAAGAGCATCTCGCTTTGTGCGGACGGTCCAAGCGTCCACAGGAACGCGACGCCGAGTGGTAGTCGTTCGATGGAAAACATAACGACGCTCTTTTTGACCTCTCGGGGAAAAAGCCGCAGGCACGTTTGCAGGGCTTCTTCGAGACTAACGCCGAAAAACCTCACGAGCAATCACGTTCGTGAAGCCGGATTTTCGGCCTGGATGTTTTCGGTCGCGATTGGGGTTTTCGGAGCGATCAGTCTCCCTGACCGGAGTGCAGACGCTCAACCTTGTCGGGACCAAGATCACCAACACCCGGCCGGCACACCGGGCGGGCCTGTCCAACCTGAGCTGATCGACTCGTAGCGGCGCCGGATCACGGGAGTTTCGAGGGCCAGACGACGAGTCGTTTCGGGTATGAATCATCCGATCGTTCCAGTATCGGCAGTCACAGCCGTTTCGGTCGGAGTCTCATTCCGGTGAAGATCCGGTGGCTCTGTACAGGTATGCTGCAAGCATTCCACGTTCGGATACGTGATGTGGACGAGGATGCCAATGCTCTTTGCACCACGAACTCGACAGTTGTCCGTGCTGCGTAATCGATGCGTTCCGGGGGTTCTGCTGATCCTGCTCGTGGCGAATGTGGCCCTGGCGGTGAACGTCAAGGACTACGGCGCAACCGGTGACGGCGAGACCGATGACACGGCGGCGATCCAGGCCGCCATCGATGCCGGCAGATCGGTCTACCTGCCACCAGGGACGTATGTCCTCAGCCGGGAATTGCGCGTCTGGAATTCCGTTCAGTTGATTGGTGAACGCGGGGGGCCGCGTCCGAAATTGCTGCTCAAAGCCAATACGAAGGGTTACGGCGACGTCGGCAATCCGGGCTACATGGTCAAGTTCTACGAGCGGCGGACACCTGCTCTGAAGCCGGCGTGGATGAACACATTCTGTTCCCAACTGGACGGCATTGATCTGCAGATTCAGCGTGGCAACAAGGGTGCCGTGGGCATCAGTCATACCGGCGCCCAGAACTGCCACATCCGCAACTGCAAGATCACGATGAACGGAAGTTCGCTGGGCATCTACTCGCTGCCCAGCGACAGTCTCACCGAGAATGTCGAGATTGTCGGTGGACAGGTCGGCGTTCGGTGGAAAGAAACGGGCATGTGGCCCAGCGTGATCAAGGGCTGCGTGTTTCGCGGGCAGACAGTTGCCGCCATCCAGGGTGCTCAACACGGCATTATTCTCGAGGGTTGCGTCTTCGATGGCTGTGCAGTGGGGATCAACGTTCCCGGCACAAAATGGAATGCCGAGCGGCTGTACCTGGAAGACTGCATCTTCAGGAACATCACCAGTGGAAAAGCCATCACGGCATTTCACGGTCGGCGTTTTGACTTCCTGGTCACGATGAAGAACGTGTACTTCAAGGATGTGCCGCATATCGCGTTCTGGTTGGACGGTTCCTCCGATCATATCGCCGGCCAGGCCTCCGGTTGGTGTCGTGCCGACGATGTCACTCACGGTCCACGGTGGGAGAACGGCGTCCAGAAGGGAGGCGATGGGGCCAGTCACCGACGCGTGACCGCCGATTGCCCCGCCCCCACGTTCACTGCTTTGGACCATGTCGACAAGATCCCGGCTCGGGCCGCCTGCGTCGACGTCAAGCGGTTCGGAGCGTTGGGCGACGGACGGCACGACGACACCGCGGCCATCCGCAAGGCCATCGCGAACGCGAAACGGCCGATCTGGTTTCCCGCCGGCACGTATGTCGTCTCCGACACGGTTCAACTGGGCAAACACACCAGGCTGATCGGTGAGCATTGCGTTGCGACCGAGATCAAGCTGGTTCCTGTCACCGGTGACGAGAGCTTCGCGGATCCGAAGGCCCCGAAGCCATTGATCGACACGGTTGACGATCCGGATGGGACGGCCGTGTTTGCTCACTTCCGGTTCGGCACCTACGCGAAACCCAATGTCAACGGCATGATCGGCATTCGTTGGCGGGTCGGGCGACACTCGATCATCGACGATATCCACAGCATGAACACCGAGGGCCAGGGCGGTTACTACGGCTACGCACCGTTGGTGATCACCGGCAACGGCGGCGGTCACGTCAGGCAGTTCTGGGCACCGTGGAACAGGACCAGCGGTCCCGGGTTGATCGTGATCAGGTCAACCACCGAGCCGCTGGTGCTCTATGGCGTGTCGCTGGAGCACAACAAGGTGGATCCGGGGCTGTTCATCGACAACGCAGAAAACGTCACCGTGAGACTGGTTCAGACCGAAGGCACCAACAGCGTTGTCGTGGCCAGGGGGTCCAGGAACCTGGTGTTCAACAACTCGTACTATGCGGGAATCGTGGAGAACTCGCATCCGACGGCCATGCGGTTCACCGAGTGTCGGAACGTGGAGGTGTCCTGCTATTGGCGGTATTGGCACGACGGCAGCTATTACACCAACGCGATCTCGTTTGTGGAGAACGGCAAGGAGCACCTGGTACCGGAAACCTCGGTCGCCTCGTTTCGCTGGAAGTCGCCGGCCAAGCCACGACGGGGTTCTCGAGATCCGCGAGCAGGTCGCAAGTGACTCCGGCCGCAGGCCCGCTTTCCTCGCGGTTGTCTTCGGTCACGGAAGAGCGGATTCTCGAAGCAGACGAGATCTGTCGAGGCGTGACAACCGGGCCAAGCTGCGTGGCGACTAGCGGTCGCTCTTCGACCGTTTGCCCGCATTCAGAGTATCCAGGGCAATTTGAGCAGCCGTGCTCACGGTCGCACTGGAGTGGTTCTTGAGACTGTAGAGCTCTTCCATGACCTGGGGATCGGAGATCCCCATCCGTCCAAGGGCTTCCGCCACTCTTACTGCGGTGCTGACCTTGTTGTCCGCCAAGGCGTTGATGATCAGTTCCACAGCATTTCCGTCCGTGAGATTTCGGAGAGCGTCCGTGGTACTGGCTCTCACCTCTCCCTTGTCGTCCGTCAGCAAGGCGCCGACGAGTGGTTCCAGTGCCATCAGGTTTTGCAGCAAACCGAGGGCGTCAGCCGCATTGCATCGCACCTGGGGTGCTTCGTCGTTCAACCTGTCGATGAAAAGCTGGGTGACGGAGTCATGGTCGCCCATTGCGACCAAAGCTCCTCCGGCGTGGCTTCGTACATCCGAGTCCTGGTCCATCAGTGCCGTGTGGACCAGAGGTTGCACCACACTGGGGTCGTTCAGCATGCCGAGGGATTTCGCCGCCCTGATGCGAACCGAACTTGTCGGGTCTTCCATGGCGTCGATGAGTGGAGTGATCGCAGTGGGGTCGCCGAGGATGCCCAGTGTCCGGGCGGCTTCTCCTTTCACACTTTGTGGGCCGTCCTGCAGGGCGATGATGATCTGGTCGAGGGCAGTGGAGGCTCGCAGGCTTCCCAGTGCCCTGATCGCCTGGAGCCGCACGTTGGAATGAGTGTCTGTTATCCTGAGGATCAGCGGTGGCACCGCGCGCGGATCTCCGATTTCTCCGAGTGCTTTGGCTGCGTTGCCACGCATCAACTTGTCCTCGTTATTCAATGTGTTGATGAGTGCCGGAACGATGGTCCTCCCCAACCGGACGGAGGACTTGTGGTTGAACCTCAAGTCAGCCAATGCCCCTTTGATCAAGGTGTCTGTGCTGGAGATTACGGTTATGACTCCGCTGATCAGGATGTAGTCGAAGGTGAGCCGCTTGGCCATGACCAGGTGTTTTGCCCACCATGTCGAATACCCGACCTGAGAAAAATGGACCCCGTACACTTCGGACCAGTCCAGCATCGACTTGCAGAATCCGTCGAAGGTGAGGGCAAACCACGTCACCCAATTGGCGTTGTCCGGAACAGAAAACAGTGCGAACAGTGTGTGGCAGTGGGAGAAAATCATTGGAAACAACAGGAAGAGCTGCAGTGCGGTCAGCAGCGAAAACCCCCGAAGATTGGGCAATTCCAGCAGATCACCCTCAGTCTGGCCTCGTACGATCGCTCCGCGAGTTCGTTCGTTCTGGTACCACGCATGGTTGACCGCAACGACACCGAAGTAGCCGCTGACGACGACCGCCAGGCCCCAATACTGCAACAGAGGAAGGCTCCAGAACTCAAACAGAGGAATGGCCTGCAGGCTGTAGATCAGCGCAAAGACAAGCAACCAACGCTTGTAGCGAGCTCGTGCAGTCGGAAGATTTGTGCCGAATACGCTGGCGTACAGTAACAAGCCTCGTCGTACCAGCCTCGCCGTAGTGCGGATCGGCACGGCAATGAACGTGGCCAATGACCGAAGAGGTTTTGTCCCGAACATGCTTGCGCCAATCGGCCGTGGGTTGAACGTGGTTGGAAGATCGTGACGGGAAGGGCATCTCCACCACGATACGCAGCATGATGACCGGCTGGTTTCGGAAAAACAACGAAGGCAATTCGTCGAGGCAGGGTCGTGTCCGGCGGCCTTGATCCTCGGTTCTGCAGCAGGTGAGATTGGTGGTTGAGCCGTGATCTGGCCGAGGCCGCCGAACGGAGAAGCATGCGATGAGACATCCGGTGCTGTTGTTGATGGCGGCGATCGGGTGTGGCCAGGAAGCCGAACCGACAACGCCAACCGCGGAGCCGGTTGGCGAGCAGGACCAGACACCGAACGCCAGGTCGGCGGGAAACCAGGTCGCGTCACCGTCCGTGGACGGGTTGGTCGAGAAGGCTCCCGCCGTGAAGCCGCTCGATGAGGTGGAGCCAACCAACCGTCTGCCGGCCGACAGTTGGTTGCGCGTCGCGGGGAAGCAGATCAGGACCTCGCCCGGGGCCGTGTACTATCCTGCCGACCGGGTGTTCCTGGGGATGGGCGTTGCCCACCCTAGGACATCGCAGTTGTCCTACGGGAGCGATGAACCGGTGGCCAGGTTCGCCAGGGAGCGGCACTGCCGTGGATGGTTCCTGGCAGGACCTGGTGCAGGCCAGGGGAAATGTCGCCAGCGTAACGACGCACACGATCGCTCCCGTGAAGATGCGATTTGTCCGCCTGCACATCACGGACTCCGGTCCGACCGACGATCCCACCGCCAGAATCTGCGAGTTTGAGGACTATGCCTCCGATGGCGCGACAATCCGGGTGAAAATCGGAGAACCCGCTGCCCCTTCCCCCTGAAGCCGTATCAGGAGAGCTTTCGGATCACCGGTCGCGTTCAGAACGCATTGATGATCCGGACCTGGCCAAGCCGGCAATCTCCTTCGCATTCAACGTGCGGCGAGTCACCAGGATATCGTCGGCCAAGCCGATAAGTTGTTCGTCCGGGCCGGTGACGACCGCTCCGGTGACACCCGGGGGCTTCAGGTTTCTGTCGAAGATCTCGAATCGGCCGGCCGCGTCTTCTCCGACACGCAGGTCGGCGGACAGGTAAATGCCGACAACCGTCTTTTCGTTTGGCCCGTTGAAACGCTTTCTGACTGACTTCGTGTCGTTGTAGACGTAATAGCATGTGCCCGAGCGCAGCCGCCCGGAGCCGAACTCCTTTCCGTCGAAGAACATCTTCACCTCTCCGTGGTCATAAGTGACCGCGTAGTGGTGAAATCGGTCGGTCGTTATCCGGCACTTCGACTCCACGGTCTGCCCGTTTGCAACAAAGCGGACCGCCCCATCGGCCGGGTTGAAGTCGAAAATCAACTCGCCGGTCACCGGTTTGTCACAGCCACGGAATGTGCTGAACAGCCGTGTCACGCGTTTTTCGCCGGTCTTGACCCGTACGGCGAGGGTGAAGTTGCGTCCGAGGTTCATGGTGTCAGCAACCTCGAAGGTGCTCAGTGTCTTGCCGTCGCTGGAAAAGGCCAGGCAGGCCCCTCCACGAGCACCGGCTGCGTCTTTGACAACGGTGACGTTGTGATGAAAACGAGCCTGCTGGCGACCGTCTTCGGTTGCCTTGTCGGTAGCGGTTTGTCCGCTGTCGCCTTCGAAGTCAAAGAACGCGGTGAAGACAGCAGACTTGTCGTCGACATCAACGCGCGGACCTCCGCGGAAGGAATAGAGAGATGCGTTGTTGAAGACAAACCTCAGCCGCATGGGTTTGTTCGACACCGGCAGTGTCTTGTGTGCTTTCCATGTGACCGGTTGGTCGATTCCGTTCCCGCTGACTCGGTTGCACTCGGTCCTGCTGTATCCCGGAAAAACCGTTCCGTCGGCGTCGAGCACTTCGGCCGCAAGTGCTCCGCCCTTGGCCCTGGCATTGACGGACAGGCGGCCCCCCAGGCCCTTCAACCGCCTGGTCGTTACTGTCCCGGTTTTGTTTCCGGCGTCGAGTGAGGCAAACCCGTCTTTCCGGAGAGTTGCCAATCCGACGCGGCCGGTTATGGCTGCGTCGGGTTTGCGATGGTCCTTATCCCAGGCACCGTACCAGAGCTTGATCGTGTCTCCTTCAACCAGTGGATGGCTGGAGGTGAAAAGACAACCGGCGTCCCAACTGCCGTCCGGGCCATTGGGCAAAGCCGCCGGCCGCCGGCCGCCTTTGGCTTCAGCACGGGTCCAGTTGATGCCGTCACGGCTGCTGACCAGTTGGACGTAGATTTGTCCACCGGAGCCGGTGCGGAAGATCCAGAGCAAACCGATGTAACCCGATTCGTAGGCAAATGACGTGAGCCCATAAAACTGCACACCCATTCGGCCGGGATGCATGCGGTCATCAATTTCGTCCGGAACAAGCACCAGTTCGGGATGTGGCCACTTCCTGAAGTCCTTGGTGGACGTGGTTCCGATGCATCGGCGGTACCCCTCACGACGCGGCACGGTGGTCCATATCTTCACGGTTCCCATGTAGCGTTTCTTGTGGGGATCCCAGGTGAACTGGCCGACATCACCGCGGTCGGGCAAAACCGGATTCTTGGCCTCATCTGTCCAGTGGATTCCGTCGGGCGAAAATGACCCCCAATAGCCCTCGTCCGCTCTCGAGCTGCGGTTGGCTGCGTACACGAACGTGATCAGCTTGTATTTCTTCTGCGGGTCGTTTTCCCACGGCGTGTGAAGAACCTGCGGATTGTGGTCATCGCCGGGACTGTGTTTCCTCGCCAGGAACATGTTGTTCCTGGTCGAATCTCTCCACCTGAAGATGCCGAGGTTCGGTTTGACCCAGTTGATCCCGTCTTTGCTGGTCGCGTAGGCGTTCACATAACCGCGTCTGCCGCCAAATTGTCCCGTCTCGTTGTACCCCTGGTACCACATCCGGTATCCGTCGCCGGCTTCGTTGGGAAGAACGGTTCCGTAAATGTACGAGCGACGGCCCTCCCAGGGCTTGTCGGGTGAAAGGACCGGGTTGCTCGCATGCTTGGTGAAAGGGTGGTAGGAGCGAACGACGTCGGTTTTCTCCGCGACCAGGTAGTCATCCACAAACAACTGCCAGGGTCCTGTCAGATCTCCGAGTGACTTTCGGGGCGGGACGGCGGCGTCGACCATCGGAGCAACTGGCCACAGCACCAGGGCAAGAATGAGTAACGGGCGACCTGTCATGATGAGCCTCCATTCAGCCGGCATGTCGTCGGCGTTGCATCGGGCGGGCAGCGAGTTGCGATCGGGTTTCGGCCGTAAACACTGACCTATCCCTTCATGTTGCACCAGCCTGAATGAGCGTTCCTGGGTTCAGTTCGGTTTGTGATCAATCGAGGGCCGTGAAGGAGTGACGTGATTGGGGAAACCCCGACGCCGCGCCTTGTCTCGATAGCTCCGAAGGATGTTGGGAGGCGTGCTTGAACCCCCGGTCGGCCCTGGAGAGACTTGGGACGGTCCACGGGCAACGTTCTTTACGGGGTGAACAACTTCCTGGGATTCGGGAACCTCTTCGGCCAGATCGGCGAGATCCGGATCTCCAACAGGCGACGTTCCTGATCCGTTCCGGGGCAGAGTGACCCTGGCCGTGAAAATCCGAATACCGAGCCGCTGATGAGCGATCGTGACGAGGATCGACCGAACACGAGTCGGGGATTTGAGCTTCCCGATGACATTCCGGGACGCATCGCCTGCATCTTGTCGGGCCTGTTCTTTGGCATCTGTGGAACCACGGCGCTGATCGGACTTCTGGGGAACCGTTTCCGGATGGCTGTCTTCGGATTCTACGAACTGTCAGCGGCCGCCGTGGTGTTCGGTATCGCACTTGTGTTGTGGGGATTGACGAAACCCAGGTGGGTCGAAGCCCTGTTGAATCGCGTTGTGATTCACGCCACACTCGTCTTCGGCCTGCTGTTTCTACCGTTTGCCATCGAATTCCTGCTGTTCCTAGCGAGGGGGAACTGATGTCGTTTCCGGGCGGTTCGCTGCTGGTGCTGGTGCTGGTGCTGGTGCGGGTGCTCGTGGGCTGGCTGTTGGTGGTTTCTCTGGTCTCACACGTTGACGCGGCCGAAGGCGAACCGGCACACGATGGCGAGGTCGATCAGCGAGAAGACGAGGGCGATCAGCGAGACGACGAGGGCGAGGAGAAAAGGGAGGAAGGTTGGATCGCGAACAATCTGGTGCTGTTCCTGGTGCTGGTCCACGGCTCGTGGATCATACTGGTCGTCGGCGGACTGCTAATTGCCCGCATTGTTGTCCGTCGCCGGGAGGAGAAACGGACCAACGGCCTCCGGGGGGTCGCCGAGGAACTCGAGTTGACGTTTCTGGCGGACGGTGATGAGGCTCTTGCGGAACGACTCTCGGGCCTTCCGTTGTTCGACATCGGCAGAGGCCGAACGCTGAAGAACCTGATCGTGGCAGATACGCCCGAAGTGAAAGTGGCCCTGTTCGACTACGTGTACATTACCGGTCGGGGCAAGCGCAGACGCGTTCGGCGGCAAACCGTGGCCGCGGTCCAGGCAGCAGAGCTGAGGTTGCCCGAATTCCACTTGAGACCGGAAAGAACACTGGATGCTGTCGGCAGCCTGCTGGGCCGGCAGGACATTGACTTTGACGATCATCCGGGCTTCTCCAAGGCGTTCGTGCTGAAATCGTTGAGCGAACAGGAGACGCGGGATTTCTTCGACCAGGGGTTGCTGGACTTCTTTGTTTCCCGGCCGGACATTTCGTTCGAGACGGCCTCAGGCGTGTTCGTCTACTTCCGTCGCTGGAAACGGGTCGAACCGCAGGTTGCGGAAATGAAGGAGTTTCTCGGAGAAGGCTATTCGGTGTTGCAGGCTCTCCGAGAGCGGCTGGCTCGGAATTAGTGACCCGATGCCGGTCGACTAGACCGTGAACTGCAGGCTGCTGGGTTCACCCGCTTCGAGAGCGGCACAGTGTGCCTCGAAGTTCAACATCTCCAGCAGGCTCGTTCCCGATGCCATCTTGCCGAGCATGATCTCCTCCTTGCGCTGGATCTCCTCGGCGATCGGCAACGCGGCAGCCAGTTCGTCGACCGTGGCGATGATCAGGCCGTCGTCGTCACCGAAGAGGATGTCGCCGGGGTTGACGGTCACCCCGCCGCAGGTGACCGGGATCTGGGTGTCGCCGAGATTCGAGGTGGTGCCGGAGTAGGAGGTGAACGAGCGGGCGTAGTAGGGGAGTTCGAGGGTCCGGATGGTGCGGGTGTCGCGGCAGGGACCGTCGACGACGATGCCGGCCAGCCCTTTCCGTATCGCCTCGGTCGGGAACAGTCCCCCGGCAACCGCCCGGTTGCTGCCCTGCGAGTCGATCACGAGCACGTCGCCCGGGCGGGCGTCCCGGAGTCCCTTGATCACCGTCACGTAGTCGTTGTGGCACCGGACGGTGTGGGCGCGACCGACCAGTTTCAGTCCGGTGCGGATTGGACGGATGGCCGGGTCGGCAATCCTCAACTCGTTGACCGCCGGATCGGCCGCACGCAGTGCCTTGTTGCCGTCGCAGACACACGCGGTGTCCAGCGGCATCAACCGCGTCCGCAGTTCGTCGAATTCCATGTTCTCGAGTCCTCACTCTGGCTGACGGGTTGATGTCGTGTTGCCCGAATCTGTCAGTCACTGGTCGATGGATCGTGCAACGGCAGCGGTGGTGTCGTCTTCGGCATGACGTTGTCGAGAATCAGTCTCGCCCGGTCATCTTCATGGATCGTTTCCCGTTGGCTGCGTCCCACGGTCCAGAAGATGATCCCGCACAGGCACAGGACCACGAGGATCGCCCATTCGATGGGTCGCAGCACGGCCGGGCTGGCCGGAATTGCCATCGCCAATACGACCAGCAGCGAACCCACCGCTGCGCAGCCGGCCACCAGTTTTCCGGCAGGCAATCGAAAGGGGCGTTCCAGGTCCGGCGCGATCACCCGCAGGCGAAGCAGGGACAGTGCCACGCCGACGAATGCCACCGAGATGCAGAACGAGCCGACGTTGACGAAAGCCAGCAGTGCCCCCCGTCCCAGGCAGGCGGCCACCGCCGTGACCAATCCACTGAAGAGCGTGGCTCGTACCGGAGTCGCGTAGAGCGGGTGAATCTCACCGAACCGGGAGTCAATGATCCGCGCACGTCCCAGTGAAAACAGCACGCGGGTGCCTGCCAGGAAGAACCCGTTCCAACTCGTCAGCAATCCGATCACGCCGGCACACAGCACCAGGTTGGCCAGTGCGGGTGAGGAGAAGGCGGACCGGAAGGCGGTGGCCGTCGGCAGCTGTTCTTCGACCAGCGACTGCCACGGCGTCACCATCCCGGCGGCCAGGACCACCAGGACATAGAACACCGTGGAACCGATGATCGCCAGGATGATGTAGAGCCCGAGTCGCGCCGCCGGCTGCCCCGGGGCTCGTTCTTCGGCCGCCTGTGGGATTGTGTCGAAACCGACAAACATGAATGGTGCCATCACGAAGACGACCAGGATTCCCTTCCAGGTCCCGGCCAATGAGCCATTGGCGAAGTGAGGCACGAGGTTCCGGGGGCTGCCCTGCCCGATACCGGCAGCCACGAACAGCAACGTGCAGGCCACCAGGAGACCGGTCAGGATGACTTGGAGTCGCATGGCGACGCCGACACCCAGGAAGTTGACCGTTGTGATCAGCCCCGTGAACAGAAACGCCAACGCCAGGTGCGGCGCATAGACAGTCCAGTCGCCGATCTCGTACAGCGGCCACACGTCCAGTTGTGGAAACAGGTACGCCAGGACCATGCCGATCGACACGGCCTCGAAGGCCGACACCGCCAGGTATCCGAATGCCAGGAACCAACCGACCAGGAACGCCTTGCCCGTGCCGAAGGCTCGGTAGGCGTAGGCCACCTCGCCGCCGGTGACCGGCAGCATCGGGGTCAGTTCCGCGTAGCAGGAACCGACCAGGATCATCAGCAGGCCGCCGGCGGCAAACGCCAGCATTGTGCCCCCGGGCCCTGCGTGTTGGAACCAGTCGCCCAGGGCGGTGATCCAGCCGACCCCGATCATCGATCCGAATGCCAGCGACAGGAATCCCAGGCCGCCGATGGTCTTCTTCAGCCGGGGTCGCGGCAGGGGATCGTTGCTCATGCCCGGTCCGCTTGTCGGCAAGAAGGTGAGATTTCCGGGTGGCCGGGCGGCGACGGAAAGTCGCCGATGGGCCGACGACAGACCGGCAACATGGCTCGCCCGGCGGAGGGAAAGTGTAACAGGAAATTCGGGACATCGAAGGATCCCGAAATCACCATCTACGCGGTGGGCGTCCGATCCGGGAACCGGTTAGATTGGTCGGTGCCGAATCGACAGGTCTCGGTCGTTCCCACGAGGAAATCTCATGCGTTGCCGTCCCCAAACCCGGTTGTCCGTCACGGTCGTGTTGTTGTTCGTGGGATGTCTTTCGGCCCGCGCCGACGACAAACGAGCCAAGGAGGTGGAGGTGCCGGCCTTCACCGCCTACGTGGTCCCCGACAACGGAGCCGCACGGATCGATCCCCGCCGCGGGATCACCGGCTGGGTCCGGTCCGACGCGGTCATCAAGTCCTACGTCAACCTGAAGGCCACCGGTCGGCTGTCGCTCGAATTGCTGATCTCCTTGCCCGATTCGGACAGTGCGACGATTGGCGTCAAGCTGGCGGGCAAGGAATTTGTGAGAGAGGTCAAGAAGACTGGAGCGGATCAGTACGTCCGGGTCCCGGTCGGAACCGTCGAAATCTCCAAGCCAGGCTACCAGGCGATCACGTTGACCGGTCGCAAGCGAACCGGTCGCTCGTTCGGGAGCGTCAAGTCGCTGGTCTTCTCGGGCCCGGCCAGCCGGGGCATGCACTTCAACACCAAGCCCCGGCGAAACGCCGCCTCGGTCCACCTCTGGTTCCCTTTCCCCAAGGGTGAACAGGTCGGGTGGTTCTACAACGAGATCACGGTCCCCAGGGGGGCCGACCCGGTTCACTCCTACTACATGGCCTGCGGGTTCTCTCGAGGCTACTTCGGGATCCAGGTCAACAGCCCGACCGAACGACGGGTCATTTTTTCGATCTGGGACAGCGGCAACGAGGCGGTGGACCGTAAGAAGGTGAAGCCGGCGGATCGTGTCACACTGCTGGGCAAGGGCCGCGGCGTGGTGGCTCATGGTTTCGGGAACGAGGGGACTGGCGGCCACAGCCACTGGGTCCATCCCTGGAAGGCCGGCACGACCCAGCGTTTCCTGGTGCACGCCGAGCCGAAGGGACCTAACACCACGTACACCGCTTACTTCTTTCTGCCGGCGAAGAAGAAGTGGAAGTTGATCGCGAGTTTTCGAGCACCCAAGGACGGCAAGCACCTGCGGAGTCTCTATTCGTTCATCGAGAACTTCGGCGGTTCCAGCGGCTACCTGCGTCGCCAGGCCAGGTTCAGCCGGCAATGGGTTCGCGGTGCCAAGGGCAAGTGGCTGGAACTCACCCAAACCCGCTTCACTCACGATCCCACCGGCCGTGTCGAACGGAAGGACTACGGTGGGGGTGTCGAGGCCGACGGCGGCTTCTACCTGTCCAACGGGGGTTTTCTTCCGGCCACGGCGCGGTACGGCGACACGTTCAGGCGGCCGGCGACCAAGTCTCCGCCGCGGATCACCCTTCCCCTGCGGAAGTCGGATCTCGCCGAATAACCGTCGCGACCACCGTGCCGGTGCAGTCGCGGGCGGCGATCAGAACAGGCCCGCGATCGGCTCGCCGTGGTAGATCTGGTGCGGCCGGTCGAGATCGTCTCGCCAGGACGCGTCCTGGGGAATCCCCAGCGAGTGGTAGATGGTCGCCGCCATGTTTTCGGGCTTCTGGGGGTTGGCCGCCGGATAGCCGGCGATCTTGTCGGATGATCCGACCACCGTTCCGCCACGGGTTCCCCCACCGGCGAAAAAGACCGTCTGCACCGCACCCCAGTGGTCGCGGCCGGGCAGTTTGTAGTGCCGGTTGGTCTCGAGCTTGGGTGTCCGGCCGAACTCACCGGCCATCACGATCAGCGTCGACTCCAACAGGCCGCGTTCGTGCAGGTCGTCCAACAGTGCCGACAGGCCGCGGTCGGTCGGGGGGAACAGCTTTTCCTTGAACCGTGGAAACGCGTCACCGTGGGTGTCCCAGGTCTCGTTGTTGCCGAGGTTGACCTGGACCAATGGAATACCGGCCTCGATCAATCGCCGTGCCATCAACAGCGACCAGCCGTAACTGTTGCGGCCGTAGCGGATCTGTTCGGTGTCCTTTTCGTTGGTGACGTCGAAGGCGTGGCGCACCTTGGGGTCGTTGAGCAGCGAGATGGCTCCTTCCCGAAGACGCCCGAAGCTCCTGGCCGTTACGGCCTGGTCCAGGTGCTTCTGCTGACGTTCGATGCTCCGCAGCACATCAAGCCGACGGGCAAAGCGTGCCGAGGTCAGGCTGTGAGGAAGCGTCAGGTTCGGAGCCCGGAAGACACGGTCCTCCTCGCGGAACGCCAGGCCCAGGTTCGGGAAGTTGTACTCGGGATAGGCTCCCCGCTGGATGTTGTGGTAAGGGGAGGCCTCGATGAACCAGGGATCGTGTCGGTAGGTCATCTGGCCGCCGAATTGCCCGGGGATTGTTCCGCCCGACCAGTGGATCAGGGTTTCCGGGACCACGGCCGCCGGGGGCAGCTTGTCGTTCTGCCGTGGCACCCGGGGGTGATTTCGGATGGCGTATCCGGCCGTCGAAAGGATGGACGGGTAGTCGCCGGGACGCGGTTGTCGGTCGCCACGGAACCCGAGGTTCTTCATCGACCGACCGGTAAGCATGAAGTAATGGCCCAGCGTGTGACCGTTGGTCGAGTGGGTCATCGAGCGGCAGATTGACCACAGGTGACTTCGCTGGGCCAGTCCGGGCAGGTGTTCGCAGATGTCGATGCCCGGTGTCCGTGTCGCGATCGGGCGGAATTCGCCACGGATCGAGACCGGGGCATTGGGTTTCAGGTCGAAACTGTCCTGCTGGGCCAATCCGCCCGAGAGGAAGATGTAGATGCAGCGTCGGAATTCGGGCAAGGGTTTCGTGGTTGCCGGTGCGGCTTGCAGGCTCGCGACCTGGTTCATGCCCAATCCCATCAGCCCGAGCGTGCCTGCCTGCACGGCTGTCCGGCGCGAGATCAGCGGATGCGATGGTGTCGGTGTGGGGTGATGCATGTTTCTGGTGGTTCTCGGCACGCCGTGAAGCCGTCAACACAAGCAATGTCGCGGTGAGACGTATGATACGAGAGTCACGCAGGCGGGATCTACCGGGAATTGCGTTATCGATGGTGTGGCACGGCGATTATCGGTGAGCTGATGGTCGACACAAGAGTCAGTTTTCGGGTCCGGTGACAGATCCCCTGCCCTGCCCTGAACGCCCCGCGTCGAGCATTTCAGGACGCGAACACGGCAATGGGTGATCATCAATGTGGATGTCGGGCGTAGAGTCCGCTGATTTCAGAAAGTGCCCGAGATGCGGCATCACAGACAAATGGGTTGTCGTCGTTCAGCGTGGCCAGGAGCTGCTCCACAGCTTCCTGCAGGCGGTGCTCCTCAACCTGGTTGTCGTCGATCCGGCAAAGGATTTCGGCCGCGGATAGCCGAACTTCGGGATCTTCATCCTCCAGTTTCTCGATCCCCTTGGACAGTGCCGACTTCGGGTCCAGTGTTGCCAACGCCACTCCCGCGGCATCGCGTATGTCTTCTTGCTGTTTGTCCTGTTCCCACACCGCAAGAAGCGGGGCCACAGCTTGGGGATCGCCAATTTGTCCGAGTGATGTGGCCGCGGCTTTTTGCACGGGGGGACCGTGTTTTGAATTCAACTGCTCGATCAGAGATTCCACCGCGCGTTTGTTGCCGAGTTGGCCGAGTGACGTGACCAGAGCCTCCTGGAAACACTGCTCGGCTTCCTTACGCGAAGAGTCAAAGATCCCTTGTAGCCACGATCCCCATCCCGGTCCATTTTCCAGTGCTTCGAGAAGTGGTTCTACGGCATCGTCGTTCCGCATCTGGCCGAGTACTTCGGCCGCGGATTCACGAACACCGAGATCTTCGTGTTTCAGTTTCTTGATCGACGAAGCCAGTGCCAAACTCGGGTCCAGTTTTCCAATTGCCACGCCTGCGGCTTCCCGTATGGCTTCTTGCTGTGTGTCCTGTTCCCACGCCGCAAGAAGCGGCTTCACGGCCTGGTCATCGTCAAGTTCTCCGAGTGCAATGACTGCGGCTCGAACGACAGAACTCTCTGGGTCCTTCATCGCTTCAATAAGGGGTTTCACTGCTCGAGGATTCCCGAGTTGTCCGAGCGATGTGGCTGCGGCCTCACGAATGGAAGCAGTCTTCGAGTGCATCAACTCGGTGACGATTGCTTCTACGGCACTGTGTTCGCCGAGTTCGCCGAGTGCCCGGACGGCGGCTTCCTGCACGGAGATGTCGGAGGAGTTCTCAAGGCAGGCGATGATCTTGTCGACCACACTGGGGTCACCCAGTTGGCCCAGTGACAAGATGGCGGCATGCGTTACCGCAGGATGTGAGTCTTGCAGTACCTTGACGAGTGGTTCCACAGCGATCGCGTTGCCAAGCTTGCCGAGTGCAACGGCTGCCGTTTGTCGTGTGTTCTGTCGGTTGTCTTTCAGAGCGTCGATGACATGTTGCAGCCCCGCGGGATTGTCGAGTTGAGCGATCGCTCGGATAGCAGCAACGTGAACTTCGCGATCTTCATCTCGCTTCTCGAATGCGTTTCGCAGTGGTTGCAGAGCCCTGTCACTACCAAGGTGCCCCAGGGCCACTGCTGCTGATTGTCTGACCGCACTCTCTTTGTGTTCCCCCAATGCCCTGACAAGCGGTTGGACAGCCTGGTCGTCGCCGATTTGACCAAGCGCGGCTGCTGCTGCATCGCCGATGGCCGGGTCGTCATTCAAGAGTTCGTTACAGAGGTCTCCAACGGCATCGGGGTCTCGCAATGCACCGAGTGCGGTGGCAGCGGCCCGAGACGCAAACCAATCTTCTCCGTTCAACTTCTCCACTCCCTTCAACGTCACCAGCAGTGGTTTTCGTAACGGGGCGCTGTCGCCGCGAGATGTCCGGTGCTCGGTGGGATCACCTGGAGAGGTGTTACGGAGGTTGCCGACGGCTATCGCTGCAGCTTTTCTTACAGAGGCAACCAGGTGTTGCGACGCCGGAAAATCGATCAGCACGCACAAGGCTCGGTCGTCACCAAGTTGCCCCAGCGCCTTGGCAGCTGCTTCACGGACCCGGGCATCGGGGTTGTTCTGCAACTGCTCGATCAGCGGTGTCACCGCGAGGTTGTCACCCAGACGGCCAAGTGCCACCGCAGCCGCCACCCTCACAGCAACTTGTGAGTCTTCGTTCAGGTTCCCGATGAACCGTTCGACATGACGACAAACCCCGAGCCCGCAAAGCCCACGGATCGCGTTGATTCGTAATTGTTCGTTGCCAGAGTCCAATTCGTCCAAGAGCTGGGATTCTTCGATGATGTCGCCGAGGTTGATGAAAGCCTCGGAAGCGGCATCTCGAACGCGGGGATGCGTGTCGTTGTGGCGTGCACTGTCGAGCGCGTCGCGGACGAGAATGGTTCTGAACCGACCGAGTGCCTCGGCTACAGCAATCCGAACGGAAACATCCTTGTCCCTCTTCAGAGACTCGACGAGCGGTTCCGCCGCTCGTTTGTCGTCGAGATGGGCAAGAGCCTTGGCCGCTTGGGCGCGTTGTTTGTTCGACTTCGATTTACTCAGCTCTTTGACGAGTGGTGAGAGCGCCCGCGATCCAAGAAGAGCGGCCATTTCGTGATCGGTTTCGAGGGCCTTGATGGTCGTGTCGACCATCTTATGGATCTGGTAGACCTGGAAAATCGTGTTGATGAAAATCAAGTCGAAGGTGTACTGCTTGAACACAAATAGGAGGTTCCCTCCGAGATGAGCCTCGTTGATCTCAATATCTGTCAATCGGTCAAAAAACGGTTTCTGGACGTGGATTACCGGCCGGAAGGAATAGTCGAGGGTGTATTTGAACCAGTCGAACAAGGACAGGGAGGTGTCGAGTGGAGCGGAATACCAGTCGAACAAGGAGTAGGAATAATGGAACGCCAGAGGGAACAGCACCAGCAATTGCAGGATGCCGTAAAAGGAAAACAGCATCAGTTCGGGGAGCGTGCCGAGTTCCTCATGCGGGCGGATCTTCTGCTGGATCTCCAGGCGTCGCCTCTCGTTCCTCGCCCAGGCTCGATTGACCGCGAAGACACCGACAATTCCGAAGAGAGCGATCGCAAAACAGGTCAGCTGGCAGAAGGCGGCTACCTTCTCGGGGCAGACTGTCGACACGAGGTGCAGAAGGCCAATCAATGCGTATAGAGCCAGGTAGACCGATAGCAGGCGTTTTACGCACCAATTCGTTTGGGAGCCGAACAACGGGGCGAGTTTGACGAGGTTGCTGTCAGCCCAGGCAAACAGGATCCACGTCCACCTCCAGACCGAGTCCCGGAACCAGAGCCAGATCTGGTTGCCGACTTTCAGCAGCAGCTGCTGAATCCGGGCGATAACTGTGGTTGTTGTCGCCATGGTGAAGCCTGGGCCGGTGTTCAGGCACAGGTTCCAGGGACGAACGAAGCGGTTCCAGCGGAGGTGCATGGTGTCGTTTGGAGCACGCAGAGGCAATGCATTGAAGATGCCTCGCAAGGCCGACTGGCATCGGCGAGTTTCCAGGGCAGTGCGGGGGTTGAGTGGGTAGCCGCTACTGGGGTTCGTATGGCCACTCAAATCGGTCTAGAATCGACGTTTGACCGGATTCCAGTCGTCCCGGAAGAAGACCAATGCTGACGGTTTTTACCGACAACACGGCCAAACGCGGTGCAACGGTGTCGCGCCGTTCGTTCCTGCAGGTCGGCACCTGCACGGTCGGCGGGTTGTCGTTGGGAGACGTTCTGACGCTCGAGGCCGCCCAGGCCGTCGAGACTCCCTTCGTCAAGGACATCTCGATCGTGTTCCTCTACTTCTCCGGAGGAGCCAGTCACATCGAGACGTTCGATCCGATGATGGGGACCCCTCCGGAAATCCGCAGCCAGACCGGTGAAGTGGCGACCACGATTCCGGGAGTCACCTTCGGCGGCACCTTTCCCCGGCTGGCCCGGCATGCGCAGGGAATGTCCGTCGTGCGGTCGTTCCACCATCGCAACACCGACCACGTCAAGGCGCACGTCGAGGTGCTGACCGGGGGAATGGATCCGACCGGCGAGCGAAAGGCCGGCTTCAGCATGGGGTCGCTGTACGCCAGGCTGGCCGGCACCAACAGTCCACGCACCGGCCTGCCGATCTACAGCCTGCTCACCACGCCAGAAATCGATCCGCAGTACCGCCAGGAACTGACCCGCGTCCGACGCGGATCCTGGGCCGGGTCACTCGGTTCTCCCTATTCGCCGTTCGAGCCCGGCAACAAGAGTGCCATCCTGGCGAACATGTCACTGAACATTCCCCAGGACCGGTTCGCCGACCGTCGACTGTTGCTGTCGTCGCTGGACCAGTGGAAACGCCGATACGCGAAGATCGCCTCGGTCGGTGGCACATCGAGGTTCAACGACCAGGCGGTCGATCTTCTGCTCGGCAGCGCCTCGGGTGCCCTGGACATTTCTCGAGAGGATCCGGCCCTTGTCCGTCGCTACGACACGAGCCACATTCCGGTCGGGTTCAAGAAGTTCAAGCCCTCTCCGCTGGGCAAGCAGATGCTGATGGCCCGGCGGTTGTGCGAGGCCGGATGCCGGTTCGTGACGGTCCACAGTCCGGGCTGGGAC
Source organism: Planctomycetota bacterium (assembly GCA_963582065.1). GTDB lineage: Bacteria > Planctomycetota > Planctomycetia > Planctomycetales > Planctomycetaceae > UBA8437. Next base: position 19,087 of record CAUZRQ010000021.1, on the reverse strand, counting down.
ATGCATGCCGACAAGAACAACCCGGGCATGGTGACGGGCATGGAGATGCTCGGGCGGACGGCCGACCAGGCCGTTTCCACGTTTCTGGAAGACGTGGCCCAGCGGGGACTCTCGAAGAAGATCCTGCTGATCCTCTCGGGCGACTTCGGCCGCACGCCGAAGGTCAACAAGAACGGCGGCCGCGATCACTGGGCCCGATTGAGCACGCTGGCGTTTGCCGGGGGTGACCTGAGAATGGGGCAGGTTGTCGGGAAAGCTCACCGCAACGGCGGGGAACCCCAGGCGTTTCCGGTTTCGCTGTCGCAGTTCCAGGCGACGGTCATGCAGAGCCTGATCGATGTGGGCCAGTTCCGGGTCAACAGCAGCTTCCCGCGAGAACTGGCCGCCCTGGTTGACAACCGCACGGCGATCACGCAACTGATGCCCTGACACCTGTTCCGGCCGCGGTCTCTCAACGGAACCGGAACGAGAACAGGTCGGCGTCCTTCAGGATGAACCGCAGGCGGACCGGCCGGGAGGCGAGTCGCGAGACGGTTTCGGAGTCCTTCCAGGTCACGACCCGCTCGATTTCGTCTCCAAACACCTCGTGGCAGTCGGCGTGGGCAAACCCCTTGATCGGTTGGCCTTTCGCATCCTGGATCTCGACCCAGACCCCTCCGGCAGCCGACGTCGAGTAGTTGATGGCCAGCTTGTTGCCGGCAAAGACCAGGGGCCTGGTCACGAACTCGCCGCCGGCCAGTGATGCCCGCATCGAGACGAAGCCGTCGGTCCGGATCGAGTATCTCCTCAGGTACATGCTCTTGCCGGCCCAGTAGCCCTCGGTGGCAAACAGCGAGAGTTCGTCAGGAGACCGGGGAAGATCCGACCGGGTGCTGAGCATTCCCCAGGCGATGATGTTGTCGCCGTAGACCCACGAATTGGTTCGTGACGGGCCGGGACGCAGAATCGCCTCGCCCCACCTCTTGAAGGTCACCCCGTCGCGGCTGGTCATCATCAGCCCGTCGGTGACGGCACTGCCGTAACGCGGGGATGCGCCGGATCGCAGTTGCCGTAGTTCCGGATGAGGCAGCTTGGCGGTGGAATCGACCCGGCCCCGGTCGATGTACCGCATCGGGAACCCGAACAGGATGTGCGGTGCCCTGGCGTATGGTGTGACCTGGTTGGTGTAGAGGTGCTCGTGGGGCGCCCCGGGAAAGACCAGCCATTCGGGCTTGCTCCATTCCAGGAAATTCTTCGACGTGGTGGTTTTGATTCCGCGAATCCCGTCCCGGAAGTCGCGAAAGTAGGCGCGGTACTCGCCGCGGGCCGAGTCCCAGAAGGCGAGGTTTTCGGAATCGAAGGCGCCGTCAGTGATGACCAGTCGCTTGGTGAGCGGCGAGAAATGGAAGCCGTCCGGCGACTTCAACGCGAACAGGCCTTTGGTCGCCCGCGAGCGAATGAGGGCCTTGTATCGCTCGGCAGGCGGACACTTCGGGTTGCTGTCCTTGAACACCGCGATGTGGGCGGCATCGACGGCCAGTCCCGGAATCGAACCGTTGGTCAGAACGATGTTGTTCTTCCTGGAACCCTCGAATTCGACCAGGCCCAGGTCCGGCTTGGTCCAGTGGATCCCGTCACGGCTTTCGGCGTAACAGGTGAAGGGTGGGTGGCCCTGGATCAGCTTGCCCTTGGCCATCACGTAATGCAGGGACCCGAAGTACATGCGGTACCGGTCCCCGTCCTGGAAGACCGACGTGTAGGTGCACGCGTTGCCCTCCCACTTGTTGTCGGTGACCACCGCCACGTTGCGACGGACTGGCCTGTGCATCTGCAGTCGAACGCCGCCCTTGGTCGAGGCGACCAGGTGATCGTCGATCAACAATTCCAGCCGCGACCCGATGTGGATCGGTTCCGCCGCGTCCATGGGTCCGCACACCAGCAGGGCGAATACCATCGCCTGGATCCGTGTCATGATCATCTCCGGTTGGCCTGGCCAAACTCGTGTCCTGTCAGCCCGCAACCTATCCATACGCCGCGATCGCTTCCAGCCATCGTGGGTCCGGTTGACTTTGAGATCTCCAGCCCCGAGTCTGCCACGTGGGATCGTGGCGGCCGCTTCGGGACGAGTTGCCGTCGGTACGAATCACCAACCGCGGCACGCTGGATCGGGGATCTTCAGCATGAGCAGCATCAAGGGGCCGGCCGTCTTCCTGGCACAGTTCCTTCGCGACGAACCTCCGTTCAATGCGCTGGAGTCGATCGCGGGATGGTTCGCCGAACTGGGATACCGGGGAGTGCAGATTCCCGGCTGGGACCCTCGGACCATCGACCTGGACCAGGCAGCCGAATCGGCGACGTACTGCGAAGACTACACCGGGCGGTTGGCCGAACTGGGGCTGCAGGTGACCGAGTTGACCGGTTATCTGCAGGGGCAGGTCCTGGCCGTGCACCCGGCCTACGAGGAGATGTTCGCTGCGTTTCACCCGGCCGGTCTGGATGGGAACGAGCGGACCGCCTGGGCCTCGGACCAGATCCGAAAACTGATCACCGCGTCGGCACACATGGGGACTCCCAGTGTCCCGGTTCTCTCAGGCGGTTTCGCCTGGCAGATGGTCTATCCCTGGCCGCAACGTCCGGCGGGGATCATCGACGAAGCGTTCAATGAACTGGCCGCCCGGTGGCGGCCCCTGTTGGACGAGGCGGCCGACAACGGGGTGACGATCACGTTCGAACTGCACCCCGGGTCGGATCTCTTCGACGGTGCGACGTTCGAGATGTTTCTTGACAAGGTCGACGATCACCCGGCGGCCTGCATCAACTACGATCCCAGCCATTTCCTGCTGCAGCAGTTGGATTACCTGGAGTTCATTCGCATTTTCGGCGAGCGGATCGAGGGGTTCCACGTCAAGGACGCCGAGTTCCGGCCGTCGGGTCGAGTGGGTGTCTACGGGGGATACCAGCCGTGGAACGATCGTGCGGGCCGGTTCCGTTCACTCGGTGACGGCCAGGTCGATTTCGGCCAGATTTTCACGCTGCTGACCGAAGCCGGTTTTGACGGCTGGGCCGTACTGGAGTGGGAATGTGTGGTGAAAAGTCCCGAACAGGGAGCCCGTGAGGGTGCCGACTTCATCTCGCGGCACATCATCGAGACGACCGATGTGGCCTTCGACGACTTCGCCGGAGGCGGTTCGGGGGATGTCCAGGTGAACCGACGGATTCTCGGGCTGGAGTGAGGGCTGGTCGTCAGCCTGCCGGGTCGGGTTCGGTCACGACTTGTCCGTGAGACTCGCGATCCAGCCGAGAAACTTGAAGTACAGCGCAAAGGCCAGCACCAGCACATAGACCGCGGCGGCGGTGGCAAACACGTACTCCAGGCCCCGGAGGTCAAGCGTCGAGAGATAGATGGCGGCGGCGACCAGTACTGCCAGGATGAAGGGGTGCCGCGTTCCGAAGACCAGCGACCACCACAGGCCTTTGACGGGGCTGATCACCATCTTGTCCAGCAGGCTTCGCTTTTCGTTGGCCGCCACCCGCAGGAGGGTGTTGAAAATCAGGGCCATGAACAGGGAGCCTGCGGATGCTGAAATGCCCCATTTCTGCCAGAAGAAAGACTCGACACCCGGCTCAAGGACGGCATTGGTCACATCGTCCGGGTCGTATGAGACCGAGACGTTTTTGTCGACCGGGTAACGTTTCACCACGCTGTGTGCGGGGTACTCGTGTCCGCCGATGACCACGACATCGGAGGAATGTTCCGCACCCTCCACCCTGTAGATGTACCGGATGTCCGTCGAATCGGTGGTGGTGCCGTCTTCACTGTCGTAATGAGACTCGACTCGGGAGGTGACGATCCTCCCGGTCGCGGTCGGCCAGTCCACGCTGGCCTTCGACACCTGGAGCTTGAGTTGTCCGTAGCCGATCAGCACCAATCCGACCAACGCGATGAAGCTCCAGATCGCCAGGAGCGCATGACGCTCGCTGCGATGCTTCTGTGTGGCTCCCGAGAGATTGTTCGTCGGCACGACGTCGTTGCGACGGAAGGGAACGCGAGTGCGCCCCTCTGCAAGGGGGGGGAGCGGGAATGCGGGGGCAAACTGAAGTGCGGCACCCCGATTCAACAGGAGATTGTGCCACGCGGTGTTGTTACCAGAAACGGCGCGAGAATGCCAAGATCGACCATCAGCGAGCGCGAACCGTCAGTCGGAAGCCACGGCGTTCGTCGGTGGTGCGAAGTGGTCTTGAGGTGTGCTTGCCCCCCCCTGCCCCGGCGTGTAGCTTGGATTGCTTCGCCCGGACTGCTGCGTGTTTGACCGCTGGAGTCCGTCGATCACCGAACAACCCACGAACACAGAGACACATCCAGGAGTCCAGATCATGACGACCCGTTCGCTCCATTTCGCGGTCACGATTCTGCTTGGTTTGACGCTGCCGGTCCTGGGGGCCGAGAAGGCCGAACCGGTGCGGATGGGCAGCGGCCTGATGACCTTCGAAACCGTTCCGGGCTGGGGACTGGACGCCAACGGCAAGTCGGTGCTCGGGCCGACCCACGGAGGTGTTGTGATCGACAAGGCGGGCAATATCTACACCAGTGCCAACATCGGTGTTTTCGTTTTCTCACCTGCCGGCAAGGTGGTCCGCAAGTTCCTGGGCAAGGACTACACGAACATCCACGACGTGGAGATTCGCCAGGAGGGCAAGGACGAGTTCATTTATGCGGCCAGGAACAGTGCCCGCGAGGGAATCAAGTTTCATTCGGTAACCGGCGACATCGTGTTGCGATTGCCATTCCCCGAAGAGTCGGGTTTGAACAAGGGAAAGAAGACGAAGTTCCCGTTCAGTCCGACGGCGATCACCGTGGCTCCCAACGGCGACATCATTCTCTCCAACGGCTACGCGAGCAACCACATCTTCAAGTACGACAAGTCGGGCAAGTACCTGATGCACTTCGGTTCGAAGGGCAACGGCCTGAAGCAGTTCAACACCGCCCACGGAATGACGCTGGACACACGTTACGATCCGCCGCGAATCCTCGTCTGCGATCGCAACCACCAGCCCAAGGGGCGACTGGTGCACTACAGTCTCGACGGAAAGTTCATCGGCGAAGTCGTGACCGGCCTGGGAATGCCGACGTCCGCGGCCGTCCAGGGAGACTATGTGGCGGTGCCCGATCTGCACGGCCGGCTCGTGATTCTCGACAAGAGCAATACGATCATCTCGGTGTTGGGCCACAACGTGAACCCCAAGACGCGTGTCAACTTCGGGGTTCCCCAGGCCAGGTGGGTCGAGGGCGTCTTCAGTGGTACCCACGGATCCTACTGGGACAAGGACGGCAACCTCTATATCCAGGACTGGAACGTCTCGGGTCGGTTGATGAAGCTTGTCCGCATCAACAATCTCTCAACAACCAAAAACGCCGCAGCCAAGGCCGCCAAGGTCGCCGCAGCCAAGGTGAACGCAGAGAAGGCCAAGGCTGCCAAGGCCGTCGCAGAGAAAGCCAAAGCCGCCAAGGCTGCCGCAGAAAAGGCCAAGGCCGCGAAGATCGCTGCCGCCAAGGCCGCTGCAGAGAAGGCCAAAGCCGCCAAGGTCGCTGCAGCAAAGGCCACTGCCGCGAAGGCGGCTGCTTTGAAGACTGCCAAGGCCGAGGCAGCCAAAAAGGCTCCTCCGAAAAAGAGAACCTCCAAGGTCCTCGACGTTGTCACCAAGCCTCTCACCGGCCTCGCCAAGGTGATCGGCAAGACACTCGACGTGATTTTCGACTGATCGCCGACTCTCTCGAGGCACGAGTGGTTGCGGACGTCTGTTGTCGGTGGTCTGCCGGTTTCCCGTGAGACACCGAGGGTGCAAGCCCGGAAGGTCCTGCGTCTCGATGATCAACCTGACGCAAGTCCAGGCCGCGTCCCCACGTGTTCATGACGTGTCATGTGATCCGGGGCGCGAGTGGGTGAGGCAGGCGTCCCCGGCAATCGATGCTGCTCCCGATGAGGACACCAGTCCCGCCCCGGAGGCAACCTGGGCTGCCGACGCCGTCCGAACCGGCCTGTGCGGAGCGGTCAGCCCGCGGGTCGTGAGGCTCTCCGACGGGAATTATCGGGTCTTCTACTCTCAGATCCTGCCGCGTGCCGGGTTCCCGGCCGGTGCCAACGACTACGACAATTCGACCACCAGGATTCTCAGTGCGGTGTCCGAAGACGGCCTGAACTGGACGCCGGAGCCGGGCGTGAGGCTGAGTGCCGAACAGGGAGGAGCCGGTGAGTTCCGGGTGGTGTCTTCGGAAGTGGTTCCGATGGCCGATGACACGGGCCGCCTGCGGATGTTCTTCGAGTGTTGTCCAGGGCCGCAGTCGATCCGGAGCGCCATCCGGAGTGCCGTCTCGGACGACGGTGGCGTGAACTGGAACGTCGAGCCGGGTGAGCGACTGGCCATCGATGAGTCCAATATCTCGTCTCCGAGGGTCGTGTTTCTCGAGGACGGTCGCTGGCGGATTTACCTTCATCAACGAGGCGTCGGGATTATCAGCGCTGTTTCTGACGATGGTGGCACGACGTTCGATCTGGAGTCAGGCGTCCGGGTCGCCCAGGAACCACCTCATGCCACCCACACGGCATTTGCTTCGGAGATCTTGCGTTTGGGAGCTTCGCAGTACCGAATGTTCTTCGCCGCGTACAGCCGGCCCCAGGAAGCTGCCGTCATGACGGCCGTTTCCGAGGACGGCCTGGACTGGGTGATTGACCCCGATCCGGTCTTGTCGCCGACCGGTGACGGTGTGGATGCGGCGAAGTGTTCGGAGATGTGTGTGCTGGAATTGCCCGGTTCGACCGCCGAAGTCGGGCGGTTCGCGATGCTCTACGAGGCGTGTGATGGCACCGCCGCGGACCAGCGAGGCGTATGGCGGGTGGCGTGCGCCGTGACCCAACCTTGATGCCCTGCCCTGTTTTTCGACAGACTAGGCGATGACCGAGCCGGTCTCCACGAGTTGTGACCTGGGCTCGGCCGTGGAGATCGTTGATGAAACGCGTTTTGCCATGGATGTTGCTCGCGGCATCGGTCGGTTGTCAGTCATCCGAGCAAGGTGACAAACCGGCCGAAACGTCCCCGTCGTCGGTCGAATCCGGTTCGATGACCGGTCGGGGATCCGAGTCGCCGCCGATCCTGTTTGCCAAGGACGAGGAGCCTGTCGATCCATTTGTCGAGCGGGCAGCGGAGGTGAAGAGTCGCTTCGAGAAGCAGGTCGAGCCTCTGCTGGCCAAGTACTGTGTGCGGTGTCATGGCGAGAAGAAGCTCGAATCGGGAATCCGCGTTGATCGACTTGACGGTGGGCTCGACGATCGCTGGTTGCCGTTGTGGAAGGGGATCCGCCGCCAGGTGAACGACCAGGTGATGCCGCCCGAGGACGAGCTGCAGTTGACCCCCCAGGAGCGGAAGGTGATGGATGCCTGGATCGGGGATGCGCTGGCGGTGGCGCGGACGCGCGTCCGCGACAAGAACGGTACGGTCCGGAGACTGACCGTTGCCCAGTACCGCAACACGCTGCGCGACCTGATGGGCATCGAGGACGAACTGGCCGATGTTCTGCCGGCCGACAGTGTTTCGGCCGACGGGTTCCTCAACAACGGCCAGTCCATGCTGCTGTCCCCCCTGTTGATCGAGGCCTATTTCGACATCGCCGAGAAGGTGCTGGATCGATCGATCGTCGACGAATCGGTGAAACCGGTGATCCAGAAGTTCCGGGTCGAACTCGGCAACGAGATCAATCCCGAGCCGTTCAAGGACAAGTTGATCCTGGGGGCTCTCAGCCGATTGCTCCGCAACAGCGACTTCATTGTCTCGCAACCGGTGCCGGAGAAGCCGTTTGCCTTCGAGCCGTTCGTGATGCGGACGAAGTACCGGTTCATCGAGGGGTACCAGGGCAACGCCACGGTCCGCGGTTGGCGCGAATACGACAGCATCTACCACAATGTCTTCGCCTGCGTCCGCGGCAGCGATGGGTACCCCAAGGGATTGGCCTACCAGCCGGGTGAAAACGGGCTGATGCTCAGACCCGCGATCCCCAGTGCCGAGCTCTTCGGGATCGAGAGCACTTACGGTCCGCGGGCCAATTTCAAGATCTCGTTGAGGCAGTTGCCCGACCACGGCCGCTTCCGCGTGACGGTGAAGGCGGCACGCGTCGACGACGGCCTGCTGCTCGATCGCGGGACGGCATCTCGTGCCGCCGGGTCCGCAGGAGCAATAGTCGTCGAAACGCCGACCGCCGATGGCAGGAAACCTCAGGCGGTAGAGATCGAGACGGCGGGAATCTACCAGGTCGACGTCACCCGGGGGACCGGAGTTGCGGCCGATCGGAAGGTTGTCATCGACGGCTCGAAGCTCGACGACGCGTTGATCGGAGCCTGGTCGCTCGACGGAGACGTCCGGAGGTTGCCGCTCGAAAAGCCCCCCGCCAAGGTGGTCGCCAAGGTGATCGGCGCGGCCCGGTTCGTTGACTCGCCGTTCGGCAAGTCGGTCTCGCTCGACGGCAAGTCCGGCCACATCGTCGTGCCGCGGGATGACAGCATGAAGGTGGGTGTGGGCGCATTCACCGTCGCGGCCTGGATCCGGCCGACCGAACTGCGGCAGGCGGGCATCGTCTGCCGGGGCCGATACGGCCGCCAGGGGTTCGTCTTCGACATGCCCAATGCCGAGGGAGTGTTGCGGATTGAAACGTTCAAATCGGGCAACGAGCGCAACGGCACCGTGCAGTCGCGACCGGGTGTGATCCGTCGCAACCAATGGCAGCATGTCGCCGCGGTCGTCCGCCGCGGGGACATGCTGACGCGGCTGTACGTCAACGGTTTTGAGGTCGCGGTGGGCAAGATCGCAAGGTGGGATCTCGACAACCCGATGGCCCAGCTGCACATCGGCCGAGTCGAGGGCGCCCAGTTGTTCAAGGGTGACATCGACGAGGTGCGGTTCTATCGGCGGATGCTGGCGGTGCCGGAACTGGAGGCACTGATCGAGCCGGGCCGCAAGTTCGCCACCGCACCGCCCGACGACAAACCTCGCAACCTCGGGCTGACTCTTGGCGAACGTCACTTCTTGGGATTGCTGGCCCAGCCGGCGTTCCTGGCGGTGCGGTTGCCCGCCGGACCTGTCGAGCTGGCTGCTCGCTGGGGTAACGGACTGCACGTCGGTCGTGTTGTGCTGACACCGTTGGCCGATGACGACCCGCTGGCGGTTCGATTCGCGGCGTTCGAGAAACGGGTGCCTCGACTGGGCGTCCACGTCGGCCTGCGTCGCGACTGCGGCAGCACGCTTTCGCCGGTCGGTCCGGCCCAGGCGGTCAAGCCGACCACGCTGTCCGACTATGTCTTCGAGGGCGCGATCAACAACTTTCCCAGTCCCGATGTCGAGAAGGACAACGTCAACTACCTGGCGGGGATCCGCGAGATCGGGGTCCGCAGTGAATTCACCGACGGCCGTGACATGCCCCGGCTGACGGTGCGGTCGGTGGAGTTCGAAGGACCGTATTACGAGACGTGGCCGCCGAAAACTCACCGGGCGATTTTCATCGAGTCGGAGGACCGCGGTGAGACGCGGGAGTATGCCGAGGAGGTGATCGAGGCGTTTGCATCGCGGGCCTTCCGGCGTCCGGTGACGGCAGTCGAACTTTCGACGTTGGTGGCCGTCTGGGAGGAGTCATTCAAGCAGTCCTCGGACTTCACGGCGAGCATCAAGGACTCGCTGATGGTCGTGTTGACCTCGCCCCAGTTCCTGTTCCTGATCGAAACCAGCCAGACGCCCAGGCCCGAGCCGCTGGATGACCACGAGTTGTCCTCCAAGCTGTCGTACTTCCTCTGGAATGCGGCTCCGGATGAGAAACTGCTGCAATTGGCCGCATCCGGCTCTCTGCACGAGTCGCTGGATTCCGAGATGCTGAGGTTGATCAACGACTCGAGGTCGTGGCAGTTCGTCCGCGAGTTCACCAGCCAGTGGTTGAGTCTCGAGAAGTTCGACGTGCTCGAGGTCGATCGCAAGCGGTTCCCCAGGCTGACCCGTGATACGCGGACCCAGCTCAGAGAGGAGCCGGCGAGGTTGTTGGAGCACCTGGTCCGCAGGAACCTGTCGCTGCGGAACCTGGTCCGCTCGGAGTTCATCGTCGTCAACGAGGTGGTGGCCAGTTACTACAATCTGGCCGACCGCACCGAGAGCGGGTTCGAGTTCGTGGCGATGCGGCACGATGACAAGAACCTGGGGGGGTTGCTGTCGCAGGCGGGGATCTTGGCCGGACTGTCCAACGGCCGCGAATCGAATCCGGTCAAGCGCGGGGCCTGGCTGGCCCGGAAGATCATCGCCGAGCCGCCCGAGCCTCCTCCGCCGAATGTGCCGGACCTTCCCGAGGACGACAAGGCGAAGCTGACCATGCGAGAGAAACTCGAACGGCACCGCAACCAGCCGGGATGCGCCAAGTGCCATTCGGGGATCGACCCCTGGGGCCTTCCATTCGAGCAATACGATGCGGGGGGACTGTTCCGCAGCGACGAGAAACATGATCCTCGTTCGACACTGCCGGACAAGACCGAGGTGGCCGACGCCAATGCGCTGAAGACCTACCTGGCCGACGATCAGATCAACAAGGTGGTATTCAGCTTCCTGAAGCACCTGGCCACCTACGCCTCGGGGCGGACCCTGAGCTACAACGAGCTTGAGTTCCTGCGGGAACAGGCCGTAGAGTTGAAGAAGACCGATTACCGGACGATGGATGCATTTCGGATCGTGATCAACAGCCCGCTGTTTCTTGAAAAGTGACAGCGGCCCGGTCGTCGATGGGTAATAGCATGGAGCAGGAGCTTGGACGGCGGTCTGGTGTTGGAATTGCTGTCGGGGCTGGATACAAACTGTGGTGGAGGCGGATTGCCGATAAATCGGTGGAATCTCGTCCGGGAAACAACCGGTAAAGCTTGGAAATGTCCATGACCACTCCCGTGAAACTCGATCGTCGTGCGGTCCTCAAGGGGATCGCCGGTGCATCCTTGGCCCTGCCCGTGCTGGAAGCGATGGGCGAGGAAGTGTCGGCACGGTCACCCAGGCGTCTGTGCGCGATCTACACGGCCAACGGGATGTCGTTGCCCAAGCCCGAGCACGGGATTGACGACTGGGCCTGGTTCCCCAGGGCCAACAAGGACGGCAAGTTTGTCTTCGGCAAGTCGACCGAGCCACTGGTCGCGTATCGTGACCAGTTGAGCTTCCTGGGGGAGATGTATCACGAGAACGGCATCAAGGCTGATCCGCACATCTGTTCGGACATGTGGCTGACCGGTGCACCGCTGCACAACCCCAGGCCCGGAAAGTTCAACTCGGTCGGTCTTGACCAGATCGTCGCGCACCACACCAAGCAGTTCTGTCGTCAGCCCTCGCTGGTTCTCTCGATCGACGCGGGAACCGGGTTTCTTTCTCGCACCGGGACGATCTCCTACAACCTCGAGGGCAAGCCGATCCCGGCCGAGAACAACCCTCGTCGGGTCTTCGATCGCCTGTTCCGTGCCGACCGGGCTTCGATGGAAGTGGAACGGAAGAAGCTGAAGCGGCGGATCAAGCTGGTCGACGCGGTGCTCGAGAGTGCCAGGTCGCTGAACCGGAAGCTGGGGCGGTCGGACCGTCAGAAGATGGACCAGTACCTGACCTCGTTGAGCGAGGTCGAGTCACGGTTGATCGCTTCGGAGAAATGGGTCGACATCCCGTTGAAGAAGCAGGACTACAAGCACCTGGATCTCGACGTGACCAACGAGGGCAAGCCTCGCGATTACTACCGCAACATGTTCGACCTGATCGCGTTGGCCTTCGACGCCGACATCACCCGCAGCGTCGCTTTCATGCTCAACCGCGAGGACGGCATGGGGATCAGCGACACGTTCCCCCTGAAGCTGGGCCTGAAGCAGACTCACCACAGCCTGTCTCACGCCGGCGACAAGGCGGGGCAGTTGGAGTTCGCCAAGTACGACAGGTTCCTCAGCGAGCAGTTGGCCTACTTCTTCGGTCGGCTGACCGAGTTCAAGGACAAGACCGGTACGGTGCTCGACAACAGCATCGTGCTCTACGGCAGTGGAGCCAGCACGACGCACAACCCGCGGAACCTGCCGACGATGGTGGTCGGTGGCTCCAACATGGGGCTGAAGCACGGTGTTTACCACCAGGACGGCGCCACGAAGATGTCGAACATGTTCCTCAGCATTTTGCACTCGATGGGCATCGAGCAGGGTCGCTTCTCGGACAGCTCCGGAACCGCCCTGGGAACGCTGTTCTCGAAGGTCTGACACCTTGCGGGGATGTCGGGTGTTTCAGCGGTGGATCCAGTCGCGGTTCACGCGTCTGCTCACGTCCGCCGACCGTGGCCACCCAAAGTAGCTCAGGTCGATATCGGGTTCGCTGCCGGTGATCATCTGGGCCAGTGACCGCCCGCTCGCCGGGGCCGGTGCGAAGCCGTTCCCGCTCCAGCCGCAGTCGCACCAGAACCCCTTGACGCCCTCGATCGGGCCGACGATCGGATGACCGTCGGGGGTCATGTCGTACAGGGCCGTGAAGCCCCCCAGGCCGGGAGCCCTCCGCAGGGCGTCGTAGCGGTTGGAAAGACCCTCTTTCAGCATGCGGGCCTGCCCGGCGGGAACGGCGTCATCGAAATTGTCCGGGTCGACGATTTCAGCCGACAGTCCGAAGTGGGCAGCCCGGTAGACTGCCTCACCCATCGCCCGCAAGTACACCTGGTTCACGCCGTCGGAGAGGATCGGACCGATGGTGTTCATGGAATCGGGTCTGCGAAACAGGCAGGTTGGTGCCGGTTGGATCAGGATCGGCAGTTTCACTCCCGCCATGGCGGCGATGCGGTCCGACCATGAGCCGGCGCAGTTGACGACCAGGGGTGTGGCAATCGTGCCCGAATCGGTCTCCACCGCCGTGACACTGCCGCTGTCGACGCGGATGTCGGTGACCCGGACTCCCTCGCGGATTTCCGCGCCATGGCGGCCCGCGGCGTCTGCAAGTTCGACTGTTGTCTTGAAGGGGTCGGCGTAGCCGCCGGTGGGAAAAAGAATGCCGATTTCCCCGTCCTGGAATTCGCCCGCCGGCACGAGCCGCGACAGTTCCTCGGTGGTCAGCATCTCGAACGGTTCACCCGACTCCCGGGTCAGTTCCAGATCGCCGCCGATAGACGAGCTGTCCAGCGTATTGGTGATTCTCAGGAATCCCTGCTGGACGAAGCCGGCATCGCCGCCGACGATCTCGTCCCAGTTCTCGAACATCCGCGTCGAGGCGACGACCAGTTCGACATAGGCCCTGGTGTTGAACAGCGCCCGGATCATGGCCCCCGACTGGGCCGTGGGGCCGGACGCGATGTGTTGTTTTTCGAGCAGCACGACGTGGCCCACGCCGGCGGCAGCCAGGTGGAAAGCGAGGCTGGAACCGTGCACCCCGCCGCCAATGACGACGATCTCGGCAGTTGCAGTCATGGCTCGTCTCGGGGCGCCAATCGCCGAGGGCCGGTGCGGCCGATGAGAGGGCGACGGCGGCGGTGTGTCGTTGAGCGAATCGATGGCGGGTTTCGGCATTCGAGGCATCCGAGAGTACCATGGGGCCCGGCCTCACAGTATTGAACGGTCGTCGACCGTGCTGGGTCGCCCGGATCGAGAACGACCTCATGCAAACAAGAAGTGCGAACATGCGAACCGTCCTGCCCGGGCTCTGCCTGGTCTGTCTCCTCCCGGCCGTATTTACCCAGGCGGCGCCCCGCGATCCAAAACCGCGTCCGGGGTTCCGTCCGCACTTCATGCGGCAGGCCGCTGGCCGACGGACGGATGCACCCGAACCTGCTGCGGATGCCCAATGGTGACCTCGTGATGACGCCCGTCGTGCGTCATGACCTCGAGGACGGCCGACGGGCCAGTCATCGCAAGGGTTGTGAAGCGGTCATCAGTCGTGACAACAGGCTGAGCTGGAACCTGGGCAGGAAGATCATCCCTGACGAATGGCAGTTCTACGACCACCACATCCCCGGTCACGGACAGGCCGGCCACCTGTTCTCAGCACCACTCGATGACGGGTCGATCCTGACCGTCCACAACAACGACCTGACGATGGGCCTGACGCTGATCCGCTGGAAGCCGTGACGGCCTCCTCAGATCACCTGCACGTTGGTGGCGCAGGGGCCACGCGGGCCTTGTCCGACGGTGAATGACACCTGTTGGCCCTGCCTGAGGTCTTCGAAGCGGATGCCCTCGACGGCCGAACGGTGAAAGAACAGGTCCTTGGTGCCGCCGTTGCCGATGAAGCCGAACCCCTTGTGAGTGATCAGCTTGATCTGGCCCTGTTCACCGCCCTGCTGGTGGTTGGTTTGGCTGGGTTGGCTGGGCTGGCTGGGTTGGCGATCCGGTTTCCGATCTCGCTTCCGTCCACGTTTCTCGTTCTGTCCTGGCCGGAACCGATGATTCGGATCGGATTGTCCGGAGCGGGAATGCTGGGGCGATTGCTGTCTGCGAGGGGGGCTGGGCCCGGACCCACTGCTTCCGAGAGCCTGCGAGTTGCCTGGTGTGACGGCGGCTGGATGCTGTTGGTCGGATCCGGCCTGTGGGTCGGCGGAAACCGGGGACACCTTCTGTCCGATCAGTGTTTCGATTGCTCTGAGCTGGCCTCGTTCCTCGGGACTGCAGAACGACACGGCCACGCCCTCAGCGCCGGCCCGACCGGTCCGCCCGATCCGGTGCAGGTAGGCCTCGGGCTCGATCGGAATGTCCAGGTTGATCACGTGAGTGATTCCATCGATGTCGATGCCACGAGCCGCGACATCTGTCGCCACCAACACGCGGACCCGGCCGGTGCGGAAATCCTCGAGTGCCCTCACGCGGGCGCCCTGCGACTTGTTTCCGTGGATCACGGTTGCCCCGACTCCCTTGCGGATCAGCTGCTTGGTCACAACGTTGGCTCGCCGCTTGGTCTTGGTGAAGACCAGGGCCCGGACGACGTCGGGTGACTGCAGGATCTCTCTCAACAATTCCTGCTTGCCAAGACGGTCGACGAAGTGGACCTGCTGCTCGATCTTCTCGACGCTGACCTGTTCGGGAGTGACATCGACACTGACCGGGTTGGACAGCAGGCTCTGAGACAACTCGATGATTTTGGGCGGCATGGTGGCCGAGAAAAACAGCGATTGTCGCCTGGTCGGCAACTGGCTGATGATCCGTCTCAGGTCAGGCAGGAAGCCCATGTCGAGCATCCGGTCGGCCTCGTCCAGGACGAACACCTCAAGCAGGTCGAGTTGGATGTGGCCCTGGTTCATCAGGTCAAGCAGGCGACCTGGAGTGGCGACCAGGATATGAGCTCCTCGCTTTAGCGTTCGCACCTGGCCGGTCTGGTTCACTCCGCCGTAGACCACCGTCTGGCGAAGTTTCAGGTGGGCCCCGTAGGTCGAGAAACTCTTGTCGATCTGAATCGCCAATTCCCGGGTTGGTGCCAGCACCAGCACGAACGGGCGATGGGGCGGCGCCTTGCGGTTGTGTGATCCGAGACGATTGAGGATCGGCACGGCGAATGCGGCGGTCTTGCCGGTCCCGGTCTGGGCACACCCCAGGACATCTCGGCCGCGAAGTGCAGGAGGAATTGTCTGCACTTGGATTGGCGTCGGGGTCTCGTAGTTTTCGTCGGCCAGTGCCCGTTGCACGGGGTCGATCAGGTCCAGTTCAGCAAATGTCTTCAAGAGTCTTCTTTCGATTTGTCGCGATCGAGTGATCGCATGAACAGGGCGGCGAATCATCGGGCCTTGGCAGCACCGTGAGTTTCGGGATCGCCCCGTTGCCCGGAGTCATCAGGACCACGGGCTGGCAACTGAGAATGGCGGCGAACTTGGCAGCGTGTGTTCACGGGGGGGGGAGCGAACTGGTGATGTTGCCAGCCTGGCCCCGCTCGGACGAACAGCGCTCTCAACTCAAAAGAAACAGCGCTACTCGCTGAATTCCGACCGCACGACCTCGGACTCACTATCGAATCCGAAGGTCTGACTGAAGTGTAGGCCGCAAATGGAACTTCGCCAAGAGCTACCCGCCGTTCGATGAGGATTCGGTCCCTACACCAACCTTTCTCCAGATGCTCCAATGGTCTCGGTTGTGATCTCATGACGACAACTTGGCCACTCGCAGGAATCAACATGACCGACTCGACATTCTCCCGTTCGGCCCCGTTACGTCCGGGTCTGGAGACCTGGATGCTCACTGCCGTTGTGGTACTGGTCCAGGGAGGCTGGGGCGTGCCGGTGGCCCGGTCTGCCGAACCGAACACGGCAGTGCGTCCCTTCAAGATCCGCGTCGACCAGGCCGTGCTCGCGGATCTGGACCGTCGGCTGGATCTCACCCGTTTCCCCAACCGGATCGAGGGTTCCAACTGGGCCTACGGCACTGATCTGAAATACCTCAAGCAACTCGTCGATCACTGGAAAACCACATACGACTGGCGTTCGCAGGAGAAGATGCTCAACAAGTGGTCGCACTTCAAGACCAACATCGACGGCCTGGACCTGCACTTCATTCACCAGCGTTCCCGGCACAAAGACGCTCTGCCGCTGATGCTGGTCCATGGCTGGCCGGGATCGTTCGTGGAGTTCCAGAAAGTGATCGGGCCGCTGACCGATCCGACGGCCCACGGAGGCAAGGCCGAGAACGCCTTTCATGTCGTCATACCGTCCTTGCCGGGATTCGGGTTCTCGGACGCTCCCCGGACCAAGGGCTGGAACAACGACCGGATGGCCGAGATGTTCGGCAAGTTGATGACACGGCTGGGCTACAAGCGGTATGGCACACAGGGCGGAGATTGGGGGGCATCGATCTCGGCGTGGCTGGGGCGGAATCACCCGGACCAATGCGTGGGCGTGCACCTGAACTTCGTCACCGCCGGCCCGCCTCGAGGAGGAGACCGGCAGTTCGAAGGCCTCAAGCCACAGGAGATCGCCCGGGTCAGAGAGCGTCGTGCCTTCATGGCCAACGAGACGGGATACAACCGGATCCAGAGTACCAAGCCGCAGACGCTCGGGTACGGCCTGAACGACTCGCCGGCCGGCCTGGCCGCCTGGATCGTCGAGAAGTTCCGTACTTGGAGCGACTGCGAGGGCGACGTCGAGAAGAAGTTCACCAAGGACGAGTTGTTGACCAACGTGATGGTCTACTGGGTGACGGGCTCGATCACGTCATCGACACGGATCTACTACGAGACGCGGCACTCGCGGGGACGCGGCAAGCGAGGCCGGGTCGAGGTGCCGGTTGGCTGTGCGATCTTCCCCAAGGAACTGGTTTACGCTCCGCGCCGCTGGGCCGAAACGCGATTCAACGTGACGCACTGGACCGATATGCCTCGCGGGGGACACTTCGCGGCGATGGAGGAGCCGAAGCTGTTGGTCGAGGACATCCGCGCCTTCTTTGCCACGGTTCGTTGAATCGTTCTCTGGCTTGAGTTGCGTTGCCGACCGCCGCATAGTGCTCGTGGTTTCTGCATTCGGCCCACGATTCTGACTCGGACGGAGTGATCATGCGAAGCGATGCGCGGAAACTCGGTGGTTTTCTGGTGCCGCTGACAGCCTGCCTGTTGTTGGCGGGTTCCACGTCGAGGGCGGCCGAGCCCGATCCGGTCCAGCGGTCGGTGAAGGTGATGGTCAACTGGGACGAGCAGAGCATGTGGCGGTCGCAGTTGATGATGCGACAGCGAATGAAGCAGTCACTCGACGCGGCAACGGTCCGCAAGGTGATCGAGGATGGTGTCGACGAGCACGCCCGGGCCGGCATCGACCGGTTCGTCTACTGCGCCTGGGCCCGGTTCGATTCGCCGGTTCCGGGGTTCAAGGCGGCCGGTTACGACGCACGGATCCGCGAGATTTCTCCAGGCTTCGGTGCCCTGCACGAGGCCGGACAGGACCAGATCACGATTCTCCGCGACCGTTGCCACAAACACGGCATGCAGTTCCTGGTCTGCCTGAGAATGAACGACCGTCACGGCATCGCCCGGACCGCAAAGTTCTATGTCGCGAATCCCGACCTGCGGCTCGACGGGTACCCGGGTGGACTCGACTACAAGCACGCCAGGGTGCGGAACAAGGTGGTGGCATTCGTCGCCGAGGTGCTGCAGCGGTATGACGTCGACGGAATCGAACTGGACTACATGCGGTGGTGTCACATGTTTGACAGCAACGAAGCGGTCAAGAACGCGCCGTTGTTGACCGACATGACGCGCAAGATTCGGTCGCTGGTCGATGCGGCGGCGAAGAAACGCGGCCGCAAGAAGTTGCTGTTGTCGGCGAGGATTCCCCAGACGCTGACCGAATGTCGCCGCCTGGGATTCGACGTGAAGGCGTGGGTCCAGGAGCGGCTGGTCGACTACATCTGTCCGTCGGACTTCTTCTTCTCGGACTTCAACATCGCCGTTGACCAGTACGTGGCCCTGTGCCGGGGGACCGACTGCAAGGTCTACCCGACGATTCACCCGTTGATCCAGGTGAATCATCCCGAGAATATCACCCGGGCGCACTACCGGGCGTTGGCCCGCGGATTCTATGCCAGCGGTGCGGCCGGACTCTCGACCTACAACTACCAGTACAACTGGCGACGCTGGACGGGCGGCACGCGGGGCCTGGTCGACGGTTGGCCCAAAACGCTGGGCTGGTTGACCGAGTTGAAGAATCCCAACGGTCTGGAAGCCGAGTCGCGACAGTATCTCTTTTATCCCCTCTGGCAGATCTACTCTGAAAGCGGTGTGGCGAAGGCCCAGCGGATCGCCTTCGAGCGCAAGGACGGAGCCAGGGGGGATGTCACCGACATCCGTCTGTTCGAGACCAACCCGAAACCCGCCCGGACCCTGACGATGCAGTTCAAGTCACGGGGCCAGGCTGACGGCGACCGCCTGGCTCTTGAAATCAACGGGCACGTGATTCCCCCCGGCACCGTCAGGCGGACGTTCGACGCGGATGGCCAGAACGCCAAGGAGGGACGTCCCTGCGGCCCCTTTCACCGATACGTCTTCCCCTTGAAGCACGCATGGCTCAAGCCCGGGGTCAACCTGCTGAAGGTCGTCCTGGCCCACGATTCGGGCAAAGGGGACAAGTTGATAACCG
>CAUZRQ010000020.1:0-66098 GCA_963582065.1 Planctomycetota bacterium | reverse complement strand
GGAACTTCAGACCGAGCGACAGCGAAACGAACAGATCCAGGCCACGGTCACCTACGAGAACCAGAAAACCCAGAATGAGACCCTCCTGGCCGAGGCGAAGCTTCAACTGGCTCTCGATGAACTCGGACTGCAGCAATACGAGGACGAAGAGGGCGGCACTTTCCAGTTGGACTTGCAGTTACTGGACCTCAATATCCAGACGGCCGAAGCCAACCGCCTGATCCGTCAGACCGATCTCAAGGGCACCGAACAACTCGCCAAGCTCGGTTACCGGAGCAAGGGTGATCTCGAACAGGCCCGCCTGGCCGCACTTTCGGCCGATACCGAGGTCGCGCGTCAGGTTTCCACTCGGAAGGAAATGGTCGACTACACCTACCGCAAGACGAAGATGGAACTCGAAGGCAAGGTCGCCACCGCGAAGCGGAACAAGATCCAGGTTGGGCGAAACAACGAGGCCCAGCTGCTGCAGGCAGAGGCCGCCAAGAATGCTGCTGACAACGCCTTCAAAAAGGAGAAGGAGAAGCTCGCCAAGTACAGGAAACAGCTCGACAGGTGCAAGATCTTCGCTCCGCACGAGGGGATGGCGACCTATGCCGTTGAACGTGACAGGAAGTCACACGTCGGCGAAGGGAAGACGGTTCATGAACGACAAAGGATCATCACGTTGCCGGACCTCAGCTCCATGGAGGTCAAGATCGGAGTCCATGAATCGGTTGTCAAGTCGATCGAACCGGGCCTTCGTGCCACGATCACCGTCGATGCGTTCCCG
Source organism: Planctomycetota bacterium (assembly GCA_963582065.1). Lineage (GTDB taxonomy): Bacteria > Planctomycetota > Planctomycetia > Planctomycetales > Planctomycetaceae > UBA8437. The sequence continues at coordinate 65,329 of CAUZRQ010000020.1, read as the reverse complement.
AACCGAAAATTGAAGGGCAGGGTGAAGTCTGTTGCCGTGCTGGCCGATCGCGGCGAATGGCACAGCCCCGAGGTCAAAGTCTACGGCACGATCGTGACGATCGACGAGGACATGGACATCGAAGGCCTGCGGCCGGGAATGTCGGCCGTGGTCGAAATTCATGTCGAACGTGTCAAGAGCGTGCTGACCGTACCGGTGACGGCCATCGCCCAGGTCGGCGACGACAACTGGGTCTACGTGGAATCCGATGGTGGTGTCGAAAAGAAGAAGGTCACACTCGGCAAGACCAACGAGACGTTCATTGAGATCTGCGAAGGACTCGCCGAAGCAGACCGCGTCGTGGTCAACCCGATGGCACTGCTCCAGGCCGAAAACCTTCAAGGCAACGAGATCGATCCCGAAAACGGTCTCGATGAATCGATCGAATACGGCTTGAGTGACGAAGACAAGAAGCAAAGCAGTGCCGTCGAGAAAGACGGCAAGTCCGCCAAACAGGGTGGCAAGAAGACCAGGAAAGGTGGCAAACCTGCCAAGAAGGGCAGTGAGTCCGCCAAGTCCTCCAGTAAGGGCGGCTAGTAGGTCCACTCGGGACGCAACGGACCTGGTCCCGGCGGATCCAAGACCGACCCGGTCTTCCTTCGATTCCGCGGATGGCTCGTAAACGCCATGTGGTTGCAGACTCTCAAGCTCGGCATCAAGAGCCTTCTGCTGCACAAGTTGCGCAGCCTGTTGACCATGCTGGGGGTGATCCTGGGCGTCGGGTCAGTTATCGCGATGCTGGCCATCGGCGAGGGGTCCAAGCGCGAAGCGTTGGAGCGAATCCGACGACTGGGGGCCACCAACGTGATCATCCGCAGCGTAAAACCCGGCCAACAGGGTGCAGAGGAAGAAGACGACGGCCAGGACGAGTCCTCAAGCCCCGTCGTGGAATACGGGCTCCAATACAAAGACCTCGAACGCCTCAAGGGCACGCTGTCGACGATCCATCGTGCAGTGCCGATCACCCTGATACGCAAACGGGCCCAGGCGATGCATCGTGGGATTCCCAACGCTCGAATCCTGGGCACGACGGCGGAGTTCGTCGAAGTCAAGAGCCTCACAATGGCCAGGGGCCGTTTCCTGAGTGACTCGGACCTGTCGCGAGGGGCCAATGTCGCCGTCCTCGCAGCCGGTGCAGCCACAAAGCTGTTCAATTTCGAAGACCCGATTGGCCGGCAGTTGCGGCTGGGCAGGATGGCCTTCCGTGTCGTGGGCGTCATCAGCCCACAAGGATCAGGCAATGCAGTGGCCGGAGGATTCGGTGGCCAGGATTTCAACAAGGACATCTACATCCCGTTGTCCACCGCCCGGAGTCGATTCGGCACGCTGCGAATCATCGGCAGGTCTGCCAGAAAGACCTTTGAACGCAACCAGTTGAGTGAAATCACGCTGACTGTCGTCGATCAGAACAAGGTCAGCCAGACCGCTGCAATGGCCCGCAAGATTATCGCGGCCCATCACGCAAACACCAACGACATCGAGGTGCAGGTCCCCTTGGAACTGCTTCACCAGGCCGAGGAGGAGAAGCGGATCTGGAACCTCGTACTCGGCTCGATCGCGGGGATTTCGCTGCTGGTCGGTGGGATCGGCATCATGAACATCATGTTGGCCACCGTCACCGAAAGAACCCGGGAAATCGGGATTCGCCGGGCCCTGGGTGCGAAGCGCCGCGACATCACGATCCAGTTCCTCGTCGAATCGGTGGTGCTGTCCTCAACCGGGGGAATTGTCGGCATCGCCTTCGGGCTGGGGGTCCCTGTGGCGGTCACCTATTTCTCCGACATCGACTCCTATGTCCAGTGGTGGACCATGCCGATGACGTTCATGATCTCGGTCGGGATCGGAGTCGTCTTCGGTGTCTACCCGGCCCGCCAGGCCGCGATGCTGGACCCTATCGAAGCCCTGCGGCACGAGTGATCGCCGTCATCCGATGAACAGAGCCATCCCACCGCTGTGCCTGGTCCTGGCCGTGCTGTTGCTGGTCGCCGGGTTTGCCATTCTCGCCCTGGACAGGCCCGATCCCGGTATCAAGTTGCACGAGGCCACCGCTGCCGGCGACGAGGACCGTCGTGACGTTCTGGAGGCGGAACTGGAACGACAACGGTGGAAACGCAACGTCCTGATCGGCACCGTGTTCGGCATGGCCGTCGTCATGGCGGGCACCGCCTTCGTCGCCATCCGGCCTGCTCGCCGAAGCGGCAACGAGCCATCGCTTGGCTAACCGGGCGGACGAACACCCTGCATTCGCTTGATCTTCTTCGAAGGCCAGACCCCCTTCGGAAGATCCCCGTAAGTCGAACCCGCGTTGGGCGGGAAGACCGGGCTGGATTTCGGCTGGTACCGCTCCTGGTCCAGTTCCGGCCAAAGGCCGGTGTCATCGAGCATCATCAGTTCCAGGTCGAACGCCAGCTGGGCGCGATTGACGATATAGCCCAACCGGCCGTTGGCCACGTTGCTGAGGTTGGACCGGTAATCTCGCTGGGCCTCAAGAAAGTCACGAGCCGTGACCGTGGCCAGTCCCAGCGACAGTTCCAACTGCGTGCTGTAGACCCGTTCGGAGGCCAGGGCTGCACTGATCACGGAAATGTCATACTGAACCCTGTCCAATGACAATTGCCGCAGGTCCTGGCGGGCGGAGAACTTGATGTTGTCCTCCAGTTCCATCAACGAACGGCGGCCGACCTGGTAGTTGATCAGCGAGCGTCGAAAACTGTTGCGTTGAGAGCGGCGATTCAACGGCAGGTCGACGGCCGCACGCAGCTCCGTCTGGCTGTCTTCGACACCGAAGTCAAAGGCCTTTTCGCCACGAGACGAAAGAGCGTGGCTGACGTTGAGATTCAGTGCCGATTTGAGGTCGTCCGCGGCCAGCTTGATTGCTCGCCAGTCGTCGGCCAGAAACCCTCGCTGGTTCATCATGTCGAACCGCTGAACCAACGCCGTCACCATCGCGTCGTCGACGCTCAACTCGATCATCGGCAAGCCTGACGCCTCATCGGCGCCAAGCTTTTCGAGCATCGCCAGGAGCTGCTTTCCCTGATCGACCGATTGCTGCAGTTCGATCCTCGGGGCCGAGCGATTGGCGGGAGCTCCAATCATCCGCCTGGCAATCGGTTCGAGCGAGACCATGACCTTTAGCGCTGCGTCCGCCTCCTTCTGCAACACCTCCAGTTTTTCATCAGATTCTCCACGCAACAACTTGGTCGCTCGCGCCAACAGTGCCTCGTGACTCGTCTTTTGTTCGACATATGCCTTCAGCACGTTCTCCCGACCCGGCCCGTGTGCCGGAAGTTGGTCGGAGTGTTGAAGCTGCCTTGCGGTCAATTCCAGCCGCGTCTGAACGGCATTCGCAGTCCGCCGAAACACGTTGATCGGTGCCGCCGGAGGAACCGCCTGCTGTGTCGCCGCCAATTGACGATTGGCACGATCAACCGACACATACGCTTCGTCAACCCGCACACCTGCCCGCAGGATCCGCAACTGACCGACGTTCATGCCGTCCGATAAAATCTGCTCCCGAAGTTCCATCCAGGCCAACGTCCGGTCCAGCATGACGAGGTTGGTGCTGACGACGTCCTCGCGGTCGACCCGCGGTTTCATCAGAAGTTCACGAACCCGTTCGCGCGCCCGGCGGACCAGTTCGCCGGCAACCTCCATTTCGTCACGGAGGGTGAGCGATTCCAGTTCACGGAGGTCAATGTTGATCGCCGTCTCGGTCGGCAGGCCGAGCGTCAGCTTGAGCCGATCGAGGCTGTTCTCGAGGCTGTTGCACGAGTTGATCAGGCTGCGGCGGCCCGAGAGCATGTTCTGTTCAATCTGGTCGACCTGGAACCGTGGCTGTGCACTGTTCACACCCGACCGAACTTCAGCCTCCGCCTGGTCCAACGCTCGAACCACACCGAAGTAGTTCTGGGTGTTGATCTCGATGCTTCGGTAAGTGCTCAACAGGTCCTGGTAGTACGTGTTCGCCAGGTTGAAATAGAACTGCTTGCGGAACCGAGCGAATCTTCGGCCTGCGTACACCACATTTCGTTCGGACTGAATCAGTGGTTCCAGTAGAACGTCGCGTTGGAAGATGCTCTGTGTGAACTCGAACAACAGGCTGGAACTGATGTCCTTGGCAAATCCCTGCGGGCCACCGAATGTCATCACCACGCTGTTGGCAAATCTCGCGACCGCGGTTCCGCCCAGGGCGATAACCCGGTCGCTGGCAATCGAAGAAGGAACCGTGAGAGTGTCCGACCTGGCCCCTTCGTCGCGGATATGATCGTAGTCGACTGACGTTCCGTTTCCGGTGGCCGAGAATTTCGTCTTGTAGTTGTACCGTTCTCGGGTCAGCGCCAACGCGGCCGTGTAGAGCGCTTCCTTTTGCAACTGGTACTCGCGGCTGTTGAGGTGCGCTAACGAGACGATATCGGTAAACGTGAGCTTGGGAGCCTGGTCACGCAGTTCCTTGGCTGGTTCCCTGTTGTAGCTCCGCTGGTACTCCGTTCGAACGCTCTCGAATTCCAACATTCGTGACAGGCAGACAGGGGGAATCGCATCCCAGTACTCACGCGGAATCGGTTGAATCGTCAGCCCCACTTCGGCGTCGGCATACGGTTTTGCGGCAGCCACGTCCTTTTGAGGACCCGTCTGCGTGCCGCGATAGTTCACCTGCCGAGTAGATCGCGAGACCCAGCCTTGCCCCATAGCCGAAACGGCCGGGACAATCGAGTCGGACCGGGACGTCCATCCTTCGAAGACCGCTGCCGCAATTTCGGGAACCAGGTCGTCATCGGTTGCAGAACCGGGCGGAGCGGGACGTGGCCCCATCTGAGGCACCTCGTATGAATAGAGGTGCGGACCCGGATCGGGAAGCTCGGGATCGTCGGGATCCGAGTCATCAAAAAGACGAGAGCGGGGATCGGCATTGATCGAGTAATTCGACGGCAAGTCCCACGGCCGCTTGACGGTCTTTTCGTCGAGAATCTGCCGCGTGTCACGGTCGGCGGCTCGGTGGTAGCGATCACGGGTACACCCCACGGCCGTTATCACCAAAACGACAGCAAAAAGACTGACTGAAGTGTGTTTCAGCAAGTACATCCGTGTTTCCTGTCGACACGGCACCAATGCCGCGACCCGCCAACAACGCCAGCACAGTTCCCGGCGCCATGCCGCGAAACGCACCAAAACTCCTATATGCTTATCGATCTCTCGAAGACGTTGCCTTGAGACAATATGACGGCTGTGCGGCCTGTGACGGCGGCCGCGCGATCAAGCGCGACACGCTCGCAGGTCGATCACGGCCCATCCCGAGAACAAGCATGGCCAACAGAAATTGACGATCCGGCATCACGACGTGTTTTTCGTTGCATCGATCGAACCACGGAAACTGGTCCAGATCTTTGCCGCGGTTACAATCTCTTGACGATGTGTCCGATGCCCGAGCGTCGCCTCGGAACCTTCGGCCCGGGACGTGAGGTCCCCCCATGAACGGGAGCAACGGAGCGCCAGTAAATGTCCGAACCTGTCCCCGCCCATCCCTCTGACCCGAACCCCCAGGCGTCGCCCCCACCCATATTGAGAGTCTGGTTCGGCCTGCAAGACGAAGTTCCCCGCGGCGTATACGTCGCCAGTGGAGTCGGCTTGATGCTGGTCAAGTACTGTTTCGAGGTTGTTGCCACCTTCTATTTCACCGGCCACGCGTTGACACCGTGGCAGTTCCTCACACCGTTGCTCAACAACCGGGTGGACATTCTCTCTCCCGCACCCGGTTGGGTGGGCTGGGCGATGTTGGCCTGGACGCTGCCATTTGTCTGGATCGCGTTTTCGATGAGCGTCCGCCGCGCGGCCAACGCCGGCACCTCACCGTGGACCGGCGTCCTGATCCTCGTTCCGCTCGTCAACCTGGTGGTGATGTTCATTCTGGCCATCGTTCCCGCAAGGCGGCGGTCGATCTGGGACCTTTCCCCACGCCCGGCCTCACCGGCAACCGTCGCGAAAACCCGCGCCGTACCAGTACGGAAGACCCGATCACTGCTCGCAATCCTCGCAGGGATGCTGGTTGGTCTGTCCAGCGTGGGGCTTTCGGTGTACGGCCTGGGCGAATACGGCGCCGCGTTGTTTTTCGGTGCGCCAATCCTGATGGGCTGCGTCACCGGATTTGTCTTCAACTACGAACAGCCACAATCGTGGGGTGCCACGGTGGGTATCTCGTCAGGGATGCTGTTTGCGGCCGGCAGTTGCCTGCTGATGTTTGCACTTGAGGGGATCATCTGCCTCCTCATGGCAGCTCCGCTGTTCCTGCCACTGGTGATCCTCGGAGGCTTGCTCGGCAAAGCCGTTGCCGGTGCTACGCACACCAGCATCTCTCAGACGTTCGGAATGCTGCTGGTTCTGCCGCTGATGGCCGGCGTCGAAACGGCGCAGGCACTCGATCCGCCAGAGTACGTGGTGACCAGTCACGTGGAAATCGACGCACCACCCGAGACGGTCTGGAAATATGTCGTCGAGTTCCCGGATCTTCCGGAACCCGACGACTGGTTCTTCCGTGTCGGCATCGCCTGCCCGATGCGAGCCCGGATCGAAGGTCATGGCGTGGGAGCCACACGGTATTGCGAATTCACGACCGGTTTGTTCGTGGAACCAATCACCACCTGGGACGAACCCAAACGACTGGCTTTTGATGTCACCAGCCAGCCGGACCCGATGCGGGAACTCAGCCCCTACCGCCACGTGCACCCACCCCACCTCGCAGACGCTTCGCTGAAGAGCCGTCGGGGCGAGTTCCGACTGGTGGCACTTCCCGGTCGCCGCACACGGCTCGAAGGTCGGACCTGGTACACCTTCGAGATGTATCCCCAGGCTTACTGGACGCTGTGGTCGGATGTTTCAATCCGCAAGATCCACGACCGGGTCCTGGCACACATCAAGCAACTCTCCGAAGCGGAGAACCCGCAGTAGGGTCGTGCCGGGCCTGTACGAACCGCTACCAGCGTCATCTCTGCACCCGGCGTGCGACGGGGTGCTCAGCAGGGCGATTTGTCTCCGGTCAGCTGGCCGGTGTCATTTGCGGATTGGCTGCGGCAACCCCTCGGTCCGCCAGTTGGGATTCTTGAAGATGCGACCGTCGATGAACGGATAGCTGTCCCACGGCGACTGGCCCTTCTGGCGTGGATCGCCCGTCTCGGTGAGATGCCTCTGCAAGCGATCGGCCAGTTCTTTTCGGGTCTTCAACCACTCAGGCTGGTAGGCCAGATTTGTCAACTGGCCGGGGTCTGTGGAGATATCGTAGAGCTCCTCGGCCGGTCTTCTCCCGAACGCCCGGCGAAAGAACGGCGCCACCTCGGGCCGGTGAGCATTCTGCAGGATGAACGTCTTGGACGCCCCGGTGTCGCAGTCGCCGAAGAACCGCTGGTGAGACGAGAAGAAGTCGGGGTCTCCGGCAGGCCATCTCGCGGGGGCGTAATTGCGGATGTAGGAGAATCGCCGAGTCCGGATCGACCGCATCGGATAGCCGACACCGTTCCGCCTGGCAATGATGTGGCGTTCGAAAGCTGTCACGACGTAATCACGCTCGGCATCAACCAGTCCCTGCTGCTTGGACGTGATGATCGGAACCAGGCTCCGTCCGACCATCCCACCGGGTACGGACACATCTGCCGACTCGAGAATGGTCGGTGCCAGGTCCATCAGGCTGACGAAATCGTCGACCGTTCGGCCGCCGGGAACCCGTCCGGGCCACCGAATCGCCAGCGGTACCCGCGTCCCCGTGTCGTAGAGGCTGCATTTTGAACGGGGCAGGGGATTGCCGTGATCACTTGTGACAATCACCAGCGTGTTGTCCAGTTCTCCGGCCGCCTTTAGCGCCTCAAGCATTCGGCCCAGGTGTCGATCGAAATGTTCGATCTCCAATCCGTAGTCGAGTATCTCGCCTCGAGTCACCGGGTCGTCGGGCAGACAACGGGGAAGTCGTGCGTCGGCGAGCTTCTTTCCCGCACGTTTCCAGGCCCCGACCTCAAACCGCTGGTGCGGTTCCGTCGCGCCGTACCAGAAACAAAACGGTTTACGAGAATCCCGCTCGGCCAGGAACTGGCGAAAATTGGCGGCGTAATCCAAAACGTTGACGCCACGAAGTCGTTCTTTGAGGCGAATGGAATGGTATGCCTTCCCGGTGATCGCCTCGGTTTGAGTTGCGACAAAAGAGCTGCGGGGCAAAGGGTTGCCGTCGGCCGTCGGAAACCCTTGCAGCTTTCCGGGACCCCAGGTCTTGCCTGTGGCCGCCAACTGGTAACCGGCATCACGCAGTCGCAGCGTGAACAGATCATATTCGTTCTTCAAGACGCCCATCAGCACGCCGCCGGTGCCGAGCTGCCAGATCGGCCGCCCGGTAAGGATCGCGCTCCGCGACGGAGCACACGACGGACAGGCGGCATACGCGTGGGTAAAAAGCACACCCTCGCGGGCGACACGATCGAAGGCCGGGGTCCGCGTGCCCTTGTCGCCATAGGCTCCCACGTGCATCCAGGACTGGTCGTCGGAGATGGCCAGGAGAATGTTCGGGCGTTTTCTTGAGAGCTTCTTCGTGGGAACGGTAAACACGTGGTCCAGTGCCGCCTTCAGGTCCATCCGTTGGTAGCTCCGCCTGCTCGGCTCATCCCGGACCGCCACACCGGTCTTCTGCAGGATCTTGAGCATGGCGTCCGGAAGTGTCGGACCGTCGGCTTTCCAGTTGTATTTCGCCTTGCCGATTGCCTCCCGCAGCAGCATCACCGCTCCACAGGCAATCGCGTTCGATGACGACGTGGCGGAGGCGGGGACGACAAGATCGACTTTGGCGTGACGGTCCAGAAACACCTCGTCCTTACCCGGCCGCACGGCACCAACCGCAATGCAGCCCGGCTGGCAGGCCGGCCAGGAAATGCCGGTGCTGAAATTGTGATTTCCGGTGGGAGCACTGACCCAGATGCCCAGCGAACGCAGCTTTTTCAGTTTTCCGACGATTTGGCCGTCGACCGGTTTCTGGTGAGCCTTGTCATCGACAGGTGCCAGGTTGACCGTCGTGATCCGGTACTGCTTGTGATGATCAATCACCCACTGCAGCGCCCGCGCGACGGTCTTGTCATCACTGACGTTGCAGTGGCAGCACTCGAGCGCGCGGATCACCGCCAACTGGTTGTTGTAGGCAACTCCCCACTTGCCTCCGTAATTGACCGAGGAAGGAATTCCGATGGTGGTCCCGTGGTAGCCTTTCCCCTCGTGCTTGGGATCGTCATCGCCATCGACACTGTCATAGGTCACCAGCACTTTCGGCCGATCACCGTCCGACATTGACCATTCCGGTTTCGACAGGGTGCAGCCGTCATCGACCAGGGCTAGCGTCTGTCCTCGGCCAAATGACAGGCGATTCGCATACGCCTTCCAGGACGCAATCACCCCGGCATGCCGAAACGGTTCCGGTTGAACCGGTTCGCCGGCGCACGCCCCGCCGACGACGCACAACACCACGACAACACAGCCTCTGATCGAACTCACGGCTTGGCTCCTCTTGCGGATTCCCGCTTCCTCTTTCCGTTACCTGGGATCATCATGAGCCCTACGGGTGCGATTTTCAAAACCGGCGAGCCCAACATGCTCTCAGTCTTTCGCGCCCTCCTCCTGGCAGTTGTCCTCTTGTCGCCGGTTTTCGACTCGATGAGCCTCGCTAAGGAACCGGCCCTCTCACCCACGCAACCAACGCCTGCTGAGATGGCCAAACGGGCAGGGGTCAAACTGCCGTCGCTTCCGTGGCATCTCGCGGATTTCTGGTGGGTGTTTGACAAACCGATCGAGGATTTCAAACGCCTGGAAATCGAGATCACGATCGATCGCGACATCCCCGACAGCTACAACCTCTACATCTCACCGGTCGGCCTGGCCCGCATCAACGGCCTGGACTTCTACGGTGGGCTCCAGACGAACGTCAACGGCTGGGCGACCAAGACGAGTCGCACTCGTGTCCACCCCGGTATGGGAGCAATCTTCTCGAGGTGGTCACGCGACAAGAAGAAGCCGATCGGGCTGGATCACGTTCGCAAGCTCAAGGACGGGCTTTGCGAAAGCGCGGGCTACGAGGGCCAATTCTGCAGTGTGCGGCGGCCGTTTCGCTGGGGACGCGGCACACACGTCTTCACGATCGCCAAGGGCAAAACCGAGAAGAACCAGACCTGGTTCGATTGCCGTGTCCGCAAGAAGGGCGAGACCAAGGGAGTGGATGTTGGTGGGCTGAGATTCGAAGGATCCAAGTTCTCGTACTGGGCCCGCCACTCGGCATTCGTCGAAGTCTATTCGACATCGAAGATTCCTCGGTCGGGGATCCCCAAGGTCAACGTCACCTTTGGCTACCCCCGCTTCAACGGCCGTCGACCCAAGCTGAAACGGGCCTACGCGATCCATCCCGATTCGGGTGTCGCGGCCAGTCCCGCGTGTGCCAGGGTCCTGGGCCGCGGACAGGATGTACGCGTGGAAGTCGGTGCGATCTTCAAGCGAAAGCCCGAGCGACGGGTTTATGACGTTCTCCTGGCCCAATGAACATTCGGGCCGGGGCTGGCGGCACTGTGACCCGTCGTCCTGATTCGCGACAGCGGGGATCTTGGCGAACGGCACCCCGGTGGGTTACAACCCATCCTTGGTCAAACCCCTCGGATGGCCCGTTGGCAGGGCGTTCACGAAGCGGCAGCCCCTCCTCACGAAGGTAAAGCGACATGTCCCGACTTATCTCCTGGCGAGCGGCATGTGCAGTTGCAGTTGTCTTGCTGACAGCCTGCACGTCGAACGGAGTGGCGGCGGAGCAGGCAAAGGCCGCACCGGATTCGGTTGTCGCCGCACTGAGGCCGATCCTGTCCGCACTCGCGGGCCGCGACACGAGCTTCCAGATCGACGGGCGTCTCGAGGCCCGTATCGACGGCACTCCCCAGGTGATTACGCTCAGGCTGGCCCGGCACAACGTGCGGGCCTTTGACCTCGAAGTCACTCACGCCGACTACTCCGTCGCCATCCGACGCCGGGCCAACATCACCGCCATGGCGCTCCCTCGGCATCGCCGGGTCTACATCGGACACGGCACTGTCTCGACTCCGGATCACCTGTCTCCTCGTGGAATCGCAGCGAGACTTCTCACCGCGCGTACCAGCGTCAGCCTGGCAGCCGCATTCATCCTCAGCAGACCACCAGAAGCCGTCGCCGGTTTCGTCCTCGCAACCCTGGGCGGCAAGGCGGCCTCTGGAACAGGTTTGAGCACAGCAAAGGACGGCTCACTGGTGATCCGCACCCGTGACGCGTCACTCCGCCTGACCCACATCGCGAAGCCGCTGCCACCGGAACCGGCCGATCACTGGCCTGGCTACCAGGCGACGCGGATACCCCGTGACGAACTCGAACGCCAGCTCACCCGTGGCACCCGCCGCACACTCGAGGTCTTCTGGCCGTCCGGAATCCTGACCTCCCCGACGCAGCAACCGCGGCGTGTCCCGCATGGCGAACTGCGTTGGATCGAGGGCCAGCGGGTGGTTCTGCTTCACGGGACACCGGGCGAAGTCGGCACCGCACACGGCCAGTTGCTGCGCAGCGAAGCCTTGGCTTGCATCGACTCGGTCCTTCACGCATTCGGGACCGTTCAGACCATCCGTACCGGCCGTTGGTTCCGTCACGATCTGGAAGGGGCCTACACCCGGCTCTCGCCCCACATTCCCAGCCGTCACAAACAGGAAACCCGCTCGCTGGCAGGGGCACTGCAACTCGACACTCAACTCGTCCAGGCACTGAACGTCTTTCCCGAACTGTTCCACTGCTCCGGGTTCGCCCTCTTCGGACGAGCGACGCGCGATGGGAAGCTCTACCACGGTCGCGTTCTCGACTACATGACCACGATCGGCCTGCAGGACGCGGCGACGACGTTTGTCGTCAAGGTCGATGGCCGCATCCCGTTCGCCAACGTCGGTTATGCCGGTTTCATCGGCAGCGTCAGTGGGATGAATGCCCGTGGAGTGTCGCTGGGCGAGATGGGCGGCAAGGGCGAGGGGCAATGGGACGGAGCCCCGATGTCAACATTGATGAGACGGGCGCTCGAGGAGTGCCACACCCTGGAGGACGTGATGCGACTCTGGGAATCGAGCCCCAGGACCTGTGAGTACTACTACGTGTTCGCCGATGGAAAGACGAATCGTGCCGTTGGCGTGGCCGCCACGCCCGATTCGATCGAATGGGTCTACCCCGGTCGGTCACATCCCCGCCTGGGCGAGGGAATTCCTGATGCGATAGTCCTCTCGGCCGGCAATCGCCTGGCCACGCTGCGACAACGAGTCCAGTCGCGGTACGGTCAATTCGACGCCAGGCTCGGGAAGTGGCTGATGAGCCGGCCGGTGGCCATGGAATCGAACCTCCACAACGTCCTGTTCGTTCCGGCCGACGGCATCTTCTACGTGGCCAACGCCAGCCACGCCAAGCCCGCCGCCGAACGCCCATACGTCAAGTTCAACCTCCACGACCTGCTTCGATCGATGCAGCCCGCCACGTCAAAGGATACCGCCGCACGATGACGCGCCTTGCCGCGGCTGCTCTCGGCCTCGTCGCCGTGTTCGGCCCACTGACGACCACCACGGCCGCCCCCCGACGCCCCAACATCGTCGTGATCATGGCCGACGATCTGGGCTACGGTGACGTGTCGTGCTATGGCACGACGTCTCTCAAAACACCCCATATTGATCGACTGGCGGCCGAGGGTCTGAAATTCACCAGTGGCTACTGCTCCGCGTCCACCTGTACGCCAACCCGCTATTCGTTTCTCACCGGCACCTACGCCTTTCGTCGCCCCGGTACCGGAATCGCCGCTCCGAATAACCCGGCCATCATCAAGCCCGGCACGGTCACCCTGCCGGGACTGCTTCGAACAGCAGGTTACCGTACGGCGGTGATCGGCAAGTGGCATCTTGGACTCGGCGGAACCCAAGGGCCGGTTTGGAACGCCGACTTGAAACCCGGACCGCTCGAAATCGGCTTCGATCACTGTTTCCTGCTGCCGACGACCAACGACCGCGTGCCGCAGGTCTACGTCCAGGATCACCGTGTGCCGAATCTCGACCCCGCAGACCCGCTTTGGGTCGGCAACAGGAAGCCCAGTCCTGACCACCCAACCGGACTCACACACCGTTCGACACTCAAGATGGACTGGTCCCATGGACACAACGGCACCATCCATAACGGAATCAGCCGAATCGGCTTCTACACCGGCGGGCACACGGCACGATTTCGAGACGAAGACCTGGCCGACGAATGGGTCAAACGCTCCGTGGCATGGATCGAGAAGAACCGTGACCAACCGTTTTTCCTGTTCTTTTCGTCTCACGATCTGCATGTGCCCCGCATGCCACACGAACGGTTCCACGGCAAGAGCGGGCTGGGTTTCCGCGGAGATTCGATCCTGCAGTTGGACTGGTGCGTCGGCGAGTTGATGGCCTCGTTGAAACGACTGAAACTCGAGCAGAACACACTTGTCGTCTTCTGCTCGGACAACGGCCCCGTACTCGACGACGGATACAAGGACGGGGCGATCGAGAAACTCGGCGAACACCGGCCAGCCGGTCCTTTTGGCGGGGGCAAGTACAGCGTGATGGAAGGTGGAACGCGGACCCCGTTGATCACCCGCTGGCCGGGCACCATCCGCCCGGGAGTTTCCGAACAGGTGGTCTGCACAATCGATTTCGCCGCCAGTTTCGCATCATTGACCGGTATCCCGATGCCGGCCGAAGCGTGTCTTGACAGCCTCAACGTCCTGGGAGCGCTGCTGGGAAAGACGGACGCCATCGGTCGTGATCACCTGGTGCAACAGGACAACGGACGTCGCGGCAACTACGGCCTTCGAGTCGGCAATTGGAAGCTGCAACGCCACGACTCGAAACGCCGCCGCAATGCCAAGCTGAGGCTCAAGGGCCGCAAGGTGCCCAGGTACACGCTCTACCGCCTTGACAGTGATCCCGGGGAGACGACTGACGTCCTGGACAAATTCCGGCAGAGGGCTCAACGGATGATTCTGCGACTCGACAAACTGATCACTGATGGCCGCAGTCGCCTTTCGCCCTAGATCCCCCTCCCCCGACAGTTGGTACCACGTCTTTCTCATGTTCCCGGCAAGTGCCCGTTGGTTGCTCGCCCGGGGACAAGTACCGACACTTTGCACAGCGGCAATCAGTCTGTCACGAAAGTTTGCGAATGAAACGACCCACCACCATCACGGTTTTTGGGATCCTGAATATCGTCTTCTCGATTTTCGGGATGTGCGGCCTGGGGTTGGCGGTGGCGGTGGCTCAGCCGGCCATCCAGCAGGCCATGGAACAAGCCGTCAGAGACGCAGGCGAGGAGGTCCAAGAAGATCCACTGCAGAAGGCGTTGGCGGCCGATCCGAACTTCCAACTGATGACGAACATCTCGAACGGCTTCGGCGCCGTCGGGACCCTGGTCTTACTGATCGCAGGCATCGCGTTATTGCTGATGAAACCGTGGGGTCGCACCTTGAGCATCGGCTACTCGATCTACGACATTCTCAGCAAGATCGTCTTCAACGCTCTGATTTTCCGTTCCATGATGCCGATCATCGAGGCCCAGGAAGAGGTCGCCGATGGGCCGCCAGTCGAGGTAATTTCCGGCATTGTCGCCGGCGGAATGGGCTGCGGACTGATTTTTGGCCTGATTTACCCGATCCTGCTGCTGGTCTTCATGCTTCGTCCAACTGTCGCTTCGGCGTTTGCGGCCCCCGGCGATGGTGAACCCAGCGACACGATGCAAATCCTCGACGACGACCAGTACACAAATCCGATGTCCTGAATCGTTTGTTTCACCAAGCGACACTCATGCAGTCCGAACTGGACTTCATCCCATCGCCGCGCTCCGAAGCGATCACTCGCCTGGCGGCCCGCCTGTGGTTGCCCGCGGATCCCGACGACGTCTTCGGGTTCTTCGCCGACGCGGCGAACCTCGAACGGCTCGTCCCGCCCTGGATGAAGTTCCGCATATCGACACCACAACCGATCTCGATGGGGAATGGCACGCGAATTGGATACCGGCTGAAGATCCACGGCATTCCCCTGAAATGGACGTCCGAGATCCACGACTGGGATCCACCTCGCCAGTTTTCCGACATCAAACTGGGTGGTCCGTACCGGTATTGGCACCACCACCATCGATTCGAGCCAATCAATGGTGGCACGCTGGTCACCGATGAGGTGGATTACGCGCCGTGGGGTGGCCACTTGATCGATCGCCTCCTGGTCCGCCGCGATCTCCGCCGGGCTTTCCGCTACCGCATGGACGGCCTGTCAGTAATTTTTCCCGGGCCACCGGTGTGAAGACCGCACTTTCGGAGACCGACGACGGCGAAAATCGGCTGGTCGACTTGGGCCTGATCCACGATCGCCGATATAATCGTCGCTGAAGATGTCTTGCCCCCGTCACACGCGGCACTCTTCACCATGCTGCAGTTCCACACAACCGGCTCGCGACGCGCCTTCCTGCAGGTGGGAGGCCTGGGTGTGCTGGGCGGGCTTGGATGGCAGGGACTGGCACCCGGTGAAGAATCCGGGGCTGCCGGTGGATTCGGACGCGTCAAATCGGTCATCTTTGTGACGCTCTACGGAGGACCGCCTCAGACCGAGACCTTCGATATGAAGCCCGAGGCGCCTCTGGAGGCTCGCGGCCCGTTCAAGCCGATCCCCTCGAGCGTGGTCGACCTTCACGTCTGCGAACACCTGCCGCGACTCTCGAGAATGATGCACCTGGGAACGGTGGCCCGCACGCTGAGCCACAAGGACACCGCTCATGCCGCCAGCCTCTACACGCACCTGACCGGCTGGCCACACCGCATCAACAACCAGAATTTTCCTGCCACACCCGACGACCATCCCCATTACGGTGCGATCGTCAGCAAGTTGAAGCCCCCCACCCGAAAGGGAGTGCCCGCCTCGGTAATCCTCGGCGGTCGAATTCTGCCCCAATTCAAGGGAATCGGTCAAACCGGCGGCTTTCTGGGCAAGGTGCACTCACCCTTCGTGCTCAACGACCAACTCCGCCGCCTGTTGGCTCGGCGTGGTGAACTGACCCAGGTGCGGGTTGATGGCCGCCAGCGGCTGCTCCAGACCCTGCAGAACCGCGCGCGGTTCCTGGATCAGCAGCGGCCGGCGGCCAACTACGGCACGGTCCAGGGCCGAGCACTGACTCTGCTCAACTCCTCCGGCTTCATCCCCGCCTTCGACACCTCCGCCGAATCAGACAAGGTCAAGGATCGTTACGGCCGGACCCCGATGGGCGGCTACCTGTTGATGGCACGGCGACTGGTCGAAGCCGGTGTGCCGGTGATCCAGATCAGTGATATTCCCGTCGGTGGCGAACAGCACTGGGACCTGCACTACGCCAACATCTTCAGTCGACTCAAGGGGCAGCTCCTGCCGCCTCTGGACCAAAGCCTGTCGGCGCTGCTGGGGGACCTCGACGAACGCGGGCTGCTCGATTCGACACTGGTTGTCTGTGGCGGCGAATTCGGTCGGTCCCCCTGGATCGACCATCTCAGCAATCCACCCCAGGGCGGTCGCCAACACTGGCCCCATTGCTACTCGATGTTCCTGGCCGGTGGCGGGATTCGCCGAGGCCAGATCTTCGGCCGATCCGACGAACTGGCTGCGTTCCCGGCCTCCAAGAAGGTCGGGCCCTGGGACATGGGAGCCACAATTCTCCACCTGATGGGGATCGATCCGGCCCGCACCTTCACCGATCGAAAAGGTGACCGGCGACCAGTTTGTCGGGGAAACGTGATCGAGGAGTGGATTTGAACCGGCAACCCGAACACTGCTGCTCGTCGCAATCGCTGTCGTGGACCGATCGCTTTCAGGTCCTGTGGTTGATTGGCGTCGTGGCAACATCCTCTACGGCATTCGCCGGAGAAACCGTCAAGGACCTCGATCCGCTTCGGAAGGCCACACGCGAAGCCTCTGCGACACGCTCGTCGATGGAGGATGCACTGGCCCGTGGTCGTCGCAATGCATGGGAAAGCAACCTGAGGGCCCGTGACGCCAGGCAGACGGCCGACACCGCCAGGGAAGAACTCCAGAAGGCTCGTAAGGCACTGGCCGAGAAAGCCGCCAGGAAACCACCCGAAAAGGTCCTGCAGGCCGCCCGGCGTCAGGTGGAGCTTGTTCAGTTGGCTCACGATCGAGCCGTTGCGAGACGTGACACAGCCGTTGCTCAACTCAAACTCGCCGACCGGGAATTCGACAAATCCCAGGCGGCTTACAGCAAGGCCGTCGTCGAGCACACCGAACGGCTGCGTACGGCTCAACAGGCCGCTCAACGCGCGGGTCAATTCGTCTCGTTTGCCAACGACGTCGCCCCGATCCTGGTTCGGCGTTGCCTGGCCTGCCACAGTGCCCGAATCGCCAAGGGGCGTGTTGATCTGGAGAACCACCGCGGTGTGCTGTCGGCGGGAAAAAACGGCATCACCGTCGTTCCTGGAGACGCGGGCAAATCCCTGCTCTTCCACGCGATTGCAGATGGTTCGATGCCCGAGGGCAATCCTCCGCTGACCAGGCCTCAGATCACGCTCATTCGCCGCTGGATCGCGCTTGGTGCCGAATTGGATGCCGGGGTCGATCCCGACGACTCGCTGTGGAACATCGTCCCGCAAACACCACAACCTCAACCACCTCACACTTATCGAGTCCCGCTGGCAATCACGGCTTTGGCATTTTCTCCCGACGGGAAGTGGCTGGCCAGTTCGGGTTACCACGAGGTCCTGATCTGGGAGACCGGCACCGGCCGCTTGGCCCGGCGCATCACCAACGTCGGCCAACGGGTCTTCGACATCGAGTTTCATCCCTCTGGGCGATCACTGCTTGTCGCCGCCGGTCGGCCAGGGCAGTTCGGTGAACTGAAACAGTTCCGGGTCGCCGACGGAAAACTGCTCCGGCACCTGATGACCTCAACCAAAGAAGTTCTGTCCGCCCGATTCAGTCCCGGCGGCGACCGCATCGCAGCAGCGGTCGCCGACAGCTCGATCCGACTTTTCGATTCCGACACCGGACGTCCGCTCCTGAAGTTGCTCGACCACCACAAGGCCGTCATGTCGGTCGCGTGGTCACCGGACGGCAGACGGCTTGCGTCGGCGAGTCGCGACAAAAACGCCAAGGTGTTTGACGCCAGGACTGGCCAACAACTGGCGACATACAACAAGAGTTTCGAATCGAACTTCGGCGGCCGAATTCTCGGTGTCGCATTCACGCACGACGGCAAGCAAGTGGTCTCCTGCGGTAACGACAGGATGCTGCGAATCTGGAAATCCGACGATGCGAAACTGGTCCGGACAATCGAGGGATTCGACGCAACAGTGATCCGAGTGGTGGTCGGAGCTGATGACCGTGTCTACAGTTGTAGCGCCGACCGCACGGTCCGGGTGCACTCGCTCGACGGCAAACAGATCAAGAAATTCGATGACCACAAGGACTGGGTCTATTCGCTGGCCGTCGACGACAAACATGACCGGTTGGCGACAGGAAGCTACGACGGCGAGATTCGGATCCGCACGATCGATGCGGACTCCGGGGTGCGGGCCTTCATCGGGTCACCGGGTTTTCACACCCCGGACTGATCCCCCGCCACCATTCACAAGGAGATGTGCATGATCCGCCTGGCACTCTGCTGGACACTGCTGCTGGCAACCTCCGGGACGCTCCGGTCCGAGGACCTCGAGGCCGCGCGGGTCGAGACCTGGTATCACCTGTTGCGGCCCACCGCCCGGGAACTTTCCATCTATCGTTTGGACTGGGAATCATCACTGGAGACCGCCCGCAAACGGGCGACCCGTGAGAGCCGTCCGATCTGCCTGGTGATCATCCACTCGAAATATGGCGACCTGGCCTCGGGTCACTGCTGAGCCACGGCCACGCAGGTCCGTGGGACCTCTCTGAGCCATCCTCGCGTCGTGGCTGAATTGAGACCGTTTCTGGTCACATCGTGGTTCGGGCACCGCAACGACCCCGACCTCCCCCAGCCGGTGCGGGAAGTCTGGAGCCGGAAATTCCGCTCCGGTCGCCCGCAACAGGCCACGCGGCAGAGTAATGTCGACTTCGCTCTTCTTGATTCCCGCGGCAAGTTGGTGGCCTGGTTCGACGCCGTCGGATCGATCCGCTACGGCCGCCCCGGTGACCTGATCGAAAACACCGTAACCCAACTCAGGCGGGCAGCTCTCATCCTGGGACTGCCTTCGCCGCCTCGAACACCACGGGCAGCTCCCCCGCTGAAACTTCCCGAACCCACTCCGGGCAACCGCGGGCTGCGGATCTTCGTCCGCCTCGACGACCGACGGATGCCGGCCTACCGACTGCCTGTCGTGGAGGTCGTGGACATGGCGAAAAGCGACTGGAGCGCGTTGGCCTGGCCGGACGACACGCGGACCGTCGACGCCGCAAAGCTGAAGAAATGGCTCACGGAGGTCTACCCGCCCGGCGTGATGGAGCGGGTCGATCGTGACACCAAGAAGGTGTTTTCAATCACCGGCGTCTCCGGGAAGCTGTCGCTGGTGCCGTCCGCGTCGAGCGAACATCTCCGCTACGCGGTGGCAAGCGGCCGCGTACGGCTGAGCGATTCCGGTGTTGATGGATTCAGTTACGAGGGAACTCTCGAACTCGTAATGACCTACACCAAGGATTCTCCCGACGTGATTTCAATGCGGGGTTTCTTCCGTGGCAGTTATCCGCGACACGACCGCACCGGGCAGACGACCCGTTGGATCCCACTCGAGGCTGTCTTCGAGTCTCGCCCCAAGTAGAGTTGCCTGACTTTCGCCATTCGGACGGTCTTCTCACCATGCCACATGACGACAGCATGCCCAGGCGGGGTTTCCTGAAGACCGCATTCGTGACGGCCGCAGGCCTGGCTTCGTCCTCGCCCCGGCTCAGTGCCGCTCGGCCATCTGCTGCGTTGACACTGGGTTTCAGCACCTACGGATCGAAGGCGCTGACCACCGAAGCGGCAATCGCGCTGATCGACGATACCGGGTACGATTCGCTCGAGTTGACGATCTGGCCCGAATGGGATGCCAACCCCGCGACTTTGGGTCGGAACAGGCGAAGGGCGATCCGCAAGAGATTGGCGGATACAGGCCTTCGGATCACCAGTTTGATGGAGCACCTGCATATCGACGAGGGAAACCGCACGCGGGCCCAGCGGCTCGAACGGCTGAAGCTGGCCGCCGAACTGGCCCACGATCTCTCCCCCGATCAACCACCGCTGCTGCAGACCACGATCGGCGGTGGGGGCAAGTGGGCCGAGAAACGGCCCGCTTATTCCGATGAGATTGCCGTCTGGATGAAACTCGCCGATGCCCACGCCCTGGTGATTGCCGTCAAGCCACACCGCGGCGGCGCGTTCAGCCGCCCCGACGAGGCGGCCGAGCTGATAACCGGTCTCGGCAAACCGAAACGGCTGAGGATGTGTTACGACTACTCGCACTACGACTTTCGGGACATGACGCTCGAGGGCACTATCCGCACGTCGCTGCCCTACGTCGGGCACATCGCCGTCAAGGATGTCGTCCGTCGCGACAAGCGACTGCGATTTGTCCTGCCAGGGCAGGGTGGCCGCATCGATTACTCCCGGCTGATTTCACAGTTCCATCGCGGGGGATACCGGGGAGACATCTGCGTCGAGATCAGTGGGCAGGTCTGGTCCCAGCCGGGCTACAACCCCAGGACCGCGGCCCGGACATGCTACAAGCACCTGGCCGCGGCGTTTGCCAAGGCGAAAGTCCCGCGTCCCCAATAGGCCAGGCAGCCGCCGACACCGAGACTCATTTCGCTTCCGCCGGCCAGGCCGATTCGACCTCGATGTAATCCCAGTACAACACCGTGCCCTCCGACGATGTTTCGTCGTTCAACTCGAGTCGCACCCGGGGACCATCCGGCCGGAAGGTCACCAGCAACCGTGTCCACTTATCCCACTGGGACCCGGTGCCGGCGCGGGATGTCTCGGTACTGGCCAGCACGCGGCCACGCGCCGACAAAATGCGGAGGCCCGCCTTGCGGCCCGGCTTGTCCGACTGCACCCAGGCCGAAGCCACGTGAATTCGGCCCGGGTCGAGACCCACCAGGTCGGTCGTGGCCCGATTGGCCTTCGTCCCGCGAGTCATCTTCAACCCGCCCGCACCATGTCCAGACCACCCGTTGCTGTCGTGGTCCGGTTCGATTCCCTTCACATCCCTGTAGCGGAACAGGCTCACCTGGCCATCACCCGGTGACAACGTCCACCCCTTCACCGTCTCCAGTTGCGGGTTGCCCACCAACTGGTTCTTCCGCCCGTCACCGAACCGTGACGACAGGCCGAGGCGAAAGTAGTGATCCGAGAGCCGGGCGAGATACTCGGGAGTCACCGTGGTTTGGCTTCGGTAGTACACCCAGAACATCACGCCCCGCATCCGGCGAGTCCTGGGGCCGTTGCGGATGAGATGAAACTGGGCATCCAGGTGAGCCAGAAAGCTGGTCCGGGGCGAATCATCAAAGAGGTATCCTCGCTGTGCAACGCCTAGACCGTAGACGGTTTTCTCGAGCAACTTCGGCTGCACCGCCTCCAATTCCGCGGCCCATTCCGGGATATAGCCGTAAGTGGGACGAGACTCTCGCAGATAGACCTCCAGCATCAACACGTCGACACACCGTGCCACGGTCGCCAGTTGTTCGGTGTGTTGCCGAGCGTTTCGGCCCAGTTGCCATGTCGCGGCCGCGTAGATCTGCTTCTGCGGGTACGCCTTTCTCAACCGGTCAAGTGCCTGGCAAACAACCCCGGACTGAGCGCTGCCGTCGACATCCTGGCGGAGTTCGTCAATGGCGATGGCGTCGTAGCCGCCCGGCAGTTTCCCTCCGAGATCATCCTCAAAAGGGGCTCGCCACATCCCGACAAGACGATCGGCGGTTGCCTTCGGCGGGTTGTTGACGTGTGCTGCGTACAGGCACTTCTTGCCCCTGAGTTCCTTGATGAATGCCGCGTTCCGACTTGTGCCCTCGATCACGGTGATTCTCGGGACCAGTTTTCGGAACGCTTCGGTCACTCCCTTGCCGTCATGGTGACCGTACATGCAGATGAACGGTCGTGGCGGTTCCGTCGCCGCTCCGGTCCCTGCCGCAACCGTCAAAACAAGCAGCACAAAGCCCAATTGTCGCACGGCAACCCCCAGGTTCTTCGCCGGCCATAACATTCAGCGGCCAGTTGATACAGAATACCCGAAACCACCTCCAGCAGGACCCGGGGCTGGCACGTTGGCCGAAGCAGATTCCGGCCGATACCATGAGGCCCGACCTCACCGGAAGGATGAACGCCGGCTGAAGACATGTCCCGATCCAGATTCCTCAGCGTTACGCTGCCCGGGTGCCTGCTCGTGGGCGTGTTCTGCTCCCCACTGGGTGCCGACCCACCGACCACATTCGATCGGGAGCGAGTCCGGTTTTTCGAACGACGCATTCGTCCGGTTCTGCGGAAACACTGCTTCAAGTGTCATTCAGCGAGTGCAGCCTCGTTGAAGGGCGAGCTGAGACTCGATTTTCGTGGCGGACTTCGAGCCGGCGGCGAATCGGGTCCGGCCGTGATTCCGGGCAAGCCGGAGAAAAGCCTGTTGATCCGGGCGATTGAGCACAAGGGACCAAAGATGCCCCCCTCGGGTCGTTTGCCCAAGGCGGTGACCACCGACTTTCGGACGTGGATTCGAAACGGCGCCGTCGATCCTCGCGACAAACCGGCAACCCGACGAACGTCGGATGGCCCCATTCGACTCGCCCCCGAAGACGCACGCAGCTTCTGGTCATGGCGACCGCTGACCCGGCCACCGGTACCACGGGTCGGAACATCCTGGGTCAGAAATCCGGTCGACGCATTTGTCGCCGCCGAACACGCCCGGGCCGACCTCCACCCGGCTCCCGCCGCGCCCCCGACCGTCCTGCTCCGCCGCGCGTCGTTCGACGTGGTCGGCCTGCCACCATCCCCACGACATGTCCTGGGCTTCGGTGCGGCAGGCGAAGCGGAGACATGGAACAGGACCATCGATCGACTGCTGAGTGACCCCGGATTCGGCGAGCGATGGGGACGCCACTGGCTGGATGTCGCGAGGTTTGCCGAAAGCGACGGATTCGAAATGGACTACGACCGCCCGGAGGCATGGCGTTACCGGGACTTCGTCGTCCGCGCGCTCAACCAGGACATGCCCTTCGACGAGTTCGTCCGGTTGCAATTGGCCGGGGATCAATTGCGGCCGGACGACCCGTGGGCCACCGTGGCGACCGGGTTTCTGGTCGCCGGGGTCGAAAACCGAATCCAGACCCGCAAAGACTTCGTCCAGCACCGCTACGACAAGCTGGATGATTTCGCCGCGACCACTGGAACCGCTCTGCTGGGTCTCACGATCGGATGCGCAAGGTGTCACGACCACAAGTACGACCCCGTCGCTCAACGCGACTACTACAGGTTCACAGCTGCCTTTGCCGCAACCATCAGTGCCACACGACCGCTCAAGACAGCCCAGGGTGTTTTTCCCGTCTATGCCGCTACCGAGGCGCCCGACAAGCGAATTCGGATGCGGGTCCGCGCCGAACCGTCTTTCAAAGGTCTTCCGAGCATTCCTGCCAAGGTGCATTTCCTGGTTCGAGGCGATCCCGAAAACGCTCGGGAGATCGTAACCACTGGGTTTCCGCCGTTTCTGGTCGGCCCGAATACACCTCAAGCACGGTGGTTCGAGTCGCTGGGAGATCGTCCGGGACGGGTTGCGTTGGCACGCTGGATCACCGACTCCGCCGGTGGGGCAGGGCACCTGCTTGCCCGCGTGATCGTCAACCGGATCTGGCATCACTATTTCGGACGCGGCCTGGTCGGTACCCCCAACGACTTCGGCACACGCGGAGAGCGTCCGACACACCCCGAACTGCTCGACTGGCTTGCCGCCGAACTGATCGAAAACGGATGGCGGCTGAAACCGATCCACCGCCTGGTTCTCACCAGCGCCACCTACCGAATGGGCTACCAGTCTCACTCCTCCGTGACCAACAACCGTACCGAACACCCCGATCGGCTGAATCGCCTTCTCTGGCGGCGACGCCCACGGCGACTGGATGCCGAAGCGATCCGTGACAACCTGATTGCCGTTAGCCAGCGACTCAACTTGTCCATGTTCGGCATCGGCACTCTCGATCAGAACCACCCGCGGCGCAGTATTTATCTGCGAGTAAAACGTTCCAAGTTGATTCCCGTTCTCCAGCTTTTTGATGGACCCGACAGCCTGCAAACGATCGGCCAGCGGGCGATCACCACCACGGCCCCACAGGCCCTGCTGATGCTCAACAACCCGTTCGTCCAGCATTCCGCCGATCGACTCAGCCAACGCCTCTCACGTGGTGGTGCCGCCACAGCCAACGAGGTGCTCACACAGGGATTCCTGGTGACGATTGGACGGCCGCCTTCCGTCGACGAACGCCGACTGGCCGTCGCGCTACTCACGGCCGATACACCGGCTGCCCGTCGAGATTTCTGCCAGATGCTGTTCTGTCTCAACGAGTTCCTCTACGTCGAGTAGGTCATCGTGCACACCTCATTCGTTCCACCGATTTCCCGTCGAGACCTGCTGCGATGTGCGGGTCTGGGCGCCGGCGCGTTGGCATTCGACACGTTGCAGTTCAGCCAGCAGGCCGCCGGCGCCAATGTCGGTTACGAATCGAGACGACCACTCATCCCTCGCACCGGACATTTCCCCGGCGTCCGCAGCGTGATCTGGATCGTGCTCAACGGTGGCGCCAGCCACCTGGACACGTGGGACTACAAGCCCGAGTTGCAGAAGCGTAACGGCGAGGTGTTGAAGAACGCCGATCCCCGTGTGGGATTCTTCAAGACCAGCGGCAAGCTCCTGGCCTCACCGTTCCGATTCGCCCGACACGGTGAAAGCGGCGCGTGGTCGTCGGAGATCCTGCCGGAGACCAGCCGTCACGTCGACGACATGGCATTCGTCCACTCGTGCTACTCGCGGTCGAACAACCATTCCCCGGCGCTGTTCGAAATGAACACGGGCATGAGCCGTATGGGCTTCCCCTGTGTGGGATCGTGGCTGGCCTACGGGCTGGGCACTGAAAACGAGAACCTTCCCGGGTTCGTGGTGATGACCGATGCCCGTGGCCGCGGTCTGCCGAAGAACCATGCCCAGAACTGGGGCAGCGGATTCCTGCCCAGCGTATTCCAGGCCACCCGCGTCAAGGGAAAGGGGGCACCGATTGACGACCTTCAACGGCCGGCGGGTGTGACTGCCCAGCGGCAGAGACTTTTGCTGGAAGTCGCCAACCGGCTCAACCGAAGACATCGCCAGAGGTTTGCCGACCAGACCCAGCTCGAAGCCCGCATCGAATCACTCGAACTGGCCTTCCGCATGCAAATGGCCGCACCGGGTGTTCTTTCAGTCGACGACGAACCGGCCCACATCCAGTCTCTGTACGGCATGCAACATCCGACTGCCAAGTTCTTCGGCCGCCAATGCCTGATCGCCAGAAAGCTGGTCGAGTCCGGTGTCCGTTTTGTTCAGATCTACAGCGGCGGCACGGGAAACCAGGCCAGCTGGGACGGACATCTCAACATCGACCGCAACCACCGACAATTCGCTCTCGAAACCGACCAGGGCATCGGTGGACTGCTCGAAGACCTCAAGCAGCGCGGCCTGTTCGAACAGACGCTGGTCGTCTGTGGCGGGGAATTTGGTCGCACCTCAGATTCGCAGGGCACCGGCAGCGGTCGCGACCACAACCCCAATGCATTCACCTGGTGGTTCGCCGGGGGAGGGGTCAAGGGGGGCGTCCACGTGGGAGCCACCGATGAATTTGGCTACAAGGCTGTCGAGAATCGGCACCACATCCACGATCTGCACGCGACGATCCTGCACCTGGCCGGTTTCAACCACGAGGCGCTGACCTACCGATTCAACGGACGCGACTTTCGACTGACCGACGTCGAGGGCGAGGTGATCCGCGAACTGCTCGCGTGACAGTCTCCGTCGTTGCCACGATTCGGACTGTTCAGGATGATCTGGCCTGGGATCACCAGCCAGTATGACCAGACGGGTCATTGGCAGTGGATTCCCTCGGGACGGGCCTCGACCGGCACATTGCCCGCGTGACGTTCCTTTTCGACGCTCCGACCGCCGACCGGCAATCGGAGCGTCGCCCCGACGTGCGAAGACCGCGAAGCGTGTATGATGCCCCGGACCGTCAATCTGCGACCGGCGAGACACACTTCACTCGCTCCCGTCCTGCAGCCCGATGGCAAGGATTCTCTCACCCCGACCGACCCGCTTCGAGGACGCTCCACATGTCGAGGCCGCAAATCTGCGTCTCACGCGCTGCCGCCGCTGTTCTGATCGCCACGTTTCTGGCGGGTCCGTCGGCCACCAGTGCCGCCGCTCCCAGCACCAGCAAGGGGATCACGATCCTCAAGCCGAAGCGACTGGCCGGTTCGGAGATCGCGGCCACCCGCACACCGCTGGGAGTCCCCAACGACTACAAGCCATTCATCGCTCAGCTCAAAAGTGGCGACCTGCTGACAGTGGCGTTCTGTTTCGGACCGATTCCCGGCGTGAAGGGATACGTCGAGCGAGCACTTTTCTGGCGATCCCAAGACGGTGGCAAAACGTGGGGGCCTCGTGAAGAGCGTCTCGATGTTCAGGGGCGAGAATTCGGCCTGACCACGTTTTCGGACGGCTCGTTGATGATGACCTGTCATTGGTTGGCCAATGACGCCCTGAATCCGTCGAGGCACACCCACAGCAAGATTTTCC
Organism: Planctomycetota bacterium; assembly: GCA_963582065.1. Classification (GTDB taxonomy): domain Bacteria; phylum Planctomycetota; class Planctomycetia; order Planctomycetales; family Planctomycetaceae; genus UBA8437. The sequence goes on along the minus strand of CAUZRQ010000020.1, from coordinate 38,448 downwards.
GTTCGACCGATGAGGGGAAAACGTGGTCGGAGATCCGTATCGGTCCCGACGGCTTCCCCGACAAGGCCGCCACCTCCGCCGATTGGATGGGGTTCGAAATCCCCGACCCGAAACGGCCCGGCAAAATGCTCGCCTGCATCGGCGTGAGCATGCAGGATGGCCACAAGAACGCGCCGAAGGTGGTCCGGATCTGGAGGTCGGCTGACAGCGGAAAGACGTGGGATCGATCGCTGCATCCCGATACCCAGGGCTGGATCGACGTCGATGGCTTCTTCTCCCAGACGGTCACCTTCCGCACCAGGTCCGGGAAGATCCTGCACCCTGTCCGGGTTGACCGCACGGGACCGCACTGGCACATCCCGGGAACGCCCGAGAGCCTGAAGAAGGAGAGCGGCGACCAGGGCGACAGGATGATGCTGTGGGAATCCCGCGACAACGGCCGACATTTTCGACGTCACAACAAAGTCGGCAACTTCGGCACCTACGGAGAGATGTACCCGCGGTTCCTGCAGTTGCAGGACGGACGGATTCTGCTGACATTCACCGTCCGCAGCAACTCGACCGACGGTCACGCACTGGGCCTGCGAGCGATCCTCAACGACAACGACGGCAAGACCTGGGATTTCCGCAACGACCGGATGGTCATCAGTGACGTCAACTTCGGGTCCAGCGGCGGGGGATTCGGCAACACCATTCAGACGGCCGACGGTGGCCTGGTTTCGGTCTACAGCTATCGGAACAAGGCGGGCAAGACACACATCGAAGCGATCCGCTGGTCGCTTCCTGCAAAGCGGCGTTGATGCACAACGAACCGAGTTCTTCAGAATCGACATGACCAGATTTCACACCCGGATGATCGTCGTCCTGCTGGTCCTGCTGTCGAGTTTCGTTTCTCCGTCTCATGCACAGCAGGCGGCGGGGAAAGAGCGGGCGGTCACCGGGAACACAACCGTCTCAGGACTGGTCGTTCACGGCGTGGTGGAAAGGCAAGAACGTCCACTTCCGTGGCCAGCAAGCGACGGCTCTCGGGCGGCTGCTGGCCGACCACGTGTTCCGAGTCACTTCCCAATGACTCCGCTCTTGTGACACATACACTCGGTGGCGATGGACACACGCTGTCTCGCTTCCACCGTCCGGACTCGAACCGAAAAGGAACTCGATGAACTGTACTCGACGCCGTTTTCTCAAGAGCAGTCTCGCCGGGATGACCGGGGCACTTCCACTGCTGCCGGCCGTACACGCAGCCGGCAGCCGCCGCCGACTGAAGATCGCCGCCGTTACGACCGCCTACTTCAAGTACTCACACTCGCAGCACATTGTCGATCGCTTCCTGGAAGGTTACGGATGGGAGGGGCGGCACCACCGCCCCGACATGGATGTCGTATCGCTGTACGTCGAACAGGTCGGTGAAAACGACATCAGCCGAGAACGATTGAAACGGTATCCGGGCATGAAGCGTGCCGAGACGATCGAGCAGGCCCTGACGCTGGGCACCGACAAGCTGGCCGTCGATGGGGTCTTGCTGATCGGTGAACACGGCAACTACCCGGTCAACGAGAAGGGCCAGACGCAATATCCGCGATACGAGTACTTCCGGCAGATCGTCGACGTGTATCGCAAGTCCGGTCGGACCGCCCCGGTTTTCAACGACAAGCATCTCTCGTGGAACTGGAAATGGGCCCGCGAGATGTACGACACGGCACGCAAGATGGACTTCGGCTTCATGGCCGGATCGTCGCTGCCGGTTGCGAGACGAATGCCGTCGATCGACCTGCCCTGGAAAGCGAAGATCCGCGAGTCCCTGGTCATGCGGCCCGGCTCGCTCGACGGAGGCGATATCCACACCATCGAAGCACTCCAGGCCATCATCGAACGTCGAGACCATGGGGAAACGGGAATCGCATGGGTCGAAGCACTTGAGGGGGATCGCTTCTGGAAAGCGATGGACGCCGGTTCCTGGGAGAAGGGTGGCTGGGATCGCCAGTTGATGGAAACAGCGTTCACCCGCAGCAACACGATCCAGGTGGTCCGTGAAAATTACGGCGTCGTGCTCCCCAAGATCGCCGACCTGAAACGGATGGCGCCGGGATCCTACGCCTATCGTTTTCAGTACCGGGACGGAACCCGTGCCACGGCACTGGCATTCCGGGAAAAGGGGCGACAGGGGCGTATCCTCAGCGACACTCCCATCGCCGTCCGCATGAAGAATGCTGACATCTTCTCGACACTCATCTATCTCCCCTATTACTCGATGCGGAACTTCTTCAGCCCACAGGTCAACCACATCGAGACGCTGTTCCGGACAGGCAAGTCCCCGTACCCGGTCGAGCGAACCTTGCTCACCACCGGCATGACGGCTGCCGGAGTTGAATCTCTGTTCCAGAAGCAGAAACGGCTCGACACCCCGCACCTGGCGATCAGCTACAAGTCGACTCGAAAGTCAACTTTCTGGCGAACATAGCCACCGACGGTCACAGTTGGATGCGTTCACCTTCTGCCGCCACCCTCACACCGGAATCGGCAATTCGTCCGGACTCCGGCGAATCCGGATCGCAGGCCGGATTGCTGTGGTTGAGATGAATCAACCGCACTTCGGTTCCGGTTGATTCAGACCACCTGGCATACTCCTCAAGGTGCTGGCTGATCCGTGGGTGCGGGATCTGATCCAGGTCACGCCCGGGCAATTCGTCATCGTCAAAGAACGTGCCGTCCAGCCACGCCACATCGACTTCCTGCATCAACGCCGGCAATCGCTCGTCCCAGGCGTCGATGTCGGGTAGCCAGAGCACACGCCGAGATGGACCGCTGATCTCAAAAGCCACGGTCTCGGACAACTCGTCCCGGTGAGGCACCGGCAGAGCACGTACAGACAAACGCTCGCCCAGCTCCAGGGGTCGATCCGCCGACAGTTCCTTGAGGATCACGTTTCGATCCTGCACCAGCGATGCCCATGGCTGGTGGGTCTCCAGAAAGGCGGCCATCCTGGGCATCACCCACACCGGCACCTCGCGACTGCACATCACCTCGCGGCCAAGCTGCAACAGCCCGGTGTAGTGCCCAACATGGGCGTGGGTCAGCAGAATTCCATCGGGGGGACCGTCCACAGGCTCGCCGCCGGCGCGGTTCAGGTCGTCGAGTTGTGACGGGAATTGCGGAGTGGCATCGACCAGCCACCGACCACCGGTCGTGCTGTCGACGAGGCCCAGGCAACTCGGACGCCGTGCCCGCGTCGGATCGACCCGAGCCGCCTCGCAGGCCGTGCACCGGCAACCGGCCTGGGGCACCCCGCCGTCCTGCGCCGTGCCGAGCACGATCGCACCATCTGCCAGCGGCTCTTCAACGGCGACTGTCACGAAGCACTCGCAACCAGGCGGCGTGCGTCGGTCATCGAACGCCCGTCGACAGCAAACACCTTGTTCGGTGATCCCGCCCCACGGACCAATTCGATCTGCCGTCGCGGCACCTCCAGCAGTTCTGCCAGTATCCTGATCACCGCCTTGTTCGCCTTGCCCTTTTCCGGAGCCGCCTGCACACGGATCTTCAGCGCCTCGCCCAACCACCCGGCCACTTCGTCACGCGATGCACCCGGCACCACCTTGACCTGCAATTGCATCCGCGTCACGCGAACGACACCTCCCCGACACACGACGCCCTCTGAACTCTCATCGCGACATCTGATGCACTAGGATACCGTGTTCACCCGCACACGTGCTCCACTGGGTGCAATCCCCGCCAGGCCTCGACTTTCACGATTCTCATGCCGCCGGCCCGATTCATCCTCGCCGCTGTTGTTTGGGCAGCCCTGTTCGTCGGCCTCAGGCAGGCCCCCGCCGACGACCACTGGGCTTTTCAGCCCATCCAGCCACCGGTCGTTCCCGCCGGCTCCCATCCGATCGATGTGCTTGTCGACCGAAGCCTCAAGGCCAACGGCTACCGGGACGTCGGCATGGCCGATCTGGCCACACTGACCCGACGCCTGTGTTACGACCTTCACGGACTTCCCCCGACTCGCCGCCAACAGGACCTGGCCGCCCGGCGGGGTCTCGACGCTTTGGCCGAAGCCCTGCTGGCCTCTCCGCACTATGGCGAGCGGTGGGGACGTCACTGGCTGGATGTCGCTCGTTACGCCGACACCAAGGACGGGGTGCTGATGTACGGCGACAACCGAATTCGCCCCTTCGCCTACACCTATCGTGACTACGTCATCCGCTCGTTCAACCACGACAAGCCGTTCGACCGTTTCATCCACGAACAACTCGCCGCCGACCAACTCGGACTGCCCGACAACGCGCCCGAATTGGCTGCCATGGGCTTCCTGACCCTCGGCCGCATGTTCGACCGCAACCGTCACGACATCATCGACGATCAGATCGACGTCGTCACACGTGGCCTGCTTGGTCTGACGGTCGCCTGTGCTCGGTGTCATGACCACAAGTTCGATCCAATTCCCACCGCCGACTACTACTCGCTCTACGGCGTATTCGCCAGCAGCGAGGAACCTGTCAAACGGCCGCGGATCGAGACTCCCGAAGAGGAAGGCCAGGGATTCGAGACCGAGTACCAGGTGAAGCTGGCCGAAGTCAGCAAGATGCTCTCCGAACAGCACACGTCCCTGATGGCCACCGCCCGCTCGCGTACCGCCCGTTACCTGCTGAAGGTCGCTACCACCGAGCCGGACATCAACGAAACCGCCATCTTCTTCCTCTCACTGATCCCCAAACAGATTCGCCCCCAGATCCTTCACCGCTGGCGACGTTACGTTGCCGAACACGCCAAGCCGGGCGACACCGTTTTCGGACCATGGCACGACCTGGTGACACGGCGTGCTCCGAACACCACACGGGTTCCCGATTCGACACCTCTGCTGGCCGGTTGGCGGACAACCGGTGTCGACCGGCGTCTGTTGGTCGCGCTGACCAATTCGCCCCCCAAACAGGTCCACGATGTCACCGAGATCTACGCCAGCGTGCTGATTGCTGCCGCCGCGGACGACAAGCTTCCAGGCACCGATCCGCTCCGCAAGATACTCATCGGACAGCAAAGCCCGACGTGGTTTCCCCTGCGACAGACCTGGTACTACATGTCCCGATCCGACAAGGACAAGTATCGCGCATTGGTCCGCGGACTCGACATCCTGGCCGTCAAGTCACCGCACGCGGCTGCGCGTGCGATGACGCTGCGGGATACCGACGAGTTGTATTCCCCGGTGATCTTCAGACGCGGCGATCCCACACTTCCCGGCCGCTCCGTGCCACGCAGATTCCTCGAGGTGATTGCCGGCCCGAAGGCCCCGCCGTTCCCCAACGGTTCCGGGCGCCGTGACCTGGCACGGGCCGTCACATCTCCACGCAATCCGCTCACCGCACGCGTGTTCGCCAACCGGACATGGATGCACCACTTCGGCGAACCCCTGGTCGAGACCCCCAGCGACTTCGGCCTCCAGGCCGAGCGTCCCGTTCACATGGACCTGCTGGACTTTCTGGCCGATCGGCTGATCCGTGGTGGCTGGAAGTTGAAGCCACTTCACCGGCTCATCGTGTCATCCCGGACCTGGAAACGGGCCTCGCTGGTCCCCGAGATGAATCCGTTCGCAGAACAACTGGCCACCGACCCCACCAACCGCTACCTGTGGCGAGCCAACCGGCGGCGGCTCGATCTCGAGTCACTTCGCGACACGCTGCTGTCAGTTTCCGGACAACTCGACTTGACGATGTTCGGTCGACCCACATCGATCACCTCGCCCGAAAATCATCGGCGGACGATTTACGCGATTGTCGAGCGGCAGAACATTCCGGACGTGGTTCGGAACTTCGACTTCGCCAGTCCCGATTGTTCAATCGCACGGCGGCAGATCACCACCGTGCCCCAACAGGCGCTGTTCATGCTGAATTCCGACTTCGTCACTCGCTCTGCCCAGGCCCTCGCCAGTCGAAGTGAATCGAAGGACCCCGCCATGGTCACACGAATCAACCGCATCTATCGCCTGGCTCTTCGCCGAGACCCCACCAGCGAGGAACAGGATCTCGGTGCGGCATTCGTCACGGCCCGCGGCTGGGACCAATACGCCCAGGTCCTGTTGATGACCAACGAAATGATGTTCGTGGATTGAGGAAACAGCAGTTGTCCGGATTCCACCCTCTCTCGACCCCGGTCGGCTCGCGCCGCGAGGCACTGTCTTCGCTGGGCACCGGTCTCGGACTGCTCGCTCTGCCCGGCCTCCTCGACGCTGACTCCAGCGCACTCGCCCCGCGCGCGTCACACCACCGGCCCCGTGCCAAGCACATCATCCACGTCTACCTCAACGGCGGCCCCTCGCAGGTCGACACCTGGGACCCCAAGCCGATGCTGGATCGTCATGGCGGACGCCCGATCCCTATCGGCAACTTGACCACCGAACGCGAAACCGGCGTCGCCCTGGCCTCCCCTTTCCGTTTTCGGCAATACGGCGACTCCGGCCTGTGGTCGAGCACCGTGTTCGAACAGACCGCCTCACGTCACGCCGATCGTCTTTGTGTCATCCGCTCGATGCACTCCAATACACCGAATCATGAGCAGAGCATGCGGCTGATGAACTGCGGTGACGAACGGCTCTCGCGGCCCAGTTACGGCAGTTGGCTGACCTACGGACTGGGGACCGAGAACCAGAACCTGCCGGGTTTCGTCACACTCTGCCCCGGGCTGCCCGTGGCCGACTTCTCGAACTGGAGATCCTCATTTCTTCCCGGCGTCTACCAGGGCACCTACCTCGACACTCGCAAGAAGGAGGTCGAGAGCCTGGTCGCCAACATCCGCAACAAGAAGCTCTCTCTGGAGGCCCAGCGTCACCAACTGGACCTGCTGGAAAAACTCAACCGTCGCCATCGCCAGAAGCGCAGAGAGGACGCGCTGCTGGAAGCTCGGATCGAGTCGTTCGAACTGGCCTTCCGGATGCAACTGGAAGCGACCGACGTTCTGGACATTTCCCATGAGCCAAAGTCCATCCACAAGCTCTACGGCACCGACAAGCTCCACGGGCGGCAGATGCTGATGGCCCGTCGACTGATCGAACGCGGCGTCCGCGTCGTGCAGTGCTACCACGGCGACGTCCAACCGTGGGATTCGCACGAAGGACTCGCCGATGCGCACGCCAAGCTCGGCCGCGAGGCCGACGGCCCGATCGCCGCGTTGTTGACCGACCTGGCTCAGCGCGGGCTGCTGGACGAGACACTTGTCATCTGCGGTGGAGAATTCGGGCGGACGCCGGCCGTGGAAATTCCTCTCGACTCCAAACGCAAGCCGACCGGACGGGATCACAATCACCACGGCTACACCGTGTGGCTGGCCGGCGGCGGGATCCGCGGCGGAATGACCTACGGCACGACCGACGACTTCGGCTACCGGGCGGTCGACAATCCCGTGCATGTCCACGACCTGCACGCCACGATGCTGCACCTGATGGGTTTCGACCATGAAGAGTTGACCTACCATCATGCCGGACGCGACTTTCGCCTGACCGACGTGCACGGCCGGGTGCTGGACGAACTCCTCGCCTGAGATCCGCCCCTCCACCCCGTTCAAGGCTCTCCGTGAGCAGCCCCTCCTCACTCAGACGGTGGCAGTGGATCACCGGCGGCTCGCTCTTCTCCGGCTACGCCGCCTACTACATCTGCCGGTCGAACCTCTCGGTGGCCACGCCCTTGCTGTTGGCCGAGTACGCCGATCGCGGGCTGAACAAGGAAGGGATGGGCCTGATCGCTTCGGCGGGCGTCGCCACCTACGCGATCGGCAAGATCATCAACGGGCTGCTGTCGGACCGCCTGGGCGGCCGACCGCTGTTCCTGGGCGGGCTGTTCGCCTCGGTCGTTTGCACTGCGATCTTCGCCGTCTCGGGCAACCTGTGGTCGCTGGCGGGCGTCGGAGTATTCGCCACCATCTGGGCCGTCAATCGACTGTTTCAATCCTGCGGCTGGGTGGCGCTGGTCAACATCGCATCGCGGTGGTTCCCCCTCTCACGGCATGCCACCATCATGGCGTTCCTGTCGTGCAGCTTCCTGGCCGGCGATGCGGCAGCACGGGCTTACCTGGGCGGAGTCATCCGGCTGGGAGAAACACGGCCGATGTTCTCCTACCTCAACGACTGGAGATCGGTCTTTTGGGTCGCCGGCGGAACGTCCCTGCTGATCGGTGTTGTCCTGGTCCGACTTCTCAAACCGACCCCCTCACATGTCGGTGCCCAGGAACCGCAGGCCAATCCGGCCAACCTCTACGGCGAGGACGGCCAGACCTCTCAACAAGTCCCACTCAAACAGCTACTGGCCCCCCTGTTCCGCAGCCCGCTGTTCTGGACAGTCTGCCTGACGAATTTCGGTCTGACCCTGATCCGCGAGACCTTCAACTTCTGGACTCCGACATACCTCAACGAGGTGGCGCAGTTGCCCCCCGGACTGGCCGCCACCGCCAGTCTCAGTTTTCCGCTTGTCGGTGCAATCTCGGCACTGCTGGCCGGCGTGCTCTCCGACCGCTTCGCCGGCCGTCACGGTCGCATCATGGTTCCGTCGCTCTGCGGATTGACCGTCGCACTCGTTCTGCTGGGCACCGTTGACCTGGCCGGCCGCCCATTGGCCGCGGTTCTCCTGCTGTCGCTGGTCTCCTTCTTCTTGCTGGGCCCTTACAGTTACCTCTCGGGGGTGATGGCCCTGGACATCGGTGGCAAGCAGGCCAGTGGCACTGTGTCCGGACTCAGCGACGCTGCCGGATACGGCGGCGCCATTCTCTCGGGATACGCAGTCGGCGTACTCGCCGAACACTACGGTTGGCACATCGCGTTTCTGGGACTCGCCGGCGTCTCGCTGTTCGCACTCGCCACCGCAGTGGCCTACTGGAGGCTCAATGAGCGGCTGCTCGACCGGGCCGCCGTACCGACGCTGCCCCCCGACACTTTACCAACCGATGACCAGGACTTGTGAGCATGCCATCCGAAGAACTCTCACCTGCCCCAATCTCGAACCTCATCGACCACCTGGCATCGCTCTTCGCGGAGCAGGGGGGTGAACTCTACGGTGGCGAAGCGGTCACGCAGTTGGAACACGCACTGCAGGCTGCTCACTTGGCCGAGCAACAGGAGAGTCCGGCCCACGAGGTCGTTTCGGCACTGCTCCACGATGTCGGACACCTGATTCATGACCTCGGCGAAGACTGTGCCGAGCGAGGCGTCGATGACATCCACGAACGGGCAGGCGCCGACTGGCTCGACACCGAAGCGGGATTCGTCGACGCGGTGACCCAACCGGTCCGATTGCACGTCCCGGCCAAGAGGTTTCTGTGCGCCGTTGACGCCGACTACTACGCCAGCCTCTCGGACGCGTCCCAGTTGAGCCTCTCGCTGCAGGGTGGCCCGTTCACCGAGAAACAAGTGGCCGAGTTCCGAAAAACTCCCTACAGTGAGCCCGCGGTACGACTGCGGACCCGGGACGACAAGGCCAAACAACCCGGCCTGGCCACCCCCCCGCTCCAACACTTCCTCGGCCTCATCCAACCCTCGATGTTCGCACCAACATGACCGACGACACCCGCACACACGGCTCCACGACGGCCCCCGTTCGACTGGTGATTTTCGACTGGGCCGGCACCACCGTCGACCACGGCAGCCTGGCGCCCGTGCATGCCTTTGACGCGGCTCTCCGTGCTCACGGTGTTGAATTGACCCACGCGGAAATCCGCGGCCCGATGGGACTGCACAAGAAGGACCACATCCGGTCCCTGTTCGAGCTCGAAAACACCGCAGTCCAGTGGCGACAGGCCCAGGGCCGCGAGTGGGTCGAGGACGACGTCGAGGCACTGTACCAGGCCTTCACACCGCTGCAGGTCGAACAGGCCGAGCGACTCTCGGACCTGATTCCGGGTGCCTGTGAGTGCTTCGAGGAACTCAAGAGCCGCGGAATCGCCGTGGGGTCCTCGACCGGCTACCCCCGGGTGGTCGCCGACCCGACGATCGCGGCGGCTGCGAGGCAGGGTTATCACCCCGATGCAACCGTCTGCGCCGACGAGGTTTCGGCCGGCCGACCAGCCCCGTGGATGATCTTTCGGAACATGGAAGAACTCGGCGTGTTCCCCCCTGAGGCGGTACTGAAGGTCGGGGACACCGTGCCCGACATCCAGGCCGGGGCCAACGCCGGTGTCCGTACCATCGGGATCACCGCCACGGGCAGCGAAGTCGGATTGTGCGAATCCGACTGGAACCAATTGGCCGACGACGAGCAGCAGCAAGCCGTTGATCGAGCCGCCAGCGTCCTGCTGGACGCCGGAGCCGACGACGTACTGTCCTCGGCTGCGGAACTTCCCGACTGGCTCGACCAGCACACTGCCTGAGGCCAATCGCGGGACACGGCCATGGATTCCGATTACATCCTGCTGACCCCGGGGCCACTGAGTACAACCGCGACCGTGCGGGCGGCGATGAATCGGGATCTCTCGACCTGGGATGTCGACTACAACGACATCGTGCAGGATATCCGCCAGAGGCTGGTGGCGTTGCTCGAAGGCGACGCGGATGCCACGTCCGTGTTGATGCAGGGCAGCGGCACATTCGGAGTCGAAGCCACCATCGGCACCGCCGTCCCTCCCGACGGAACCTTGCTGGTCGTCAACAACGGCGCCTACGGAGCGAGGATGCTCGAGATTGCCCGTCGACTGGGGATTGCCACCATCGACGCCCAGTTCGGCGAAACCCAGCCCCCCTCGGCTGAAACTCTTGACCGGTTGCTCAACGAACATCCCGAGACAACCCATGTCGCCGCGGTTCACTGCGAAACCACAAGTGGCATGCTCAATCCAATCGAATCGCTGGGGAAGGTGGTCGCCAACCACGGCCTGTCTTTCATCGTCGATGCCATGTCGTCTTTGGGCGGACTCCCGATGACACTCGACAGCCTCTCGGCCGACTTCGTCATCTCGTCGGCCAACAAGTGCGTCCAGGGTGTCCCCGGGTTTTCCTTTGTCGTAGCCAGGCGACAGGCATTGGACGCCTGTTCCGGGAATTCCCGCTCACTTTCACTGGACCTGCACCACCAATGGAGCGAGATGGAGGCCCACCACGGCAAGTGGCGATTCACCTCCCCCACGCACACGGTGCTCGCCTTCGCGCAGGCACTGCGAGAACTCGACTCCGAAGGTGGCGTCGCGGCTCGTTCGGTTCGTTACGCCCGCAACCAACACCGTTTGATCACGGGCATGCAGAAGATCGGATTTCGCCCACTGCTCGCCCCCGAACTGCAGTCCCCCATCATCACGGCGTTCCACGACCCCGTCGCCGGGTTCGACTTCGCGAGCTTCTACGGCCAGCTCAAACAGCGAGGCTTCGTGATCTACCCCGGCAAGGTCACCCAGGCCGACACATTTCGCATCGGCACGATCGGCAACGTCCATGACAACGACATCGAACGACTGCTCGGTGCAATTGCCGAGGTCGCCGACCTGATGAACCTGTTCACGACCGTCCCGACACCCGGCGGCGGACAACCCGGATGATCCGCGACTGCACCGCAGCCCTGTTCGATGGTCCCGGCAACGGGTTTTCCATCACCAGCATGGAGTTGCTCCCGGCCGGCCCCGGCGAAGTGCTTGTCGAGATCACCGCCTGTGCAGTTTGCGGCAGCGACCTGCACACGATCGCCGGCCGGCGCCCCTGCCCACAACACACTGTCCTCGGTCACGAGATCGTTGGCCGGGTCGTGGAAACCGGCGGGTCCGTCGCCGATTGGTCAGGCGATCCACTCGCCACCGGCGATCGTATTACCTGGTCGATCGCCGTTTCGTGCGGGTCATGTTTCTACTGCCAGCGAGACCTGCCCCAGAAATGCGAACAGCTGGTCAAGTACGGCCACGCCGATCCCGAGCAGAAGGGGCCACTGGGCGGCTTCGCGTCTCACTGTCGGCTGTTGCCCGGAACCGCGATCTTTCGCCTTCCTGATGGCCTCAGCGACCTCGAGGCCGTTCCTGTCAACTGTTGCACGGCGACCTCCGTAGCAGCCGTTGGCATGGCCGACTCCATCGGTGGTTCCGTGCTACTGGTACTGGGCGCCGGTTCACTGGGCCTGACGATCAGCGAATTCGCTCTGCATAACGACGCGTCCGCAGTCATCATCGCCGACATCAACTCGTCCAGGCTCGAACAGGCCGCCACGATCGCGGGGTGCACGCCGCTGCTGTTGAACCCCGCGGTCGGCGACACCCCGGCCGAACTGCCCGACATTATCGGTGACATTACCGACGGCCGTGGCGTGGATGTCGCGATCGATGTTACGGGCGCGTCATCGGCCATCGAATCCGCCCTCGACTGGCTGCGGATCGGTGGCCAGGCCATCCTGGTGGGCAGCGTATTCGAGTCTCCGGCGATCTCACTCGATCCGCAGGCCGTCGTACGACGAATGCTGCGAATCGCCGGACTCCACAATTATCGTCCTCGCGACCTCCAGGCGGCACTCACCTTTCTCGACGAACTTCCGACTGATGCCGCCTCACGGTCTCTGGTCGGCGCCAGCTTTCCACTGTCCGACATCGACCGGGCTGTCGAGACTGCCGACTCGCAGGCTCACCTCCGGGTCGCGATCACCCCGACAACCTGACCTGCTCTCAGAGCCATCGACCACCCTTCGCCGGAACTTCTCATGACTCGTTTCGCGATGCTCTTCGTGTCGCTGCTGCTGGCGACCACCACGGCCACAGCAGCCACACGTCCGAATTTTCTGTTCCTCGTCTCCGAAGACAACTCGATTCATTACCTCAGGCTCTACGGTGCCCGCCACGGCACAACACCGCACATCGCGTCGCTCGCCCGGAATGGGCTGGTCTTCGAACACGCGTTTTCCTGCAGCCCGGTCTGTTCGGTTGCGCGTTCAACGCTCGCCACAGCAATCTACGCGCCTCGCGGCGGCTTCCAGTATCACCGCAAGATCCGGAAGGCCCCGCTGCCCCCCGGGCTACTGCCATGGTCGGGCGTCCTCAAGCAGAACGGCTACTACACAACCAACCGCCGCAAGACCGACTACAACTTTCAGTTCCCGATCAAACGTCTCTGGCACGCATCCTCGCCCAAGGCCAGCTGGCGCAATCGTCCGGACAAACAGACGCCCTTCTTCCACATGCAGTCCTTCGGCCAATCACACGAGAGCTCTCTGCACTTCCCCCGCGCGCAGTTCGACACACCGACCACCGTCTCTCCCGACGCAGTCACCCTGGCCCCCTATCACCCCGACACCGCCACCTTCCGCTACACGCACGCGAGATACTTCGATCGCATGGGAGTCATCGACCAGCAGATCGGGCGTGTGCTTCGACAACTGACAACCGACGGACTTCTCGAAGACACCTTCGTCTTCTACTTCGGTGATCATGGCGGCGTCCTGCCTCGCAGCAAGGGTTATGCCTACGAGAGCGGCCTGCATGTGCCGCTGGTGGTCCGCATCCCAGCCAACTTCCGCCACCTGGTCGACCACAAACCGAACACTCGACCGGGTGGTTTTGTCAGCTTCATCGACTTCGGCCCAACCGTCCTGCATCTGGCCGGCCTGGACATCGACAAACGGGTCGACGGGCGCCCGTTCCTCGGTCCGGACGTTTCGGCCAAAGACCTGGCTGCACGAGACGAGGCATTTGGTCACGCGGACCGTTTCGACGAGAAATACGACCACGTGCGAACTCTTCGCAAGGGCCGCTACGCCTACATCCGCAACTACCAGGGCTTCTATCCCGACGGGCTGCAGAACAACTACCGTTACCGCATGCTCGCCTTCAAGGAGTGGCGGCAACTGCACAGGGCCGGAAAACTCAACGCTGCCCAGCAACAGTTCTTCCGCCCGCGTCCAGCCGAGCAACTATTCGATATCGACAACGACCCTCATCAGGTCCACAACCTGTCGGCTGACCCCGCTCACAGGAAGACCCTGCTTGACCTCCGTCGCCGGCTCCGGGACAAGCAGCTGGCGATCAACGACCTGAGTCTCTATCCGGAAAGTCACCAGGTGAGCCAGATCCTCGACGACCCCATCGGCTTCGGCACACGTCACCACGACGAGATGAAGGTCCTGCACCGGATCGCCGACCTTGCCCTGGACCCGGCCGCCTCCGCGCTGCCAAGCCTCAAGGTCCATCTCGCATCAAAGAACCCCTGGCACCGCTACTGGGCCTGCCTGGCCGCTAGCGCGATCGGACCATCGGCCCGACCGCTTGTCCCCGCAATCACCAACCGGCTGGATGACCCTCATCCGATGGTGCGGTTGCGGGCGGCCGAGTGCCTGGGCGTACTTGGTGAAGGCGACCCGCGGTCGGCGCTGTTCGATGTCCTGAACACCGTTGCCACCGAAGCCGAAGCGTTGTTGACACTGAACACGATCGTCTACCTTCGAGACCATCGCAGCCTGAAGATCGACGTCGCGAATCTGCAGCCTCGGTTTTCGGCGGGACAGGTCGCGCGGCGACTCGAGTACCTGCGAGCTCCCGAAACCCGGTAAGCAATCAGCCGGCCAGACCTTGCACCTGATCTCCGATGCGGCCGATCACCTGGTCGACTTCGTCGAACCGGTCACGGTGCATCAGGAACCCGTGCAGCATGCCGGAAACGCATTCCCACGTCACGCTCACACCGGCCTCCTCCAGCCGCCTCGCGTACGCGTCTCCTTCGTCGCGCAGCGTGTCGTATTCGGCCGTGACAACGTAGGCCGGCGGCAAGCCTGCCAACGACTCGGCCCGCAACGGCGACGCCAGCGGTTGGGCTGCATCCTGTCCGCCCATGTACTGCTGCCAGAACCACGCCATGGCCTCGCGTGTGAGCCCGTAGCCTTCGGCGAAGTCCAGGCAGGATCGAGTGTCCAGGTTGCAGTCGGTGACCGGATAGAGCAGGACCTGGCAGTCGACCCGTGGCGTCCCACGGCCAAGAGCCTGCAGTGCCACCACTGCAGCAAGATTGCCTCCGGCACTGTCCCCGGCCACGCCGGTGATCCCGGTCACACCCCAGGTCTCGCGACATCCCACGGCCCACTCCAACCCGGCGACGCAGTCATCAACGGCCGCGGGGAAGGGCGATTCTGGCGCGAGACGGTAATCGACCGAGACCACGACGGCGTTGCAGGCGTTGGCAAGTTGCCGGCACAGATCCTCGTGTGTCTCGATACTGCCGATCACCCATCCACCACCGTGATAGAAGACCAGCAAATGGCGGGATCCGTCGATTTCGTTCAGCGGATGATACCGGCGGACCCGCACCGGACCGTCGGGCCCCTCGAACTGCTCGTCAACAACCTGCGCCACCGTCTCCAACGGGCCCTCCGGCGGCAACAGCCGTTTGCGGGCCGCTTCGAGCGTCTGTGTCTCGATCGGTGGAAGAGCCAACTGCTCGAGTTCGTCCAGCAGTCGGCGTGATTCCGGGTGCAACGTCATCTCAACAAACGCTCCGAATACTACAGCGGCCCTTCACGGGACACGCGTCGGGAAAACCGGTCCCATGATAGACCTTGCCCGCCCCGGCGGGCCACCGACCCGAAAGTGCTGTTTTCATCAGCCCGGTCACCTAGGATGGCGCTCCCAGGGAAGCCCCACCCCATGCGCCACAACCTCATCACAGCCTGCCTGCTGTTACCGTCCACCGCCCTGGGCCAGGCCACTTCAACACTCCCGCACACGACCACCCCCGAACCGCAGGCTGTTTATCGCCAACACCAGAACCTGATGGTCGTCCGGGACAACGCCGGAGTGCTGCGGCGCGTCCGGTCACAACGTGATTGGCAGATACGCCGTCGACATGTCCTGGATGGCCTGCAGCAGGTCATGGGAAAACTCCCTGATCGTTCATCTCGCGTCTCACTGGACGTGCGGACCACTGAAACAGTCCGACTGGGCGTCATCACCCGCCGCAAGCTCACTTTCCGCAGTGATCGGACCGGGCGAGTGGCCGCCTATCTGTTCCTCCCGGCAAAGACCCCCGTCACCGGCCGTCACCCGGCCGTTCTCTGCCTGCAACAGACCAACCGTGTCGGCAAGCTGGAAGCCGCCGGACTGTCCGGCAACCCAGGACTGGCCCACGCAGTCCATCTGGCCCGGCGAGGCTACGTGACGCTGGCTGCGGATTATCCCGGATTCGGAGAATCGACTTACGATTTCGCGGCTCGCCACGGATACGCCAGCGGGACGATGAAGGCGATCTGGGACAACATCCGAGCCGTCGATCTGTTGACATCCCTCGATGAGGTCGATCCCGATCGAATTGGCGTGATCGGCCATTCGCTGGGCGGTCACAACGCGATGTTCACCGCTGCGTTCGAGCCTCGCCTGCGGGTGATCATCTCCAATTGTGGTTTCACCCGTTTTCACAAGGACGACGTTCCATCCTGGACCGGTCCCCGCTACATGCCTCGGATCCGCACACGGTTCCGGAACAATGCCGACCGTCTGCCTTTCGATTTTCCCGAGATCATCGGCACATTTGCTCCCAGGCCTTTCCTGGCAATCGCGGCCCAGGGGGACCGCGATTTCGATTACACCGGTGTCCTGGACAGCATCGATGCCGCCAGGCCGGTTTATGGACTGTACGCTGCTCGCGATCGGCTCCAGGCCGCCTATCCCGACATCGGGCACTCGTTTCCCGCCGCCTCCCGGGACCTCGCCGACCGTTTCCTCGACCGTCATCTCGATCACTCCCCGACGCCGGAGCGTTGACAGTCGTCCCGGACAACGCGGTGACAGCGCCGTGACATTCCGGACTCGCACGTCGTAGAATCCGTTCATTGCAAACGCATACAACCACGTTCCACACAGGAGCACCGGCCATGACACCACCCACCCGCCGGACATTCCTGCAGTCGACCGCGGCTGCGTCTCTGCCTCTGGCTTCATTCGTTCACCACGCCGGCGCAGCAGATGCCAACAAGCCGGTCAACGTTGCCTTGATTGGCTGCGGTGGGCGAGGGTCCTACCTGGCGGGGGTCTTTCAGTCCAACCCCGGAGTCACCCTGTCCTGGGTCTGCGACGTCGATACCGCTCGACTGCAGAAAGGCCAGAAACTGGCCCGTGACCGTGTCAGGGTCAGCAACGACATCCGCAAGGTCCTGGCCGACGACAAGCTGGACGCGGTGATCGTCGCCACGCCCGACCATTGGCACTCCCCGGCAGCCATCCTGGCCTGCGAGGCCGGAAAGCACGTCTACGTCGAGAAACCGTGTTCGCACAACGTCCGCGAAGGGCGACTGCTGGTCGAATCGGCACGACGCAACAAACGGGTCGTCCAACACGGAACCCAGGTCCGCAGCACCACGATGATGATCGACGCGGTCAAACTGCTCCGCGACGGGATCATCGGTGACGTCAAGGTCTGCAAGGCCTGGAATATTCAGCGGCGGGGCAACATCGGCAAAGGCAAGCCGGGCACCCCGCCGGCAACTCTGGACTACGACAACTGGGTCGGTCCGGCCGAGTTCATCCCCTACCAGGCCAACCGGACACCCTCGGGCTGGCACTGGTGGTATCACTTCGGCACCGGAGACATGGGCAACGACGGAGTTCACGACATCGACTACGCACGTTGGGGGCTGGGTGTCGAGACCCATCCATCACTGGTTTCGGCCGCGGGTGGCAAGTTCTTCTTCGACGACGACCAGCAGTTCCCCGACACCCAGCAGGTCACATTCCAGTACCCCGGCAGCGGTGCGACCGGTGATCAGAAGATCCTGATGTACGAACAGCGGCTCTGGTCAACCAACTACCCTCACAACGTCGACAGTGGCGCCGAGTTCTACGGCACCAAGGGGCAGATGTTCCTCAGTCGCCGCGGCAAGATTGCCGTCTATGGTGAGCGGAACCGGCGGATCGAAGTGAAGGTCGTCCCCGAGGCGCAGAACGCCCAGAAGCACATCAAGAACTTCCTGCATTGCGTCCGGACCGGCCAGACGCCCAACGGCGACATCGAACTTGGACATCTGACCACGTCGCTGTGTCACCTGGGCAACGTCGCCACCCGGCTGGGTCGCTCATTCCGCTTCGACCCCGACGCCGAGCGGGTGCTCGGCGATCCCGAAGCCGACAAGCTGATGGCACGCCCGTATCGCGACCACTGGGGCAAACCCAAGGGAGCCTGATGCAACGCCTCGTCACTGTTTGCCTGATCGGAATGGCCTGCGCGGCGATTCCGGAAGCAATGGCCAAGGATCGTCCGAACATCCTGTTCATCTACACCGATGACCAATCGCACCGAACGGTCAGTTGTTACCCCGAGGCGTACAAGTTCGTCAATACGCCCAACATCGACATGCTGGCCAAGCGGGGGGTCCGATTCACCCATGCCTACATCGGCACCTGGTGTCTTCCGTCGCGGGCTGCGATGCTCACCGGACACCATCCCTACGGTGTCAAGTCGCTGAGGATGGAGGGCAAGTACCCGGGCAGCACCTACGACCCCAAACAGGCCCCGTTCTGGCCCTCGGTCTTCCGGGAGAACGGTTACCAGACTGCCCAGATCGGCAAGTGGCACACCGGCACCGACACCGGGTTCGGTCGCGATTGGGACTACCAGGTGGTCTGGAACCGTCCCCGGCACCCGGACAACTCGGGCAACTACTTCTACGACCAGTTGATCGAGACCAACGGGGGCAAGGCGAAGCTCACCAAGGGCTATTCGACCGACAACTACACCAACTGGGCCGTCGACTACATCCGGGGTGATCACCGCGAGGCGGACAAACCCTGGTACCTGTGGTTGTGTTACGGCGCCGTCCACGGCCCCTTCACACCCGCCAAGCGACACCTGGAGATCTATCCCGGCATCCGCGTACCCACTCCCAGGGACATCTTTCCGCCTCGGCCCGGAAAGCCCGATTACATGCAGAAGATCGAGTACTGGGTGAAGGACAAGAACGGTCGCCCCGAACTGAAGGGCGGACGATTCGGAGGTCAGACGGTCGAAGGCACCATGGGGATCCACGGCAACACGCTGACCGACTGGGTTCGACAGTACCACCAGGGCGTGCGGGCCCTGGACGAGTCAGTCGGCACCTTGATCGAGACGCTCAAGGCCACCGGCCAGTACGAGAACACGCTGGTCGTGTTCACTGCGGACCAGGGTTTCGGCTGGGGGCAGCACGGATTCTGCCGCAAGATCGCGCCCTACGACGGGACCATTCGTTCGCCGCTGATCGTCAGCATGCCCGGCAGGATCCCCGAGGGAGAGGTCTGCCGGCACCCGGTAGCCGGTGTGGACCTGGTGCCAACGTTCTTCGAATTCGCTGACATCGACCTGCCATGGAAGATGCACGGGCACGACCTGTCCAAGCTGCTGCGGAAACCTGGTTCGCGATGGTCCCATCCGACGCTGACCATCTACACGCAGCGAAAATACGGCGACGACACCGACACGATTCCACCCAACTCGTCGAAACTCGACAGCGGGGGCGTGCCCTGGTGGGTCTCTCTGGCCAAGGGCCGCTACAAGTACATCCGCACAATGGAAGACAACCAGATCGAGGAACTCTACGACCTGATCGCGGATCCGGACGAACTCAGCAACCTCGCTCTCGACCCGGCTCAATCCGGCCGGCTCTCTCGATTCCGTCGCAACACGATCAAGGAACTGAAGCGGACCAAGGCTGGCCTCGCCACTCAGTTGCCCCCGGTCCGGATCGCACACCAGTAACCAGCTCGACCCGAAACCCTTCCGGTACAACGGGCAGGTCTTCGCCGCGAATCGCCACGGGCCAGATCACCACGGCCGCCGGGAGCATCGACTGGCTCCGCACCGGTCGTCTTATCGTACCCGCCGTCGGTTCTTGAACTGGATCTGTGTCAACCCCTTGGGTTTCTGCCGTGCTGCGATCACACGCTTCCGTAACAGGGCCGACAATTTCTGCCGGGTCGACTTGAGTTCGCCCTTGCCGGCCAGATTGACGAGTTCTTCAGGATCTTTGTCGCGGTCGTACAACTCGGCACCACCCGCACCATCCCGGCCCCATTCGGTGTAACGGTACCGCGCGGTTCTCAGGCTGTAGCCGGACGAGTACTGCGTCAAAGCCGATGACCGGATTGCCTTCGAGGTGTCGACAAGGGCCGGGGCCAGGCTGAGACCGGTGACGGTACCGGGAGCTTCGATCCCGCACAGGTCGGCCAGCGTTCGATAGAAATCGACCATCTCGACGGGCTGCTTGTGCGTTTGGCCCCGTGCCGTCACACCGGGCCCGGCGATCACCAACGGAACACGGTCGGAATTCTCGAACAGCGTCGTTTTCTGATAGTGACCGTGTTCGCCCATGTGGTACCCGTGATCGGAGGTGAACAGCACGACTGTGTTCTTGTCGAGTCCGGTCTGTTCCAGGGCGTCGAGGATCCTGCCTATCTGTGCGTCGGCAAATGTGATCGAGGCGTAATAGGCCTGGATTGCCTCGCGAGCCAGCTTTTCGGGCAAGTTGACCTGGTCACGCTTCCTGAGAATTGTCTGACGAGCAGCAGCAGGAAGCGTGTCAAAGTACCCCTTGGGCACCTCCGGAATCCTGATGGATGCCACGGGATACATTTCGAAGTACTTCTTCGGTGCCACGTAAGGCGTGTGCGGCCGATAGAGACCGACGGCCAGGAAGAACGGCTTGCCGGTCTTCGCGTGAGCCTTCAAACAATCGACAGCCAACGTCGCCGCAATTCCGTCAGTCTGTTCCTCGTCGGTCCCCTCGGCTGCCAACCAACTGAGTGTTCCGCCGAACTGACCTTTTCGCAGGCTGAAGATCTTGGCTTCCTCGTCGACATCTCGCCCGCGAGGATTGAACGTCTGGTTCCACGAGTAGGGGTCGTCGTGCCCGCTGGTCCCGATGTGCTTCGGGACGTTGTAGTGGTACATCTTTCCGATTCGCGTCGCAAAATAGCCGTTGCGGCGGAACATCTGCGGCATCGTCACCACGTTGGGGATGTGCTCGCGAATGTAGATCGCATTGCGACGGACCAGCGTCTGGTCGGGGTACATCCCGGTCAAGAACGACGCCCGACTCGGCCCGCAAAGCGGGAACTGGCAGAACGCGCTCGAGAACAGCACGCCCCGCCGCGCCAACCGGTCGATGTGTGGAGTCTTGACCTGCGGATGAGCGTAGCAGCCCATGTCGCAATTCAGATCGTCGCAGACAAGAAAGAGCACGTTGGGCCGCTTCCTGTCCGCTTCATCTGCAAGTGACGGTCCGGCGACGACCCCAGCCAGCAGCAACATCGCCAACAGCCGACTCAATCGAAAGTTCCAGGCCCTCATCTCTTTGTCCTCCACTCGGTTCATCGCGCATTCGCAACGGATGTCACCCGCACGCTGTTCGGTTGTCAAGCCGCACCGGGGACAGCTTACTGGCCATCCAGCGGCAGGTCACGACGCACCGATTCCAGCCCGTCGATCAACTCGACCATCGACTGCTGTCGTCCGGCCGGGTCCTTGGCAATTGCCTTCAGCACGATCGCTTCCAGTGACTCGGAAATGCCCCTCTCGGGAGCGGCTTCTCGAAGTGGCTGCGGTTCGTCGTGCAGGATGTTCTCGAACGTCTGGCGGACGGTACGACCCCGAAACGGTTCCCGAAAAGCGAGCATCTCGTAAAGGACCACCCCCATGCTGAACACGTCGGATCGCTCGTCGATCGAGTGTTTTCCCAGGACCTGTTCGGGAGACATGTACAGCGGCGTCCCGGGCCGCTGTCCGACACGGGTCAGCGGAGAGAGTTCCTGGTCGAGATCGGCGTCGAGCACGGGCGTGCCCAGGCCGTCGACGACCGGGTCGGTGACACCCCAGACCTTGGACACCCCCCAGTCGAGCACAATCACCTCACCGAATTCTCCCACCCAGATATTTTCCGGTTTCAGGTCCCGATGTACGACACCGTGCGCATGGGCATACGCACAGGCCTGGCAGGCCTGCACAGCGACATCGACCCGTCGGCCGGTCGGAAACCTCGAGACGGTCACCTTGTCGTCCCAGCTCAGTCGCTGCAGCACCTTGAACAGGTCCTCGCCGGCAATGCACTTCATCGTGAAGAACAGCCAGCCGTCCTCGTGCCGACCGATCTCGTAGACCGGAACGGTGTTGGGATGCTGCAGTTGAGCGGTGACGCGTGCCTCGCGGAGAAACCGCCGACGTTCGTCCGGGTCGTCCTGCCACTCGGGCAACAGCGTCTTCATGGCGACGCGGCGGCCCATGATCGTGTCCCAACACGCCCGCAACTCGGCCTTCGCACCTCGGGCGATGGACTGGAACTCACGGTACTTGTCAACGCCGACCGGAAGATCGTCGGGAAGGTCCGGATCGGTCGAAGCCAGCATGATCCGCGGGAAAGAGTCGGGCCTGTCGGACATGGGCGTTTGGATGAAAGGTCCCAAGGACACGCGGGCCTGTCGTCGCGTCCCGACGGCTGCCCTAGAATCCGGCCAGTCGCGAGTCGGCGTCGCCGAAGCGAGGCAGCTTCACGCCCAGGCCGTCCATGATCGAGAGGTACAGGCTGCAGAGCTTCCGGTTCTCGTCACCTTTTTCCATGTAGTCCAGGGCCCGACCCGTCCGGATCGCCCCATCGAGACCACCGACCTGGATCAACGGCACCTTGTTCGAATCGTGCGCCTTGCCCGACCACATGTTGTTGATGAACAACAGGCACGAATGATCCAGCACCGTGCCGTCTCCTTCGGGCATCGCGTCAAGTTTCTTGGCCAGGTAGGCCAATTGGCTGCAGTAGTACCGCGAAACCCGCTCGTAAGCTTCGGTTTGATCGTAGTGCGATGAGGTGTGGTGGTTTCGTCTCACGTCCAGGAACGGATAGAACAACCCCGAAATGTCGCGACACAAAAGCAGTGTCGCCACCCGGGTCTTGTCGGTCTGGAACGCCAGCGCGATCACATCACACATCAATCTCATGTGCTCCCGGATGTCCTCCGGCAGGCCGTCGTCCGGGCGAGGCATCGCCACCACCGGCCTGTTCGCCTTGCCGGCATTCTCGTCGGCACGGTCCTTGAGCTTTCGAACCCGTTCAATTCGACGCTCGATCTCTCGCACGCTGGTCAGGTACTCGTCGAGTTTCGCGCGGTCGGTGTAACTGGCCCGCCGTCTCAAACCGGACGCCTGGGAGCCTACCCGATCCAGGATACTCTGCGTTCGCCGACTGCCCCGGTTGTCGAACAGGCTGTCGAAAGCCAGCGAGGGGTAGACCTCCATCGGCACCGGCGCGGTCACGTCACGCCATGAAATGTGCGAGCTGTAGCACATCGAGAAATTGGTCTCGTGGTATCCGGTGATGGGCTGTTCACATCCCAGCACGAGGCTCGTCTGAATTGTCTGATCTTCGAACCGCCGCGCCACCTCCTGGTCAACGCTGACCCCGCCCCGAATCACCGCGCCTTTCTGCAACGAGACGCCGGAGAGAATATTGCCGGTCTGGCCGGGATGAACGCCCACGCCGGTCGCGTTCTTGTTGAACAGCCCGTGGATGACATTGACCTTTTTGCGAATCGGGTCCAGAGGCTTCAGGCTCTTGCCCAACTCCAGCCCCGACTCGGTTTCACGCCCCCACCAGTGATCGGGGTTCACACCGTTGGCCATGAACAGCACAGCAAACCGCTTCGGGTACATGCTCCCCGACTGGCTGGCCGGAGCCCCGAGCGTGGGAATTGACTCAAGCCATGGCAGTGCCATCGTCACACCGGCACCGCGAAGAAAGGCACGTCGATGTGAACGGGTCGTCTCGACAGTCATCGGCTATCGGCTCCGGCAAGTCTTTCCGGCTCGGCGAGTACTATAGCACAGTCGCTTTGTGCAGCAGCGGCAATCCGGGGCAGTAAGCCGCTCGAGGCGATCACCCGCACCTCATCGCGCGACCTGAAAGTCTCGATCTCGCTTCTCGAGAAACTGCCGGCTCAAGACAATCTCCTCGATAAGTCCTCGCACACGAAACCCGTCTTTTTCCAGCGATCGCGTCATCCGCTCAATTCCCCGGCGATCCGATAACATCAGCCGACGGCCAAGGGCGTAGGCAAACAGGCGGCGAACGATGTTGTCGACAAACTGTCCGCGGCGATTTTCGACCAGGTGTCGTCGCAGGCCTGGCAATCCCGCTCCCCGGCTTCCGTCAGGAAATTCAGCGCGAACGTCAACAGTCCGACCGCCACCATCGACTTTCCGTCGCCGACCAACGGGTCCATAGCCTTCGAAGACCAGCCCGTATGCATCGAAACGGGCGTGACACACGGCACAGGCGGCCAACTTTCGATGCTTGACAAGCAACTGCCGTAACGTCACATCACCGAGATCCGTTTCATCGGCAGGCAGATCGGGGACCTTCGGGGGGGGCGGGGGAATATGCTCACCCAGCAGACGATGGACAACCCAGTAACCCCTGCGAACCGGACTGGTCCGCAACCCGGACGAGTTGCTGGTCAAAAACACTCCCATCGGCAACAAGCCACCGCGACCGTGTCCGGAGGCCTTTTCGACACGAAACCAGTCACCCGAAGGCACAGCGTCCGGGATCGGCAGACCGTAATGCCTGGCGAGACTGGCGTTCACAATCGCGTGCCGACCTGAGATCAGCGACACGACTGACCCGTTCCGCCTCAACAGGTCGCTGAAATACCGCAACGGTTCCTCGTACATCGACTGTCGCAATTCCCTCGTGAAGGAGGGGAACCGTTTCCGATCGACCCCGTTGAATTGCTGGAACTGGCGCACTCCAAGCCACTGGCCGAGAAACTCCGCCGCCAGGGCCGCCGAACGCGGGTCCGCCAGCATGCGGTTGACTTGCTGTTTCAGGACGTCCGGCCGCGCCAGCCGGTTCGAGCCCGCCAACTGCAACAACTCGCGATCAGGAAGACTCGACCAAAGGAAATAACTCAGCCGGCTCGCCAACTCGTAACCATCCAGGCGGTGGGTCGTCCGCCCGGGTTCGGGCCGCACCACGCGGTAGGAGAACAGGGGCGAGACAAGCAAGGCGACCACCACATCTCGCACAGCCGGCTCGTGTGCAAGTTCATGACGGGCCCTCAATTCCCGATAGAAGGCGAGCAACTCTTCTCGCTCGACCGACTGCAACGGTCGGCGATAGGCCCGAGCTGCCAGTCGCAGTAGCGATTGCAACTGTTTTGGCTCGGCCGCCAGACGTGTCGACTCCAACTTCCGGATCGTCTTGGACATCGCCGCAAAATGGTGCCTGATCTCCCGCAATTCCAATGGCGGCGCCTTGCGGGTTTCTGCGACGGAGATGTACAGATCAGTGAGACGCTTCATCTTGGCCGGGGACGTCAGGTCCTTGTCCTCCGAACGCGCGAAGTCAAATTCCTTGGGCTCAATGAACCGTGTCTCCGCTCGCTCATAAAAGACGTAATCGCGGAACTGGCGGACTGGTGCCAGCGTGATGAAATTCAGTTCACTCCAGAGTCGATCCAGTTCGGCACGTCCCTGCTCATCGAGCACCAGCTCGTACAGCGGGATGTCGTCACGAAAGTAACCGGTCATCAGGTGAAAACCCGCGCTCAGCAGGCGACCCTTGTTGCGGTCTTTCTTCGGGAGGAACACCCGTCCACGTTCAGAAACGTAGAACGTGTCGGGAATCACCGCGCAGAAGGTTTTCACCGATTCCCGCAAGGCCGCCACCTTCGGGTCCTTGCCTGGGTTTTCGGGAAGATTGCCCTTGAGCCGGTTCGCCGCCATCGTGCGGTTTTTCAGCAGCACCACCGGCTGTGATCCCCGCTGAATCACCTCGACTACGATCTTGAATTCCGGAACCTGCCACTTCTGCCGCTCCTGGACAATCCATTTCGCCAACACGGCGCAACCCTTCTCGGCCACCTTCGGCCCACTCTTTCTCGGTGTCGGCAACGCCCGCCAACGCTTTCGCAGCTCGGCCGTTGGCCCTTCAACCGGGCCGTCGGGGTTCTTCGGATCCGACAGCAACCCGAGCAGCGTCCCGAGGTACTTCTCACTGACTCCTGCCGTCCGGGCAGCCGAGCCAATCGTCTCCTTTGCTCGTCCCAGCAGACCCCGATGCCGAAACCGCCAGGCGGCCTCCAGGTACACGGCGACATCTGTCGGCTGACGCCTGTAGAAGTCGACGATTCGCTGAACGCAGTACCGGTCTCGATCGGTGTCGGTGACCACCGGATGTGGGGCAAACCTCACACCGTCGTGGGTCATCACGAGGTGGTCAGCCACGTGGCGGGCGGCCGCCAGGTACTTGTTCAACAGCGCAGGGGTCATGGCCAGCGACTCGCCACTGTTGTCGAAACCGGCCTCGTTGGCCGGATCCAGCGGAAACTCGCGAGTCGGGCGAATGTCCACACCGGTCAGGTCGCGGATCGTGTAATCGTATTCCGAGTTACTGAGTCGTCTCGGCAGTACCGAACCGGGATCACCGGCATTGCGATCGGCCTCCTCGCGCCGCAATCGCCTGATCCACTCGATCACCACCTGTCGCTGCAGATCACTGGGGCGGGGCTCCGCCTTCTTCGGTGGCATCGCCTTGGCAACCAGTTTCTCCAGGACCAACTCCAGTCGTTGGGCATCGGCAGCAACGGCCTGCCGCGATTGCCAACCCGCCAGAGACAAGTCCGCCTTCGGCTTGGTCTTTCCATGACAGCCCGTGCAGAAACGAGCCAGAAACGGCCGCACCGTTTTCCGAAATTCCGTTTCCAGCTTCGATGGCTCGGCAGCGGGAGCGGCGACACATCCGGCAAGCCACGCCGCGATGACAAGGACCCGTATCATCATTTTCTGTTACTCGTGAGGGCGAACTGAATCCCCTGAACCAGCCCGTTCGTTCGCCTTTCTCGTGCCAGGCGCGTGCCGGCCGCTGATCGGCGTTCTACTTCTTTCGGCCCAGAGCCTGCAACCGGATCCGTGCCAGGTGCACGTCTTCCTTGTTCACTGAATAGGCGATCAGCAACGTCTCTCCGACAACCACGGCATGGGGATATTGCCATCCATCAAGCTTGTGCTTGCCGTCGAATCTTTTGGCTGCCGGTTCGTTCTTGACGACAAACCCACGATCAAACAACCGTCCATCACGACTCAGCGCGATGGTGAGAATTGACCTGTCGAGCCGTTTCGCTGACGAATTGTTGACCAGGAAATACTGACCGTCGGGCAAACGACCGGTGGCGTGCCGTGCCAGCGAATCCGGAAAATTGGTCTTTTCCGGCGCGGTCCATGTCAGCCCGGCGTCGCGACTTTCGCTCGCAAACAATGTCCCGCTGTAGTTTCGGAACGGACACACAACACGGCCATCACCTAGCACATACGGCGCCGGCTCGGTGTAACCAAACACTTTCAGGTCACCGGGGGCAATCTTTGCCGTGACCCACCCGCCCAGGCCATTCGGCTGCCGGGTGCGATAGAGCGACATTCTTCCGGATCCCCGTGCATCACCGACGTGTTCACCAGCCAGTAGCAGGCTGCCGTCGGCCAGGGTCACCGGAGCGGCAATGTAGAACCCCGGCATCACGCGCTGTGGAACTGACCACGTGTCACCATTCGTCGAGGATCTCGCCCACAAGGCAGTACGCGGATCGAAATTCGTACCCCCGGTAACGGTGTAGAATGCGATGAGTGTCGGACCGTTCACCAGCCAGCCGGCCGCAACACAGGCACCTCGGCCGGTCGCATCGTTGGCCAATTCTCGAGGGGGCGACCACTTTTCCAGGCGGTCAACATGTGCGGTGGAGTAGAGGATTCTCTGCCCGGGTTCATCCTCTCCGACTCGACCGTTGGACCACATGCACAGCACTCGATCGCCGCGGCGGACCAGGTTCGGGTGATGGCAGAAGCGAAATGTCTGCGCGGTCGCCTTGTAGAGGACCGTCTCCTCCAGCTCCAACTTCGCCAGGCCCAGTGTCCGCGGCTGCGACGCGTCGAACAGACCGTCACTGGTCCGCAACGGCGGTGCTGCCAGCACCATCCCGGTCACTCCAAGCACCAACCCCACACTGATCAGGGTTTCAAGACGACCCGATGATCCCATCCCAGAAACTCCTCGATGAACTTCACCACTTCCGACGCGCCCAGGCCCAGCAGTTCCTCGCCCTTCTCGGCCGTCGCCAACTCCGGCGACCCCATCGCCCCGGTGGGGCTGAGACGATGAAACCGGCCGGCGACAGTCACGCGACCGCCAAGTTCCGAATGGTAGAACGGCGTGTCGATGACCGGCACCCCCGCGCTCGCCTCGTCGGCATGCACCGTCTCACCGTTGACCACCAGCATCATCGACGTCTCGTATTCGCAGGCGTGCGAAACCATCGGCGTTTCCAACGAGGTCGATTCGGAATTGAATCCGGCCAGTTCCCAGTAACTCGACAACGCCAGCAACAACCCGTCGACCTCGTCGCACTCGTTGGCCAGTTCGGTGATCGCCACAGTGCCCGGGGCGATGTTGCCGCCGTGACCGTTGAGCAACAGGATCCGTCGGAACCCGGCCCGCACGAAACACCGAACCACGTTCTTGATCACTTCGACATAGAGCGAATTGGGCAAAGAAATCGTGCCGGGAAAATCGAGATGATGATCTGAGGCTCCGACCCACAATGTCGGCGTCAGCAACACCTTGTCGGGCACCGCCTGCTCGACGCGCTCGGCCACCTCGGTGGCCAGGTAGGTGTCGGTCAGCAGTGGCAGATGGTGCCCGTGCTGTTCCAGTGCGGCGATCGGGCACACGACGACCACACCGTCCTTGTCCATGGCGTCGATATCAACCCAGCGACAATCCCCGTAGCGCATCCCCTTCTCCTCGCTGCTGTCCACGAATCCCCGGGTCCACTCGGACCTCAGATTGATCTCAACGCATTCTACGAGAGACAATGGGTATCGGTAGTCTGACGCCACCCAGCGGCCCCTGGTCCCACACGATGCCGGCCCACCCGATGACACGGCTTGCCCCATTCCTTCTCGCCATGCTGGGCCTCGCACAGCCCCTCGTGGCCCAGAAACACTGGCCGTACACGCCAGTCGGCAACCCGCAGCCCCCCGCCGTCTCGAACGACTCGTGGTGCCGCAACCCGATCGACCGCTTCATCCTGGCGCGGCTCGAATCCAACCGCTTGGCACCGGCCGCGGCGGCATCGCGGGAGATCCTGCTTCGCCGCGTCTACTTCGACCTCATCGGCTTGCCGCCCAGTCCCGCCGAGCGACAGGCGTTCCTCGACGACAAGTCGCCTCGAGCCTACGAAACCGTGGTCGATCGCCTGCTGAAGGACCCGCGACACGGCGAACGGTGGGCCCGCTTCTGGCTCGACGTGGCCCGTTACGCCGACACGGCCGGCTACGAGGGTGATCCCGACCTGCCCCATGCATGGCGGTACCGGGACTACGTCATCGACAGCCTCAACCGGGACAAGGCCTACGACCTGTTCATCAGGGAGCAACTTGCAGGAGACGAGTTCGCCGAGGTGCTCGGGGCAGGTGAACTGCCGCTGCCGCAACCCGAACGTGTCGTGGCCATGACCTTTCTGAGACTGGCTCCGTTCACCGAGCCGCGAGGCGACGAGACCCGACACGAGATGCTCAGCGAGATCACCGCAACCGTCGGCTCCGTCTTCCTTGGCCTGACTGTCGGCTGTGCGAAGTGCCACGACCACAAGCATGACCCGATCCCGACCGAGGACTTCTACCGGATGAAGGCCTTCTTCGCGACGGTCGCCATCCCACCTCCCCTCAGGGGCGACGGGTTCCAGATCGGCGGAGCATTGCCGGCGAAGTTCTATCGCAAGGGCGAAGACACCTGGGCCAAACAGACGCTGGCCGCACTGCAGAAAGAGACCGAAACGGTCAAACACGAACTTGCGGAATTGACCAAGACTCTGGGCAAGCGAATCGTCTCCCCGGCCGGTTTTGCCCTGCAGTCGATGGGCAGCAACCTGGGCAACAACTACTTCTTCGACAGCACCCCGGTCTCCGACGGCAACCGGCACACGGTCCTCGTCAGTTCCAACGGATCCAACTGGCGTTTCGAGACCGACAACCGGGCGGCCAAGCGTGTCGATTCTCTCTCGGGCAGCAACCAGGGGCACTGGTTCGGCGACCTCACCGGCCCCACGCACATCACCCTCGGCCAGCACACCAACGGCAGCGGCAATCCGCTGAAGGCCGGCCACGAGGGCGGATTCGGTGACATCCTGGTCTACGACCATTCGCTGAGCGACGCGGAACGATCTCGGTTGCACGTCTGGATCCGTCACAAGTACGACTCGGCCGGCCCGGCCGATGCATCTCCACCCGCCAAGGGCCTCCGTCTCTGGCTCGACGCCGCCGACCTCGATGCCGACCCCGCCACGCCCAATCCCAAGACCGACTCGTCGGTTGCCCGCTGGATCGACCGCGTCGCCGGGCTGACCCTGTCGCAGTCGTCGCAGGCACTCCAGCCACGTCTCTCGACCCTCGGCAAACGAAAAGCCGCCGCCGTGCTCTTCAAGGGATCGTTCCTCAAGAGCGATCTCAAACGAGCAGGATTCCTCGCCGACCAGCGGGGGACGATCGTCACGGTCTTTTCCGCTACTCACCAGGGCGAGGGTTACGGACTGGAGATCGGTGGGGCAGGGCAGTTTCTCAGCACCGCCGTCTACCCGTCGGCCCGCAAGTCCCAGTCCCTGGCCGCTCTCATCAATGATCCCTTGGCGACCCAGATCACCGATGACGAAAGACATCGCTACCGCATGCTCTCGATCCGGCAACGAGCAATCCCCGGCGACATCAAACGACTCCAGCCGGTGGCGATGTCGCTGCGACACGCCTTCGGCCCGCCCTACGAGCCGGGCGTCCCCACATCGCGAGTGATGCTGCGTGGCGAATACAACAACCCCGGGGAGGTCGTCGAACCGGGTTTCCTCAGTGCTATCACCGGCCACCAGAAGCCAGCCACCATCCGCCTCGATCCCTTCAAACGCTGGCCGACCCGCAGCCGCCGGATGGCCCTGGCCAAGTGGATCGCCAGCAAGGACAACCCCCTGACAGCCCGTGTGATGGTCAACCGACTGTGGCACTGGCATTTTGGCCAGGGAATCGTCGCCACGCCCAGTGACTTCGGCACGCTGAAGGTCGGCCCCAGCCACGAGAAGTTGATCGACTGGTTGGCGCGTCACTTCACCGACGGTGGATGGAGCCTGAAGAGAATGCACCGCCTGATGGTGCTCTCGGCCACCTTTCGCCAGGGTTCGCTCGTCGACAATCTTCGGGCGGACCGCACCGACCCGAGCAACCGCCTGTTGTGGCGTTTCCGTCGGCGTCGCCTCGAGGCCGAGGCTGTCCGAGACAGCGTGCTGGCCGCCAGCGGGCGTTTGAACCCCGAACACTACGGTCTGCCCATCTTTCCGATGCTCCCCGACGACGTCGGTGAACGAGTGAAATGGAACTCCAGCAAGTGGTTCACTCACGACGACCACCGGAGCCGCAAACGGAGCATCTACATCTACCAGCAAAGGTCGCTGAGCATGCCCTTCATGCAGGCGTTCGATGCTTTGGTCTGCGAACAATCTCGCCCCAAGCGCCGCGCCTCGATCACGCCGCTGCAGGCCCTGGCGATGTACAACGGGCGATTCGTCAACCAGGAGGCCCGCCACTTCGCCAGGCGGATCCGCAAGCAGGCCGGAGACGACAGGGCCGCACAAGTCGATTTCGCCTTCCAGGTCGCCTACGGCCGGCACCCGTCGACCGACGAAGCTGCGCGTCTCGGCCGGTTCCTCAAGTCGGCCAGTTCCGACCCCCTGGTCGGCCTTTGCCGCGTGCTTCTCAACAGCAACGAATTCATCTACATCGACTGACATCTCACCATGCAAGACCAATCAACAGCCGGCCGTTCGTTCGCCTCGCGTCGCGATTTCCTGTCGCGATCGTGGAACGGGCTGGGCACGCTGGCCCTGGCCGGGTTGGCGGCCGACGAGGCTCGCAGTGATGGAAAACTGTCCAACCCGCTGGCCGGCCAGGCGCCTCACATGCCGCGTCACGCCAAGCACTGCATTTTCCTGTTCATGCAGGGGGGCGTGAGCCAGGTCGATTCCTTCGAATACAAGCCACTGCTCAACACGCTCCACGGCAAGCCGCTCAACCGCATCCCCAACCTCACCGGCGAACTCCAGGGGCGACTCACCTTTCCTCACGCGATCGTCGGCAGCCCCTTCAAGTTCAAGCAGCACGGCGAGTGCGGCCACCATTTCTCCGAGCTGTTTCCTCACCTCCGGGAACACTCCGACCGCCTGGCGTTCATTCACGGCATCAAGACCGACAACCAGAACCACGGGCCCTCGACGCTGCACGTGACCACCGGCAGCCAGTTTCCCGGCAGCCCGTCGGTCGGTTCGTGGATGACCTACGGCCTGGGCACCGGCAACCAGGACATGCCCGGATACGTTGTGATCCAGGATCCTCGGGGAGCCCCGATGAACGGAGCCGCCGTCTGGGCCAACGGGTACCTGCCCTCGGCCTTCCAGGGAACACTGCTTCGTCCCACCGGCACCCCCATCCTCAATCTCGCCCGCCCCAAGGGTCTCTCGCGGCCGCAACAACGACACGAACTTGACCTGCTCGCCTTCCTCAACCGCCGCCATCTCCGGCAGCGGCGCGACGCGAGCGACCTCGAAGCCCGGATCAACGCCTACGAGCTTGCCTTTCGCATGCAGGCCCGCGCACCGGGTGTCGTCGACCTGTCTCGCGAGCCGCGGCATATCCAGCAGCTCTACGGTCTCGACAACCCCTCGACAGCCGCCTTCGGCCGGCAATGCCTCCTGGCGCGGCGGATGGTCGAACACGGTGTCCGTTACACGATGCTGATACACGGCGTCCAGAACAACGCTTTCAGCTGGGACGACCATGGCGACGTCCGCGGACGCATGATCCGCCACAGCAAGGAGGTCGACCAGCCGGTCTCTGCGCTGCTGGCCGATCTCGACCAGCGTGGCCTGCTCGAGGAAACACTTGTGGTCTGGGCCTCGGAAATGGGGCGCACGCCGTTTGTCAACGGGGGACTGGGCAGCCGGCCCGGGCGAGAGCACAACTCGTGGGCCCTGGTGATGTGGATGGCCGGCGGCAACGTCCGCGGTGGGGCCCGCGTTGGAGCCACCGACGAGTTTGGGCTACGCGCTGCTGAGGAACAGATTCCCGTCCGCAACGTCCACGCGACAATTCTCAACCTGATGGGCCTCGACGACGATCAACTCCGCTATCTCCACGCCGGCCGTCTGCGGCAGCTGACCGATATCGGCGGGGACGTGCTCGACGGCGTGATCGGTTAGGCGAATGCATGACGCTGTCCCCGCTTCCACCGACCACCCGTCGCGACTTCCTGTCTGCCTCGCTGGCCGGATCGCTGACGCTCTGCTCACCCCCGAGAGCCGCAGCCGGCCCGCTTTCCACCCGTGGCCGCGGAGACGTGCAGACTCCGGTCTTCCACCGCCACGATATCGGCACGGCTCCGAGCCGCTTCCACGAACCCTCGGCCGACGACGAAGGTCACATTTGGACCAGCCCGCTTGACGGCACACTCTGGCAATACCACGCCCCCACCGGATCCGTCCACCGTCACGACCTGGCACAGGTGACCGGCCGCCAGTGGAAAGGACTGCACCTCTGGCCAGTGGCCGTCGGCAATCAACTGCTGCTGTGCACGCCGTCCCTGGGCCGCCTGTGGGTGTGGGACCGATCTCGAAAGCGTGTCACCCAGCACGTTTTTCCCCACACCTCACCGGGCGTCTACGGCGGGCATCTCGTCCCCGGACGACCACAACTCTGCCTCTACGACACCAAGCAGGGCGGCGTGTTGCTGTGGGACACGCAGAAGCACCGCGGCACGTTTCACAAGTGCCCGTACCGCCTGAGCAACACGGCCTACATGATGTTTGTCGACCCCGGCCGGATGGAGTACTGGGGATCGAGTTGGAACGGCAACGACGTGATCCGGTTCGACATCGAACGCCGTCGGTGGAACGGCCATTTCCGTTGCCCCGGCAAGTCTGCCACGACGGTGGTCGGCGGCGGGGTCGTCGACAAGTCAACCGTCTACGTGTCGGACATGTTCAATGGCCGTCTGTTCCCTTTGGACGCATCCACTGGACGTTGGGGCGATCCGCTGCCGGTCCCGGGTCACCGCAAGTGGTACGGCTATCTCAGCGGTGCACACCGATTCGGTGACCATCTGTATTTTGACCACTCGACCTGGGTCGGCGGCAACAAATCGATAGACGGTCAGCCACACCACTTCATCGGCCGCTGGACCGTGTTCGACCCCGCCCGCAAGGCCTTCTCGCGACTCGACTTCCCCGCGCGGCCCGACGAGACGATCGACGACCTGCAGGCCGACTACGCCGTCACATACAAAGACGGACTCTACCTGCTTGCCGTCCATCGCAAGTCGCCCCGGCGAGCCCTGGTACTGCGCAGTCGTCCGCTGCCGGCTTCCTGACCCGCCGCGGCCCAACGCTTGCGTCGGGCCGTCGATCGCTGTGCAATGAGCGTCAACCCAACCAGGACGATCCCCCGGAGTGCCCAGATGCGCCTTTTCACCCTGACCCTGTTGACGATCACCATGACCATCCCCACCCAGTCCACTTCCGCCGACGACCAGCTTCTCTACCTGGCCTCGACAGCCGACAAGACGATCGTCGCCTACAGCATCGACGACGACTCGGGACTGCTGGCCAAGGAGTTCTCCGTCGATCTGCCCGGCAACGGCGGCGCCATGGCCTTTTCGCCCGACACGAAGTTCGTCTACGCCTCGGTGACCGGCCTGAAGGGTAACGCCGCGGGCGTGGCAACCTTCCGCCGCAGCAAGGACGGGACGCTGAAGCTGCTCGACACCGCCACGATCACCTCCCGCCCACCCTACATCCAGGTCGATCCCAGCGGGGGCTACCTGCTTGCGGCTCACTACGGAGCGGGTGACGTGACCATGTATCGCATCGTCGATGGAATTGCCACCTCCAAACTGCTCGCCCACATCAAGACCGAGAAGACCGCGCACTGCATCGAACTCGACCGCAGTGGCCGTTACGTCTACGTACCCCACACTGCGCCCAACAAGCTCTACCAGTTCATCCTCGACACCAAGGCCGGCACGTTGACGCCCAACAGCCCCCCGTTTGTCGAGGGTCCCGATAAGGACCATCGTTACCATGAGCCTCGCCACTACAAGCACCACCCCAAGCTGCCGTTCGGCTACACGTCGAACGAAAACGGTGGCGGCATCACGTCGTGGGCGTTCGACAAGAAGACCGGGCGGCTGACGCGCAAAGCAACGCTCTCGACTCTGCCACCCGGGCACACGAACTCGAGCCACGCCGCCGACATCCAGATCACCCCCAACGGCCGCTTCGCCTACGTGTCGAACCGGTGCTCAGCGGAACTCAAGGACGGCCAGAAGCCCGACGACACGCTGTGCGCCGTCGCGATCGATTCCAAGACCGGCGACATGAAGGTCGTGGGTCACTACGCCACCGGCTACCATCCCCGGGCCACCTGTATCGACCTGGAGGGCAAGTTCTTCTTCGCGTGCGGACAACGCAGCGACGATCTGCACACCTACCGAATCAACAGGAAGACCGGGGAACTCGAGCCGATCAAAGTCTACAAGACTGGCGGAACCCCGATCTGGGTGATGTGCGCCGAGGTGGACTGAGCCTGGCGGCGAATCACTTTGCCTTCGACTTCTTCAGCCGATCCTGCGTCCGCTTGTAGCGGCGGACCATCTCGGTCCGTCGCCACTCCAGGAACGCCCGTTCGACCTCGTTTCGCTTGCTCCGGTCGCGTTTCACCTTCGGGCCAACGGTGATCGTCCCGTACGTGATGCCGTGCTCCTTGCGATCCACTGCGGTGATCTTGCCGTCATTGACGACCAGGGTGACGCCCACGTTCGCCTCGATTACCGGCAGTCCATTCTCACGACCCCGGCTGAGCACTGCCTGGTCCTGGGCGGCTGAGCGAGATCCGAACGAGGGAATAACCAGGAACTGTGCGCCGTCGAGCGAGGGGATCTCGGCCAGCCGCGGGTTCCAGCGATCGTTGCAGATCAGGATGCCGCACCGACCCAGCGGCGTGTCAAAGGCTCGACTGCGCCGACCCAGGCGATTGAACCACCAGCTGGAATGATACCCCTCGGCCAACTGCATCTTGTGGTACGTGCCGCAGATCTCACCGTCGTCGTCGATGAACACGGCACAGTTGAACACGTCATCCTTGATTCGCTCGGCAAACCCGAACACCAGGCACATGTCCAGTTCCTTGGCCAACCGCCGAAACCGTTTGATGGTGGGAGAGTCGATAGAAACGGCCACCTGCTTCATTGCCTCGGCCTCGGCCTGTCCGGCGATGATCTCGTTGACCACATAGCCCTCGAGAATCCCCTCCGGGGCAACGGCTATGCGGGCGCCGCCGGCAGCCGCCTGGCGGTACATCTTCTCGAGCTGGGCGACATTCCCGGCCAGGTCAAATTTCGTGGGCACGAACGACACCGCCGCCACCCGCACCGAACGTCCCGCTTGCTCCTCGGCCACCGTGTCGTCTCCTGAGGCAAACAACACCATGCACACCGCAACAACACAACGACAGGTCATCGTGCTCTCCCTGACACCACGTTTCGGTTGCCGGGTCCCCGCCGACAGATGGCATCCTACCTGCTGGCCGCCCGGCCCACCACTTCCGCCCGGCGACCGCGAGTCCATCTTCCGGTAGCCACTTCTGTTGGTGTATCCTCGCACTTGGCTTCTTCCCCGGTCTCCTTCGCCATGCCCGTATTTCGCCACTGGATGTTCCTGGCCGGCTTCGCAGCCACGATCGCGTTCGGTCCCGGCGTGAGTGCTGCCGAGCCGCTGAAACCTGAGGATCGAGACTTCTTCGAGTCCCGCATCCGCCCGTTGCTCGTCAAGCGATGCTTTGCCTGCCACTCGTCGAAGGCCGAGACAATCGAGGGGGGACTGCGACTCGACTCCCGACCCGCCTGGCAGAAGGGTGGTGATTCCGGTCCGGCCATCGTGGCCGGAAAACCGGCCGACAGCCGCCTGATGCGAGCGGTCCAATATGTTGACGAAGATCTCGCCATGCCACCCGACGGGGTGCTGCCAAAGGCCGAAATCGAGCTGTTTCGGCAATGGATCGCCAGGGGGGCTCCCGATCCACGATCGGCCATCCCCCCCGTTGCCCCCGCCGGCGGAATCGACTGGGAACGCGGACGGGCTCATTGGGCCTTCCAACCGCCCCTGCGTCCGTCTCCGCCCGAAGTCCGCGACACCACGTGGCCGCAAAATGCGGTCGACTTCTTCATTCTCGCACGCCTCGAAACTCGACAATTGCACCCGGTTGGTCCGGCGACATCCGGGACTTTGATTCGACGTGTGACACTGGATCTCACCGGCCTGCCTCCCACCGTCCGTGACGTCGACGCCTTCCTGGCCGACACACGACCCGGTGCCTGGGACCAGCTCATCGAGCGACTGCTGGCCAGCCCGGCTTACGGCGAAAAATGGGGACGTCACTGGCTGGACGTCGTCCGCTACGCCGACGACCAGCTGCGGACCGAGTACTACTATCGGCCGCTGCCCCATGCATGGAGATACCGCGACTGGGTGGTCGATGCCCTCAACGCGGACCTGCCCTACGACCAGTTCATCATCCACCAGCTTGCCGGCGACCTGCTGCCGGCCGAAGACCGCCTCGACGGTGCTGTCGCCGTTGGTCTCTTGGCCCTGGGAATGATGTACCAGGACGACGGTGGTACTCCCGATGGAGTCGCGATCGCCAAGGCCGAAACGCTCGACGATCGCGTTGACACCGTCACGCGCGGTTTCCTCGCACTGACCGTCTCCTGTGCACGTTGCCACGACCACAAGTTCGACCCCATCCCCACGGCCGACTACTATTCGCTGGCCGGTGTCTTCAACAACACCGGCTATGTCGACGAACTGGTCCTGGTGAAACCAACGGAGCTCACTGAATTCGAAGCCATTCAGAGCCGGATCTCCTCGCTGAAGAATCAGCTCAAAGCCGCCAAGACGGACGACAACAAATCCCGAATCGCCAGCATCAACAGGAGCCTGGCCAAAACGTACAAGACCGCATCTCTCAAGTTTCCTCGAGCCCACTCCGTCCGCGACACGGGATCCGACAACATGCGAATCGCCCTTCGCGGCAATCTTCGCAAGCCCGGTCCGATCGCGCCTCGCAGATTCCTCAAGGCACTGGCCGGCGACTCGCCCCCGCCGTTCACTTCCGGAAGTGGACGCCTCGAACTGGCCCGTTCGATAGCGGACCCACGCAACCCACTCACCGCCCGGGTCATCGTCAACCGTCTGTGGCAACACCACTTCGGCCGCGGCCTGGTGGGAACGGCCAGCAACTTCGGGTTGCTTGGCGAACGCCCGACCCATCCCCAACTGCTGGATTGGCTGGCCTCGCGACTTGTTGAAACCGGCTGGTCGATCAAGCAGGTTCACCGTGAGATCCTCCGCTCGGCGACCTATCGTCTTGCCGCC
>CAUZRQ010000019.1:0-67268 GCA_963582065.1 Planctomycetota bacterium | reverse complement strand
TCTCTCCGGCCAGGCTGTCGTCGAGGAACAACGGCCGAGCCTGGGATGCAACATCAAGTGGCGTGAGGGGAATTCCCCGGCGTACTTCACCGGCGAACCGGCGGTCTAGTCGGCCCCTCAGTTCTGCTCGCCTCGACGTTCGGCCAACCGCCGCCTGAGGAACGTGGCACGTGCCTCGTTCCGCTCGCGGACCTCCAGTTCGCTGTTGTAGAGCTTCTGGAGGTGGGCCGGCTGAGTGTGGATCAGCAGTTCGTTGACGGCCGGAATCCCGAGGTCGTCGATCAGTTCCAGGTTGATGCCCATCCTCACGCTCGAGAGCCGTTGCATGGTCTCTTCGGAGCTGATTGTCTGGGCAGTCTGCAGGATGCCGTAGGCCCGGGAGATCTGGTCGTGGAGTTCTCGCCGGTTCTTCCGCACCAGCTCGTCCCGCACCTTTCGTTCGTACTTGATGATGTTGGGGATCACGTCCTTGAGCCCGTCGATGAGTTGCTGTTCGCTTTTGCCGAGCGTGATCTGGTTGGAGATCTGGTAGAAGTCGCCCATGGCCTGGCTGCCTTCACCGTAAAGTCCGCGGACGGCAAGGTTGATCTTGTGCAGCGCGTTGAAGGCCTTGTTGATCTCCTTGGTCAACACCAGTGCGGGCAGGTGCAGCATCACGCTGACGCGGATCCCGGTGCCGACATTGGTCGGACAGGCGGTCAGGTAGCCGAGCCGTTCGTTGAAGGCGAATGTGAGGGTCTCGTCAAGCTGGTTGTCGATCTGCTGGATCAGGTCCCAACAACCGTCCAGTGACAGGCCGCTCTGGAGAACTTGGATCCGGAGGTGGTCCTCTTCGTTGATCATCAGGCTGACGTGCTCTTCTTCGCTGATCGCCACACCGCGGGACCCGTGGCTGTCGGCGTGCTCGCGGCTGATCAGTTGTCGTTCGACCAGGAACTGCCGGTCGATTTGTTCCAGGTCGGCGACATCGAGATAATGGAAGGGAGGGGCGCTGGAAAGTTCCATCACCTGGCTCTTCAGCAGCGTCTCGATTTCGGTTCGCAGGTCGTCGTCGGCCCGGCTGATAAAGGGGAACCGTGCCAGGTTTCGGGCCAACCGGATGCGACTGGAAACGACGATGTCGGCGTCGGGGCCGGTGCCCCTGAGCCACGAGCCACTGACGGGGATCAGGCTGTCGAGGTCCACGACTAGGGTCTCGTGTAGGGCCCGGTTCAGTTCGGGCGGGGGGTGAAAAAGGTGAGGGTCAATCGGTCGTTTCGTCGTCGGTGAGTCCGAGTTCGGATTCGAGCGAGACGATGGAGTCTCGCAACTGTGCGGCCGCCTCGTATTCCTCGGCCGTCACCGCCTGCTGCAGGTCCTTGCGGAGCCGAATCAGTTCGTACTGCCGGTGACTGGAATCGGCCGCGCGGGTCGGCAGCTTGCCACAATGCTGCGTTTCGCCGTGGATGTTTTCCAGCAGCGGCAGAAGTTCGTTCTCGAATTCGGTGTAGTCGTGGGGACACCCGAGTCGACCCTGGCTGCGGAACTCGCGGAAACTGATCCCGCAGTTGGGGCAGGAGGTCTGGTCGAGTTCGTCGAGCGTCTGGTCTCCGGAGAGCTCGATGGCAATCTCCGACGAGGAATCGGTCGTTTCGGGGTCGTCGGGAGTTTCTGAGAAGTCGAGATACTCCTGATAACACGTTTCGCACAGGTGGAGTTCATGCACTCCACCCTCGCGCATCTCGGTGATGTGCAACGTGGCCGGCTTCGAGCAACGGCGGCATTTCTTCATTCAACCGATGGCCGGGCGAGTGGCGTTGGAAAAGACCAATCAACAGGGTGCCGCGCCGGTCATTCTAGCTCTGCCCCTTCCTCCGTCAAGCGACGTGTCGCCGATGGGTCCAACCGCTAGTATGGAGAAGCCCCCCGTTGTCTCGACCGACCGCCAAGCGATGGCCCACCTCCCCGATCTCGACACCTTCGCCCAACTGGCCGATCTCTCCGGATCGGCTCGACTGGTGCCGGTCTACAGACAACTGGTCAGCGACACGCTGACACCGGTGAGTGCCTTCTGTCGGATCGAATCGGGTGACAACGCTTTTCTGTTCGAGAGCGTGGTCGGCGGCGAGCGGGTGGGGCGGTTCAGTTTCGTGGGGGCGGATCCGTTCCTGCGGATCGAGGCCCATGGGACGATGGTGAGGGTGACCGCCAGCGGGGACGACCCGATGGGACGGCCGCCCGAGATGGCTACCGGTGAAACTCGCGAGGTGGAGGATCCGTTGGCCGAACTCGAGTCGCTGCTGGCCCGTTACCAGGCGGTGGCCGTTCCCGGGTTGCCTCGTTTCTGCGGCGGAGCCGTGGGGTACGCCGGCTACGACGTGATTCGCTACAGCGAACACCTGCCCGATCCGCCCGAGGACGACCGTGGTCTTCCCGACATGGCGTTTGCCTTCTACGAACGCATGATCGTCTTCGATCACATCAACAAGACCGTACTGGTCGTGGCCCACGCACGGGGGGATTCGGAGGATCTCGAGGCCGAGTACCTCCGGGCGTGTCAACGGGTTGACGAGTTGTGCGATCGGCTGGGGACGGCCGGAGACGAACTGCAACTGGCCGACTTCGACTCGGAACGGGCCCGTCACCGCGAGACGGACTCGAACTTCTCACAGGACGAATTCGAATCGGCCGTCGAGGCGTGCAAGAACTACATCCGGGCCGGTGACATTTTCCAGGTCGTCATCAGCCAGCGGCTCAGCCTTGAGACCACCGCCCGGCCCCTGGATGTCTACCGGGCCCTGCGGGTGGTCAATCCCAGTCCCTTCATGTTCCTGCTCCGCTCGCCCGGCGTCGACCTGGTGGGGAGCTCTCCTGAGATCATGGTGCGGGTCGAGGACGACGAGGTCACGATTCGGCCGTTGGCTGGGACCCGGGTGCGGGGAGCGACCGAGGACGAAGACCAGGCGCTGGCCGAGGAACTGCTGGCCGACCCCAAGGAACGGGCCGAACACGTGATGCTGGTCGACTTGGCACGCAACGACGTGGGCCGAGTCGCCCGGTTCGGTTCGATCGAACTCTCCGACGTGATGGTCGTCGAACGTTACAGCCACGTGATGCACATCACCTCCAATGTCCGTGGTCGACTCACCGACGGCCACACGGCACTCGATGCCCTGCGGGCCGGGCTTCCCGCCGGGACCGTCTCGGGAGCCCCCAAGGTCCGCGCGATGGAGATCATCGACGAACTCGAACCGCACCGTCGAGGCCCCTACGCCGGGGCGGTCGGGTACGTCGACTTCACCGGCAACATGGACACCTGCATCGCCCTGAGGACCGTCGTGATGCTGGGCCAGACCGCCCACGTGCAGGCCGGCGCCGGGATCGTCGCCGACAGTGTGCCCGAGACCGAGTTCCAGGAGACACTCAACAAGGCCCGCGGGCTGCTGGCGGCGATCGACCTGGCCGAGACGCAACTGGCCGGTCACCGGTCACCACCGGACAACCAGTCGACGAATTGAGAATCGGTCGGCGATGTGGTAGTTTGCCGCGGAACGGACTCACCGATGACAGTATTTCAGCAGATCATTGACGGCGAGATTCCTGCCGACATCGTTTACGAGGATGACCGCTGTCTGGCGTTTCGAGACATCAGCCCGCAGGCCCCCGTGCACGTGCTGGTGGTTCCTCGCAAGCCGGTCGTTTCGCTGGTCGAGTTGGAGGACGAGGATGAGGCGTTGATGGGACACCTGGTGATGGTGGCCCGTCGCGTTGCCCTGGACCTGGGACTGGAGAACGGTTTTCGGACCGTCATCAACAGCGGCGTCGACGGGGGCCAGAGCGTCGATCACCTGCACGTGCACGTCCTGGGAGGACGTCCGTTGGCGTGGCCGCCGGGTTGAAACCACGCACTCAATTTCAGACACGCTCAATTCACTCACACCGCAGACGAACAGACAATTCAAGGATTTTCACAATGCCCATCCGCAGATTTGCCGCCGCCACGATGGCCCTGTTTGTTGTCGGATCCCTGTTGCTGGCCCGGACGAACAACCAGGTTCGGTCGGCCGCGGCGATGACCACAGCCTGTCAGGCCTTCCTGAAGACGCTCGACGAGAAGCAGGCCAAGCAGTGCCAGTTCGCTTTCGGCGACAAGGAACGGCTCAACTGGCACTTCATCCCGCGTCCGCGAAAGGGACTGCCGGTGAAGGACCTGGAAGGGGCTCCGCTGAGGTCGGCGCTGGGCTTGCTGCGGAGCGGGTTGTCCGATGCCGGTTACGACCAGACCCTGAACGTGATGAGCCTCGAGGAAGTGCTGTACCTGCTCGAGGGCGGCGACCGCGAGACTCGTCGTGGCCGGCGGGATCCCCGCAAGTACTACATCAGCGTCTTCGGCAAACCGGCAGCGACGGGGAGCTGGGGCTGGCGATTCGAGGGTCATCACATCTCGTTGAACTACACCTTCGTCGACGGCAAGCTGGCATCGACCACGCCCGAGTTCTTCGGGGCCAACCCGGGAACAATCAACGCCGGGCCGGGTCGCCAGATTCGCGTTCTGGGTCCCGAGGAAGATCTCGCCCGCTCGATTCTCACCGGTTGCACGCCCGCCCAGGAGAAGATCGCCTGGCGGTCAAAGGAAGCCCCCGATGATCTTCGCGGTGGCGGGGTCGCCCAGCCGGAAACCACGGCACCGGTCGGTTTGCCGGTTTCGCAGATGGGTGCCGCGCAGAAGAAGCTGATGCAGACCCTGCTGACCGAGTACCTCAAGAACATGCCCGCCGATGTCGAGAAGCTGCGACGGGCCGAGATCAACAAGGCGGGGATCGAGAACATCTACTTCGCCTGGTGGGGGAGTCGGAAGAAGGACGAACGCCACTACTACCGCGTGCAGGGACCGACGTTCCTGGTCGAGTACAACAACACGCAGAACAGTGCCAACCACGTCCACTCGATCTGGCGGAACCTCGCCGGAGACTTCAACGTCCCGGTAGCCGACGGGAAGTGATTTTCCCGTGAGTCCGCACGGAAAGCTCGAAACGGGAACAGGAGCGGTTCGATGAGCCAAGCGGTGTCACAGCAGGTCGAGAGTCGGTTCCGGGAGTCGTTCGCCAGTTCGGCGGCGTTGTACGAGCGGGCCGTGGGCCTGTTCCCCAGCGGCGTGACTCACGACAGCCGTTTTCTGAAACCGTTCCCGATCTACGTCGACCATGCCGAGGGGTCCCACAAGACCGATTGCGACGGCAACGACCTGATCGACTACTGGATGGGCCACGGTGCGTTGCTGCTGGGGCACTCCCATCCGGCTGTCGTTGAAGCCGTCCGTGGCCAGATTGGCCGGTCGACCCATCCCGGCGCCTGCCACGAACTCGAGCTGGAGTGGGGTGAGCGGGTGCAACGGATGGTGCCTTCGTCAGAGCGGATCCGGTTCACCAACAGCGGGACCGAGGCGACGTTGATGGCGTTGAGGGTGTCCCGGATCGTCACCGGGCGGACCAAGGTGCTGAAGTTCGCCGGTCACTTTCATGGTTGGCACGACCAGTTGATCCCCGCCGCCTCACCGCCTCACGACGACGACTCGGGCTACAGCATGCCGGGCGTCACCGAGGGTGTCTTCGGCGACCTGATCATCGTGCCGCCCAACGATCTCGAGGCCGCGGCCGCGGCGATCCAGGAGCACCGGCCGGCGTGCGTGATCCACGAGGGCAACGGCAGCCGCTGGGGCGTGGTGCCGACCCGTGCCGAGTTCCTGCAGGGATTGCGACAGGTCACGGCCGAATCCGAGACGATCCTGATTCTCGATGAGGTGATCACCGGGTTCCGGGTTCACGAGGGGGGATTCCAGTCGTTCTGTGAGATCGTCCCTGACATGACCACGATGGCCAAGGTGCTGGCCGGTGGCCTGCCGGGTGGCTGCCTGGCGGGACGAGCGGATCTGCTCGACGTGCTGGCGTTCG
The DNA here is from genome assembly GCA_963582065.1 of Planctomycetota bacterium. Taxonomy (GTDB): domain Bacteria; phylum Planctomycetota; class Planctomycetia; order Planctomycetales; family Planctomycetaceae; genus UBA8437. The sequence goes on along the minus strand of CAUZRQ010000019.1, from coordinate 61,338 downwards.
ACAACACGCTGGGGAAGAAGATGAAGCACCCCGGCACCTTCAACGCCAACCCGTTGTCGGCCGCCGCCGGCTGTGCGGCTCTGGACGTGGTTGCCACCGGCGAGCCGTCGCGGGTGGCCAACCAGCAGGCGGCGAAGTTGCGGCAGGGACTCAACGGACTGTTTGCCGAGAAGGGGGTCCCGTGGGTGGCCTACGGAGACTTCTCGGCGATCAAGCTCATCCCGGACTACGACGGCCCTGCCCCCGACGGCGACGACTGGGTGCCCTACGGGGGTGATTATCGGCGTTTGGACGTGAAGTTCGACGACGCGCTCGGTCATGCCTTCCGGTGTGCATTGTTGTTGTGCGGTGTCGACTGGATGGGCTGGGCCGGATCGACCTCCTCGGCCCACTCCGACCAGGACATCGAGGCCACGTTGTCCGGATTTGCCGGTGCGGTGGATTTGCTGGCTGCTGACGGCCTGATTCGGCGAGCATGACCGACGGGGCGGACGGGGCTGATGTCTCGGGAAATCCGCTGCTGTCGGGACCGTTGCGACGGACCGTGCTGCTGCTGGCCTGGCCGGTGTTGTGCGAGCAGGTGTTGGGGTTCCTGGTTGGGCTTTACGACACCTGGCTGAGCGGACGGATCGAGGGGATCAGCGAGGTGGCGACCGGCGCGGTGGGATTGGCCGCCTACGTGGGCTGGCTGGCCTCTATGCTCTTCGGACTGGTCGCCACGGGCACCACGGCGCTGGTGGCCCGACACCGGGGGGCCGGCGAGCCGGTGGAGGCCAACCGGATCATGAACCGGTCGCTGGCCCTGGCGGCGGTGGCCGGGGGGGGTGTCTACGCCTTGATCTACGCGACGGCGCCGTGGATGGCGCGGATGCTGGAGATGACCGGCGAGGATGGACGGATCGTGGTGCATTACCTCAGGGTCGACGGGGTTGGCCACGTGGCCACCGGTGTCACGCTGGCTGCCGCGGCGGCGCTGCGCGGCAGCGGAAACATGCGGACCCCGATGGTCGTTCTCGGACTGGTCAGCCTGCTCAACGTGATCGTCTCGACGGTGCTGGTCTTTGGGCTCGGGGCCGGCGAGTCGTGGGGAATCGAGGCGTGGGGGATCGACGGGATCGTGGCCGGGACCCTTGCGGCGAGGTTCAGCGGGGGACTGCTGATCGTCGTGGTGTTGGCTCGAGGGACCACCGGCCTGAAACTCGACCCGAGACAACTCCGAGTGCGGGGGAATTCGGCGCGGCGGATCCTGAGGATCGGCGGGCCGGCCGCCGTGGATGGAGCCATCACCTGGGCCGGCCAGTTCCTGTTCCTGATGATCATCGCGAGGCTGGACGATGCCGGACGCGGCAGTGCGGTGTTCGCGGCCCATATCGTGGGGGTGCGAGTCGAGGGGATCACCTATCTGCCGGCCGTGGCCTGGGGGGCCGCCGCGGCGACGTTGATCGGGCAGTCACTGGGGGCCGGACAGACCCAACGGGCGATCGACGCCGGGCACGAAACCGCCCGGCAGTGCGGGGTGCTGGCGGTGGTGATCGGGCTGGTCTTCCTGGTGACGGCTCCCTGGCTGTTCGGGTTGATGCACACTTCTGATGACGTGGTCCGAATCGGCACACTGCCGTTTCGGGTCAACGCGATGTTCCAGCTCCCGCTGGCCCTGTCGATCGTCTACACCGCAGCGTTGCGAGGTGCCGGGGACACGAAGTTTCCGCTGGTGGCTCACGTGGTCGGCATCTTCGGTGTCCGGCTGCCGTTGGCCTGGGGGGCGGGGATGGTGATGGGGGGCGGGTTGCTGTGGGCGTGGATCGCGATGAGCGGAGACGTGACGGTGCGGACTGTCCTGCTGATGCGGCGATACCGGCGAGAGGCCTGGGTGCGGATGGAGGTGTAGGTGGTGTCTTGACGCTGGCGGTGACGCGGGGATAATCGGAGCGAGACGGGTGGCGGACTCGGGCGGCCCGCGGCGAGGCTCGAGAGGCTATCTCCAACTGCGGTGAGGCCGTGTGAACCGGGTCAGATCGTAACCGAAGCAGCCCTAAGCATTTTGGCTCTCAGGTGCACGCGGAGATAGCCTTTCGCGCCTCTCTGTTCGGTTCGCCCCCGCCTCTCCAGCCACCACCAGATCCCCTCGCTCCCGCAGCAGGATGCACCGGGCCGCATGGACCAGCAGTCGACTCACTACACGGTTTTGGCCCGTCGGTTCCGGCCGCAGACCTTCGAGGAGGTGATTGGCCAGGAGCACGTTGCCGGCGGATTGCGGAATGCGATCGACACCGGCCGGGTCGCTCACGCCTACCTCTTCACCGGGGCACGGGGCGTCGGTAAGACGTCGATGGCCAGAATTCTTGCCAAGACGCTCAACTGCCCCAACTCTGACGACGGCCAACCCTGTCAAGAATGCGAGATCTGTACCAGCATCGCTGCCGGGCAGGATGTCGACGTGCTGGAGATCGACGGTGCGTCGAACCGTCGCATCGACGACATCAGGGATCTCCGCCGCAACGTCGGCATCAAGGCGATGCGGTCGCAGTACAAGATCTACATCATCGATGAGGTTCACCAGTTGACCTCCGAGGCCTTCAACGCGTTGTTGAAGACGCTCGAAGAGCCTCCCGAGAACGTCAAGTTCATCTTCTGCACCACCGAGCCGACCGCTCTGCCTGATACGATCGTGTCGAGATGTCAGCGGTTCGACTTCGGCCTGATCGGAAACGACCAGATCGCCGCTCGTCTGGCTTCAATCGCCGAGATCGAGGGAGTCGAGGTCAGCGACGAGGCGGTGGAACTGGTCGCCCGGAGAGCCGGCGGGTCGATGCGGGACAGCCAGTCGCTGTTCGACCAGTTGCTGGCCTTCGGCAAGGAGCGGATCGACGACGAGGATGTGCACCGGCTGCTGGGCACCGCGCCCGACGAGTTGCTGCTGGCGATTGTCGACCCGCTGGTGGGCGGGCAGCCCCACCAGGCGATCGCGGCCTTCGAGACGGCATTGGCCGCGGGGGCCCAACAGGAGGAACTGCTCGGCCAGTTGATCGAGTGCTGCCGTGACCTGATGGTTCAGGCTACCGGAGCCGAAGATGTGACGGTCCGCAGTGTCGGGCCGGCCGCCGGCAAACGGTTGGGGGAACTGGCTGCCGGCTGGGGCGTCGAGACGGCGATCGCGGCGATGCAGGTGCTGGCCGAGACTGTCAGTCGAACCCGTTGGACGCGGCAATCCCGGGCGCTGGCCGACCTGGCCCTGGTCAGGATCGCCACGCTCGAACAGCTTGCCGGCGTCGGTGCCTGGCTGCAGCAACTTGCTGATGGAACCGCTCCAGCTGTCGACCCGGCACCGACCTCTCAAAAAAAAAGAACGGCTGATCCACCCGCACCCGCAGCGGTGACGTCACCGGCAGCATCACCGGTCGATCTCGACGCCGACGGCGGCGAACAGGGACCGGATGTGAGACTGTCCCGGGAGGCTCCGATTTCCGCATCCACGGCGGAGTCGGAACCGGGCGGCGACCAGGCGGCGGAACCGGCCGTGGCCGAGGTGCCGTCGGTGGCGAAAACCCCCTTGGAATCGGGGAGTGAAGAAACGATCTGGGGTGAGGTGACCGGTCAGATCAATGACCTGCTGCGCGAACACATCGACAGGGTCGATCGCATCGCAATTTCCGGACCAAATCGTCTGGATCTCGTCTTTCCTGCGGAATATGATTTCCATAAACAGTTCTGCGAGCGTCCGGAGGTGATGCAGCGGCTGGAACAGTTGCTGCAGGATGTGACCGGTGGCGTGGTGCAGGTGAGGTTGATTCTGGAGGAAACGGAAACTGAGGCGGTCACTGCGGATCCATCGACGGTTGAGGAGGACACCGTCGAAGCTGACCCGATGGTCGAGGAAGCTCAAAGCGTCTTCGGAGCCACGGTCGAACGGGTGGTGCCGATCAATCGTCCTGCTTCCGAGAGTTGACCGCACGGCAGCGCTGCTCTTGACATCGTCACCCGCCACGCTGTCGCGGGGATGTCGACTTGGTTTGTGGAGAGGTGCCGGCCGACGGTTCGGGATCGAAGAGAGGAGAAGGGCGAGATGTTCAAGGGACTGGGCGACCTGGCGTCGCTGATGAAGCAGGCCTCGCAGATGAAGGGCCTGGTTGGTGAGATGCAGGAGAAGCTGGGTCGGCTTCGGGTTACTGGCACGGCTGGTGGTGGGATGGTGCAGGTCGAGGTGTCAGGAGACCAGAAGGTGATTTCGTGCACGATCTCCGACAGCCTCGCAGCGACCGGTGACCGGGAGATGCTCGAGGACCTCATGGTGGCGGCGACCAACCAGGCGATGGAGAAGGCCCGCGAGGTGGCCGCGGCTGAGATGAACCAGTTGGCCGGTGGGCTGGACATGCCGGGACTCACCGATGCCCTTTCACAATTAAACGATGGCAATCCGCCGACGGCCTGAATCGGCCCGGCCCGACGACAAGAATCACGACGATGGCTCGCGAGACGTTCGAAACGACCGACCACCCTTACGGGGAATCGGTTGGTCACCTGATCAACGAGTTCGCCAAGTTGCCCGGCATTGGTCGCAAGAGTGCCGAGCGGCTGACTCATCACGTGCTCGCGACTCCCCCGGACGAGGCGACGGGGTTGGCCGAGGCAATCCGGCAGGTCAAGGAGTCGATCCGGTTCTGCGCGATTTGTTTCAACCTGACCGAGAGCGAACTGTGTGCCATCTGTCGCAATTCGCGTCGTAGCCGGCAAGTGGTGTGTGTGGTCGAGCAGCCTCGTGATGTCGTTTCCCTGGAAGCCGCCGGGGTCTATGAGGGTGTCTATCACGTCCTCGGAGGTGCCCTGGCGCCTCTGTCGGGCATCGGTCCCGAGCAGTTGCGGATCGAACCGTTGTTGCGACGAGTTCGTGAGGAGGGGGTCACCGAGGTGGTGATGGCGACCAACCCGACACTCGAGGGCGACGGCACCGCACTGTACCTCTCCAATCTCCTGGACAATCTCGACGTCCAGATCACTCGTCTGGCTCGTGGCATCGCCAGCGGCAGCGTGCTCGAATTCGCCAACCGGGAAATGCTCGCCGACGCCATGCGAGGCCGCCAGTCCTTCTGACCTGAACGTTCTCAACGCCCAGCTCTCTCCGTTTTCAACTCATCACCTCACGCATCTCTCCAACCGGTCATGTCACTGCAATTCTCACAGCAGGTCCGTATGGGCCAGCAGATGAGCCAGCAGATGAGCCAGCAGATGAAGCTGGCTCCGCGGATGATCCAGTCGATGGAGATTCTGCAGATGCAGCGGGAGGAACTGGAGGCGAGGATTGAGCAGGAGAAGGAGGAGAATGTAACCCTGGAGGACGTCGAGAGTGATGACGGGACCGGCGAGGGCGAGGAGACCGAGGGGGAGGATTCGAGATCGGTTGAGGCGGACAGCGGCGGCGACGATTCCGGTGATCCTGGAGACATCGACAGCGGGGAGGCCGCTGCCGAGGTGGATGTCGACCAGCAGGAACTGGTCGTCGACGACGAGAATGGAAACCCCGAGGGATTCGAGCGGCTGGACGAGATTGCTCCCGAGTGGCCCGACGACAACCTGTTCCAGGTCGGCCGGCCGTCTTCGAATCGGATCGCCGAGGTGGGCCAACGGCATCACGATGCGATGGCCAACATGGTTGCCCGTGCACCGACATTGCATGAGCATCTGCTCGACCAGTGGGGCCTGATCGAGCTCGACGATGATCACAAGGCGTTTGGCGAATACCTGCTCGGCCACCTTGACCGAAACGGTCGCCTGTTGAGTCCGCTGGAGGAGATCGTCCAGGTCTACGGTCGTCCCCTGTCGGGGGCCGACGCACTCGAGGTGCTCGATGGAATCCAGCAGCTCGACCCTCGCGGTGTGGGTGCCCGCGATGTCCGTGAGTGCTTGCTGCTTCAACTGACCGAGACGACTCCGCTGAGAGATGTGGTGACCACCCTGGTCAGCGAGCATCTCGACGAACTGGCCAAGAACCGTCTGCCGCGGATCCAGAAGAAGACCGGCTACACGATCGAGATGATCAAGGCGGCCAGCGAGGTGCTGATGCATCTCGACCCGTTTCCCGGCAGGAGGTTCGAGAACGAGGTGGTGCGTCCGGTCAAGCCCGACCTCGTTGTCGAGCTTGACGATGACGGTCAGTGGAAGGTCGAGTCGGAATACGAGAGCCAGCCACGGTTGAGGTTGAACCGTCATTACCAGGAACTGCTTCAGCGGGGATCGGGTATCGACAAGAAGACCCGCGAATACCTGAAGAAGAAAGAGGAGTCGGCGCGGTGGTTGCTGGACGCGATTGAACAAAGGGCCGATACGGTCCGGCGGGTGGCCCAGGTGATCGTTGACCGCCAGGCCGCCTGCTTGGTCGACGGTCGCGAGGCGATCGTTCCGTTGAAGATGCAACAGGTCGCCGACGTGGTTGGCGTTCACGTGACGACCGTGTCCCGGGCTGTCGATGGCAAGTGGATCCAGACTCCCCGGGGACTGTTTCCGTTGAAGTCGTTCTTCGGTGGGGGAACGACGACGTCCGAGGGTGAGGACGTGGCGTGGGAGATCATCCGGTTGAAGATGAAGGAGATCATCGACAACGAGGACAAGTCGCGGCCGCTCTCCGACGATGCCCTGGTCGACGCCCTGGCCGCCCAGGGTTTCCGGCTGGCCCGCCGCACGATCACCAAGTACCGCCAGCGTCTGGACATCCCTTCGTCGCGACAACGGCGGGAGTTCTAGCCGACCTCGTGCTCGTACCCCAGCGGTGGCAGCGGTACGATCCGTCCGTCCGGCATCAGCATGTCGACGTCGCTCCCCTCGATGATCTCACCGATGTCGGTCAGAGCTGTCTCGAACGGTGGATCGGCGACCAGTCGTGCTGCGATCCCGGGTGAGACGGCGGACAGCAGTTCGAAATCCTCGCCATCGGCGATCGCGTGAGCCAGTCGCGTCCGTCCGTCGCGTCCGCGTTCTGCGAATTCGTTGAGCGGGATGTCGGCGGCATTCAGTCGGGCCCCCACACCGCTGGCGTGCAGCACGTGATGCAGATCGGTGGCCAGTCCATCGCTGATGTCGATCATGGCGTGCAGGCCTCCCGATTCGAGCAGCGCGGCGGCTTCGGCCAGCCGTGGTGTGAAATCCAGGTGGTGCCCGTCGAGGCTGCCGCCGAGACGGCCGGTGACCAGCACCCGGTCGCCTGGCTGGGCACCGCTGCGGAGCACCGGGCCGCCGGGGGGCGATTCGCCGATCACCGTCACACTGATCACAAGCGGGCCGTCGGTGCTGGTGGTGTCGCCTCCGGCCAATGCCACCCCGGTCTGCCTGGCCAATTCGGTGAGGCCGGAGTGAAGTCGTTGTGCCGGTTCCCCGTTCCAGGTTCGAGGCAGGGCGACCGAAATGACCGCGGCGATCGGTCGTCCGGCCATGGCGGCGATATCGCTGAGATTGACGGCCAGCGCCTTGCGGCCGATCTGTTCAGGTGTCGCTTCCGGACAGGTGAAATGCACGCCTTCGACCAGCATGTCGACGGCAACCAGTGCCGAATCCGCGCCGGGCCAAGACACCGACGCCGCATCGTCACCGATGCCGATTTCCAGTCTCGGGTGCGGACCGGCCTGGCGACGGATCCAGTCGATCAAGGCAAACTCACCGCCGGGACGCGCGGGCGGCCGAGAGGCTGGGGAAGGCGGGGGGACGGACACGGCGGGGTTCCAGGGAATCCGGACCTCGTCGATTCTATCGTCCCGATTCGTTCAGCGGGCGTCCGATGAGACCGGCAGGTGCCCGAAAAGCGTCTTGCCCTCTCGCAACACCCAGAACTTCACCGGGCTGAACTCGCGGAGTTTATGATGGTCCAGCACCCAGTCGACGTTTTCCCGGTTGGTCATCGCCCACTCGTGCAGCCCGACCAGGTCATCGCCCTGGCGAATGCCGTTTGAATAGGCCAGGCCATCCTTGCGAATGTTGGTGACCCGCAGTCCACCTTCGTAGTGCTCGAGCACTTCGTTGCCGTGCCGCTGCTGCAGTTCGTGGCTCTTGATCACCTGCAGCCGCATGCCGAAGGCCCGCCAGATCTTGTCCGAGTCTCCCAACACCAGCTTCACCGTCATCTGCTTGCCGGCCCGGTTGATCGTCAACATGATCGGGCTGCCGGCCTTGCAATCCAGCAGTGATCGTTCGAAATCGACGGCATCAATGACGGCGTGCTTGTCGGATCGAAGGATGATGTCACCGGTTTTCAGACCGGCCGAGGCGGCCGGGCTGTTGGCGATCGCACCGGTCACCAGCAAACGCGGCCGAGAGCCCTTCTTCTTTTCGTCTTGTGTTTCGATCCCGTGCCAGGTGCCGTTGAGGCGGTCGACGGCGATCAACTTGGCGATCACACGACGTGCGTCGTCGATGGGGATCGCGAAACCGATTCGCTGCGCTCCGGCCCGGATCGCCACGTTGATTCCCACCACGTCGCCGAGGATGTTGATCAGTGGCCCGCCGCTGTTTCCGGGGTTGATGCTGGCGTCGGTCTGGATCAGGTTGTGATAGGTCTGTTTCTCGTTCACCTCCACTTCGCGATGCAGCGCGCTGATGATGCCGCGGGTGACGGTGTCCTTGTAGCCGTAGGCGTTGCCCACGGCGAAAACGGTCTCGGCCAGCATCAGGTCGCTGGAGGTTCCCAGCGGCATCTCGGGCAGTGGGTGTTTGACGTCGATCTTGATGATCGCCAGGTCCTTCTTGCGGTCAAACGAGACAACCCTGGCCTCGTGGATGCTGCCGTCGGAGAGCGTGATCCGCAGCCAGTCGACTCCGGAGACGACGTGGTAGTTGGTGACGATGTAGCCACGACGGTCGACGACCACGCCGGTGCCCATTCCACTGACCTTGTGGTTCGGACGTTTCGAGTAGAGCACGTTCTCGGTGGGGACGGTCTTTTCGCTGCTGATGCTGACCACCGAGGGAGCGATCCGCCGGACCGCTCGGACGGCCGGGGACTCACGCAGGGAACCCGCTTCGAGGCAGGGAGTCAACAAACAGAACACGGCCAGGGTGGCCAGGGCCCGGAAGTTCTTCGGAGGCATTTTCATCGGAGCAACTGCAGGAGTTGGACGGCGGGGGTGGTCTCTGGGACGTGGCCAGCCATCCTTGGGCCCGCGGAATATGTCGCTCCATCAGTTCTCCGCAATAAAGATGATCGGCACCTTGTCCGGGGCGCTTGAAATCCCCGGGGAGATTACGCATAACGGCTACGCCCACGGGGAGTCCCCGGACCGATCAACCGCCTGTAGCGACTGTCCGGTCGTTACAAACGGACAGGTGGTGCAACCGGACAACCTGTACCATCGGACCAGTCCGAATGCCCAGTCGAGAACAACTCGAGCAACTGCTCGCAGCCGATCCAACCGACGTCTTTCTCGCCTACGCCGTGGCGATGGCGTGCGCCTCGGAGGGAAATCCGGGCGAGGCGATTGACCGGCTGGCGGTGCTCGTCGAGGAACACGCGGATTACGTTCCGGCATGGTTCCAGCGGGGCCAGTTGCTGGCCGGGGAGGGACGAGAACAGGAAGCTCGGGACGTGTTGATCGAGGGGGTCGCGGTGGCTCGACGTGTCGGTGACTCTCACGCCGAAGGAGAAATGACCGAGTTCATGGAGTCACTTTGACGATGTCGACCTGGCCTGAACCGGATCGATCGTTCGAGGAACCGCTGCGGATGTTGCGGGAGAACTCGGCCTCGCTGGATGATGCCAGCAATTGGCCGTCCGAGAGCCTCGAAGTGCTCGGTGAAGCCGGTGTGCTGGGGTGGGTGGTGCCCCGAGAGTATGGGGGCAGCGAATTCACGGGCGGCCAACTGGTCGAGGGGTACCTGCAGTTGGCTCGAGAGTGCCTGCCGACTACGTTTGTGCTGACACAGCGGAACGCGGCGTGCCAGAGATTCGCTCTGTCGGAGAACGAGTCGTTGAAGGCCGAACTGCTGCCGCAGTTGGTCGGGGCCGGCCGGTTTGCCACCGTGGGAATTTCGCACCTGACCACATCAGGACAACACCTCTCGAAACCGTCTGTGAGTGTGTCGATCGAGGGGCCCCGCCTGGAGCTCGAAGGAACCGTCCCCTGGGTCACCGGCGCCAGCCAGGCCGACTGGGTGCTGACCGGGGGCAGCTGCGATGACGGGACCCAGGTGCTGGTGGCCGTGCCGATGGACAGCGAGGGGATCACCGTGATGCCCGCGCAGGACCTGCTGGCTCTCGATTCGTCCCGCACGGCGTCGATCCGGCTCGACGGTGTGTCGGTCGACAGCTCGATGCTGGTCGCCGGACCGGTCGATGGCGTCATGCAGAGTGGCGGTCGCGGCGGGACCGGGTCGCTGGGCACGTCGGCCCTGGCCCTGGGTGCCGCTTCCGCCAGCCTCGATCGGTTGACCGGCGAGGCCCTGAAGCGGCCCGAACTCCGAGAGATCGTCGATCCGCTGTCCGTCGAACGCGATCAGGTGGTGGGCGACCTGCTGGCTGCTGCGGAAGATTCTGCCGACAGCCAGGCTCCCGAGTTGACCAACGAGTCACTGCGTCGTCGGAGCAATTCTCTGGCCCTGCGAGCGGCGCAGGCGTACTTGGCTGCAAGCAAGGGGGCGGGCTTCACCGCCTCGCACCCGGCCTCACGGGCCGTCCGCGAGTCGATGTTCTTCCTGGTCTGGAGCTGCCCGCAGGCGGTGATCGAGGCCAACCTGAGGGAATTCGCCGGAGTGTCGGACGGCCCGTCCTGCTAGGCGGAGTCGAGGCCCTCGTTGAGACCCTGCAGGTCGTCGGGCAGGAACCGGCCGTCTCGCCGGATCACCTCGCCGTCGAAGGCGATTTCGCCACCGCCGTACTCGGGAGTCTGAATCAGTACCAGGTCCCAGTGGATGCGGCTGCGGTTCCCGTTGTCAGCCTCGTCGTAGGCCTGCCCCGGTGTCAGGTGAAACGAACCACCGATCTTCTCGTCGAAGAGCGTATCGAGCATGGGGTGCTTGACACGGTTGTTGGTTCCCAGCGACCACTCGCCGATGTAGCGGGCCCCCTGGTCGGCATCGAGGATCTCATTGAGCCGTTCGGTTTCGCCGCCGCAGTCGGCCTCGACGATCTTTCCGTTCTCGAAGGTGAATCCGATCCCGTCGAAGATGGTGCCCTGGTACAGCGACTGCGTGTTGTAACGGATGCTGCCGTTGATGCTGTCGCGTACCGGCGCGGTGAAACACTCGCCGTCGGGAATGTTCCGGCCGCCCGAGCAGGGGATCACCGGGATATCGGCGATCGAGAACGTGAGGTCGGTGGCCGGCGCGGTGATGTGGACTGCTTGGGCCGCTTCCATGCGGGCTTTCAGCGGCTTGAGATCCTCGGCCATCTTGGCGTAATCGGCGGTGCAGACTTCGAAGTAGAAGTCTTCGAACCCCGCGGTGCTCATGTGGGCCGATTGAGCCATCGAGGGAGTTGGGTAGCGGAGTACGACCCAGCGGGTGTCGGGGACGCGGACCTCGCTGTGAACCGGGTGCCACCAGTGGGCCTGGTAGAGGTCCATCTGGTCGCCGGGCACGTCGGCAAAACCGTTGCTGTTGGCGGCCCCACGGATACCGATGTAGCAGTCCATCTGCTCCATCTGGTGTCGTTCCAGTTCGCCGCACAGGCCGAGGCTCTCGGGGGTCCCGGTGCGGTAGAGACTGCGCAGAATCGTGTTGCTCTTCCAACTGACCACCGCGATCGCCTTGCGTGCCGCGGCGCCTTCCACCAGGGCACACACCAGGGCCGGGTCAGGTAGATCGAATGCCTCGACAAGGATCTTGTCACCGGCCTTCACCTGGCAGCTGTGGTCCAGGAGTGTCCGCGCGAGCGTATCGATGCGAGGATCTTGCATGGCGAAGGCTGAGCCTGTCTGGATCGATGCGTGTTTCCACACCCCGATCGACACACCCGGTCTAGCCGAGCACGGCAATCGCGATCATGTAGAGCACGGCCGACATGATGGCGGCTATCGGGACGGTGATCAACCATCCGCCGAAGATGTCGCGGGTCACCGAGCGATCGACGCTGGCCAGGCCGACGCCCAGGATCGCACCGACGAGGGTGTGAGTGGTAGAGACCGGCAGGCCCATCCGACTGCAGGCCAGCACGACGATGGTGGCGGCGGTGTTGGCGGCGATGCCCAGTGACGGAGTCAACTGCGTGATCTTCTCACCGACGGTCGTCCACCCGGGCAGCATGTCCTGCTGCTCCTTGAGCAAGTGCTTGAGCCCCTTCCAGAGGATCGAGAGTGACATCACGAAACCGACAACGAAAACTAAAACGGGGCATGGCGGATCGCGGCATGGCGTCCGAGGATCAGGGCCAAGATCAACTTGAAGAGCACGAACGCGATCAGGCCACCGAGGACCGGAGATAGGAACCAACTGGCGACGATTTGTCCCATCGTCGACCAGTCGATCGCGCCCACTCCGAATGCCACCACGCCGAAACCGGCGACGGCCCCGACAATCGAGTGGGTGGTCGAGACGGGCATCCCGAAGGAACTGGCCATGTGCAGCCAGATCGCAGCGGCCGGTAGAGAGCAGGACATGCCGATCGCGAGGCGAGCATCTCGCTTACGTCTACCAGGGACTGGACCAGCGACTGACCGGTCCCGATGAATCGCACGTGGTCAAGGAAGTACTGGTCTGACCAGCAATCGAAGGAGATCAAGAAACAGGCGCGCCAGCGTACCTAGATCTCCTCGGTCATCGCTTCCATGATATTGACTCCATGATCTCGCACAGCACGATAAGCGGCGAGTGATGACGTAAACGCGAGATTCACGAACGGCTCTATCCTGCTTCGGCTCAGATCACTGATGTGATTGTTGCGAAGTTCCTTGACATGCCTGGTGATCTCCTTTGCCAACGAAGCGGCGCTGGGAGTGAGTTCCGTTTTCCGCTCTTCGTAGGTGTTGAAAACAAGATCCAGGTACTGGGCAACCGAATCGTGCAGCGAGCCGAGTTCCGCTCGTTGCTTCTCGTCGAAATGAAACCCCTGCTCTCCTAACTTGAGTTGGAATTTCTGGATGCTGGCAAGGCAATCGCTAATGGACTCGTATTCGTCAGCCATCCGCAATTGTTGACGCCCCTCTTCAATCACCCGGTGTGGCACGTTGCCGGACAGTAGATTCGTCATGAAGGTGACAAATTCGTTCTGCATGGTGTCGAGATCCTCTTCCAGCTGAAACAGATGTTTCACGCGTTTCGGATCGGGATCATCTTCGTCGATTGACGTCTTCAACCAGTCCATCATTTTCTGGCAGCCATCTGCCATTCGCAGCACTTCCACACGCGATTGTTCGATGCCAACCACCGGTGTCTCGAGCATGCGCACGTCGAGGTTGGTCAGGCGATGTTTTTCCCTGACCCCTCGTTCCGGCACGATTCGTGTAAGCACGCGTGCAATCACATGGGCAATCGGCAGGAACAGCAGCGTATTGGCGATGTTGAAAATCGAATGCGTTGCCGCAATGGCTGCAGTGATCTCTGGAAAAGTCTTGACGCCTTCTACGTCGATGACCGCCTGAGTCACGTCGACACCGATCACCCAGGGAACGAATTTCACATATTGAAAGAAGATGATGCTAATCCAGCAGACACCAATCACGTTGAACAACCCGTGAAAGTATGCAGCGCGGCGTGCATTGGTGTTCGCTCCGATGGATGCGAGTAACGCAGTTATCGTCGTGCCAATGTTCTCACCCAGAACCAGTGCGGCGGCAGTTGGATAATTAATGACGCCGGTGAGCGCCAGCGCGATCGTGATTCCCAGCGTGGCAGAGGAAGACTGGACCATGACGGTCAGGATGCATCCGGCCAGCATGCACTGCATCATGCCAAGAACCGTGTCGGCGCTAAAGCGACCAAACCATGCTTCAAAAGCGGGCAAATCCTTGATATGCGCACAGGCATCCTTCATCAACTCCAGCCCGAAGAACACCATCCCAATGCCCATGACGGCCATTGCGATATAACGCACACGATCGCCCTTGGAGAATAAGTAAGCAAACGCTGCCAAGCCAAGGATCGGCAGTCCGTATACGCCAATCTTGAGAACGAGAATCCAGCCGGTGATCGTCGTCCCGATATTGGAACCCATGATCACACCGATCGCCTGCATCAATGTCATCAAGCCACTGTTTACAAACCCAACCACCATGACCGTGGTGATCGAACTGGACTGGACCAGGCAGGTTACAGCCAGGCCCACAATGGCAGCCAGGACCCGGTTGTTCGTGGCCATGCTAATCATGCGTCGCAAGCCAGTACCGGCCACGGCCTGCATCCCCTCGGACATGTATTTCATGCCGAGCAGGAAAATACCCAGGCCGCCAATCAGGCCGAAGATCATGTTCCACAGAAGTTCTTGACTCACACCCACTCCTCTGTCTAACTTCCTGGAGTCAAAAAAGTCGTTATTTCAAATATCTGCCGCAGTTTACGAACTAAAGGCCGGATTCTAGCCACGGGCGGTGACCAGCGCCTCGACCAACAGAGGAAGCAACTCGACGCACTCCTGGACCTTGCCAGCGTGCTCGACGAGTGGTTGAAAAGGAGAGCTGCCGTAAACCTGCTGGATTGGACTCATTTCAGTTCTTCATCTTCATTCGGTTCTGGCCGGCGGCAGCAGCCATCGGCCGAGCAGCCTGCCGTTTAAGCGAAGATCGTATCGTTCCGGGGGATTGCTTCAAGAGATCACACCCGTCCATTTCATCTTTTCTTTGATTTGGTCCATGAGCCGGCTTGGTGGCCGAACCGGCGGGGCGCGCACCGTCAGATTGAGTCTCCCAGGAAATCTTCGTCACGACGACAAAGCAGTCGGCTAGTCGGCCGTGGTCTCGTCGGTCGAGCGGCTGGCGGCTCGGCGCAGGCGGGAGAAGAGTCCCATGTGTGGCCGAGGCTGGTCGTGGTTGCCGTGAGCCGCGTTGGCCTCGGGAAGCACGACGTCGAATGCCGTGACGTCGACGGTTTTCTCGGTCGCCGGATCGGGATGCTCGTCGTCGATTTCGCTGCTCGACGTGGCAGCCAGGTCCCAGGCGACGCTGTCGGTTTTCGAGGCCGTGTCCGCAACGGGCGATCCGTCTGTTGCCCCGGCACCTGCACCGACCTCGACGGCACAGAAACCGTCGTCGGTCTTGGTCAATTCGACCGGCCCGGTGGCGGTTGGCGGCGGGGTGCTGTCGACACCGGGACGAACCGGTTCGATGAACCGCAACGGCAGTTGTCGAGATTCGGTGAGTGCATCGAGCACTTCGGCGCGGGTGATCGGTCGCGTGGCTGTCCGGGCTCCGAGTTGGAGACTCGAGTCGGCCAGGTGGTTGAGGCAACGGGGTGATCCGTCGCAGACGATCGCCAGCAGTTCGATTGCCTCGGCGGTCATCACCGAGTCGGGGTCTCCGCCGGCAAACCGGATCCGCGACTTCAGGTAGTCCTGCGACTGGGCCCGAGTCAACGGCTGCAGCCTGGCCTGTCCGCGGACCCGTTGGTAAAGCCCGTCGAGTTGCGGATCGGCGAGTGTTTCTTCGAGTTCACACTGTCCGGTCAGCAGCAGGCGGACCAGGGGTCGGCCATTCTCGTCGAGATTCGTCAGGCCGCGGAGTTCTTCGAGGACCGGCAGTCCGAGACGGTGCGCCTCATCGACAGCCAGCAGCACACCTTTGGTGGCTGAAGGCAGGCTGAGGATCGCGTCGGCGACGGCGAGCCGGAGGTCCTGGTCATCTTGACGGCGGTAGGGTTGTCCGAGTCCGTGGAGGATCGCCTTGAGCAGTTCTCGAGACTGATTGAACTGCCCGGTCCTCAGGCAGATGCCGACCAGCGAACTGGTCAGATCACGGGTCATCGCCAGGGTGCAGAGGGTCTTTCCCGATCCCGGGGGACCGGTCAGCACGGCGATCCCCTGTCCGGAGGTGAGGCAGCCGGCCAGTTCGCCCAACTGGGTGCCCAGGTCGCCGTAGATCACCAACGACGCAGGATCGGGGGATGCCGGGAAGGGCGGGCGAGCTAAGTCGTAGAATGTCTGGTACATGGCGGGATCCGGGGTTTTGTGCAGGAGAGACTGGAGACGGCTGGCGGATCGTCTCCTGGTGCGGGACCGTGTCAGCCGTTGCAGCCGGAACACCCAGTTCGTCTTTTCGACTCCCTAGAGGTCCTCTCTTGAGAAACTCCATCAGAATCGTCAAAGGTGGAACACCAGAACGGGACCGCAGTCCGAGTGGGATCAACCGCGTGGGCAGGGGCTTCCTCTGGGGTTATGCCCCGGTTAGAATTCAGGCGTGTCGGGGCTCGGGGCTCCGGCCTGGCAACTCCGCACCGGATACGGCCCTGCTTGACGGGCCGTCGGCATGTCCGAAGCGACTATTCCGTTCGATGATCCCGAGGAGATACGAACGCTCCTGGGGGCCCGAGACGAGCACCTGCGCCGCGTGCGGGATTCGGTCGGGGTTGACGTTGTCATCCGCGACGACACGCTGAAGATCCAGGGTGACCGCGAGTCGGTCGACCAGGGGGTCGCGGTGATTCGTCGGCTGCGGGAGGTGATCGGCGTGACCGGGGAGCTGCGAGCAGACGACGTGCTGAAGGCCATCGGGCAGGTCGGCGAGTCGATCTCCTTGCCGGACGTTGCGGCGAGCGATCCTCGCGGGGACGGGCGGTCCCGGATCGAACTGTTCGAATCAGCCAAGGACGTTCATCCCAAGACACCCGGGCAGGGGGCGTATGTCGACGCGATTCTTCGCAACGACCTGGTTTTCTGCACCGGACCGGCCGGCAGCGGCAAGACCTATCTGGCCGTTGCCATGGCGCTATCGGCGCTGAGATCGGAGCTGGTCCGCAAGATCGTGCTGGTTCGTCCGGCGGTCGAGGCGGGCGAGAAACTGGGTTTCCTGCCGGGTGACGTGACGGCCAAGGTCAACCCGTACCTCCGACCCCTGCTCGACGCGCTGGCCGAGATTCTCAGCTACGACCAGGTCAAGCGGTACATCGAACACGACGTGATCGAGATCGTGCCACTGGCCTTCATGCGCGGCCGCACGCTCAACGAGACCTTCATCATTCTCGACGAGGCCCAGAACGCCACGCGGACCCAGATGCAGATGTTTCTGACGCGGATGGGCCAGGGGTCGAAGATCGTCGTGAGCGGCGACATCACACAGGTTGATCTCCCCGACCATCTTGCCGGTGGACTTCCCGATGCGATCAAGCGACTGACGTCGATCGACGGCGTCGACGTGGTCCGCCTGGGGGGGCGGGACATCGTGCGACACCGGCTGGTCAGCGAAATTGTCAAGGCCTACACAAAGAGACCATCGAACGCACGGTGATCCGGACAAGGATCAGCCAAGGGCTTGAGAATGTCGTGGTTCGGACAAAAAACGTCGCGGGCAACCCGCATCCCCCGTACCGCCGAGATCGGTGGTGCGATGTCGCTGGGCGGCTGGCTGCGCGGGACACTGGCCAATCGGAGTGTCCGGTTGCGGTTGCTGATGTGCCTGGCGGCAGTCGCGGCGATGCTGATCGTCGTCGAGGGTTGGGAACCACCCCAGGCCTGGCGGGTCGGCGACCGGCCGGCAGAGGGACTCGTCGATCCGGCGGCCACCGCGTCCGGCAGGCTGGTCGAACCGGGTGGGACGATCGATGCGGGGACGCTGGTGCGGATCGAGCAGATCCACGCCGATCGACAATTCTCGACCACCGACCACGTGGTTCGAGGTGCCACGGTGGTCGTACTGCTGGTCGTGCTGCTGACACTGAACGGCATCTGGCTGGCCCGGGCCCGGCCTGCGCTGGTGGGCCACGTCGGACGCCTGGGTGTCTACCTGTTGACCCTGGTCCTGGCCGTCGCTTTCGGCCGACTGCTCTCGGTCGATCCCTGGCGTGCCGAGATCATTCCACTGCTCGTGACAGTGGTGATCTTCGCGATCGCCTGGGACCAGGTCGTGGCCATCCTGACCGCCCTGACACTCTCGTTGCTGCTGACCCTTTCGACGGTCGTCGAGATCGGCCACTTCGTCGTGTTGCTGTCGGTCTCGGTCAGTGCCATTCTTCCGCTCACACGTGTCTCTTCGCGATCGACATTGATCACGGTGGGGTTCTGGTCGGGGGTCGTCTTCGTGCTGGTTGAATGGGGCACGCTGGCGATCACCTCGTCGGAGTCCGCCGGGGTGCTGTTCGACACCGCCGAGCTGTGGCCTTTGTTGAGGGGCTTTCTGTGGTGCCTGGTGGCCGGGTACCTGGTCGCTGGCAGTCTGCCGTTCATCGAGTCGTTGTTCGGGGTGGTCACCGACATCAGCCTGCTCGAGATGGGTGATGCTTCGCACCCGCTGCTGCAGGAACTGGTCCAGCGGGCTCCCGGCACGTACAACCACTCGTTTATCGTCGGGGCCATCGGCGAGGCGGCCGCCGATCGCATCGGGGCCAACGGGCTGTTGGTCCGGGTTGCTGCCTACTTCCACGACATCGGCAAGATGCTCAAGCCCGAGTATTTCGTCGAGAACACGACTGCCGAGACTCGGGGTCGACACGAACAGCTGGCTCCCGCGATGAGCACGTTGATCATCATCGGCCACGTCAAGGACGGTGTCGAACTGGCTCGGCAGCACAACCTGCCACAGCCGTTGATCGACCTCATCGAGCAGCACCACGGGACGACACGGGTCGAATATTTCTACGACCAGGCTCAGCGTCAGGCCGAGGACGAACCCGACGATCGCGCCGACCCGGTCGAGTCGTCCTTCCGGTATCCCGGACCTCGACCGAAGACCCGGGAGGGCGGAGTGATGATGCTGGCCGATGCGGTCGAGAGTGCCAGCCGGCCGATGGCCGAGCCGACTCCGAAGCGACTCGAAGAGCTCGTGCATGACCTGACGCACAAGCGGCTGCTTGACGGGCAGTTTGACGAGAGTGGTCTGACACTCAGCGATCTCCGCGTGGTCGAGGAGTCTTTGACAAAATCGTTGATCGGAATCTATCACGGACGAGTGACCTACCCCGAGCAACGGACGGCCTCAGCGTGAACGAGGAACTCGAACCCGGTGACGGTGCCCTGGCTGGATCGGAATGGAAGATTGACGTGGTAGATCGCACCGAAGGCTCTGCCGCCAGTGAAAAACGACTGGCCGAGGTGGCCGGGTACGTGCTTCGAGACGAAGGGGTCGAACACGCCGAGATCAGCGTGGCGGTTGTCGACGACGTCGAGATGTCGAGGCTGCACGTGGATTTCCTTCAGATCGAAGGTCCAACCGATGTGCTTACCTTTCCGCTCGAAGGTGACAGCCTCGAAGCCTGGACGGGACCGGTCGAGGCACGTCGGGGGTCGGGGCGGAGGATCTGTGGCGAGGTGGTCATCGGGGGAGACACCGCGGTGCGGGTGGCTGGTGAGGTGGGGAGTCTCCCGTCCGAGGAGGTGATCCTGTACCTGGTCCACGGCCTGTTGCACCTGTGTGGTTACGTCGATCTCGACGATCTTCAGCGGGAGCAGATGCGTCGTCGTGAGGCCGAGTTGTTGGATGTGCTAGAGGTGACGGCGAGGGTCGACGGGTGAACGAACAACTCTCTTTGCTGCTGACGGAGTGTGGCCTGCTGGCGCTGGTGACACTGGCGTCCGTGGCCGACAGCAGCTTGCGGGCGTTTTCCCGCAGTCGCCTTGAAGCGGTCTGCCACGAGCGGGGTCGCCCCGAGTTGTTCGGGGTCATCCTGGCCCGAAGGGAACGGGTGCAACTGGCTGTCAACTGCCTGTACGCGTTGAGCGTGGTCATTGCTGCCGGGTCACTCGGCATCTGGTGGTTGCCGGTGGCTGCCGGTGCCGGGGGCTGGTCGCAGGTGGGAATGATCGTTACGGCGGCATTGGCCCTGCTGATGGCTACGGTGGTTCTGCCATGGGCTGTCGGGCGGGTGTGGGGGGAGCAGTTCCTAGTCCACAGTTGGCGAGTCCTCTCGCTGTTGACACTGGTCCTGGCCCCGGTGTCGACGATCGTCGGGCAACTGGATCGCCTTTGCCATCGGATCGCCGGTCGACCCGAACCGGTCTCCGGCGACCTGGCCGCATTGAGCGACGAGATCCGTAGCGTGGTCGATGAGGGGCAGCGAGGAGGCCGCATCGAAAGCGCCGCCCGTGCGATGATTCACCGCGTGATGGAACTGCGGGACGAGGACGTGGCCGAAGTGATGACACCTCGGACGGACATGATCTGCCTGAGGGCCGACGCGTCGCTGGAGGACGCGCGGCGGCAGTTGCTCGAGGCAGGCCACACCCGTGTGCCGGTGGTCGGAGAAAATACCGACGACATCGTCGGTATCCTCTACGCCAAGGATCTGCTCGGCCACTTGCAGGTCGACACCGCCTCAGCTCCGGGAGGACTCCGCGAAATCATCCGCGAGCCGTTCTACGTGCCCGAGACGACCGGTATCGACACTCTGCTGGAAACGCTCAAGCGCGAGCAGGTCCACTTGGCCATCGTGCTCGATGAATACGGCGGGGTCGCCGGGCTGGTCACCCTGGAGGATGTTCTCGAGGAAATCGTCGGAGAGATCGAGGACGAGTACGACGTGGGGGGCGAAGACCTGGTGAAGACGATCGGGCCGGAAATGATAGAGGTCGATGCCAGAGCTCACATCGACGACCTCAACGAACGCTTCGGTTACGGGCTGCCCGAGGACGAGGACTACGACACGTTGGGCGGCTTCGTGATCACCCGGCTGGGGCGGATTCCCGTCCCCGGCGAGACCTTGGATTGGGGTCAGTGGCAGTTCAGTGTCGAATCCGCCGACAAGCGACGTGTGCGGCGACTGCGGGTCAAGCCGGGACAAGGCGAGGTGGAGCCGACGTCCTGACGAGCCGGTCGGTTACCAATGGGAGTTGGGTCCGGACGGGACCGGCACCCGGATCTCCCCCCTGTCACGTCCGGGGTGATTCTCGGCCCGCACCCTCTCGATCGCCTCATCGAAGTCCTCGCGGGTTCTCACCTGCTGAAAAGTGTGCCGCAGGGCGGGACGCACTCGCATGGATTTCAGGTACCAGTGGATCATCTTGCGGAAGCTGATGATGGCCTTCGGTTCACCCTTCTGCTCAACCAGGAACTCAAGTTGCTCCAGCAGCAGCAGCAGCCGGTCGTCAAAACTGCCGGGGGGATCCCATTGCCCGGTCCGTTCCCATTGAACCAGTTGGCGGAAGATCCACGGGTTGGCCAGTGCGCCGCGGCCAATCGAGATGCCGTCGCAACCGGTGATCTTGAACATCGTCACCGCGTCCTCGACGGTCAGGATGTCGCCGTTGCCGATCACCGGGATGGACTCGACCGACTCGACGACCTGGCGGATGCCGTCCAGGTCGACGCCGCCGCTGAAGCCCTGTTCCCGAGTGCGTCCGTGGATCGCGATCGCGGCCACCCCCACTTCCTCGAAAGCCTGGGCAAACCATGGAGCCGTCAGCGACCGTTCGTCCCAGCCCAGCCGCATCTTGATCGTCACCGGCAGCGACACCGCGTCGACGACGCTTCGGACAAGTTCGACCGTCCTGTCGGCCTGTTGCATCAACCCGGCGCCGGCGCCGTGCCCGGCGACCTTGGCCACCGGGCAGCCCATGTTGATGTCGATCGAATCGAGCTCGAATTCCGCCTCCAGCAGCCTCGCCGCGTCGGCGACGAATTCGGATTCGCTGCCGAAGATCTGGATCGCAAGAGGCGAATCGTCCGGGCAGGTTTGTACCAGTTCGAGGGCCTTGTGCCGGCGGGCCAGCAGGCTGCGGGCGTTGACCAGGTCGGTCGTGCACAGCCCGATCCCCCCCACGCGACGAATCATCCGTCGGAATGGCAGGTTGGTGAAGCCGGCCAAGGGAGAGAGCAGGTAGCGGGTTTCCAGCGACAGGTCGCCGAAATGCAGTCGTGCCACGTCGACGGCTCTGCCGGTGCCGGAACTCATCTCTGGCTCGCACCCAGGCCGGATTCGCACGCGGCGACGACGCGGGCCTGGGCCTCCTCGATTTCCTCGTTGGTCAGCGTGCGTTCGTCCGAGCGGTATCCGATCGTGACGACATAGGACTTCTTGTCGGCGGGAATCTGCTGACCGCGGTACTGGCCGCCGAAGGAGATGCTGTCGAGCAGGGGGCCGGCGTTGTCGCGGACCGCCGATTCGAGCTCGTCCCAGGTGACGTGTTCGTCGAGCACGAAGTTGAGATCACGTTCGATCGCCGGGAACCGCGGTAATTCCTTGAACCGCCGGGTTGTCTCCACTGCGGCCTCGACGGTGGCCAGGTCGAGTTCGACGATCGTCACCGCGTCGCGGAGGTCGAGGGGGTCGGTGGCCTCCCGGGTCAATTCGCCAAGCCAGCCGCAGGCGATGCCGTCGAGCAGCAGGCGGGCTCCGCGCCCGTCGACAAACCCCGGAACGTCCAGTGGCTTGGCTGTCAGTATTGCGTGGGGAGCCAGGTGAGTGACCAGCGTCTCGCACACGCCCTTGAGTTCCCCGAATGATCGTCCGCTGACGGCTGTCACCCGGGTGGGCTCGGATCCCTCGGCTCCGGGATGGGCCTGCAGGTACACGTTGGCGATCTCGAACAGGTCGACACCGAAGCTTCCATGCCGTTCGTTTTCCCGTCGAGACTGCAGCAGGCTGGGCACCAGGCTCTGCCGCAACAGGTTCTCCTGCCGCCGTGACGAGTGCTCGACCGACAGGGGTTCGCAGTCGGGTTCGGGTCGGAACAGGCCGAACAGTTCCCGGGTGACGAACGAGAGTGTTATCGCCTCGTGAAAGCCCGCGGCGCAGAGCAGTTCGCGAAGTGTGTTGCTGACGAGGTCCCGGTGGGTGGGTTGAGACAGTGTCAGCGGGACGCGGTTGTCCTCGGGGATCCGGTCGTAGCCCCAGATCCGGGCGACTTCCTCGATCAGGTCGATTTCCCGGGACAGGTCCCGACGCCATCCGGGCACGGCGAATGTGGCAGTGGTGTCGTCGGAGTCAGCGACCCGGCTGAGCCCGAGTTGTTCGAGGATGGCGACGACGTCGGCGGGCGGGACGTCGATGCCGAGTACGCGAGGGACCTGCGCGTAGCGGATCGAGACGGTGGTCGGTTCGTCCGGGGGTGGATCACCGGTCCAGATGACCCCGTCGAGCAGTTCGCCACCTGCGAGTTCGAGAATCAACTCGCAGCAACGACGGCTGGTCGTGTCGAGTGCATGCGGATCGATGCCTCGCTCGAAGCGAAACGACGAGTCGCTGAACAGGGAAAGGCTGCGGGCGGTGTTCCGGATCGAGAGCGGGGCGAATTCGGCGGTTTCGACCAGCACCGTGCTGGTCGTTTCGGTGATTTCCGTTTCGGCTCCCCCCATCACTCCCGCCAGTGCCACCGGTTTTTCGGCGTCGGCGATCACGCACATGCCGGGAGCCAGCTTGTAGGTGGTGTGGTTGATCGCTTCGAGCTGTTCGCCGGCGGCCGCCTGTCGGACGACGATTCGGCCCTCGGCCAGTTTGTCGAAGTCGAAGGCATGCAGCGGCTGGCCGGTCTCCATCAGCACGTAGTTGGTGATGTCGACGATGTTGTTGATCGAGACGATGCCGAGGGTGGCGAGCCGCCGGACGAGCCAGTCGGGGCTGGGTCCGACGGTGACACCACGGACGACCCGGGCGGTGTACCGCGGACACAGGTCCGGGCAGCTGATCTCGACCGAGGTGACATCCGAGATCTGCGGTTCGATGCAGGGCGGTTGTGGGTCGGGTGATTTCAGCGGGAGGTCGTACAGCACCGAGACTTCCCGGGCGACGCCGATGTGGCCCAGGCAATCGGGGCGGTTGCTTGTGACCTCCAGGTCGATCGCCGTATCGCTTTCGACCGTGTCGGTCCCCTCCAGGTTCAGGCCCGACATCGTCAACCGGGTCGTCAGCTCTTCGATCGGCATCTCCAGCGCGACGTATTGGCCGAGCCACTCCCAACTGACGATCATCGGATGCCTCGTTTCTCGCCTGGCTGCCTCCGCACCGGCTAATCTACGGCCCGTTTGGACGGATGGAAAGGGTACCTGCGGCGGCGATCGCCGTGCTATTCTGTCGCTTTGGGTGGTCGTGTCGTTTGGCCAATCAGCCCAGGCACAGCAGTCGGACCAGGGAGACTACCAGATGGCGCGGGCGATTCGAGTCAACGATCGGACCAACCTGACCAGCGGGATCGCTCGGTTGGGACAGAGAATGCGTCGCCAGGGGACGGTTGCCGAACAGACCCACGACGGTGATACGCTGATCGTCAGTGCGGTCGGCGACATCGGGGTGCGGTTGCTGGGCATCGACACTCCGGAGGTGAGTTTCCGGCTCCCCGGCACGACCGAGTTCCTGGGGATCGAGGATCCCAAGTGGAAGACGTTCCTGGCCGACCCGTTTTCGAAGGCCTGGCCGAAGTTCGCCGAGAGCCTGCCGGCGGGACTGGTCGAGTCGCTCAAGGGGCGGTTGCGTGAGAACGCGGCCGAGAATCACCACCGGCATGCACGGGCCGCCGAGATGGCACTCGAACGAGAAATCACTTCGGACATGAAGGTGATGCAGAAGACCGATGAGTCGTTCCAGATGTTCATGGTCTTCGGGTACGAGATCATGGACATCTACGGCCGGTTCCTGTGTTTCATCAACCGCAACCAGCCCGACCGCAACAAGCCGGCACCCCGACCGCTCAGCTACAACGAGCGACTGCTGAAACTCGGCCAGGCCAGTCCGTATTTCATCTGGCCCAACGTCAATCCCTGGCGGAAGGAGAAAACGATCCTCAAGGCGGTCCCCGATCCGAGGGGGATGAAGCGACAGGCTCTGCTGTCCAAGTCGCTCGGCCGCGTCCGCCGCGATGTCGCCGCCTCCCGGGCCGCTCATCGAGGCATTTTTCACGCGACCGATCCCCTGCAACTGGAACCGTTCGAGCTGCGGTTTCTTTCGCGACGGGAACGTCCGTCGCGGTGGGTCATCGACCTGAATGCCGACGACGGTGTGTTGCTAAGACCGGAGAACTACCACCGGATCCCCAATTCCGAGGACCGGTTGTTCGTCTCGTCCGAGTACGCTCCGCTGTTTGTCGAGCGGGGATGGAAACGCGAGGCAGGCAGCTGACGATCGCCGGGGTGGTCGAGACACGTCGATTCGTCGGTGTGCCGCTAACTGCTCCGTTGCGCGTGCGGATGTGCCCGCTCGTAGGTCTCCCGCAGCCTGCGGGTGCTGACGTGGGTGTAGATCTGGGTGGTGGTCAGGCTCTTGTGACCCAGAAGTTCCTGGACGCTGCGGAGATCAGCTCCGCCGTCGAGCATGTGGCTGGCGAAGCTGTGCCGGAGGGTGTGGGGGGATGTGAGTTGATCGAGGCCGGCGGCGGCGATGTGCTTTTCGAGCAAGCGGCCGACACTGCGGGCGGTCAGACGGCGGCCGAAACGGTTCAGGAACACGGCGTCGCGGTCCCGGGGACCGAGATCGGTGGCGGCGGTACGAACCTCGACCCAGTCCGACAGTGCACGGGCGGCAAAACGGCCGACCGGAGCGATCCGTTCCTTCCGACCCTTCCCGCGAATCCTCAGGATGTTGCTGTCGCGGTCCCAGTCACCGATGTCCAGTGCGACCAGTTCGCTGACCCGCAGGCCGGCCGAGTAGAGAGTTTCGAGGATCGCTCGATCCCTCAGACCGGCGGGTTGGTCGGTCGCCGGGGCCTCGAGCAATGCCGCCACCTGGTCGGTTGTCAGGAAATGCGGCAACCGTCGACCCTGGCGGGGGGTTCTGAGCGCGCGGGCGGGGTTCGAGTCGGCCAGTTTTTCACGGCGACAGTACTCGAAGAAACTCCGCAGGCTGGCCAGCCGCCGTGCGACCGTACTCCGGGCGTAGCCCCGTTCGTGCAGGTTGGCCACGTAAGCCCTCAACTGCCCGATCGAGACATCCGACGGGCCCGGCAGCCCGCCCTCGGTCGTCCGCAGGTACTCGACCAGCACCGACAGATCTTCGCCGTAGGACTTCAGCGTCAGCGGAGACGCATTGCGTTCGATCCGCAGATAACGCAGAAAGCCGTCGATGGCTGCCTGCATGCGAGAGCCTCGATTCGTCAGGGCATCCGGCCGATGCCGCGGAACCTCAGCCCCGGCAACGGTGCCGATTCCCGAGGGGTCTCGAGGGGCGGCTGCGATGCGATCGGGGCCGGGTGCGATGATGGCGAGGGAACCGTCGACTTTTCGGCGACCGCCTCCTCCTTCAACCTCCGAACCTTCTGGCTGAGCACCGCGGCGTCGTACCAACTGAAGCTCAGTTCCTTGTCCGCTGCGTATTGTCCCAGCTTCTGCAGGACACTCTCGGTGCTGTCGTCGTCGTAGAGGAAGACGTAGCGTTCCGAGTTCTTCACCAGCGCCAAGACGTTCATTTCCCGTTGCACTTGCCGAGTTCCTTGCCCGGGTCCGTTTTTCCCCAGAGGGTTCTATCGGCCGCTACACCCGGAAAAACCCGCGCTTTTTGCGGTTGCAGGCCATACCACCCGCTCACCCGTCGTCATGACCGTTACAACCGGATTGACCGGGGCATGTTGAGTGAATGAGGATCGCGAGGCTTCCGGCACGTTGCAGCGAGCGTTAGGATGGCCGATCCGAACGACTCGAGACGGTGGTGAGAGGCCGTGGAATTCCTGATTCCCAGTGACTGGTTCCAGACCTTGCCGGAGTGGGGTCTGCTGGGCTTGGTGGTCTTCTCGATGTTCACCCTGATGACCGGGGCGGACTGGCTGGTCGAATCGGCCACCGCGTTGGCCCGGCGGCTGGGGGTGCCGGAGATCATCGTGGGAGCGACGATCGTCAGCCTGGGGACGACCGCTCCGGAGTGTGCCGTCAGCGTGATGGCGGCGTGGGACGGCAAGAGCGGCCTGGCCCTGGGCAATGCCGTGGGATCGATCATTGCCGACACCGGGCTGATCTTCGGGATCGGCTGCCTGATGATCCGGCTCCCGGTCAACCGGTTCCTGCTGGCTCGACAGGGGTGGGTGCAATTCGGCTCGGCTGTCCTGTTGGCCGGGCTCTGCTACGCGATGTGGATGATCGACGGCGATTCGGCCGAGATCCCGGTATGGGCCGGTGGAATGTTCCTGGCACTGTTGGCCCTCTACATGATCGCTTCGGTTCGATGGAGCATGCAGGCGGACGCGAAGGAGACGGTTTCGCCGGAGACTGACGACGGATCCGACGGCGTGAAACGGGCTCCGGTCATTCTGTTTGTGCTGCTGGTGGGAGCGATCGTTGTGGTTGTCAGCAGCCATATCCTGATCGAGTCGGTCACCGTGGTGGCTCTCAGGCTCTCGGTGCCGCAGGTGGTGATTTCGGCGACGTTGGTCGCCTTCGGGACCTCCCTGCCCGAATTGGTGGTCGGCATGACCGCGATCCGCCGTGGCCATCCGGAATTGCTGGTCGGCAACGTCATTGGTGCCGACGTGCTCAACGTCCTGTTTGTGGTCGGGGCATCGGCGATTGCGTCCCCGTTGCCGATCGTCGATAGCGCGGCGCGGATTCCCGAAGTGTTCCTCTACGTGCACCTGCCGGCGATGCTGGCGATCCTGGTCCTGTTCCGGCTGTTCATCTTCCGCGCGGTGCGAAAGAACACATTCGAGCGACCGATGGGTGTGCCACTGGTGCTGTTGTACATCGCGTTCGTTGTCATCAGCTTTGCGGTAGGAGGCGATCCGGCCGCTGTGGGGGCGCCATGACCGGATCCTCTCCGGCGATGACCGCGTCGTTGGAACCCGGTTCGGTCGAGGAGTGGTTTGCTTCGCGATTGCCCATCGACGATTTTTCCGGTCGTCGCGTGCTGGTGGTCGTGCCGGATTCGACACGCACCGCCCCGTTGCCGCTGCTCTTCGGAGCCCTCCATCGACAGATCGGCCCGGTCGCGGCCACCGTCGATGTGATCGTCGCGCTGGGGACTCACCCGGCGATGGAAACCGCCGCGATCGCCGCGATGCTGGGAATCGACGAAATCGAGGGAGGCGAATCGGTCGGGTTGTTCAACCACGAATGGGACCGTCCCGGTCGCCTGAGGAGGATCGGGACTCTCTCGGCTGCCGACACTGCCGAGATCTCCGACGGCCTGCTCGCCGAGGACGTCGCCGTTGAAATCAACTCGCGGATCGACGACTACGACCTGCTGCTGGTTCTGGG
Organism: Planctomycetota bacterium; assembly: GCA_963582065.1. Classification (GTDB taxonomy): domain Bacteria; phylum Planctomycetota; class Planctomycetia; order Planctomycetales; family Planctomycetaceae; genus UBA8437. The sequence continues at coordinate 33,184 of CAUZRQ010000019.1, read as the reverse complement.
CCCGGTGTTCCCTCACGAGGTCGTCGGCTTCTCGGGCGGCAACAAGTACTTCTTTCCCGGCATCGCCGGAGCCGAGATCCTCAACTTCTTCCACTGGCTCGGAGCCCTGATCACCAACGCCGAGATCATCGGGGTCGGCCGGACACCGGTTCGTGAAGTGGTTGACCGTGCCGCGGCGATGATCCCCGTCGATCGCCGTTGCGTGGCATTCGTCGTCGGCGGCGATGGGGGTGTCCTGGATCTGTTTTACGGGACTCCCGAAACGGCCTGGGCCGGCGCGGCGGACCTGTCCAACCGCATCCACATTCTCCGCAAACCCCGGCCATTCGATACCGTGCTCTCGTGTGCGCCTCCGATGTACGACGAGTTGTGGGTGGCCGGAAAGTGCATGTACAAGCTCGAACCGGTTGTCGCCGACGGTGGCGAGTTGATCATCTACGCACCGCACCTGTCGGAGATCTCGATCACCCACGGGCGGTTGATCGAACGGGTGGGTTACCACGTGCGGGACTATTTCACGAATCAACTTGATCGGTTCGCCGAGATTCCTCGCGGTGTCCTGGCTCACTCGACCCACGTTCGTGGCGGTGGAAGAATGGTCGACGGGATCGAACGGCCTCGGATCAACGTGACGCTGGCCACGGGGTTGTCCGAGGAGATCTGCCGGCGGATCAACCTGGGTTGGCGCGATCCGGCATCGATCGATGTCGAGTCGTTCGCCGATCGGGAGGACGAGGGCGTGCTGCTGGTGCGACGGGCCGGCGAGCACCTGTACCGGCTCGAGGAGGATCCGACATGAGTGGGGCGATCAACGATCTCGACGGTCGACTCGATTTTGCCGTCGCGGTGGCGGCCGAGGCCGGCGAATTGATCATGCGACACTTCCTCGACACGGACCTGGTCGTCGAGCGCAAGCAGGACGATTCTCCTGTGACCGCTGCCGACCGCGAGGCCGAGCAGTTGATTCGCAGGAGGGTGGCTGAGCAATGGCCCGATGACGGGGTGCTGGGAGAGGAATTCGACGAAACCGTCGGCAGCAACGGGTTCCGTTGGATTCTCGACCCGATCGACGGTACCAAGTCGTTCATTCACCATGTGCCGTTGTTCGGCACACTGATCGGCCTGGAACACGACGGGCAGATGGTGGCCGGTGTCTGCCGGATGCCAGCCCTCGACGAGGTGGCCTATGGCGGTATCGGCCTGGGGGCATGGTGGCAGCAGGCCGGCGGTGATCCCCGTCCAGCCCGTGTCTCGACCGTTCAGCAACTCGACCAGGCCCTGTTCTGCACGACCACGATCACTCGTTGGCGGACGTTGGGTCGACAGGACGTGTTCGACCGCTTCTGTGATCGCGCGGCCCTGGTTCGCGGCTGGAGTGACTGTTACGGGCACCTGTTGGTGGCCACCGGACGGGCCGACGTGATGGTCGATCCCGTGATGAACATCTGGGATGCGGCGGCACTGCTGCCGATCCTGCAGGAAGCTGGTGGGCACTTCCTCACGCTTGACGGACGACCTGTCGTTGACGGTGGCAACGGATTGAGCGTCAACGCGGAGCTGCGGGACGAGGTGCAGGGGTTGATTCTGGGCACCGAATGAGACCGATTCCCGGTTCGGTCATCCGCAATCCGGTTCCAGCAGTTAGAATGTCCTCGGACCCGTCGATTGGTGTCGTCGTCTGATGCAACTGATCAACCCCGCCATCATCTATGGACTCGGCCTGGCCGCGGTGCCAGTCGTCCTGCATATGTTGTTGCGGGCCCGGCCCAAGCCACACCTGTTCCCCGCCCTGCGGCTGCTCCAGTCGCGGCGTCGCCACAATCGTCGCCGGTTGCGACTTCGACACATCTGGTTGCTGCTGCTGCGGATGGCGTTGATCGCCCTGTTGGTGCTGGCGGTGGCCCGGCCGAAGTTGCCCGCGGCCGATTACTGGCCGCAGTGGCCCGGCGAGGGGCTGGGCCTGTTGGCGGTGTTCTTGTTGCCACTGGCCATCTACCGGTTGATGACACGCCGCTGGCGTCATCGTGACTGGCCCGGTCACGTGTACTCGACTCGCCGCACCCTGTTGCGGGGCGGCCTGGGCGCGGTGACCGCGTTGTTGTTGGCCCTGTGGGCCGGCGGTTGGTACGGGCCCCGGGTGGCTGCCGAGGTGACCAATCCGTCGGTGGGAGTGGCCCGCAACGCACCGGTCGCCGCCGTGTTTGTCTTCGACACCAGCCAGAGCATGGAGTATCGACACCAGAGCAAGACCCGGCTGGAGGTGGCCCAGCAGATCGCTCGAGACCATCTCGATCGACTGCCGGCCGGCAGCCGGGTCGCGGTGATTGACACCGCCATCGAGTCGACTCGGGGTGCCGCACCCGTCGGCGACGATGATGCGGCGACGGCAGGGCGGTTCGTGATCTTCCAGTCCAGCCCGGTCGCGCTGCGACGTCGCATCGAACAACTGGTGCTGCACCCGGTCAGCCGCACGCTCAACGGGTGCATCGAGAGCGGCCTGTCGCTGCTCGAATCGGATCGTGAACGTGCCTCGATCCGGGCCGGGGGCGAGGATTCGTTCGTCCGCGAAGTCTACGTGTTCACCGATCTGGCCCGCGGCGGTTGGTCGCGGGGGACGGCCGACGCAGATCGACTCACCGCAGCAGTCGAAAAGTGTCCGTGGCTGGGCGGGGTCTATGTGGTCCACACCGGTGTCGACAAACCCGTCAACATCGGCATCGCCTCGCTCGATCTCTCTCGCCAGACGATCGCCGATGGCGGCGCGGTGACCATCACCGCGGCGGTAGACGGGATCGGTCTCAAGGGCGAGGTGGCTCAGACCGTCGACCTGTTCGTGATCAGCGCCACGGGCAAGCGGGTCCCTCGAGGGTCGGCCGAGGTCAAGCTGGTCGGAGAAGCCGCGGCGACGGTCAGCCTGGTCGCCGATGGCCTGGCGGGGCCGTTCGTGCAGGGCGAACTGCGGTTGCGATCCAGCGATCCGCTGGCCGCCGACGACGTGGGGTACTTCACCGTCACCGTCGCATCGGCTCCCCGTGTGCTGGTGGTGGCACCGACCGCGTCGGAGGCCAGCTACCTGGTCGAGGCCCTGGCACCCGAGCAGGAGATTGAGCGGGGTCGTGCGAGGTTTGTCTGTGAGCACGTGCCCCCCAACCGGCTCGCCGACATGAAACTGGCCGGTTTCCGGACCGTGATCCTGCTGAATGTCCCCGAGATCAGCGACGAGTCCTGGAGGGAACTCGAGAGTTTCGTCGAGGCGGGCGGCGGCCTGGGCGTGGTGCTGGGATCTTCGGTGCACTGGCAACAGGATCGCGGAGTCAAGCCGACTGCTTACAACAGCAAGTCGGCCCAGGCCGTGCTGCCGGCCACACTGGACGTCTCGCGCAAGTTCACCCCCCCCGAATTTCTCGATCTCCGCAACGCCACACACCCGGCGTTGAAGTTGTTTGCCGATCTGGGCGGAGCAGGTGATCTCGTGCTCCGGGACATCCGGCTTTACTGGAGGTTGCAGCCGGGTCCGGGTTGCCAGGTGGTGGCACGCTTCACCGGAGACACGCGCGATCCCGCGTTGCTCGAACGCAGCCTCGGCCGGGGTCGCACGCTGATGCTGGCCTCCGCGCTGGATCTCCGCTGGAACTGGAACGACCTGGCCCGCTCGGACTGGTTTGTCGTGCTGGTCGATCAACTGGTCGGCTATCTGGCACAACGCTCGGGCGAATCCTACACCTACGAAGCGAACACGTCGCTGTCCGTCCAGTTGTTTCCGCCACGTCCGGTCACCGAGTTTTCGGTCGTGGCTCCTGACGGCAGCCAGCGGCCGGGACAATCCTCGACGGGCCAGGTTCTGTCGGTGGATGTCTCCGAGGCCCTGGGCCATTACGAGGTTCGGGGCCTCGGCGATGCCCAGGCGTGGCGGGCCGGTTTCAGCCTGAATCTGGATGCCGCCGAACGCGATCTTGTCCAATTGACGGCGGAGGATCTCGATGCGTTGCTCGGTGCCGACCGTTACCAACTGGCCCGCGATCTCGAAGAACTCCAGCGACGCGTGGGAGACATGCGGATCGGTCGCGAGGTGTTCCCGATCGTGTTGCTGCTGCTGCTGATCGTCTTCTGCTGTGAACACCTTGTTGCCAACCGCTTCTATGAAGCCGACCAGCAGGCAGCGGTGACGGCCGGGAGCGGAGGCGGTGGCCCATGATCCGTTTCGACATGGCACCCGTCTGGCACTGGGGATTGGTTGTCGCGGTCCTGGTTGCGATCGTGGTGCTGATCGTGCGGACGTATCGCCGCCACCTGCGGGCGGTTTCACCCCAGACCGGCCGGCTGCTTCTGTTGCTGCGACTGGCGGTCGTCGGGGTGCTGGCGTTCACGATGTTGCGACCGAGCCTGCAGGTGATCGAGCCCGACAGCCGATCGCGAGTGTTCGCGGTGGTGATGGATCGCACGCGGAGCATGGAGATTCCCGATGCGGCCGGCGGCAAGACACGGCGGGCGGCATTGGTCGAGACGATCGGAGCGTTCCGGACACAGCTCGAAGAGATCGGCGAGAACACCGAGGTGAGGTTCTTCGATTTCGATCGGGACCTCGTGCCGTTGGATCTCGACCGGGACCAGGCGCCCTCTTCGGAAACCATCGGCGATCAGACGGCAATGGGTACGGTGCTCGAGAAGGTGCTCGAGGAGGCCCGAAACCAGCAGATCAGCGGCGTGATCCTGATGGGGGATGGGGCCCAGCGAGCGGTTTCCCCGTTTGATCTCGATCCCCGTCGCGTGGCCCGGATGCTCGGAGACCAGGGGCTTCGCGTATTCACCGTACCCTTCGGGGCCTCCGGTGCCGGCGACAACTCGCTGGACATCTCGGTCGATGACCTGCTGGTGGACCGCGTGGTGTTCGAGAACAAGGCGGTGATCGTCCGTGCGCGGGTGAGGCTGATCGGGGCAGCCGGGAAGGACGTCCGGGTCCGCCTGCTGGTTGAGGACCGGACCGGGAAGGCGATCGGCCAGTCGGGCCTGATGGTGCAGCCGCCAGCGACCGGACGCACTTCGCCGATCCGCCGCATGACCACGACCCAGAACGAGGATGTTCGCCAGGTCGAGTTGTCGTTCGTGCCGACCCGTCCCGGAGAATTCAAGATCTCGGTCGAAGCCGAACCACTCGAGGGTGAGGTCCGACAGACCAACAACCGCCGCCGGTCGTTGATCACCGTTCGCCGTGGTGGGATCCGAGTCGCCTACATCGATCGTCTGCGACCCGAACTCCGCAGCGTGCAGTTGCTGCGGGCTTCGGAGAAGATCCAGCTCGAATCGCACATCGTGCGGCCGGGCCGACGGGTCGAGCCGTCACGGCTCGACGCCGAGTTGTTTGCTCCCGGGCGTCATGACATCTACATCCTCGGCGATGTCCCGGCCAGCGTACTGGGTCGCCAGCACCTGGCCAGCCTGGCGGCACGGGTTCGTGAGGGGGCCGGGTTGCTGATGCTGGGCGGTTTTCAGGCGTTCGGAGCCGGGGGTTACGCCGGGACCCCGCTGGCCGAATTGACGCCCGTGGCCATGAACGCCGCGGAAGTGCAGGGGGACGGTCCGATCGAAACCGACCTGCACCTGATGAAGGACATCCGCGTGATCCCCACCGATTCGGGGCTGGCTCACTACATCATGCGGATCGCCGATTCGGGCGAGGTGAACAGGGCTCGCTGGGAGGCTCTGCCGCCGCTGGAGAAGGCCAATCGGCTGCGTCCGAAGAACGAGTTCGTTGACGTGCTGGCGCGGGATCCCGATGGGAACGCGTTGCTGGTTGCCACCGACACCGGCACGGGTCGGCTGATCGCCTTCGCAGGCGACTCGACCTTCTTCTGGTTCCAGTTCGGTCATCGCGAGGTGCACCAGCGGTTCTGGCAGCAGATGATCTTCTGGCTGGCCCACAAGGAAGACGACACCGACCAGCCGGTCTGGGTCCAGGTCGAGCCACGCTCGTTCAACGCCGCGGCCGAGGTGCCGGTGCGGTTCGGGGCACGCGATGAACAGGGACAGCCGATCGATGATGCCCAGTTCCAGGTCAGCGTGCTGGCGCCGGGCCAGAGGAAGGTGGAGTTGAGGCCTCGCAGGGATGTCGAGGCGTTCTCGTCTCGGTTCGCCGAGACGGCCGAGGCGGGGGATTACTGGGTCGAGGTGACCGCCAGCCGAGGCGGCCAGTCAGTCGGACTGCCGGCCCGCGCACGGTTCCTTGTCAACGCCCGTGACCTGGAACTCGACGACCCCGCCGCCGACCCCGGGTTGCTCGAACAGATTGCCCAACTCAGCGGCGGTGCCCGGTTCCTCCCCGAGCAATTCGGTGAAGCGATCGAACAACTGGCGGCCGAGCCGGCGGCGACCGGGGTGATGCAGGCCAACGTCATCGACCTGTGGGACAACTGGTACGTGCTGGGACTGTTCGTCGGCCTGATGTCGCTCGAGTGGTTTCTCAGAAAACGCAGTGGACTGGTCTAGTCCAGCCACTCGTCGTCCGGGTCGAACTTCGGCAAGACCACGATCAGGACCTTCATCTTTCCCACCGCCCTGTGTCGCGTGCCGGGCGGAATCATGACGCACTGTCCCGGCCGCACCGGGATCAACTCGTCGTCCAACTGCATCTGCGCATCGTCGTCACACTCGAGGAAGTAATACGTCTCGGTCAGACGCTTGTGGTAGTGGAGCTTGGCATCGGCCGAGATCTCGGTGACGTGGATCGTTCCCGGGTAGGACTCGATGTCGGCGAACGCACGGCGGGCCGTTCCGCAAGGACACTCGGTGCCCGGGATCTCGGCGAAATCGACCAGGTGGTACTTGGCTGCTGTCTGCGTTTCGCTCATCGTCGGTCTCGTCCACGGGGCCTCGTGCGTTTCATTCACGCATTGTGGTTTCCGCGCGGGGGTGTCGTCAACGAGCCGACCACGGCGAAGCGGTGGGTGGCGGTTTGACAGTCGGCTCGGTGTTTCGACAATGCGAGAGGTTCAAACTCACTCCACCGACCTGCCGAAGGGACCAGTCATGAGTGTCGTGCACACTAGCCAGATCGAGATCACCAAGCGGCATGGGCCACATCGGACGGCCCGGATCAAGGGCTTCGACGGGGTGCTCGATTTCGGGATCCACGGAGGAATCCGCAGCTTCTACGCCGAGAAGTACGGGCGGGAGTTCTCCGGACCCGAGTATCCGGCGACACTGGATCACATGATTGCCGGCGTGGCCGGGTGACTGACCGGCACCCTGGCTGCCGCGCTGGAGGCGCGGTCAATTGCAACGTCCGAGAGGTTGACGGCTTCGGTTGAGGGAGACGTAGCGGAGGTCGATGAAGTGCTGAGGATCACGGTGATCCGGTTGCACTATCGGCTGGCAGTGGCGGCCGGTGATGCGGAGGTCGATCGAGATGCAATCGACCGGGCGCTCGAGTCGTACGCCGAAAAGTGTCCGGCTTACCAGTCGGTCCGGGGTTGTATCGAGTGCAGTTGGGACCTGGAGATCGTTACGGCCGATTGACAGCGAATGTGGTGATCAACGGTCGGTGATCCGACCACGAACTCCAGCCGCTGCGGCAGTGGACGAAGCCCACGTGCTGATTGCCCCAGCACTGGTCGAGGTCGAGCACTGGCAGCGGTACGGGCCAGGTGGGCCGAAACCCGTCGCCAGCGGCCTCCCAGGCGTTGTTCAGCGGCGTCCGCCAGGTGTCGAAGCAGACCGAGTCCGACGGCGTGTTGAAGTCGCCGGTGATGAGTACAGGTCGGTCATCGAGCGGTTTGATCAACTGGACGAGTGTTTCGAGAGCCGACCGTCTCGAAATCCACGGGGTGCTCCTGACATCGACAACCAGCACCGTCAGCCGTTGGTCGCGGCAGGAAACCTCGAATTGCCGATACCGGGCGTTGCCCTCAATTGAGCCCGAGCGAACCTGGCGGACGGTGCCGTTACGGACCAGCACCAGTATTCCGCTGCCGAGTCCCCCGGTGGCATGGTCGGGGAAGGCGGACTGCCAGAACCGTTCGTGTTCGGGTTCGGTCGGTCCGGCTTCGACCAGGCAGACCAGGTCGGCTGGTTCGCTGCGGATGGTCTCGGCAATCCGATTCCAACCGGCACGGCCGTGATTGGTGTTCCAGGACAGGCAGGTCAGAGCCGGGGGCTTTGGCCCGGTGGCCGGGGGTGTCGAGTATGACAGGATCAGCCAGGCGGCCAGCGAGAGCAGGCCGGCGGCGGCCACCGGGCGGGTCCACCGCGAGCGATTCCGCAATCGCAGGCCTCCGGCCACCATCATCACCAGCGCCGCCAACACCGGCCACGGCGTGGCGTAGTAGATGACGCCCGAGGCGTCCAGGGAGTCCCGGACACTCAGGCGGACCGTCAACCCCACCACGCAAATCGCGGCAGCGGCAATCGCCACGGCGGAGCCCGCCCGGGGCGAAGGCCGGTGTGACCGGGACTCACCCATCCGCGGCTGCCGGTTCGAGCCGCGTCATCCCTGAGATCCGCCTTGACGGCGGTCTTCGCATCAAGGGGCAGCGGCGGGTGAAGGGGCTCACTCGAGCGTCTCGCCAAGGATGGCGTCAGCCTGTTCTCGTCGGTAGTCCTTGATCTGTTGCCGGAGTTCCGGGCGGCTGACGGCCAGGATGGCGATAGCCAGCAGCGCCGCGTTGACGGCTCCAGCCTTGCCGATGGCCAGGGTGCCGACCGGGATTCCCCGGGGCATCTGCACTGTGGCCAGCAGAGCATCGAGTCCATCGGTGGCCCAGCCGGTCATCGGCACGCCCAGAACCGGCAGCACGGTATGCGCGGCACAGACGCCGGCCAGGTGAGCGGCTCCGCCGGCCGCCGCGATGATCACCTGCACACCCCGTGCTTCGGCTCCGCCGACATATTCGGTGGTCTCTTCGGGCGTACGGTGTGCCGAGAGCACCCGGCACTCGTTGGCGATGCCGAACCGGTCGAGCATGTCGCGGGCGTGCTGCATGGTGCTCCAGTCCGATTTGCTCCCCATCAGGATGTTGATCAACGCGGCGTTCTGTTCTGTCATCTGGATTGTCCAACTCGTTCGACCCGGAGACTGGTGCCCGGTGTCCATGACCGAGCCGACGGCCCGCGATCATCGCGGTGGGTTGCAGCCTACTGACACGCCGCGACGACGGCAAGATTCGCGGCTCATTGCCCGCCACGGGTGTCGTCTCTAGAATCAAATTCTCATCCGGGGTGGTTACCGACCAGCAGGGGCCGCGACGTGTCGACGATCATCGTTCTCGAGCGGTCCACCCGGTTTCGCGGTGAGATCGAGACCGAGTGGTCGCGAACTGCCGGAACCGACCGGGTCGGTGTGGTCGAGTCGGCCGCGAGCCTGGCGGACGTCTTCGAGCTGGTGAATGAGAATCAAAACGGGATGGTGGTGGCCGACCTCGACATGGGTCAGGCGGAAGTGTTGAGACTGCTGGAGGGATGGGATCGGACATGGCCGATTGTGGTGATCGGCCCGCCGGAAACCGTGGACCTGGAATGGCCGCTACGAGAACTCGGCGCAACCGCCGTGCTGTTCGAACCGGTCAATCCGTCGCGGTTGATGACGATATGTCGGCGTGTGTTGAAATGGGCGGCATGAGGATTCCGGCGGTGGCCGGTAGCAAGGTGCAGGTTGACGATGAATGACACGGAATTGAGAGCGCAGATCGAGTCGATCATCGATCCCGAACTGGGACGGTCGTTGGGTGAACTGCGGATGGTGCGGTCTGTCGAGTCGGTTGACGGGGCCTTGCGGGTGACCATCGAACTGCCGACGACCGCGTATCCGCATCCGGAGAGATTCGAGGAACTGGTCCGTGATGTGGCCGGGGCCGACGTCCAGTTGACGCTCGAACGAACGGTTCGCGGGTCCAACTCCGGGGGGACAATCGGACTGAAAATCGCCAACGTGATCTGCGTCGGCAGTGGCAAGGGGGGGGTGGGCAAAAGCACTGTCGCCGCGGGGTTGGCGTTCGCCCTGAAGGACTCCGGGGCCCGGGTCGGCCTGATGGATGCCGATGTCTACGGGCCCAGCGTGCCGCACCTGCTGGGAGCCGAAGGCGAACCATCGGTCATTGAACTGGCCGGACCCGATGGTGAACCGGTGCAACGAATTCAGCCGTTGGAGGTCGACGGGTTGCGGCTGATGTCGATGGGATTTCACATCGAGGAGGACCAGGCGGTGATCTGGCGGGGGCCGTTATTGCACCGCACGCTGACACAGTTCCTGCAGACCACCGACTGGGGAGAACTCGACTACCTGGTCATCGACATGCCGCCTGGAACTGGTGATGTCGCCCTGACTCTCTCGCAACTGCTCTCCCTGTCAGGAGCCGTCATCGTCTGCACGCCACAGAAGGTTGCGCTGCTCGATGCGATGAAGGCCATCTCGATGTTCAACCAGGTCAAGATCCCCGTACTGGGGATGGTCGAGAACATGGCCGGCGATATCTTCGGTCGCGGTGGTGCACGGGCGAAGGCCGAGGAACTGGGGATCCCGATGCTGGGGGAATTGCCGGCCGATCCGGAGGTGAGAATCCGTGGCGATGAGGGGAGGATCAGCTCGCTGATCGCAGACGACAGCCCGGTTCGGGATCAACTGGTGGCGATCAGCCAGAGGGTGGCTATCGAAGTGGCCCGGCAGGTGACTTTGGGGAATCAACTGCCTGACCTCGAGATTCTCTGACGTGCCTGCGTGCGGCGGACTCTGCGACCTGCCTTGGCGTTACCCGGGCGGACTCCTAGAATGGAGGCTGGCAGGAGGCGTCGGCGGGTGGACAGCGGAGGTCTTCGGGGCGATTGAGTACGGGAGACGTCGGTGAGCGACGAACTGTACGACGAGTTGATCCTGGACCACTACGAGTCGCCGTATCACCGCGGCCAGCTCGAGTCGCCCAGTTGCACTCATACCGAGTGGAACCCCTTGTGCGGTGACCGGGTGCAGCTGCAACTGCAGATCGATTCAGAACGGCGGATCCAGCAGGCCTATTTCGACGGCGAGGGTTGTGCGATCAGCCAGGCCGCCGCCTCGATTCTCTGCGAGCACATCGAGGGGAAGACGATGGAGGAGATCGAGGGATTCGGTGCTCCCGAGATGCTCGAGTTGCTTCAGGTCCGGTTGACGGCCACCCGGCAACGGTGTGGTTTGCTGGGCTTCAAGGTGCTCAAGACACTGGTCTACTCGGACGACGGTCCCACCGGCGGCTCGCCCTGATCCCGATGCCGAGACAAGAGGACTGACGGTCGTGGAGAGTATCCGCAACGACTTCCCGATCCTGGGCCGGCCGATGGCCGACGGGACCCCGCTGGTTTATCTCGACAGTGCCTCCAGCGCCCAGAAACCCCGGGTGGTGATCGATGCACTCAGCGAGTGCTACGAGACCTACTATGCGAATGCTCACCGAGGCGTCTACCAGTTTGGTGTCAAGATCGACGAGGCGCTCGAAGGGGCTCGTGAGCGGATCGCCCGCATGATCGGAGCCGAGCGGCCCGAGGAGGTGATATTCACCTCCGGGACGACGATGTCGATCAACCTCGTGGCCCAGGCCTGGGGGCGATCCCGGCTGTCCGAAGGCGACGAAGTGCTGGTCAACGAGATGGAGCACCACGCCAACCTCGTTCCCTGGCAGCAGGTGACCCGTCAGACCGGGGCCACACTGCGACACATCCCGCTGACCGACGACGGCAGATTGGACCTGGGCCGCCTCGACGAGTGCCTCGGTTCCCGCACACGACTGGTCGCGGTCACCGGCATGTCGAACGTTCTGGGGACGATCAATCCGATCGGACGCCTGGTCGAGGCGGCTCGTGCGGTGGGGGCGGTGGTACTGGTCGACGGGGCCCAGAGCGTGCCGCACGCTGCCGTCGACGTTTCGAATCCGCAGGTCGATTTCCTCGCCTTCTCGGGACACAAGCTCTACGGACCGTCAGGTGTCGGTGTGCTCTATGGTCGTCGCGAGTGGTTGGAGCAGATGGATCCGTTCCTTTTCGGCGGGAACATGATCAGTGAGGTGGGGCTGACCGAGTCGAGTTGGGCCGAATTGCCGGCGAAATTCGAGGCCGGAACACTGCCGGTGGCCCAGGCGATCGCGTTGGGAACGGCGGTTGACTATGTCGACGGGATTGGGTTCGACGAGATCGGGAGGATCGAACGGGCCCTGTTGGCCGAGGCGCAACAGCGGCTCTCGGAGATTCCCGATCTGTTGGTTCACGGTCCGGCAGTCGAGCACAAGGGAGCGATCGTGAGTTTCAGCGACCAACGGGTCCATCCGCACGACATGGCCGAATTGCTCAAGCGAAAGGGGGTTGCCGTCCGGGCCGGTCACCATTGCACGATGCCGTTGCACAGTCGATTGGGTGTGCCTGCGACCACCAGAGCCAGTTTCGCACCCTACAACGACTCGTCTGACATCGACGTTCTGGTCGATGGCATACAATACGCACGTAAGACACTGCGTCGCGACTGACTGACGTGGTGGCCTGTTTGTGTCTTTCGCCAGCTTCCGGTGGCTTCTTCGATGACGATGCAGACGCCAGGGACTTCGATCCCCGCCTCGGTCTTCAGCCGCCGGCGAGACTGGGCGGTCGACAACGTTGTCGGCTTCATGATGAAGCAGGCCGTCGATCACCCCGAGTGCATTTCCTTGGCCGCCGGACTGGTTGATCCCCAGACGTTGCCGGTGGAGGTGACGCGGCGGGCGGCCGAGCGGATGCTGGGCGACGAGACAATGGTTCGGGTGGGGTTGCAGTACGGGACGACCGAGGGGTCCCAGCGGCTCCGCGACCTGTTGCTGGAGTACCTGGCAGGGCTCGAGGGCGTGGCGATTGGCGAACTGGGAATCGACCGTGACCGGTTGGTGCTCTCGACCGGTTCACAGCAGATGCTGGCGCTGTTGTGCGAGGCGGTTCTTGATCCCGGCGACATTTGCCTGATCGCCGACCCGTCGTATTACGTGATGCTCAGTACGGTGGCGGGCCTGGGTGCCCGCGCGGTGGCCGTTGACGCCGACGGGGAAGGGATGCGGATCGATTCCCTGCAACAGACGCTCGAATCGCTTGAGCACGACGGCCAGCTCGAGCGGGTGAAGATGATCTATGTCGTCAGTGACTTCGACAATCCTCGCAGCGTCAGCCTGGCGGTCGAGCGTCGGCGGAGACTGGTGGAGATCGCGGCGGGATTTTCGGATCACCAGAGGCTGCTGGTGGTCGAGGACGCGGCCTACCGTGAACTGTATTACGACGGTTCGCCACGGCCGAGTGCCTGGGGTTTCGACGAGAGTGGCGAGACGGTGGCGCTGGTACAGACCTTTTCGAAGTGCTTTTCGCCCGGGCTCCGCGTCGGCTTTGGTGTGTTGCCGCCGGACCTGGTCGGGCCGGTGCGGGACCTGAAGGGCAACCAGGACTTCGGTTCGGCCAGCTTCAACCAGCAACTGCTGGCGACCGTGCTCGAGGACGGCCTGTTTGCCGGGCACGTCGAGGGCCTGCGGGAAGCCTATGCCACCAAGCGAGACGTGTTGGCCGGTGCCGCCGAGAAGCACCTCGGAGATGCCGAGGGTGTCGATTGGCTGGTCCCCGACGGTGGGCTCTACATCTGGATGACCGTTCCCGAGCACGTGGATGCGGGATTCGGCGGCTCGTTGTTCAAACGGGCCGTTGAGCGGGAGCAGGTGATGTACGTTCCGGGTGACCTCTGCTACATCGGCGTCGACGGGGTCCGGCCTCGAAACCGGTTGCGGTTGAGCTTCGGCGTCGAGGATTCCGAGCGGCTCGCCGAGGGAATGGCTCGGCTGGCACGGGCGATTCGGGCCGAGCTGTGAGTTCACCGGCGGACGATTGGCGGCCGGCGGCGGATTGGGAGGTGCTCGAGGCGCGGGCCGCGATGCTGGAGCGGCTGCGTCGCGATTTCAACATGGCCGGGTTTCTCGAGGTGGAGACCCCGTTGCTTTCGAGTGACGTGTGCGTCGACGAGCACATCGATCCGTTCGTTGTTTCGGGCCTGGACGACGACGAGCTGTTTCTGCAGACCTCGCCGGAATTCGCCATGAAACGGCTGGTTGCGGATTCGGCCCGGTCGATCTTCCAGGTGACTCGTGCCTTCCGGCGTGACGAATTCGGGACGCAGCACAATCCCGAGTTCACGATTGTCGAGTGGTACGTGCCGGGGTCGACCTACCTCAACCAGATGGATCTGGTCGAACATCTGGTGCGGAGCGTTGCGGAGGTGGCTCCTCGCTGCCCACCGTGGATGGAGCGTCCCATCAGTGGCGAGCCATTTGGTCGCTTGAGTTACGACGCGGCATTTGCGAGGGCCCTCGGAGTCGAGGTGCTGGGGCGATCGACCGACGAGTTGGTCGAACTGGCCGGACGGGAGTTGGAGTCGGTTCCCGAGAGCCTGGGGGCATCCGATCGAGACGGCTGGCTGAACCTGCTTTTGGCTGAACGGGTCGAGCCGACATTGGGGCAAGACCGTCCGGAGTTCCTGTATGACTTTCCGTCCAGCCAGGCAGCTCTGTCGCGGATTCGTCGTGGTGAGGTGGACGTGGCGGAGCGGATGGAGCTGTACATTGACGGGCTGGAGATCTGCAACGGCTACCAGGAGCTGACCGATGCGGACGAGTTGGCAGGACGAGTGGTCGAGCAATCTCGGCGGCGCGCGTCTGCCGGTCGACGGGACCTGCCTCGGACGAGCCGCCTCGAGTCGGCTCAGCGGTCAGGACTGCCCGAATGCGCCGGGGTGGCGCTGGGGTTTGACCGACTGGTGATGCGCACGCTCGGGCTCGACCGAATCGAACAGGTGCTGGCGTTCCCGTTTCCCAGGGCCTGAACCGCTAGCGTGGCAGGGTGACCGGTTCCCCGCCGTTGCGGGTGGCCATGGCCTTGAGGATCGTGAAGTCGACATTCTTGGCGACTGTCGTAGCACGGCCGTCAACGAATCCGAAGACGACCACGTCGGGGTGCCAACTGCCGAAACCGAAGTAGTGAACGCCGGCGTTGGTCCACCAGGTGTCAAATGCCTGCGGCTGGTTTCCGACCATTCGGTCGGGAACGTTGTCGTTGTTGTCGTCAGCGACGCGGGCGCAGCAGCTGAAGCCGTCGCCCCAGAGGCCCATCAGGGATTCGCCCAGCAGGATTGTGTGGGTGTCATCGTCCTCGACGTCGCGGAAGGTGATCCGGCTGTTGCGGAACATCGTGCCATTGGTGGGCCGGGTGCCCATGCAGGCGCGGTAGGTCGAGTACCCGAAGCCACCGGGTGGGCGGGCCGCCAGGCTGGCGCTGCCGCAGACGTAGGAGGACATTTCCCGCCGTATCTTCATCAGGTTGTTCTGGCTGTTCTTGAACTCTTTGAAGTTGATCTCGGTTGTTCCACCAGCCCCCATCTGAGGCAGGATCATCGCCTGCCAACTCCAGTCGAACGACAATCGCCACTCCTGGTACTGAGACGGTGGCGGGCCGTAGACGACGGCCATGCTCTGGCCGTTGATCGGCTTGCCCAGTCGGATCAGGGTCTCTTCGGGGAAGTTCGCCGCGATGTACTGCGAACTGCCGGTGCTGATGTACCCGGAGGGGAAGCTGTGAAACGAGTCGGCGTAGTTGTGGATCGCCAGCACCATCTGCTTCATGTTGTTGATGCACTCGGTTCGCCGGGCGGCTTCACGGACCTGTTGCACGGCCGGCAGCAGCAGCGCTGCCAGCACGGCGATGATGGCTATTACCACCAGCAATTCGATGAGGGTGAAGCCGGATCGTCTCGACGTCGCAGACGCTTGGAATCGGAATCTCATGGCTGCAGGTCCTTGGGTCGGGGCCGAGCTGAGCCGCAACAGGCCACCATTCCGCAAAAAATGACCGACTGATCAGAGGTTACCAACGGGTTCTCGGGCTTGCAATACCGCCCGCCGTGGGACCTCAGACTGAGTCCACGACGCTCAGAATCGACTCGGATTCGGACCGTGCCGCGTCGTCGGGCCAATCGGATGACCCGACAAATGTCCGCCAGGTGGCGTATTTCTGCGAATTGACGGTCTGGGCCAGCAACGGGCTGCGAGTGGGTTTGCGTGGCCGGGTGACGAGGTCCATTCCCGCCTCTCTCGGCGTCCGGCCTCCCTTGACGACGTTGCACTTGAGGCAGGCCGAGACGATGTTGTCCCACGTCGTCCGGCCACCCCGGCTGCGGGGGACAACGTGATCGAGGCTCAGTTCTGCAGCGGAAAACCGATGGTGACAGTACTGGCAGCGGTTGTGGTCCCGCAGGAAGATGTTGCGACGGTTGAACTTGACGACGTGTTGTGGAACTCGGTCATACCGCAGCAGGCGGATCACGCGAGGCACCTCGATCGCGAAGTTGACGGCGTTGATCCAGTCCTCGTCATCGTCCCGCTCGTCGAACGCCAGCTTCAATTCGCTGACGTCGCGCCAGTCTTGGAAGTCGTATGACCGGTAGTGCCCCTCTTCGACACTGATGACTTCGGCGAACCCCTTGATGAGCAGGCAAAAGGCCCTGCGGGCGGCGATGACCTGGAAGGCGACGTAACCCCGGTTGAGCGTGAGGACATGGGCCTGAAGAGCCGTGGCACCCTCGGTCACCATCGAAACCTACCCTATTGCCAGGCTGGAGAACGCATGAATTCTAGGCGGCAATGGACCGGTTGTTCAACCACGAGGCGTCCACATCCGGACTTGCGGTTCCTTCGTTGCGGTGGCCGGCTGCTATCGACCACCCAGCCATGGCAGTGGTGCACCGGCGGCCGGCAACCGGACCAGTTCCACGGCAGTCACCTCGTCGTGGTCTTGCAGGGCATCGAGTGATTCGTCGGTGGGTGGCGAATCCAGGTTGAGCACCGCCAGGGCCTCGCCACCGGGTTGATCTTGCACGCGGCCCAGTGACAGGTGGGCGATGTTGACATCGTGGCGGCCCAGCACGGTGCCGATGTACCCGATCAACCCGGGCACGTCGTGGTGCCTGATGATCAGCAGGTTGCCGTCGAGAAAGGCATCCAACTGGAAGCCGTCGAGTTGAACCAGGCGAAGGAAACGGCTGCCGAAGACGGTGGCCGCGGCGGCTTGGGTACCGGCATCGGTGGTCAGCGATGTCCGGACCAGGGTGGTGAAGTTGCCCGACTCGGACGTCCGTGACTCGGTCAACTCGATTCCCCGTTCCCCTGCCAACCATTCGGCGTTGACCAGGTTGACCTCGGCATCGAGGGCTTCGCTGAGCAGCCCGGCAGCAAAGCTGGCCGTCACCAGCCGCGTGCTCTTCTCTGTCACCTCGCCGCGGTACTCGACGCCAGCCGATTGCACGCCACTGGTTCGATTCCGCTGGGCCAGCAGCAGGCCCAGGCGGTGGGCCAGGTCGAGATAAATCCGGATGCCGGCCAGGTCGTTGGCTGAGATCGGGGCCATGTTGACTGCGTGACGGACTTCTCCGTCGAGAAGGAACCCGGCCAGGATCTCGGCGGCCTCGATGGCGACCGATTCCTGGGCCTCCTCGGTAAATGCTCCCAGGTGCGGCGTGGCCAGCACATGAGGGTCGGCCAGCAGGGGATGGTCGCCGGGCGGCTCGTTCTCGAACACGTCGATCGCCGCTCCACCGACGTGCCCGCTGGCCAACGCCTCGGCCAGGGCCGTCTCGTCAACGATTCCTCCGCGGGCACAGTTGACGATTCGTACCCCCGATTTCATTTTCGCCAGCCGCTCGGCGTTGATCAATCCCCGGGTCTGTTCGGTCAACGGAGTGTGGACGGTCAGGAAATCGCATGCGGGCAACAGCGAGTCGAGGTCCTGGTGCAACTCGATTCCGAATTCTGCAGCTCGTTCGGGTGAGAGAAACGGATCGAAACCGATCACCCGCATCTGCAATCCTCGGGCCCGCAGGCAGACGGCCAGTCCGACACGGCCCAGGCCGACCACGCCCAGCGTCTTGCCGGCCAACTGCGTGCCAACAAAACGGCTACGTTCCCAATGCCCGTGTCGGAGACTGTCGGCCGCCGGAGCGATGTTGCGGGTCAGTGCCATTAGCATGGCGATCGAGTGTTCGGCGGTGCTGGTGGTGTTGCCGGCCGGTGTGTTCATCACCACCACACCGGCACGGGTGGCGGCTTCGAGGTCGATGTTGTCGACGCCGACACCGGCTCGTACGATCGCCCGCAGACGCTCCTGGCCGTCCAACGCCTCGGAGTTCAACTCGGTGCCGCTGCGAACGATCACTCCGTCGGCTGTCGACAGGGCGTCTCGCAGGTCCTCGCCGTCGAGCCCGTTCCTCAGCTCGAAGTCGATTTGATCGTGGCGACGGAGTACCTCGAGACCGGCATCGGCGAGCGGATCGGCGACCAGGATGCGGAGCATGGAGATTCGTCTGCAAGAACACCTGGGATACGGTCGGTCCGTCGCCGGCCGAACGAGCCATTAGAATAGTGGGTTGTCGGGTTTCCTCAAGGACCGGTTCTTGTCTCTGCGGCGCTTTCCTCGGGCCGGGACGTTCTCGATAATCGGGGTCGGCGGGAGATCTCCCTTCCGCATGCGATTCCAGGTTCCGAGCACGAAACCACATGGCCGCCGAGCACGAAATCGAGATCCGGGTGCGGTACTCCGAGACCGACGCGATGGGATTTCTGCACCACTCCAATTACTTCAACTACTACGAGATGGGACGGACCGAGTTGTTTCGATCTCAGGGCGGCGATTACCGCCAGATGGAGGCCGACGGGAGGTATTTCGTGGTGGTGTCGCTCGAAGCCAGGTACCACCGCCCGGCGCGGTACGACGACGTGCTGAAGCTGGTGACGAGACTGGTAAAGGTCGGAGCCGCGAAACTGGAACACGAGTACTCGGTTTTCGGTGAGGGCGAGTTGCTGGCGACGGCCCGTTCGGTGTTGGCCTGTGTCGACGAGGACGGGCAGGTGCAGAGAATTCCCGACAATGTGGCCGCGGCGGTCGAGTGAGTTGTCTCGACCCGGAGGTTCGCTCGGAACCGAAGTCTCGAGAATCCCACCGGTTACGGCGGATTGGGGTTCGTACGGAATTCGACCGTGCCGGAGACAGGGCAACCCAGATGACCTAACCGGCATTGTCGACAGGATCGTCACCGCTTGATTGGTCGGCAGCCTCGCCGCCTTCAGCCTCTTGAAATCCTTCGAACGCGTGGCGAGACTAACAGGGGTGTTGTCGGTTGTCCGACAATCTACCGAGTGGCCCGGGTACGGGCAGAAGGGGCTTGTGATGGAATCGGTACAGAATGCCACCGAGGTGTTTGACCAGGTTTACCTGGACATCCGCGCCGGGTTGCTGGTGCTGGCGGCGTCGCTGGATCGGATCGATCGGTCCGAGGGGGCCGAGGCGGTTGGCGACGACGTGCGGCGTGAACGGATCCAGCAGGGACTCGAGATTCTCTCCGGTCCAGGGCTGAACCGCGCCGAACAGATCCAGGTCCTTTTCAGTGACCCGTACCGGTCGGGCTGGAACACTGCAGACGCGACTGAAACGTCCGATTCTCCCGGCGACGACGCCTAAACCCAACGGAGGAGGCCGATGTACTTCTTCGATCCACACGTTCACATGATCTCCCGCGTGACCGACGACTACGAGCGGATGGCCCGGATGGGCTGCGTGGGTGTCAGCGAACCGGCATTCTGGGCCGGTTTCGACCGTGGCAGCGTCGATGGTTTTCGAGACTACTTCCGCCAGTTGACCGAGTTCGAACCGACCCGGGCGGATTGGTCGGGCGTGCAGCACTACGCCTGGCTGTGCATCAACGCGAAGGAGGCCGAGAACGTCGAATTGTCCCGTGAGGTGATCGCGATGATCCCCGAGTTCCTGGACAAGCCGGGAGTGTTGGGGATCGGCGAGATCGGGCTGAACAAGAACACTCCCAACGAGTGCACGATCTTCCGCGAGCATGTCGAACTGGCGATGCGGACCAACGAGTTGATCCTGATTCACACGCCGCACCTCGACGACAAGCTCAAGGGCACCAGCATGATCATCGACATGCTGCTCGAGGACCACCGGGTCGATCCGGGCCGTGTGCTGATCGATCATGTCGAGGAGCACACGGTGGGTCTGGCTCGTGAGGAGGGATTCTGGTGCGCGATGACTCTCTACCCGGTCACCAAGTGCACGCCCTCGCGTGCCGCCGACATCATCGAGATGTACGGTGATGACCGGATCATGGTCAACTCGGCTGGAGACTGGGGGCCTTCGAATCCGACGGCGGTCCCCGACTTCATCATGGAACTGCGACGCCGCGGCCAAAGCGAGTCGAAGATCAAGAAGATCGTCTATGACAATCCGATCGAGTTCTTCAGCGGAAGCGAGCGGTTCGAGTTCACTCCGCCGGATGTCTTCCGAGAAAACGCTCCGACCGGCGTTGACGCCGGGTAGTCCGACGAGCCCCCGCCGATGACTCGCCCGCTGGTCGTCCTCGACATTGTCGGGCTCACGCCTGCGATGATCGGTCAACACACGCCGCACCTGGCGCGGTTGGCCGGGCGGGGATTCGCCTGCCCGCTGGGAACCGTGCTGCCGGCGGTGACCTGCTCGGCCCAGTCCACCCTGCTGACCGGGTTGTTGCCACGAGACCACGGTGCGGTGGCCAATGGCTGGTACGAGCGTGACGTGGCCGAGATCCACTTCTGGCGGCAGTCGAACCGGTTGGTTGGAGGCGAGCGGATCTACCAGGCCGCCGGACGGCGCGAGGCCGGTTACACCACCGCCAAGCTGTTCTGGTGGTACAACATGTATGCCCCGGTCGACTGGTCGGTGACGCCGCGGCCGAGCTACCCGGCCGACGGCCGCAAGGTGATGGACAGCTACAGCCAGCCGCCCGAACTGAAGGACCGGTTGCAGGCCGAACTGGGCGTGTTTCCGCTGATGAAGTTCTGGGGACCGACGGCCGGCATTGCCAGCACCCGCTGGATCGCCGACGCCACGATCCGGATTCTCGACTGGCACCGTCCCTCGCTGACCCTCGCCTACCTGCCGCACCTGGACTACAACCTGCAGCGGCTCGGACCGGACGATCCGGCGATCACCGAGGACCTGGAGGCGGTCGATGCCGAGGCCGGGCGAGTGATCGACGTTGCCGGAGAACTGGGCGCCGACGTGGTGGTGCTGTCCGAATACGGGATCACCGCCGTCGACCGCCCGGTGGCCCTGAACCGCGTGCTTCGCGAGGCGGGCCTGTTGTCGGTCCGTCACGAACCGTTGGGCTGGGAGTCGCTCGACGCGGGCGGGTCGCGTGCCTTTGCCGTCGCCGACCACCAGGTGGCGCATGTCTACGTCAACGATCCCGACGACCTGCCGAGAGTGCGGGAACTGCTCGAGACCACCGAGGGTGTTGAGCGGGTGTTGGACCGGGCGGCACAGTCCGAGGTCGGTCTCGACCACCGTCGCAGTGGAGAACTGGTCGCCATCGCCGACCCGGGGGCCTGGTTCACTTACTACTTCTGGCTGGATGACAACCTGGCGCCGGATTACGCCCGCACCGTCGATATCCATCGCAAGCCGGGGTACGACCCGGTCGAGTTGTTCATCGATCCCGAGTTGTCCTGGCCGGCGGCCCGTGTGGCCGGCCGCTTGCTGAAGAAGAAACTCGGTATGCGGTACTACATGGACGTGATCGGCCTCGACGCGTCGATCGTCAAGGGCAGCCACGGGCGGCTGCCGACGCCGGGCCGCGAGGCCGACGAGGGGCCGGTGCTGATCGGCTCGTCGACGGCGATTGCGAGAGACCGGGTCGAGATGACCGAGGTCAAGGATCTGCTGCTGGAACTGCAGTTCGGACCGGCGTCCGGGTGACGGCCCGGACGCCGTGTCGTTCCGGGGCCGGCTATTTCAGCGGCTTGACCCGCAGGTTGCGGTAATAGATGACGCTCTTGGGGTCGTGTGCCTGCAGGGCGAAACTGCCGGAACTGATCTTGCGGCCGCCCTGAACGCCCTTCGGCTCGGTGTAGTCGAGCACCGTCTTGCCGTCGATCTTCACCACGATGTTCTGGCCGCGGACGATGATGTGCTGCTCCCACCACTTGTTGTCCTTGACCGGAGTTTCGTAGAGCTTGACGACGCCCCAGAGACTGCCGGTCTTGACCGGGTCGCCGTGAGTCACGTTGACCTGGCTCTCGTAGCCGGTGCTGGGAAATCCGACCGGCTGGTACTTGGTGTGGAAGTAGATGCCCGAGTTGCTGCCCGGCGTGGTCATCACCTCGGCCTTGAACTCGAAGTTCTTGAATTCCTTGATCGTGTACAGATGGGATCGTGGGCCGTTGGCCACGATGTTCCCGTTCTCGATCTTCCACTTGCCCTGCTTGGCGTCGCCGATTTTCCAGCCGTCGAGGTCCTTGCCGTTGAACAGCGAGATCCAACCGTCCTTGTCCTCGGCCTGTCCGGCGACGGAGGCCAGCAGCATGGCGGTGGCAACGAGCAGCAGCGAGGCGATGCGAGGCAACATATCGGTGTCTCTCCGGTGTGCGATTCTCAAGTAAGGTCTCCCGGACAACCGGGACAATCGACACTGTATCGGTCGTCCGCCGGGTGGGCAACCGGTCGCAATGCTTGTCACTTGCTGGCTGGTTTCAGACCCTTGATCCACGCCACCACGTCCCGCAGGGCCCGGGGCGAGAGTTCTTTCTCGAGTCCCTCGGGCATCAGGGATTTGCCGTTGGAGACGAGCATTTCGATCCGCGACCGCGGCACGATGTCCTGCTTGCCCTCGGCCCGTGTCAGCGTGACGGTGTTCGCGGTTTCGGCCGCCACGATCCCCGTCAGCACGCGGCCCTCGACGGTGACCAGCGTGTAAGTCATGAAGTTGGGCTGGGCTTCGCGGTTGGGGTCGAGGATGTTGATCAACAGATCGCGAGGCGACTTGTTGCTGACACTGTTGAGATCGGGGCCGAGCTTGTGGCCCACGGTGCCGACCTTGTGACAGGCTGCACAGAGCTTCTTGAAGACGGCTGCTCCGGCCTTGGCGTCGCCGATTTTGTCCAGGGCCGGGGTGTAGCGAGCGATCACCTTGGCACGGTCGGGAGTGGGGGTGCCCGCAAGCAGCTTGGCGGCCCGGGCGCGCAGCCTGGAGTTTCGGTTGTTGATCAGCAGTTGTCGTTTCTCGAGCGTAATGTCGGCGATCAGGACGCGACCACCGGCGACGGCATCCAGCAGCAGCCCGGCGGAGGCGGGACGTTGGACAAGCACGTCGACGATGTCGGATCGCAGTCGGGGACTGTGGCCCCTCCAGTCGGTCAGCAGTGCCGACCAGGTCTTCGGGGCGGGGTGACGAGCCAGCGAGGCGACCGCTGCCTGTTGCAGTGCCGGAGGATCGCCGGGTCCCAGTCGGCCGGCCAGGGCCGGGACGGCCACGCTGGACGGGGCAAAACCGAGCAGTTGCGCCGCCGAGACACGTTCGGTCGTGGAGGCGGAGGACTGGGCGACGTTCGAGACCGCCTGGCGAAACACCCGGTCGGCTGCAGCACGGATCGGGGCGGGAGTTGCCCGGTCGGCCAGGATGCCCAGGACCGATTGTCCCCGGCGGGACAGGCCGTTCCCCAGTGCGGTCAGCAGTTCGGCCCGCCGGCGGGAGGGTTGCGGTTCCCCCAGCACCAACCGCAGGATCGAGACGGCTTCGGTTGGTTTCGGGTTGGCACCGGCCAGTCGGGCGAAGTCGGTCAGCCATGCCGAAGAGCCTTTCGCAGCCAGAAATGCCCTGTCTTGCAGCAATGCCCGCAGCAGCGCGTTTTCGAGGCCGAGGCTCGAACTCATCACCGCAAATCTCAGGTGGTCATCTGAGGGAGCTCGTTTGGCCAGACGGAACAATGGCAGTTCGCGGCCGGCGGCATCGAGTGTCCCGAGACTGAAGGCCACCTGGTAACGCACGCGCGGATCGGGGTCGCCGGCCAGGCGTGCCAGGGCTGGCTGGAAACCGCTGCGATCAAGCCGGTCTTCAGCCAGCACGGTTGCCTGTTCGCGGACACGCGGCGACGGGTCAGCGAGCGCCGCAACCAGGACGCTATCCTCGAGGGCCTTCAGGCCGTGGAGAATCCAAAGGGCGTGGGCCCGGGCCAGGGGCTGTTCGGAGCGTCTGACGGTCTCGACCAGGAGCGGAACCGTTGGGCGATCGCCACGCTCCCACAACAGCCGATGTGCCGTTTGACGCGTCCAGCCGTTGTCGGACTCGAGAGCTCTGACGAGGTCACCAGGGCCAGCCGCGGAGAGTTTCACCGGTTCGGGTCGTTTCCATTTCGGGGGCACCAGGCGGTAGATCCGTCCACGGTCGTCTCCGCTTTCCAACCGCAGGAACTTCTTGATGTCCTCGGGGACCGAATACGGGTGCTCGATCGTCTCGCGGTACATGTCGAGAATGTAGAGGGCACCGTCGGGGCCGTTGACGAAGTTGACCGGGCGGAACCAGTTGTCGGTCGATGCGATGAACTCGACCTTCTGGTCGGCTCGCCGGGCAACGAACGTCGGGCCCGCGGGGGTCATGGTCTTGCGGTGCACCAGGTTGCCGCCAACGTCTCCGATGAACGCGTTGCCACGGAACGGTCCGGGGTAGGCGTTGCCGGTGTAGATGGTGACACTGGTCGCGGAAGTGAAGAACCCGATGGCGAATTGTTCGGTTCGTGAGAGCCGGGCCTTGGTCTTGGGATCCGAGACACGTCGGCGGGTGCGGACGATCCGCCATGGTTCGGCACCGCTTTTGCGGAAGACCGGAGCGGCGGCGCCCCCGGCGGCGATCGAACGGATTGCTGACGGCGGGCTGAGACCGGGACGACGGGACAGGTAGCGTCGCGGCAGCACGACGTGCTGGATGTGGTTGCTGTTGCTGCAGACGAACCGGTTGCCCCAGGCGTCGAAGCTGTTGCCGAACTGAACACCTCCGGTCAGGGCAAGGACGTCCATTGTGCGGGGATCGAAACTGATGTCCTTGCCACCGAGGGTGAGAATGGTCCGGCCCTTGTGAGTCAGCTTGCCGCCGTTGCGACCGGCGGCCAGGGTGATGCGGTTGTCGAGTCCCCACTTGAGGTTGTTGGCGACACTCTGCACGTTGTCGCGACCGAATCCGGTGAGGACGACGCGTCGGACGTCGGCGACACCGTCGCCGGTGGTGTCCTTGAAGTAGTGCAGTTTGGGGGGGGCGAGCACGAACACGCCACCGTCGTAGCAGCAGACAGAGGTGGGCCAGCGGATCTTGTCGGCGAACTTCACGCTGCGGTCAAAGCGTCCGTCTCCGTCGGTGTCCTCGAGCAACCGCACGATGCCCGCATCGGGTTTGCCGCCGCCCTTGGGGTTCAGTCGGGTCGGTTCCTGCGAGAACGGGTAGCCGTGCATCTGGGCGACGTACAGCCGGCCGTCGGCGTCGAAGCAGGCACCAACCGGATCGGCCACCAGGGGTTCGCTGGCGACCAACTGCAGGCGGAATCCATGTTGAACGGTGAAGGTGGCCAGAGCCTTGTCGGGCTCCACCGGCGGGATCCTCGGCAGTTCGTCCTCGAGAGACTTCTTCGGTGCCGCGACCCGGACGGGTTCTTCGGCCGGCGACCCGGGCACGGTGGCGAGGATCGCGACCGCGACGGTCCAGGACAGCAGGGGCGGGCGTGGTCGGTTTACCATTGCAGTTGCTCGGCCCGGAAGACCGGCCCCTCAACACAGGTTCGGCGGTAGTCCCATTGTCCGTCATCGAGCCGGACCCGCGTGACGCAGCTGAAGCAGATGCCGAAGCCGCAGGCCATGGGGGTTTCCAGCGAGGCCCAGCAGGGTGTGTTGTGCTCGGCGGCGATCTCGGCGACGGCTTCCATCATGGGCTCGGGACCGCAGGTGTAGACGGCCGTCGGCTCGGGGCTCTCCCGGCAAAGGTCTTTCAGCAGATCGGTCACCAGCCCGTGGTGCCCGTGGCTGCCATCGTCGGTCGAGACCCGGACCTGCAGGCCGTCGGTCGTGAAATCGTCGAGTCCCGCCAGATACTCCTCCGATCGGGCCCCATAGCAGAGCGTGAGTGTCTCGGGGCGTGTTGTGGTTTCACGTGGCGGATCACCGTACTGTCGTTGACCCAGCGACTCGCGGGCGACGGCCAGGAACGGTGTCTGGCCGATGCCCCCGGCAACCATCACGAGGTGTCCGGCGGCGGGCTCGGGAAAACCGTTTCCCAGCGGCCCCCAGATGTCGACGGTGTCGCCGGGTTGCCAGTCGACCATCCGGCCGGTCAGTTTGCCGACGACGATGTAGCCGAAGTCGACTCCGATCGGGTCGCCATCGTCATTGCTGACGACGTCGTACAGGGCGAATGGTCGTCCCAGCAGCGGGTCGTTGCAGCCGCGCTCGCGGACCATGAAGAACTGGCCGGGGACGATTTGTCGCGCCAGTTCGGGACACTCCAGCCGCAGGCGGTAAGTGTCACGGGCCATGCGGACCTGTTCGATCACACCGGCCGTCTGCTGGCGGGCGGTGGGGACGAGTCCGGGGAGGGGTGACTGGGCAGCCGCATCCATGGGCGGGGGCCATTTTCCGGTGGGCCGGTGCTGTTGGTTGCCGGAGACAGTGGCCGTTCAGCGGCGGCGTTTCCGGCCGCCGCCGCGGCGTTTTCCGACGACCACTTTACTCGATCGTCGCCGCGATTGCCTCCGATTACCTCGCGGCGTAGGGACTCCGTCGATCAACTTCCGCAGTGAATCGAGTTCGTCCGCTCTCAACCTCCGGTGTTCACCGACTTTCAATCGGCCCAGGCGAAGCGGCCCGAAGGCGATCCGCTCGAGAGTCATCACCTTGTGCCCGATTCGGGCCATCAGACGACGGATCTCCCGGTTGCGTCCCTGTCGCAGTTCCAGTTCCAGGAAGGCGCTCTTGCCGCGGGTCTTCAGTTTTCTGGCGGTATGCACCTGGAAGAAGCCGTCCGAGAAATGGAGTCCGTCGCGGAGTGCCTGGAGACTGTCGCGGGTCGGAATCCCGGCGACCTGGACCCGGTAGATTCTCGGCACCTGGTAGCGTGGGTGGATCAACTGGTGAGCCAGTTCGCCGTCGTTGGTCACCATGATCAGGCCGCGGCTGTTTTCGTCGAGCCGTCCGACGGTGAAGAGCCTGGGGCCGTTGGCGGGAAACAGGTCGATCACCCGCGGGCGACCGCGGGGATCGCTGTTGGTGCACAGGTAGCCGGTCGGCTTGTTCAACAGGAAGTGCATCGACCGTTCGGTCCGAATCGTCTCTCCGTCGACGACGATTCTCTGGGATTCCGGGGTGACCCGTGTACCGAGTTGGCTGACGGCACGACCATCGACACGGACTCGGCCGGACAGGATCAGTGCCTCGCAGGCGCGTCTCGAACCCAGTCCGGCGCGGGCCAGCACCTTCTGCAGACGGACCTGCTCGGCCTCGTCGTTTTCTTCGAGTGGCGTCACCTTCGAGATCCTCTTCGACGACGGTCGTCTCGTGGTTGTTGGCTGCCGGCCAGCGATTCGTAGTACCGGCGGACCAGTTCGCTGTAGCGATCAGGAGTCCGTTCCCGGCCGGATTGAGACAACCTGCGGCGCAGTGACGGGGGCAGGTCGCCCCACGGGGCCCGCCGAAGAGCCTCCGATCGGACCGCACCGGCAACTTCACCGACACGGGCCGCCTGGCCGGCCCGCCCGGCCGGACGGGATCCCGGATTGCCGGTGACCGCTTCGGATGCGTCCATCGGAGAATTGTCGGGCCTGGCATTTCGGTCAGGCGGGCCACTGGCCTGTGGGACAATCGGGTCACTCGGCGACTTCGGTTTTCCCTTCGGCTTTGGAGCGCCGGGAGCCGCGGCTCGCAACCGGTCCAGCCATCGATCGAGCAGCACCAGGGCCTGCTGTTGTGCCTGCTGGGCCGATGTGCCGGTTTGCCGGCGGCGGAGCGAGTCCGCGGCAATCCGCATCTGGCCGGTGATCGTCTCCGGTGACTTCTTCGAATCCTGTTTTCCAACACCCGGCAGATGCACCGCCTGCGTGTCTTCGATCATCTTCTGCTGTCGCTCGGCCAGTTCGCGGAGCTGTTTCAGTAGCGGTCGTGTCCAGCGACCTCGGCGTTCGCGTTCGGCGTCAAGACTGTGGGTCTGCCGGGCCAGACGGTCCTGGCGACCGAAGAGCCTCGAGAGGTCCTGCGACGATCTCCGCGTACGTTCCTCGGCCAGCGTGGCGCTGGTCTCCTTGCGTTGTTCGGCGAGCAACCGTTGCAGAGATTCGAGCTGTTCGATGGCTGAGGCCTGGGCCGAGAGGGCCTTGATGGCTGCGGGCTGTCGGATCACATCGGCGGCACGTCTCATCGAGTCGGCGGCTCGACGGGCGATGGCCTGTGCCTTGGCGAGTTCGAGACGCCGGATGGAGTCGACCGACTGCAGGGTGTCTCGCCAGAGAATCTCCTGGCGGTTCTCCAACCGCTGCCGCACCGAATCGGACACCGATTGGTCGATGGCACTCCGGGTCTCGGCCCGCAGCGTCGACTGCGCGGCTGCGAGCTGTTCGATGCGGGTGATCAGCCTGTCGAGGTTGACCAGCCGCGTCTGGTCATCGGTTGTCACATTGCCTTGCAGAGACCGTTCGAGTCGAGCGAGGTATTCGAGAATCAGCTGCTGGGCTTGCTGGGCCGCTCCCAGGTGGTTGCGTTCGATTTCGCCAGCCGACTCTCTCATCGCGGCCACGATTCCGGCCTCGCGGAAGATCCCATGGGCGGCGGCGAGTTCAGGCGAGAGCGTCTTTGAGCGTGTACCGGGAGAGCCAGCCGGTGCAATCTGTTGGCCGAGCCGGTCGAGTCGATCCGCGAGGTCGAGTTGCTGCCGGGCCATCCTGCGAAGATCGGCCTGTTGTTGCCGGGTGAGCTGATCGGCCGGCATGTCGAGTGTCTTTTCGGGGCGAGATGCGGTGTCGTTGAGCAGTTGTTGCTGCCGTTCGGTGATGACGCGAATCTCGCCCAGTTGTTCGCGGTGGGTCTGAGCGGGGGCAAGGTCTTCGATGAGCGATTGGAGTGTCGAGATCACCCGGTCCTGCCACTGGCCGATCTCCAGCAGGAGGTGTTGAAGATCAATCGTGGATGGGTCGTCGAGTCGTCGTCTCGCATCGGTGAGGGCGGATTCCAGTTCTGGAAGCTCGCGTTGGCCGAGGCCTTCAAGGTCGGTGGCGATACGGTCGAGGTCGCGGGTGGCAGCGGGGTCATCGATCCGATTGGCGAATCGTTCGGCGATCAACTGCCTGGCGCGACGAGCCAGGCCGGTTTCGACATCGGCCAGCTGGGCCGCGAATTGCTGCTGGTGGATCTCGGTCGCCAGCAGGATCTCGCGTTCGTCGGCCCGCAGTCGGCCGACCGCCCGCCACTGGACTTCCAGGAGGGTGATGTGAGTGCGGGCCGTCCGTTGACGGGCCAGGATCCTGCCCAGGGATTTCAGGATCACCCGTTGTCCGGCATCCAACTGGTCGCGTTTGGCCGTGGGGGTGACGATGGTCAGTGTTCGCGTTGTCGAGCGAGCCACGCGAGGAGTGTCG
Organism: Planctomycetota bacterium; assembly: GCA_963582065.1. Lineage (GTDB taxonomy): Bacteria > Planctomycetota > Planctomycetia > Planctomycetales > Planctomycetaceae > UBA8437. The sequence continues at coordinate 3,701 of CAUZRQ010000019.1, read as the reverse complement.
AGATCGCAGGCGTCACCGGCCTCCACATGAAAGTCGAATTCCATGCCCGCCACCAGTTCGTCCCGGTCCAACCGCCATGAATGATCGATCAGCAACAGGCCGTCACCGGCATACTCTTCGTGCAGCCGCACCCGCCGCTCGGTCGACTCGGGAGCGTTGATCTCACGGATGACCAGGTGAACACCGGTCAATCCGAGGTCATCACGTGCGGTCACTTCAAGCTGGACGGTTGCCCGGGGAGTGGCCTGGATGTTGCCCGACGGCTCGACGATTTCGATCTCGGGCAACCGGTCGGCCAGTCCGCGAAGTTCGAATCGTTCAGGACGCTCGGCGGTCAAGCCGTCGCGGTCGACCAGCGACAGCCACCAGTCGGAGACTCCCGGTGTCGCCACGGTGAAGGAGGCCCGAAGTGTCCGACCGTCGGCGGCGATCGAAACCGGCAGCGGTGGCTCGTCCCCCCGCAGCAGGGTCGCCCGGCGGACCCGCTGGTTGATCACCGCGGTGATTTCGGCTCGTGTTCCGATCCAGGCCTTGATGTCACCGCTCCCCTCGGGCAGTCGTCGGGTGGGGCGGTCCGAGTAGGCCGGCGGAAGGAGAACGACCTCGAGAGACTCCAGCAACGGGGGAGGGGCGATCGCCAGGGGAATCCAGGGTGTCTCATCGTCTCCTCCCCGGGCACGGAACTCGAGAGCGTCGAAGCCGTCGGGTGGTGTCAGCACGGTGGTTCCCACATTCGGATGCGGGTCGTTGATGTTGGATCGCGTCGAGCGTTCCAGGGATTGCGCGGCGAGCAGCTGGTTGGTCCGGCGACGAACCCCGCTTCGACGGATTTCGATGATCGCATCGTCCGGAAGGACTCCGCGGCTGTTGGCGACCACCAGCTCGATTGACTCGCCCGCCGGGAGTCGCACGCCGTGCGTCGCATCCCAGGCGGACGGTGAGCGGGTGGAGTCGAGGAACTGAAGGTCGACCTGGCGGGGCCACTGGTCTTCGGAGAGCAGGAACAGCCGACCGAGGCCGGTTCCGGCTTCCAACGGGCTGTAGAAGGCCAGGGCGAGACCGAGGGCGGCCAGGCCCGAGGCGACCAGGGCTGCACGTCGAGCGGCCTGCGGCGCGACGACGGTGTCGATGTCAATCCGGTCCAGGGCTTCGACGGCCGAATCGATGACCTGTCGCTTCAACCTCGGCGATCCCACACGATGGTCATCGACATCACTCGAAAACTGCAGGCCGCTGGAGAGTTGGTCCTGCAGTTCCGGGAACCGTCGTTCGACGCGGATTGCCAGTGCCAGGTCGCTGAGCGGCACCGTCAACGGCGCGATCAGCCAGTGCCATGCGGCGACCAGGTGTGCCAGCAGCAGGCTCACCAGAACCAGTCCACGGTGCCCACTGTCGTCGAGACGAACCAGCCAATCGAATCCCACGGCCGCAGCGGTGCTGACCAGGCCCGCCGCCAGGCACAGGCCAAGTCCACGGACCAGCAGGACACGACGGGCCCGTCGGCGGAGTTGCTGCAGCGGGGGATGGAGGGGCGATGTCATGAGTGGGCCGGGCCGCGGGAGTTTTGGCCTGTGGTGATCATACCAGTCGGGATTGCCTTCGCCAGAGCCACTCGAGGGTCAACGCCGCGGCGAAGGCCAGCAGCAATTCCCAGCGGTTCCAGAGTCGGATCGGCGCGTCGACAGCCAGCGGGACCGGATCTCCTGCCGGCAACAACCGGTCGAGTCTTCCCGCGTCTTCGACGGCCAGGGCCAGTCCGTGAGTCTCGCGGGCCGCCTGCTGCAGGTCACCGACCGCCACGGCCCGTTGCCGGAACTCACGGTCCGCAGCCACCACTCGGTAGTCGGCCGTCGGTGGGGCCTGTTGAAAGCCGGGCGAGCGAACCCACGCGTGATAGCTGCCGGGGTCCGAGTTGGTCACGGTTGCGGTGAACAGCCCGACGCTGCCTTTGACCGGATCGAGAGTGATCTCGCGGGCGGCCCCCGATCTCCGCTCGACGCGGACCACCGGTGGCTGATCGGCCGGTGGCACGTCGGCCGTCGAAAAGAACCTCAGTCTCAACGTCGTCGGGTCTCCGGGAGTGTATTCGGTGCGGTCGGTGGCCAGTTCCGCCGTGCGGGTCTGGCCCAACAGTCGGGCGCGTCCGAGTAGCCGCACCGCCTGCAGCCAGTACCGCTCGTAAAGCGATCGTCCGTCCCGCAGCCTCCACCGCCAGAGCTCGTCGGTGGCATGGAACAACACGCTGCCGGCTCCATAACGTTGCAGCAGGACCACCGGGCGGGTACTGCCGTCGGATGTGGGGGTGGTGCATTCCAGCAGCACGACGGCTCCGGGCTTGGTTCGAGGAATCTCGAGCAGCCAATGAAACGGCGGCAGGCCACGTACCCGGGCGGTGACTTCGTCGGCGTCGGACCGCGATCCGAACAGGGACGTTGATTCCAGGCCGGCGGTCGTCAGGCGGCTCTGCCACGGGCCCGACGTTTCCGCCGGATCGGGGGTCCGCAGGGTCGCAAGGTCGATCGGGACCAGGTCCTCCAGGGGCGTGTTGCGGTACGCGAGAGGGTTGTGGGTCGTTCCGGCAACCAGGATCAACCCGCCGCGGGCGGTGCGGACAAAGTCCCGGAGGTTCTCCTGGATGCCGGTGCTGAGAAGTCCCGGGTCGATGTCTCCGATAATCACGACGTCGTACTCGAACAACTCGTCACGGTCCACCGGGAAGTACTCGCGGGTCGACTGGTCGTCGCGGACCGATTCGGGGTCGGCGTCCTGCAGCACACTGGTCAGAGCAATTCCCCGGTCACGAGCCAGCAGGTGCTTGGCGTAACGGAATTCCCAGCGTGGCGTGCCATCGGCCATCAGGACCCGGATCTGCTGTTGTCGGACCCGGACCAGTCGCACGTGCTTGTTGTTGTCCCGATCGGTCTCGCTGTCCAACGGCACCGCCTCGATCGTCAACAGGTGGTCCCCTTCGCTTCTGGGCACCCAGTTGAGTTCGACCGACTGGCGTTGGCCATCACCTTTCAGGACCACCGACTCCTCGGCCACCGGTTGGCTGTCCTCTTCGAGTTGCATCCTGACGGTGGCCCGTTGCCCCTCGAGCCCGTAGGCCTGCAGGTCGACGCGGACGACGATCGGATTGTCGACCAGGGCGATCTCGTCGAGTTGTGGTTCGAGCAGGTGCAGGTCTCGAGCGGGCAGCCGGCTGCCGGTGGCGACGGTCACCAGGGGGACCATTTGCCGCCGGGCGGCCGGTGTGATCGCGGCCAGGCCATCGGCGGTGGAGGTGCTGGTGATTCCGTCGGTCAACAACACGATCGCCGCCGGAGGTTCGCCGCGGAATTCCTCGAGGACCTGTCGAACAGCCGGTCCGAGTCGGGTTTCGTCTCCGACGGCGTTGAGTTGCTCGATCCGCTCGGCCAGTCGCTCGGCGGTTTCACCAGGTGATCCCAACGTGCGGGCCTGGCTGTCGAAGGCGTAGAGCCGGACCTGGAAACGTTCCGAGATCCGCTTGATCAGTCGCCCATTGTCATCGGCCAGGAGACTCTTGGCCAGGTTGAGGCGGGTCGGACGGCGACGGCCCGCGAGCCGTGTGATACGAAGTCCGTGGTCGGGGTCGGCGTAGCGGTCTTCGAGTCCCATGCTGGCGGAGGTGTCGATCAGGATGGCCACAACCGGTCGGCCCGTCCGCTGGATCAGGATCG
>CAUZRQ010000018.1:0-69034 GCA_963582065.1 Planctomycetota bacterium | reverse complement strand
AAGTCCGAAGTACGAAACACCCAAGTACGACAGCCCGAGCTACGTGGCCTCCGACTACGAACCGGCCGCCAGCGACACAGACGAGACGCCGGAAGCACAACCAACCGAACAACCAACCGAACAACCGGAGACGACTGGATCATCCTTCGGCGTGGGTCTGCACGATGAAACATCGTCCTCTTCGACAGCCCAACCGGACAATCAGCCGGCCGAGTCAGCGACCGCGAAGCCGGTTGAAGAAGAAGATCTGCTGCAGACCTTTGCCGTTTCCGCAGAAGATCCATCAATCGACGAGTCCAAACCGGCACAGACCAACGACAAGCCGTCACGTGCCGCGCACAAATCAAAGTCCAAATCACGTTCCCGGGTGAAGGGATCTCGCAGGCCAAGTCGCGCCGAACGGAAGCGCCGCCGGGAAGAGGCACGAACAGGCCAGAGTGCTTCCAAGTCAGACCCGGCACAACAGGCAAAAACCGTTGCCATATGGATTGGGGTTTTTGCCTTCCTCTTTTTCTCCTGTGTCTGCGCAGCGATCTTTTCGTCCCTCTGAGCCAGGCTGAGAGTCAGTTCGGACCTGTACGGGAACTTGTTTCTTCAACTCACACCTGCATGACCAGCTGCCACCCGGCTCGTCTCTTCCATGTCCGACGCTTCGAACCGCCTTTCTGTCGACGACGCTGCTCAGCAGCTCGGAATCAGCACCGACGAAATTCTCGGTCTCCGACGGCAGGGAAAGATCCGTGGCTACCCCGACTACGGCGAGTGGGTCTTCGAAGAGACTGACGTTGCCGAGTTGGCCGCGGAGATGGGCATCGAGCCGGCCCCAGCGGACGAAACAGCGTCTGAGACCGTGCCGGACGAGTCTCCACAACCGGAAGAATCTTCCACTCCCCCCCCTCGTGAAACAACCGATTCACCCTACCGCCCAGCCTCGCTGCCCACCCGGTCAAGTGAAGAGACCAACGACGACCCCGGTCCGGCAGCCAGTCCGTACGTACCGGCACCCGCACCAACCGGTGCCTCGCCGATTTCAGCATCCGAACCGATCGAATCGACTGTCCCACCCGACCCGGCACCGCCCGCTCCGACTCCGCCCGTAGCTTCTGCTCCGACTTCTCCTGCCGCTCCTCCCTCACCCGCCCTCTCGTTGGTCCAACTCATCAGTTCGGATCAACCGATCGACAGTGCGAGGATCATCGAGGCCCTGGCCGAACGGCACGGGGTCAGTTTCGACCAGGCGGCCGGGGTCGTCGACGGTTTCTGGGATCACCTGCTCAACCCCGATCACTACCGGCCGGGACGTCGCAAGTTGCCCATGCCGCACTTCGGCACCTTCAGCCTGAAGAACAACTCCCATGGCGAAACCGAGTTGCACTTCGTCTCAAGGTCGATCACCGAACTTCGTCTTCGTCGCAACCAGTCGGGTCAACATCAACCCAGCACGGCGTGGATCGACCACTGGGAATCGGACCCGCCGAGTCCAAAACGACGAGAAGCGCTTTCGTTGAAACGCCGGCTGTCGGTCGACATCTCCGCAGACACCGGTCTCGATCTCCGCACCACCTTCCTGATTCTCTGGGACCTGATCGAGACGATCACCGGCATCATGACCGGCAACGGTGTCGAAATCCGCTGGGCCCGGCGCGGCGTCATGAAGGCCGAATCGCCAGACGAGCCGGAGCGATACGAGTTTCGGACCTACAAACGGCTTCGAGACCGGCTGCCTGCTCTGCCCGCACCGCAACCCAGATCAGCCCGCCGTCGAAAGCGACGCGGACAGGCCGGCTCGGAAACCAAGACCTGGCGGGACCTGGGTGGTTGCGGAATCTTTGGGCTCATCTTCGCCGTCTTCTTCATCCTCGGCTTTGGAATATTGATCCTCTTCACGGTCGCGCTGGTCTTTCAAGAATTCATGAAACTCTGAACTGTCTCCTCCCACTTTCTCCCAGCACCATTCATGTCCACCATCACCTCATTCACTCTGCCGGCACCACTGAGGGCCTTGGCCTCAGATGCCGACGAGCGATACCACGTCTATCCGCTCGTCTCGGGCGAGAGAATCAAGAAGAAACGCTGGATCGAGGCTCCCGACGCCGAACTCAAGGCCACGCAGCGCTGGCTGCTCGACAACTGGCTTTACCAACTCGCGCCCACCGGGTTCGCCCATGGATTCGTGCCGGGCCGGTCGATTCTCACCAACGCCGCCGAGCACGTTGGTCGCCGTTGGGTCGTGACTGCCGACATCCGTGACTTCTTCCCGTCAATCACTGCGCCCCGAATCGACCGATGCCTGGCCGAACTCGAACTCGATGACGAGGACCGCTCTGCGGTCGTACAACTGGTCACTCGCCGTGGTCGTCTGCCCCAGGGTGCCCCGACCAGCCCACACCTGGCCAACCTGGTCGCCCGATCCCTGGATCTTCGCCTGTCCGGCATCGCACAGCAGCACGACTGGACCTACACCCGCTACGCCGACGATCTGACCTTCTCGGCCGGCTCACCCGACTCGCCCGACACCGGGATGCCGCCACACGAGTTGCTGTGGGCCATCGAACGGATCGTCAGTGACGAGGACTTCCAGCTGGCCGCCGACAAGACACACGTCATGCCACACCACCAACGCCAGACGGTCACCGGGCTGGTGGTCAACCGACGTGTCGCCCTGCCCAAACCCCGGCGGAGGATGCTCCGGGCCATGCTGCATCGCCTGGAAACCGCGGGGCTCGAGGCTCTCGATCTCCGTCAACTGCAGGTCGCCCAGGGCCACCTGGCGCTCTCCAGGCTGATCGACCCCGACGGCTACGATCTCGCATGCAAGCATCTCGCCGAACTGATCCGCAACTCCGTTGCCGCTGCGGACCCCGACCCGGTAATCGATTCTGGATCCGGGCACACCACCAAGCTAGACTGAGCGTTCGTCAGGGAGACAGATCCCCACAACAGCCAAAACATTTGACTTGGGGTCCCTTCGGGGACCTTAGCTTTTCTGGTTTCGCTGACTGTCGTTTTCGACACCACGAAACCTCCTTGGGCGTTTCGCCCCGGGACAACTTTTGCCGTCCTTCGCGCCGATGGTGGTCGAATTGCACCACCGGCCGCGCGAGACGGCTCGCGACGGGTGGCGCGCCGCCGGCGGCGGCTAATCACCACCCTACTCGCCTCGCGGCCGGTGGTGCAATTCGACCACCATCGAAGCTCCGGAACGTAAGGCAATCGGGGAACCCCAAGTCATTTCTTCCAGCGGCTTCTCCCGCTGTCATCGCCCCCGGTCCGTGTTAGAATCGGTCCCGGTGGACTCATGATCTCCTTCGACTCACTTCCCGCCTCGCTCTCGGACGGCCGCGCCACGACCCGTCGTCGTGCGTTGCTGGAGGTCGGCGGCTGCAGCCTGCTGGGACTCTCCTGGCCGGGGATGCTGGCCGCCGGGGAGTCGAATCCGACAACCGACGCGGCCGGGTTCGGCCAGGCCAAGAGTTGCGTGCTGATCTTCCTCTGGGGTGGTCCGTCTCAGCAGGACACCTGGGACATGAAGCCCGACGCGCCGTCTTCGCTGCGGAGCGAGTTCCGGCCGATCGCCACCCGTGTCCCGGGCATCGACATCGGCGAACACCTGCCCCACATGGCCGGTGTCACCAACCTGCTGACGGTCGTCCGCAGCATGACCCACCGCGACTTCGAACACGGTTCGGCCGCCTACGCCGCCCTGACCGGCCACGCCCATCCCCTGCCGGGCACCAACACCCCGGTCCGCCCCGAGGACTTTCCCACCTACGGGGCACTGGTTTCGCGACTGGGCCACAACCCCAACCCGGTTCCCGATTCCATCATCCTGGGACCGGTCATGCACCAGGGCAACCGCCCCCCGATCGCCGGCCAGAACGCCGGGTTCCTGGGCCTGACCTACGAGCCCTTTCGGATTGCCGCCGATCCCGGTGCTGCCGATTTTCGCGTCAGCAGTCTCAATTCGCCCGCCGAACTGCCAACCGATCGGCTGCAGCGACGGCACAAGCTGCTGCAGTCCTTCGATCGCGACGGGCGTCGGGTCGAGCCGGTGCGACAGGTCACCGGAGTCGACAGCCTCTACCAGCGTGCCTTCGGCCTGCTCGGCTCGGCCCGCACCCGGGCCGCCTTCCGGTTGGACACCGAGCCCGACTCGCTCCGCGACCGCTACGGCCGCCACCGCTTCGGACAGACACTGCTGCTCTCGCGTCGGCTGGTCGAGGTCGGGGTGCCGCTGATCACCGTCAACTGGGCCAAGCAGAACCGTGACCAGTGGGACACTCACGCCAAGAACTACCCCCGCCTCAAGAACCTGCTACCTCCCTTCGACCGGGGCCTCTCGACCTTCCTGGCCGATCTCAAGAACCGCGGCCTGCTCGAGACGACCCTGGTCGTCTGCGTCGGCGAATTCGGCCGAACGCCCTGGATCAACAAGGACGCCGGCCGTGACCACTGGCCCGACTGCTACTCGGTCGTGCTCGCCGGCGGCGGCACCAGGCCCGGCACGGTCTTCGGCGCCTCGAGCCGACACGCATCCTACCCCACGCTCTATCCCGTCGGTCCCTGGGACCTGGGAGCCACGATGTTCCATTGCCTGGGCATCCGGCCCGATCAACACATCCAGAACCGCCGCGGCCAGCCGATCCCGCTCTCGCCCGGACGGGTCATCGACGGTCTGCTCGCATGACACCCCGGGCTGGTCCCAGCGAGGATCTTCGATGAGAGTTGTTCTCCGGCTGACGGTGCTGTTGCTGCCGGTGTTCGCGACGTCGGCCCCGGCTGCCGAACCGCCCTCGAACTCAACACCCAACTTCGTCGTCATCTTCATTGACGACATGGGATACGGCGACATCGGGCCCTTCGGCTCGAAGCTCAATCGCACTCCACAACTGGACCGCATGGCCTCCGAGGGCATGAAGCTGACCAGCTTCTACGCCGCCCCGGTCTGCTCGGCTTCCCGGGCCCAGTTGCTGACCGGCTGCTACGCACCGCGGGTCTCGGTCCCCGGTGTCTTCTTTCCCGCCGGACCCCGTGGCCTGCATCCCGACGAACAGACCGTCGCCGATCACCTGCAGCGGCTGGGCTACGCCACGATGTGCGTCGGCAAGTGGCACCTGGGTGACCAGCGGGTCTTTTTGCCCACCCGCCAGGGCTTCGACGGCTATTTCGGCATCCCCTACTCCAACGACATGGGCCGCCCGACTCTCGAAGACGGCCGCTCGGTGCACCCGTTGATGCGGGACGAGAAGGTGGCCGAACTGCTCGAGAACGAAGGACAACGCAGGATCACCCGGGCCTACACCGAGGAGGCCGTCCGGTTCATCACCCGAAACCGCGATCGCCGCTTCTTGCTGTACCTGCCCCACACCGCGATGCACGTCCCGCTGTTCCCGCACACCGACTTCGCCGGAAAGTCCAACAACGGCACCTATGGTGACTGGGTCGAGGAGGTCGACTGGAGCGTCGGGCGGGTGCTCGAGACACTCAGACAACTCAAGCTCGACCGCAGCACCCTGGTCCTGTTCACCAGCGACAACGGACCGTGGGCCTCGAAGGGCAAGGCCGGGGGTGTGGCCGGGCCGCTGCGAGGAAGCAAGGGCTGCACGCTGGAGGGTGGCGTCCGGGTGCCCACGATCGCATGGTGGCCGGGAACCGTCCGCCCCGGAACCAGCCACGACGGCATCGCCGGCACCACCGACGTGCTGCCCACGCTGGTCCGCCTGGCCGGGGGCGATCTTGCCAAGGCCAAGGGAAAACGACGAATCGACGGCATCGACATCTCGCCAATGCTGACCGGCCGGTCGAAGACCTCACCGCGTGATCACTGGTTCTACTACCAGGGCACACGGTTGAAGGCCGTCCGGTCCGGCCCGTGGAAACTGGCCGTGATGAAGCAGAGCCTGGGAATGGGGATCCGCCAGAAACCGGCCGACCTGAACATCGACGGGCCGCGGCTCTACAACCTGGACGAGGAAATCGGCGAAAAGACCAACGTGGCCGCCGAACATCCCGACGTGGTGGCCCGGCTGCAGAAGCTGGTGGCGGCGATGCGAGCCGATATCGGCAGTGGCCGGCCGGGACCGGGAGTGCGACCGGCCGGCCAGGTCAAGAACCCCGTGACACTGTTCCCCTCGCGAACCCGTCGTCGAACGCCGACCAGGCCCGGCAAGCCGATCGCCTGGCAGAAGGTCAAGCCGGGCGACAGCTACCCCTCACAATCGGCTCCGCGGATCGCCGGCAAGGCCTTCCACATCGATGTCACCGTCGAACCCCGTGGCTCCGACGGTGTCCTCATCGCACACGGCGGCTCGGCCGTCGGCTATTCGCTCTACATCAAGAACCGGCGAATCACCTGGGCGGTCCGATTCGGGAACAACTCGATCCAGCGGCTGACGACCGACCTGCCCGACAGGCCGAACACCAGGCTCCGTGCCTCGCTGACCCGTGCCGGACTCGGTCTGCAGGTCAACGGAGGAGATGCCGTCACGGCCAAGCCAGTCGGTGTTCTCGGCAAGCATCCCCAGGAGGGACTCTGCATCGGTCACGACAACGGAAACCCAGTCGACAGCCAGTCGCCACGCAAGCGGTTCGGTGGCGGAATTTCCGGACTGAAGGTCACCGTCGGCGACCGGCTGGCGCCCAAGTCCAAGGCTCCGGGCAACTAGCCCGCCATCGACACGGCGTCTCATCGATCATGCATCCACTCGAAGACACCCCGCAGCCGGAACCGCCCAGACGATGACGAGTTACGAAGATCTCGGCCTGACCCCGATCATCAACGCCACGGGCGCCGTCACCCGCCTGGGTGGCGCCCCGATGCCCGCCGCGGTGCTCGAGGCCTTCTGCGAGGGGGCCACCCAGTGGGTTCCCCTGGAACAGTTGCAGGCGGCTGCCGGGCGACGGATCGCCGAGTTGACGGGCACCGAAGCGGGACTGGTCACCGCCGGCTCGGCCGCGTCGCTGACACTGGGGGCCGCAGCGATCCTCTGCGGTTACGACCTGGGTCGGATCGAACGACTGCCGCACTGCGACGACTTCCCCTGCGAATTCGTCATCGCCCGCGAACAGCGCAGCGGTTACGACCATGCAGTCCGCGCCGCCGGAGCGAGGTTCGTCGAGGTCGGCTTCAACGAAATCGTCTCCAACGCGGGCGTCCGACGGACCGAGGCCTGGGAGTACGAGGCGGCGTTCAACGAGAACACCGCCGGGGTCTTCTACGGCTACGGCCACGATTCGCAACCGCCCCTGGCCGAGGTGATCGAGCGAGCCCACCGGCACGGTTTGCCGGTGCTGGTCGACGCGGCCGGTGAACTGCCCCCCAAGCGAAACCTGACCGAGATCACCGCCCTGGGCGCCGACCTGGTCGGATTCAGCGGCGGCAAGGCGATCCGCGGTCCCCAGTCGACCGGCATCCTCTGCGGACGCCGCGACCTGGTTGCCTCGGCCGCCATCCAGATGCTGGACATGGACGATCATCTCAACCTGTGGGACCCCCCCCCGGAGCTGGTCGACCGCGACCAACTCGACGGTCTGCCCCGCCACGGCATCGGCCGCATCCTGAAGGTCTCCAAGGAGGAAGTTCTCGCCCTGATGACGGCCCTGGAACTGTTCTCCTCGGGTGCCTACGACACCGAATGGTCCGAACAGCACGCGCGGCTGGAGACCATTGCCGCCGGATTGTCGGGTCGACCGGCCACCTGCACGATCGAAGGATCCATCGAAGCGGAACGCTCACCAACACTGGCGATCGCGATCGACGAGGACGCACTGGGCCGAACGGCATTCGATGTCTGCCGGAGCCTCCGCAATGGAACGCCGCCGGTCTACGTGGGCCACGGACGACTGGCCCAGGGAACCCTCGTGATCAATCCGCTGTGCATTTCGGAAAACCAGGCACCGGAGCTGACTCGACGGATCGGCGAGGAACTGGGTGGCTGAACCGCCACTGTGGTTCACTTCTTGTGGCCCCGCTGGATCCAGGCCCATCGGTACAGGTTCCGCGAATCGGTGTACCGCGCTGCTGACGCCGCCGCCCCCAGCACCACCACGAACAACCGGTCCTTGCCTCGTCGACCCGTCGACACCAGGCAGGACCCGGCGGCCGACGTCGTGCCGGTCTTGATGCCGTCGTAGCCGTCGGTCGGCAGCAGCCGGTTGGTGTTTCGCCAAACGACGTTGCGCTGCCGCCCGCCTGGCCCGACCAGGCGGCAACCGTGTTGCCGTGTGCCGACGTAGTGGCGGAACCGCTTCATCTTCCAGCCCGCCCGGGCCAGCTTCAGCAGATCGGCCGCCGTCGAGAGATGCGTTTCCGCGGTCAATCCGTGGGTGTTCTCGTAGTGCGTTGCGGTCATTCCCAGCCGCGCTGTCGTCCGGTTCATTTCAGCCACGAACCGCCAGAGTGGATCGGCCGCCCGTTCGGGCGTGTCGTCCGTGGCCGGCCGGAACCGTTTGCCGAAGTGCTCGCCCAGTGCCACCGAGGCGTCGTTGCCGGAAGGGAGCATCAGCCCGTAGAGCAATTCACCGACCGGAAGCCGTTCGCCGGCCCGGACCTGTGCCGACGAGCCACCCGTGCGATCGGCACGCTCGCTGAAGACGACCTGCTGGTCCAGAACGGCCGGATCGGCTTCGGCCAGTTGCAGCACGACGAAGGCGGTCATGATTTTCGTCGTGCTGGCAAAATGCAGCTTCCGCTCGGCATCGTGCTGCCACAGCACCTCGCCGGTCTCCGCATTCGCAATCGCCCACGCATGACATGTGACATGCGGGGGTCCGTCGAGCGGATCGAGAGGATCGCGATCGAGTTTCTCCTTGTTGACCACCGACGGGTCGGGGACGGGTGGATCGGACGTCAACAACGCCCCCAGTGCCTGCCAGGTCTTCGGCCCGACACGGCCGGTCACCGGGATCTTGCCGGCTGCCTGGAACACCTTGACCGCCCGGGTGGTCGCCGGACCGAATTCGCCGTCGATCGACAACCGGGAAGAAGGATCAAGCCGCGCGTTGAGCGTCCTCTGCAGGGACTCGACCAGCCATCCGCTGGCCCCGGCTTCAAGCGTGACCGCCGCCTTCGGCGTGGGGCGGGGATTGAAATGCAGAAAGGCCTCCCTCGAAATGTCGGCGATCAGGCGACCGGCGGCATTGGACGGCCCGTAGGTACGGTCCTCGTTCTCGGAAGTGAGAACGCAGACGGCGATTGCCCCCGCAGGCGAATCGACGACCCCCGCATCAGTTCGCACCTGTGACACCGAACCGGTCTTGTGAGCCACCACGGTGCCCGGCGGCAGGAACCGTGGGATCCTCTCGGTACTCTCACACGCCTTGAGATGTTCGAGCATCTGCCGCGAGGCCGATGCGCTGACCAGTTGACCCTGGTGAATCGCCTCCAGCAGTGCCACCATCTCGGACGCCGTGGTGCTGCCCAGCCCGAACTGCTGACTCCGCTCGGGATCGATCGACGTGTCACGGCGAAAGACCTTGGCGTGGATGCGAGTGTTGAGGTGACCCAGCCTGGACATTGTGCGGTTGGTCGACTTCAGGCCGATGTGATCCAGCACCAGGTTGGTGGCGGTGTTGTCGGAGACGGCGATCATCAGTCGGACGGAATCTCGAAGCGTCAGCCGTGATCCGGAGGTGAAATACTTCCGCAACAACCCCGACCCGGGCACCTTGTCGTCCTCGTCGAGTTTCAACCGGTCATCGAGATCGACCCGGCCCGTCTCGACCTGTCGGTAGACCTCGACCATTACGGCCAGCTTGATCAGGCTGGCCGTCGGCATCGGACGATCAGGTTTCCAGGCAAACGAACGTCCCGATTTCAGGTGCTTGACAAGGACCGCCACCTGCCCCTTGTGGCGCGAGACCAACGGCTTGATACGGGCTGCCAGCCGAGCGTCTTCAGCCGCCGGCAACCGACCGCTGAGGCTGACGGCGGTCAACAGCACCAGCCCACCGGCGACCATCCGTCCCGGGCACCGTTTCACTCGTCGGTCTCTCACGGCAACTCTCCCATCGATTCTTCCAGTTGGTGGATGGCCTCCAGTGCCTCGTCGAGTTCGGGGACGATTGCCCCGGGCACTCGACCATCGCGGTCGCACTCGCACAACAGGTCCAGTTCCTCATAACACTCGTGGTTCCGCAACCGCCTGGCCGCCCGCACTCCCAGGGTCCCCTCGCGGCGGCGGCGGGCCTCGAGATGATGTTCGATCAGCCAGGCTGTTCGTTCGCTGATCAGACCGTTGAGAACGGCCAGGCCGGCCGCGACATGGTCGGCCGGATCGATGCCCTTGCCCACATCGTGCAACAGGGCCGCCAACTGCAGATCAACATCGTAGGGCCGCAGCTGACGGATCAGTTCGTAGACCTGCAGGCTGTGGTAAAGCACATCCCCTTCGGGATGGCTGTTCCGCGGCTGGTGAATCGACTCGAGCGGTTCCAGCAACGACCAGAACGCTGCAAATCGCTCCGAGGAATCCGATGCCCCCTCCTCGAGCGTCTCGACTGGCACCAGCCTTTGCAACGCCTCGCGGATCTCCAGATCGGTCGGCAGATCTCCCGACCGGGCCCAACCTCCACAGATCGCCCGGGCGGCCGCCCGCCTGGCCCCGAAGAAATCACTCTCGCGACGAACCGCCAGCAACCGGGCGGCTTCGCAGGCGATCCGAAAACGGAGTGAGCGCGTGGACATGTCGATTCGCCGGAAGGAAGCCTCGCGCCGGATCAGCCGCTGGTCACGCTGAACACTCCGGCCATCGTCAACCCGACCACGTAGACCACGGCAATGATGATCTGCACCACGGCGAACAGGGATGCCAACTTGACGAAACCCACGAACGACAAGGGCAACTTGTGCTTGCTGATGATCGTCATCGCAACCACCGTCGACGCCGATCCGATCGGCGTGATGTTCCCACCGAGGTTGGCCCCGAAGATCACGCTCCACCAGTACGGGGCATTGGCCGAGTAATCGGCGGGGTTGTTCTTGAGAATCTTGGCCAGCATGGCGGCCAGGGGGATGTTGTCTGTGACCGAACTGGCCACCGCCGAGGCGACCAACAGCAGGCCGGTCCCCAGGTTGACCCCCGCCCCGATCATCGCCTCGATGCCCGATCCGATCACCGCCAGGACCTGGGCGTGCTCCATCGTGTTGATCACCACGAACAGGCCGGCAAAAAATGCCAGCAGGTCCCAGTCGATCGCCTGGTAGAACTTGTCGACCTCGTGCTTGTAGGCGATCAGCACCAACCCGGCGAACGACAGTGCCACGAAGCCCATGCCCAGTTCCTTGAGCACCGGCAGCACGCTCTGGCCGGCCAGGAAGGCGACAAACAGGACCAACGCTCCAATCGAGAACCAGAAGAACTTCCGGCTCGGCACACTCTCGTTTTCGTCAAACCCCGCCACCAACGCCTTGGCCGCGGCTCGTTCCTCTTCACCCTTTAATCCGTGGATGCCGAACTTCCAGCGACCCATCCACAGGGTCGTCGCCGTGGCAATCACCACGTAGGGTGCCGCCACCAGGAAGAAGTCGACAAATCCGATCCCGGCAATCCCGCCGACGATGATGTTCGGCACACTCGAAATCAGCGTCAGCAACCCGCCGACGTTGGTCAACAACCCCTCGACCACCAGGAAACCCAGCAGCAGGTCGGTCCGCTTCAGCTTCGTCAGCGACACGCCGGTCAGGCTGCCGATGATGATCATCGCGGTGACATTGTTGAGCATCGCCGAGAAGACGACGGTCAGGATCCCGTAGGCCAACAGCAGTTTCCACGGATCACCTCCCGACTTCTTCGTCAGGCTGATGGCCATCCACGTGAAGACCCCCGATCGGCTGGTCACCTCGACGAACAGGCTGGCCCCCAGGATGATCGTGATCACGCCCCAGTCGATCGCCGGGATGTAGACCGGCATCTCGATCGAGTGGCCTTCCGCCTCACCGGCCAGAGGCGGCAAGGTCACCTTGCCGAAGGGCAGCAGGTCCAGTGCCGTTGCCAGCACCAGGCAACTCCCGGCGAAAACACCCACGATCACCGACTTCTTGGCGTGAATCTTCTCCTCCAACGCCAGCGCCGCGATCATCGCCAACAGCAGGAGCGCAAACACCGCCGTCACTCCGCCCGACACCTCGTGGCCACCCGCAACCTGAGCCGCCTCGGCATTCGCCAGCAACAGTCCGGTCATCGAACCCATTCTGCTCCATCCGTCCAATTCGCGCTGCTCACAGCAACAGCATCGGCACGTCGGTCAATTCAACCGACAACGAGTAAGCCATTCCGTGCATCGCCAACTGGTCGTCGTCCTTGGTATTGGCCACCAGCAACTCGATCTCGTTCTCGTCGATCAGCCGGCGGTATTCGGTCACGTGATGACCCATCGCCACGTGGCTCTTCAACGACACGTTCGGCCCCTCGTCGCGCAACGTCCCGAAACACGTCTCGATAAAGTCCCGGGCTTCCTTCAACAACTGTTCCTCCAGCAGCGTCGCTCCCGGTTCGCTGGTGATCTCCGGAATCTGCTCGATCGCATGAACAAACCGTCGAAAGACCATGTCGTCCTCGATGTGACACAGCCAGACGGTACCCCCCTCGGTGCACATCCGCATGCCGTAGTTGATCAAACGGTGATCACCGCTGATGTGATCGGCCACCATCATCACCCGGCGGCACGGCTCGGTCGACAACTCCAATGGCGTCCGTGCGGTACCGGGCAGCACCAGCACCGGAATGGAGGTCCGCTGTGTGAGTTCATCAAGATAGACGCCGAGACTGTGCTGGGGCGAGAGATTCTCCTCCTGCAGGTGACGACGGGTCACCACCAGGTCGACCTGCTGGGCGTCGATCTGCTCGAGCAGTTCGGCCACGTTGCTGAAATCGCCACTGCCGATCCCGTGCCAGGCGGCGGCTTCACCGATCCGCGGCAGAAACCGCTTCAGCGAGTCCTGCACCGACTGGTTGGACTCATCACCGGTGACCAAGGCCACCGATTCAATCGGGATGTCGGCGAAGACGAACTCCTCGCGCTCGGATCGCCGGAACAGCGATTCGAATTCATCGATCTGGTCAAGTCGGCTCATCTGTGGACCCCGTCCGCGACAACCTGCCCGTTCTCGAAACGTTCCCAGCGGTGGGCACTATAGCAGAACCGTTCCCCGAGATTCACTTGCCGCCGCCGCTTGCAACAATGCCGCGTTCTTGGTGGAGTGCCTGCAACCCGTCACACCGAGCAGGACGTCCGCCCATGCACCGCCCCGTCAGTTTTCTCCTCGTGCTCCTGGCCACCGCGGCTCCCTCTCCCGCAGCCGACACCACCGACACCTCGGTCGGCGACCGCACGATCAATGCCTATTTCCGGTCCGAAACCCGCCGCCTGGCCGACCGATGTCTCGGTGACATCCGCTCGCTGGACGACTGGAAGGCCCGGCGTGGCGAGTACCGGGAACAGCTCTTCGAAATGCTCGGGCTCTCGCCCCGACCGCCCAAGACACCGCTCAAACCGGTCATCACCGGCCGAGTCGATCACCCCGATTTCACCGTCGAGAAGCTGCAGTTCCAGTCCCGACCCGGGCTGTATGTCACCGGCAATCTCTACCTTCCCAAGAAACGCCAGGGGCAGTTGCCGACGATCCTCTATGTCTGCGGCCACGGCCAAGTCAAAAAGGACGGGGTCAGCTACGGCAGCAAGGTGCACTACCAGCACCACGGCGGCTGGTTCGCCCGCAACGGCTACGCCTGCCTGACAATCGACACCCTGCAACTGGGTGAGATCGAGGGGATCCACCACGGCACCTATCGGTACGCGAAGTGGTGGTGGAACGCGCGGGGCTACTCGCCGGCCGGGGTCGAAGCCTGGAACTGCATTCGGGCATTGGACTACCTGCAGACTCGCAAGGAGATCGACGCCGAGCGGATCGGCGTCACCGGACGATCTGGCGGCGGTGCCTACAGTTGGTGGGTCGCCGCGCTAGATGACCGGATCCGCGTCGCCGTCCCGGTGGCCGGAATCACCGATCTGACCAATCACGTCGTCGACGGCTGTGTCGAGGGCCACTGCGACTGCATGTTCCAGGTCAACACGTTCGGCTGGGACTACGCCCAGGTGGCCGCGCTGCTCGCCCCACGGCCGCTGCTGATCTCCAACTCCGATAAGGACCGCATCTTCCCGCTCGACGGCGTCGTCCGCATCCACAGTCAGGTCCGGCGGATCTACGAACTCCACGGCCAGGCCAAGCAACTCGGCCTGCAGATCACCGAGGGGCCTCACAAAGACACCCAGGAACTCCGCGTCCACGCCTTCCACTGGTTCAACCGATTCCTGAAGAAACAGGATCCGCTGATCACCGACACCGCGGTCAAGTTCTTCACTCCCGAGCAACTGCGGGTGTTCGGGAAACAACTGCCCAAGGACGAGACAAACACCGCAATCAGCGAGACGTTCACGGCCAGGGCCGACACGCCCGCCGTGCCGAAATCGCCCGACGACTGGACCAGGCAGACGGCCTCCTGGCGTGAGACGTTGGTGACCAGGTCGTTTCGCGGCTGGCCGTCACGTCCCGCTGGACTCGACCTCGAACAGGGCCCGACCGCGACCTCCGGAGACGTCACCGTCCACACCTTCTGGTTCAACTCCCAGGCCGGAATCCGGCTGCCGCTGGTCGTACTGCACCGCAAGGGACTGCCTCTCAAATCCCTGGACCTGGTCGTGCTCAACAACGTCGACGACGACGGCTGGACATCCCTGCTGGCAAGCCTCGCCGGCGGCGGCATGGCTCTGCCCGGGCTGGCAGGGATCGACCGGGTCGAACCCGACAAGGCGGAGTTCGTGCAGACGGAGAAGATGCTGCAGTCGTTCAAGTGGGGGATGGCGTACGTCGCCCCACGGGGAATCGGACCGACCGCGTGGGGACAGGCCGAGCGGAGACAGACCCAGGTTCGTCGGCGATTCATGTTGCTGGGACAGACGCTCGACGGCATGAGGACCTGGGACGTGGTTCGCGGTGCCGGGGCGTTGCGATTGGTCGACGGACTGGGCCGGGTGCCGCTGTGGATGCAGGGCGAAAAGACGATGGCCGGGATCACTCTCTACGCATCGCTGTTCGTCGCCGACATCCGCCGCATCGACCTGCACCACCTGCCACGGTCCCATCGCACCGGCCCGATCTACCTCAACGTGCTTCGCTTCCTCGACATTCCCCAGGCGATCGCGATGGCGGCCGAGCGGTCGGCGGTGCGGATCTACCAGGCCAAGGCCGGGGGATGGGATTACCCTCTGCAGGTCGCCGAATCCCTGAAATGGGACAAGAAGCAACTGGCCGTCCGCGTGCTCGGGCCACCGGCCAAGGCCGGCCGCTGATCCGGGGGCGAGCCTTCCGCTGACCTCGGCAAGCTCTCTAAGATGACTCCTGCCGGATCAGTCGACCGCCTCCGGCCCGCACCTCTTTCGAGACCCAGTACCAGGACTCTCCACAGTGAACCGTCCTCCACACGCCGCCGCCTCGCTCCCCGAACCGACCATCCGGATGAGCGAGGGCTGGCACTGCCTCCACCTCTACTACCAGGTCGATGCCGCCGCTCTGGCCGGGCTCGACACCGACGCTCGAGCCCGTGGTCGCGACGAATTGACCGCGGCTCTCGACCCCGGGGCCGATGGAGCCCCCGAGCGACTGCAGGTCTCGGTCATCTCCGGACACCGTGCCGACCTGGGCCTGATGCTGCTCGACCCCGACCCGCTGGTCATCGACCGCGTGAAGCAGGCGGTCCGCTCGACCACGTTCGGGTCGGTCCTGAAGCCGGCGTGGTCGTTCGTGTCGATCACCGAGGTCTCCGAATACGTGCCCACGGCCGAACAGTACGCCGAGAGATTGAAGGGCGAGGGGTTGGCCGAGGACGACCCGACGTTCGAGGCCAAGCTGAATGCCTACGCCGGGCGACTTCCGGCAATGAACCAGCAGAGGCTCTACCCCGACTTCCCCGAGCTGCCGATCCAGTGCTTCTACCCGATGACCAAGATCCGGCACCCGCAGGCCAACTGGTACACCGAGTCGTTCGGGCAACGATCCAAGTTGATGGCCGAACACGCCACCAGCGGAATCCAGTTCGCCGGCCGGGTCAGCCAGCTGATCACCGCTTCGACCGGCTTCGACGACTGGGAGTGGGGCGTCACGCTGTGGGGACGGGCTCCCGAGCACATCAAGGAGATCGTCTACACGATGCGGTTCGACGAGGCCTCGGCCCGCTACGCAAAGTTCGGCCCGTTCTACATCGGCTACATCCAGTCGGCCACCGAGGCGATCGCTCACCTGAGGCTGTAGCGACTCGAGAGCCAAACCGCCCCTAGAACCGGTACGCCTTGTTCCCGTGATCGAAGTCGCCACCGGCCACCTCGCTCAGGAACTTGATGTTCCGGTAGGTGTAGAACTCCAGCAGCGTCGCGGCATCCAGATCGGCGGCATCGGTGCCCACGGCCGGCCAGCTGTAGTTGCGGACCACCACCGGCACGCCCAGCTTGCGATCGATCAGCATCTCGGTCTTTCGATATCTCTTCGAGGCCCCCGGGCCGGTGTATTCGACGACGAACCCGTAGCACGGCCGACCATCAAACTCCTGGTTCTCGCTCAACCGGCATCGCACGCCTTCGGGCCGTTCCAGGTCACCGCGGCGGATCGCCAGTGACTCGCGAACCAGTTCCAGCAGGCCCAGCCTGGTGATCGGGTACCGCGATTCCTTCATCGCCGTCGAGCCCGAGGGGTCGAGCTTCAGGGCCGGCAACTTCTTCTTCCAGCCCCCCAGCTTGACCAGCATTCGGTTCTCGTTCTGACCCCTGACGTACAGCAACTGACGGCCCTTGTGACCGGTGGTCCACTTCATGTAGACCGAGAACGGCTCGTGTCGGATCTTGACCTGCATCACCTGCTCGTCGGTCAACTCGTCGGCCACCACCTCCTGTTTACTGAAGGTCGCGGTGTAGCCGGGCAACCCGGCCAGCACCGCCTCGGCCTTTTCGAGCATCAGCACGTTCATCAACAGTGCCATCCGGGCCGACGCGCCATCGATCGACCGTCTCACCACCTCGACACCATCTTCCAACTCATCCTCAGCACCCAGTGCGACATCCTCGCCAGGATCCACCTCGTCACCCAGGTCCACTTCGTCACCGAAGTCCGCTTCGTCACCGAAGTCCGCTTCGTCACCCAGGTCCACGCCCCCGCCGAAGTCGACGCTCTCGCCGAGATCTTCACCGAGATCGAACGACACTGCCGGCACCCCGTCGGTGTCTTCGACCCAATCCGCGTCGGTGATCGTCGAACCGAAGTTGGCCGAGATGAAACCGAACGAAACAACCGCAATCGCAGCGGCCAGCACGTTGGGGAGCTGCGCCACGGTGATCCGGTACGCCAGGCGGAACGGACGGAACGCCATCGAGACCGACCAGGTCACGGGAAACAACACCAGCCGGATCAGCATCCACAACCTGCGGACCAACCAGAACAGTTGTCGAACCGGGAACATCTGGAACACCTTGGACATCGGAACACCTGCGGTGAGAATCTGCGGAAGTCGGTCTTCTGTAGATCGACACCGGTGTCCACCCGATCCCAGCCCGAAGTCGGCGGCAAGAACAACCGCGCCACGGCGATCAACGCGAGCGTCCGGCGTGAACCCGTGGCGTCGGAAGGACGACCTGACTGGTCGAACCCGGGAGATCACCGCCGTTTATCCAGTTTCACACCCGGGGGCCGACTCAGCGCGGCAAACCACGCGGTTTCGGGGGCGGTGGTGGCGCGGTCTTCCCAACCGGACCACTCTTCGGGATCAACTCGATCCACACTTCCGTATTGATCGGCGGGATCCGTTCGATGAACGCTTCGTACAACAGGTTCGACCCCTTGTCACTGCTGGCCTGGGCGATGTCGAGCGTAGCAGAGGGGAAATTGGCCACGCAGATCAGGTTCCCGTTTTCGGCCAGGTACTTCTTCTTCTTCGTCTGCATGTCGACGATGAAACCACTGCCGGCAAACACCCAGTGTGCCCGCATCTCGGTCGGCTGGCTCTCGCCGAACAACCGCGTCACCGCCTTCCGGAAGACGGCGTCCTTGCTGAGCTTCAGGAAGACGTCACGCTGAGCGGGCTTCATTGGTCCGAACCAGACCAGTTCCTTGTTCTTCACATCGAAGACCAGTTCGGGCTCCTTGGGCAACACGACTCCGGTGGGCAACTTGACCAGCGGTGCACTGAAATATCTCTGGGTCGCTCGACGAACCCAGTGCTGAGCCCGTACTCGCCGCGGGGTTCCCTTCTTGTCCTTCCACTGCAGGTAGATCTCGATCCGCTGTCCGGTGGGGGGCTTGAAGTCGGGAACCAATTTCCCGGGTGCGACCTCCTTGTAGTGACGCACCGCGGTCCCCTGGCGGGCTCCCAGCGCCAACAACCCGGCATGGATCACCGCGGCACGGGCATCGATTGTCAGGATCGATTCGTGTTCCTTGGTCCGTTTCAGGCAGCAGAGCATCTCGAGAACCCGGTCACGGGCACAGACGCTGGCCTTGAGCAGCAATCGCTTGCCGGCCCGGTCCAGCAACACCGTTCCCTGGGGGTTCAACGCCACGGGCTTCGCCGTACGTTTTGCCGCCGGTGCCTTCGCAGTCTTGCGCAGCGGCCCCGACTCGGCCGACCACACCACCACCGCCACCCCGGACACCGCCACCACGCCCAGGCATGTCAGCCAACGGTTCATCTCTCGCTCTCCCGGACACCCCGGCGGGTTCCCGTTCCATCCCGCCGGTCGGCCCAGTCTATCACTCCGGTGGCCACGGTCGCCAGAGGCCTGGCCTCAGGCAACCAACCCGCCAAGCCATCCGAGCAGATCCGCAATGAACCGCTCGCGGGATGGATCGAACTCCAACGTGTGCTCGGCCTCGTCATATTCCAGCAACCGCTTCTTCGGCGACGAAAACCGCTCGAACAGCTTGCGGGTCGCCGGATTGTCGATGATCCGGTCACCCCCTGAGAGCATCAGCAGCAGTGGGCAGGCGATCTCGGTCACGGCGTGGTCGATCCATCGGTCAAGTTCCAGGTTGGCCAACAGGAACCCGGATGTCACCTCGCGGAGCGCCAGCGGGTCATCGCGGATGAACTGCTGCCAGCCGGGATCTCCGGTGAACAGCGCCGGATCCTGCAGGGGGATCTCGACCAACTTGTCTCGAATGTCCAACCGTTCGGCCAGGCCCAGGCGGACCCGAGACCACCAGCCGGGTCGAACCTGTGCCTTGAGACCGGGATACAGCAATGCCAGCGCATCGACCAGTTCGGGCCGTCGGGCCGCGACGACGGTGGCCAGTTTTCCGCCCCAACTGACCGCCTGCAGCACGACCGGGCTGCCGGGTGATTCCCGGTTGCGGCGGTGCCGGATCTCGGCCAGGAACTGGGTCACGTCATGGACGAGCCGGTCGGCGTGGGCCGCGTCACCTCGGGACTCGGTGTTGCGGCCCGAGCCACGACGGTCCAGGAAACAGACCTCAAATCCCGACTCGGCCAGTCTTCGACTGGAATGGGCGTACCATCCCGCGTGACTCTGTATCCCGTGCAACGCAACCACGTAACCCCGCAGCGGACGCGGCGAGGCCGACCACCGCTGCCAGGCCAGCCGGCGACCATCCGACGCAACAAATTCGTGGTGTTCGGCTTCGATCATCGTTCTTCAGCCGACCATCTCTTCCAGCACACGGGCATGTGCTCCGAAGTGCCCCTCGCTGAACAGGACAAAACGCACCAGTGATGGACGCCCAGCCGCCTCAAGGAACTGGCGGACTTCGTCCAGGGCCGTTTCGGCCGCCAGGTCGATCGGGTAACCGTAGACACCGGTGCTGATCGCCGGAAAGGCCACGCTCTCCAGCCCCCGCTCAACGGCCAATTCCAGGCACCGGCGGTAACATCCCCGCAACAGGTCCTCCTCACCTTCCCCGCCGCCTCGCCAGATCGGCCCCACCGCGTGGAAGACAAACTGGGCCGGCAGGTCACCGGCCGAGGTGGGCACGGCAGACCCGGTCGGACATCCTGCAGGAAACTCGCGAGATGTTTCATCGATCAGCGATGGCCCTGCCGCCCGGTGAATCGCTCCATCCACTCCACCTCCACCTGCCAATTCGGAATTGGCCGCGTTGACAATCGCATCGACCTCCTGGCCGGTGATGTCTCCCTGCACCAGTTCCAGCCGACAGTCTTCCACCGTGATCAGCATCGCGGACGTATGTACTCCAGGGACCTGTCGCACGGTCCCAGAACCGCTTTGGCAACAGGACGAGGCTCCCCCGACCCGACTCCTTCAGTATACTCCCGGCCACACTTCGACAACCCCGAGCTTTCCCGCCTTTGACCGGCTCCTCACCGATCACCGTCTCGCTGCTGATCCCGACACTCGATCGGTCGGGTGCCGAGAAACAACTGGTGGCGCTGGCCTGCGGATTGCCGTCCGAGGAATTCCGGGTCGAGGTGATCGCGTTGACCCGTGGCGGACCACTCGAGGCATCCCTGGCCAAACATGACATTTCGCTGACGATCATCGGCAAGCGGCACCGGATCGACCTGGCGGCCCTCGGGCGGCTCAAACGCCACCTCGCCGAGAACCGCCCCGACCTCCTGCACACCTGGCTGTTCGCCGCCAATGCCTATGGCCGCCTGGCCCGTCGTGTCAGTCCCTCGACCCGAGTCGTCACCTCCGAACGCTGCGTCGACAGTTGGAAGAGCCGCTGGCAGTTGTGGCTCGACCGACACCTGGTCGCCCGGACCGACCAGTTCCTGGCCAATTCTCGCAGTGTCGCCGAGTTCTACGAATCGGTGGGCGTTCCGGCTGAACGGATCGAAGTGATCCGAAACGGCATCGATGCCGCGGACGTGCCGGTTGCCGATCCGGACTCCAACTCCGTGATCGACGAACTCCGCCGCCAGGTCCGCAGCACCTTCGACCTGCCGGTCGACGCGACCCTGGTGACCTGCGTCGGCCGGCTCGCGGCCCAGAAACGGCTCGACGACCTGGTGTGGGCGATCGAACTGCTCGGGCATCACGCGCCGACCGCTCACCTGCTGCTCGTCGGCGATGGTCCCGAGAGGTCCAGGCTCGAGCAATTCTCCGAACAGGCCGGATGTCGCCGGCGGATCCGGTTCGCCGGTCACCGTGACGACGTGGCAACGATCTGGGCGGCCAGTGACGTGGCCTGGCTGGCCAGCGATTTCGAGGGACAATCCAACAGCCTGATGGAGGCCATGGCCGCCGGGCTGCCGGTCATTGCCAGCGACATCCCGGCCAACGCCGAACTGGTCACCGACGGGGTCACCGGCAACCTGGTCCCCGTCGGCGACGCCGCTGCATTCGCCCGCTGCACGGCGGGCCTGATCGAAGCTCCCGAGCGGGCTCGGGTCCTGGGCCGGGCAGCCCGGCAGAGGATGCTCGAGGAATTCAGCGTTCGGTCGGCCGTCGACGCGCATGCCCGCCTCTACCGCCGCCTGGTCCTGCCGGGTTCTTCTGCCGGGGGGGACAACTGAAGCCATGTGCGGATTCGCCGGAGCCAGTTGGACCGACCCGCAGCACGCGATCGACGCGGCCACGCTCGATGCGATGACCGGCGTGCTGACACATCGCGGCCCCGACCAGTCGGGAACCTGGTTCGACTCGAACACGGCACTCGGCCACCGACGGCTCTCGATCATCGACCTCGACTCGGGCCGCCAGCCGCTGGCCAACGAGGACGGATCGGTGCAGGTCGTCTTCAACGGCGAGATCTACAACTACCGCGAACTGCGGAACGAACTGCAGGGACGGGGCCACCGGTTCGCGACCAGCAGCGACACCGAGGTGATCGTCCACCTGTACGAAGAATATGGGGATGACTGCCTCGATCACCTGCGGGGGATGTTCGCCCTGGCCGTACGGGATGTGCGGCGGCAGAGGCTGCTGTTGGCACGCGACCGGATGGGCCAGAAACCGCTGGTCTATCGCGAGGATCCCGGCCGGTTGCTGTTCGCCAGCGAGTTGAAGGCGCTGCTGCAGGTCCCCGGTGCCCCGCGGGAACTCGACCCCGTCTCGCTCGACCAGTTCCTCACTTACCAGTACGTCCCGCATCCCCGCACGATGCTGTCGGGTTACTGCAAGCTGCCCCCGGCTCACCGGGCCGTCTACGAGAACGGGCGGTTGACGGTCCAGCGGTACTGGCGGCCGGGTTTCGAGGATCCGATCGAAGGTCGCAGCCGCCGCGAGTGGCAGGAAGCACTGCGGGAGACCCTCACCGAGGCAGTCCGCCTGCGGCTCCGCAGCGATGTCCCCCTCGGCGCATTCCTTTCGGGCGGCATCGACTCGACGATTGTCACCGGGCTGATGCAGCAACAAAGCGACAACCCGGTGCACACCTTTTCGATCGGGTTCCCCGTCGAGCAGTTCGACGAACGGGACTACGCGCGGATGGCGGCCGAACACCTGGGCACGGTTCACCACGAGTCGGTCGTCGAACCCCGGGCACTGGAAATCCTCCCGCGGCTCGCCTGGCACTACGACGAGCCGTTCGGTGACTCGTCGGCCATCCCGACCATGTACCTCTCGGAGATGACCCGCCGCGAGGTCACCGTGGCACTCTCGGGCGACGGCGGCGACGAACTGTTCGCCGGCTACGACCGTTATCGAGCCGTGGCACTGGGGGGTCGCATTGACCGTCTGCCCGGCCCGTTGCGTGCGGTGGCCGCCTCGCCGGCGTGGCGGCTGCTGCCGGCCTCGACCCGGCAGAAGTCCCTGCTGAGACGGGCCAAGCGGTTTGCCGAGGCACTGGGAGATTCTCCCGAACGCCGGTACCTGAAGTGGGTCAGCATCTTCGACTCGAACCGCCGCAACGATCTCTGGACCGACCAGTTCCGTGATCGGCTCGGACAGCATGATGCGGCCGGGTTCCTGCTGGACGCCTACGGCGAATGCCCCGACCGCGACTTTGTCACTCGCACCACCTGCTCGGATGTCCTGACCTACCTTCCCTGCGACATCCTGACCAAGGTCGACATCGCCAGCATGGCCTACAGTCTCGAGTGCCGCAGCCCGCTCCTGGACCACCACGTCGTCGAACTCGCCGCCCGGATGCCGATGTCTCTGAAGCGGCAGGGATCCCGCGGCAAGACGATCCTGGTCGAGACGTTCGGCGACCTGCTGCCCGAGAAGATCCGGTCACGACCCAAGATGGGATTCGGCGTGCCGCTGGATCACTGGTTCCGCAACGAGCTGCGGCCGCTGCTCGAAGATGTGCTGCTGGACCCCGTGGCCGTCTCGCGTGGCCACTTCCGCCCCGAGGCGGTCCGACAACTGGTTGACGAACATGTCAGCAACCGCTGGGACCACAGTTACCGGCTGTGGTGCCTGCTGTGCCTGGAGGTCTGGCACCGGATCTACCTGGACGCCACCGTGCCACCGGCGTCCCCACCGGCGTCGCTGTAGCAGGTGACTACACCGCGTCGAGGTCATCCAGCAGCGCGGCAAACGCGTCCTCGCTGAAGGCCTCGTTGATGACATCGGCTCCGGCCGAGCCAAACACGTCGTTGCCCAGCCCACCGGCCAGCGTGTCAGTGCCGCCCTGGCCGTTGAGGAAGTCATCGTTGTCGCCGCCCAGCAGCAGGTCGCTGCCGCCACCACCGAACAACGAGTCCTCGCCGTCACTGCCCAGCAGCGTATCGTCACCGGTACGGGAATTGAGCCGGTCGCTGCCGTTACCTCCGGCGAGGAGGTCGTCTCCGCTGCCGCCATCGAGAGTGTCAGAGCCGTCGTCGCCGAGAATCGAATCGGCGCCGCTCCCACCGCTGGCCCGGTCGTCGCCGTGGCCAGCCAGAATCACATCATCGCCGCTGTTTCCGACCAGGAAGTCGTTGTCAGTTCCACCGGTAAGCGTATCGTCGCCGCCGCCGCCAAAGAGGCTGTCACGGCCGGCATCACCGTCCAGGCGGTCGTTGCCGTTGGACCCGTTGAGCCGGTCGTTGCCGTCCGACCCCTTCAGATAATCGTCACCGGCGTGCCCGGTCAGCATGTCGTGACCGGCCTCGCCGTCAAGATCATCTCGTCCGTCATTGCCCAGCAGGGTGTCGTTGCCGTCTCCACCGAGCAGTTTATCGTCGCCGTCGCCACCGGACAGGCTGTCCTTGCCAGACCCACCCAGGAGCGTGTCGTCGCCGCCCTCGCCGGTGACCACATCGGCCCCGTCACTGCCCAGCAGCGAATCGTCTGCGGCGCTGCCGACGATCGTGTCGTTGCCACCACC
This sequence comes from Planctomycetota bacterium, assembly GCA_963582065.1. GTDB lineage: Bacteria > Planctomycetota > Planctomycetia > Planctomycetales > Planctomycetaceae > UBA8437. The sequence continues at coordinate 44,760 of CAUZRQ010000018.1, read as the reverse complement.
ACCGACTGCCAGCATCCGGACCGCTCCGAGATTTCGCCCGCCGGCGTCGATCGTATCGCGGCCACCCTGCCCGTTGATCGTCAGCATCACCGTCGGCACACGGTCCACGGTGCCGATGGTGATCGCGTCGCGTCCCGCACCGGCATTGATGACCACCCGCGTGATCGAGTCCTCGATCGTGATCGTTCCGCTGCCGTCGGAGACCTGCAACTGCGACGTGGCATTCTGCAACACGTTGATCTGGTTGTTGCGGCTGTCCGCCTTGACTGTCACCACGTCGGCACCGAGACCACCGTCGAGCAGATCTGAGCTGTCACCTATCCGCCAGATCAACTGGTCGTCGCCGGCATCACCGTGCAACGAGTCGACCCCGCCCTGGCCCTGCAACAGGTCATGTCCGGTTCCGCCCCACACCTGGTCGTTGCCACCACCGCCATACAGCGAATCGTCACCGCCGCTCCCCTTGAGCACGTCGGAACCGCTGCCGCCGCTGATGTGGTCGTTGTCGCCGGCACCGACCAGAGTGTCCTGGCCGCCGCTGCCAAGGATCGTGTCACCGGAGAGACCCGAACCGGTTGGACCAGGTCCCGGCGGGCCCGGTTCACTGGTTCCGCCGGTAAGAGTCAGATCGAGCTGATAGGTCTGGACCAGGTCAGTGGCACTGGTCACCCGGACGTAGTAGTCGCCGGCGGTCGTCAGCACCTGCCCGGCAATCGCCTCGCCTGCACCAACGCCCCCCGCATTCGACACGGCCAGCACCGTGGTGCCGTTGGTGTCGAGGAGTTCGAGCGTGAGATCGGCCTGGTTGGCGGCATCGAACGCCGACGCGCTGCCCCCCTGAGGACCCTCGTCGTAGGTGGGTCCCACCGGTTGCAGAACGAGGTCGAGCGAGGCCCCCTGGAGAGTGGTGAATTTGTAGACATCGATGTCGGATGTCCCGTCGGTGCTGACGAAGGCCGACTGGGTCAACTCGACGGGGTTGTCGACCGCGCCGTCCGCGTCTCCGTCGAATTGTGTCACCGTGTCGCCACCGACCACGAGGGTCGTGTTCTCGATCAGGCCGAGATCAGTCGCGTTCCCCTTCGTGTCATTCCCTGAACCGCTCTCGTAAAAGTCGCCGTAACTCCGCTGCACGGCCAGGATGTCGTCGTACTGGGGCCCGTCGAAGGCTGTCGACGCAATCGGCTCCATCAGTTTCGTCTGATTGACCGGGATCACGTGGTTGAAGCCCAGCCCGTGCCCATTCTCGTGGCCAAGCACGTTGCGGAGCGCCCGCGAGTTGTTCGCGGTGTTGTCATAGAAGGTGTCATTGGTGTCGATGACCATTTCCCCGATGTTGGGGAAGAAGTTGTAGGCCAGGACATTCGAGTTGCCGTCGATCGAGTGGCCGCCGATTCGCAGGTCGGCTCGCACACCCAGCACACCCGGATTCGAGTTGTTCGCAGCGAACCCCACACCATCGTCGTTGGGTTCGTGGACAAACGTGATTCCCGACAATTCGCCCCAGCGATCAAAGATCGACGAGAAGGTCGGAAACCAGGTCCGGTTGGTGATGTCCGGACCAGTGGCGGTTTCGTTGTAGATCGTGTCCAGTCGATCGATCAGATCGCTGTTGGCACTCGATTCGCCACTGATGCCGCCCAGGGCCGGAATCGGAGTGCCCTCCGGCACGATGTTCCAGGTCAACGTCGTCGAATCACCCTGCTGCAACCCGCTGCCGTCGGTCGCCGTGGTGCTCCACCTCGGAGCAACGCGATACCGGGCGGCGTACTCGGCGAGAACCGGATCCAGGATGTTCCGCATGTAGTCGTCGGAAGTTCCGGGCGCGAAGATCGGCATGGCCAGGCCCAGGGTCGCCGAGTCATCGTCGACGATCGTCGCGGTCCCCAGCCCATCGGTGATCCGTGCACCCCTGGCACTCGAGAGCACCACGTTGAACGTCTCGTCCGCCTCCACCTCGGTGTCACCCAGCACCGGCACGCTGATGGTCCGAGTCACCTCTCCGGCCGCGAAGACCAGCGTTCCGGCCGTCGGCAGGTAGTCCTCGGTGACGGCCGTTGCGGTGCCGTCCTGGGTCGAATAGGTCACCGAGACGGCCTGTTCCTGAGGCCGCGAAAGCGTGACGACGAAGGTGGCATCGGTCCGGTCGGTCAGGCCGTTGAGCACCACGTCGACATTGTCAATCGCCCACGATTCGTCATCGCCGCCCTGGTACCCGTCTCCACCGGCATACCACTGGATCGTCACGGTACCGGCTGTGTGGGGAATCGCATCGAGGTTCGAATCGAGGCTGAGATCCCAGGCGGAATCGTTGATGTAGATCGGGTGATTGCCACCGAACGGCGTGAACAGGTCGTGGCGGTTGTGTTCCAGCTCGACGCCGTCCTGTGGTGCGTAGGCGTCACCGGCAAGCAGGTCGTAGTTGTCGTCGGTTAGCTGCTGGTCGAACGCGACGCTGTAGACCAGTTCGCCGTCAACCGCGACATTGAACACGTCGGGGTAGTCGACGGGATCGCCCTGGGCGTCACCGGCAGATGTGTGGCCGTCCCAGTTCTCGATGATCGCCAGCAGGAAGTTGATATCGAGGCTGGAGTGGTCGGGCAGGTTGGAGAGCACGAGCGTGATCGGCTGGGGGGCCACACTGCCCGGCTCGGATGCCGTCCCGCCACTGGTGTTCTGCAGGAACGATCCCGAGAAGGTGTTGCCGACGTCGTTGCCCAGGCCATCGTAACCCTGGACATCGACCAGGCCGGCCACGGCCGCGTCATGAATGAACTCCAGGGGCATCCCGTCCTCGAAGTCCGAGGTGAAGATGCTGACGCTGCTGTCATCGTCACCCTCGGGATTGACCGTGGCGTCACTGAGAGTCAGCGTCCATTGCTCATCACCATCGACCAGGTCGTTGCCACCACCACCGTCCATGTGGTCGGCGTCGAGTCCACCGAAGAGCACATCGGCACCGCCCTGGCCACGCAGCACGTCTTCGCCGGCATTGCCCTCGAGCAGATCGCGACCGGGTCCACCGAAGAGGCTGTCGTTGCCGTCACCGCCCTCGAGCGTATCGGCACCGTTGCCGCCGTTGAGCCGATCATCGCCCGTCTCACCCAGCAACAGGTCGTCGCCCGCCCCACCGTTGATCGTGTCGTGCTCGGTTCCACCGGAAAGCGTGTCGGCTCCACCCTGGCCCAACAGGCTGTCGAAGCCGTCATCGCCCGAGACGATGTCGCTGCCTGCGCCACCGAGCAGCACGTCGTCGCCGAGGTCGCCGTTGAGCGTGTCGTTGCCCGAGCCACCATTGATCGTGTCGTTGCCCGCGCCACCGTGGATGACATCTGTGTCGTGGTTGCCGTCGACACGATCATTGCCGAGATCGCCCGAAAGCGTGTCCTGGCCGTCACCACCGGACAGCGTGTCATCGCCGTCGTTGCCGCTGACCACGTCCTGGCCGTCGTTGCCGTTCAACTGGTCGTTGCCGAGGCCGCCGTCAATCAGGTCGTCGCCGTCACCGCCGGACAACACGTTGTCACCACCACCACCGGTCAACGTGTCGGAACCGTGACCACCGTCGATCACGTCGTCGAGGTCCGCACTGGCCAAGACCTCGTCGTCACCCTCGCCGGCTCGAACGTCGATCGACGTCAGGGCTGTGAATACCGTCGAGTCGATCGCGGTCAGGTCGATGAGGTTGTCGCCCTCACCACCGATGATCTCGATGCTGACCAACGACGACGTAGTCAAGGTGGTCGGAAGACTCGAATCGACCTGGCCGTCAACTACCAGTTGCACGCGACCTGCGTTGAACGGATCCTCGCGGATCACCAGGTCCTCGCCCGAATCGGCGGTCACCTGCAACATCCCCTCCAACACGATTGCCGTCACCGAAGACAGCAGCGTCCGGTCTTCCAGAGCCTCGACCGGTGGACCCCCTGCTCGGGGAGGCCGCTTACGGCGAATGGAGTTGCAACGAGTCAACCGGGTCCGCAGACCCTCTAACCAGGATCTCAAATGCATCGTCCCATCCCTGGGTTTCATCTCTGCGCAGAGAGGCTAAAACAGCCCCTTGTCTACATCCCCCCTTTGCCACCCGTGCATTCATTACAAAGCGACCAATAGGCACAATTGCACCAATTCAACCGCCAAAACGAACGCAAAACCCGTACAACCGGCAGGGTCAATTCAGTCGGCCCAGATTAACAAATGGGCCGAAACCGACGTCGAGACCACGAACAGGCAGGTGCGATGCCGGTCTTCGGCACGCTCAACGCCCGGCGGTCTTCAAACCCGGTGCCGCCAGGAACCGAGCCACCACCCGCCCATCGGTGCGGCTCCAGACGATCACCTCGCCGCTGTACCCGGCCGCGGCCACCAGGTCACCCTTCCGCGAGGCGGCGACCGAGTAAACCCAGTCGGTCAGCCCCTCGTAACTCCGGACGGTCTTCAGCAACTCGGTCGAAAACTCGCGAACCAGCCCGTCTGCTCCTCCGGCCCACGCATGTCCGTCACTGGCATCGAGACCGAAGGTGGTCTTGCCGAAACCGTGAGCAATGAAACGTGTGTGTCCGGCCTTGAAGAACCGGCCCTCCATGTCGGCCGCCGTCCCGTTCTCGGACTTCGCCTTCACAGGATCCCAGATCCGGATTGCCTTGCCGGCTCCCACCGACAGCACACGCCCGGCGGCCTCGTCGAAACCCACCGCGTAGACGGCAAAGCGGCCGGTGAACTTGCCCAGTTGCTTGCGATGCCCGTTGTACGTAGTGAACAGCCCACCGGTGGCCGCATCGTGGACCTTGACCGTCTGGTCGCGGCTGGCCGAGACCACGAAGCGGCCGTCGCCGCTGAAGACGACTCCGGTCACCCAGTCGGAATGCACCCGGCTGCTCCAGGCGGGTTTGGCTGCATCCTTCGGCCAGGCCCGTGTCTCGTGACCAGCCGATCCAGCCGCTACCCGCTTGCCATCGCCACTGATTGCCGCCCCCAACACCACATCATCGAAGGTCCCGTAGAGATGTTGCACGCGGCCGCTCGCGCCGTCGACAAGAGCCAGCTCGCCGTATTCACCGGGTGTCCCTCCCCCGACCAGCAGTGAGCCGCCGTCGTCAGTCCAATCGAGTGAATGGATCCGCTGGGGCCGTCGGCCCAACCGCCTGATCAGCTTGCCGTCGGCGGGATTCCAGATGGTCACCTCGTGGTATCCGCTGGCAGCCAGTTGACGACCATCGGGCGAAAACGCCAGGGCGAAGACCGGCACAGGCACCGGGTAAGCCCCGGGAGTCACCGGGTGCTGCCGGGGCGGCAGTTGTGAGCGCAGCGGCTTTCCGGGGTCCTGACCGTCAAAGACCGCTCCGGCAGCAATCCACGCCCGGATCGCCCCGATCTCCGACGCCGACAACGGGTCGTCCTCACGGGGCATCCGCGCCTCCGGGTCCTTCTCGACAAGTCGCCGATAAAGTTCCGACGCCTCGGGTTTCCCGGCCACCACGCTCGCCTCGCCCGATTCTCCGGCTCGCATCAATTCGGAGAACACGTGCAGACGGAAACCGCCCCGGCTGACCCGGCCGCCGTGACACCCACTGCATCGACGCAACAGGATCGGGGCCACGTCACGCAGGAAGACCACCTTCGGTGGCTGCGGATCGGCCGCCACCGCATCGACAGTCGTAAGGACCGCGACCAGGGCCAGGCCAAGCGTGATGGTCGAGTGGTTTGTCATCGGCTTCGTCAAGGGAATCGCCCCGGTGGGCATCAGTGCTGAAAAATGAATTCCTGGGTGTTGAGTACGGCCCAGACCAAATCGCGGATGGCCGCACCGCGGTCGGCAGACTCGGCCAGGTGTTCTGTCGCGGCAGCCCGTTCGCCGACAGTCGGCACTCGCGAAAACGCCACCAGGTACAGCTCCACGATCAACGCTCCGTCCTCGAGTTTCGAGAACTTTGCGACGCTCTTGTTGACCTGGTCGTACACACCACGTCCGTTGAGCAGTTGCAGGGCCTGGTCCAGCGTGGGTTCGCTGGACCGTTCACACGCGCACGGTGTCTTGCGTTCGGGTTGACCAAAGGCCTTCAGGAATGCGTCTGACCCGGGAAACGGCCTCTGCGTGGCGTACTGGTCGCGGGCGCCACTCTCGATCCGTCCGCGGAGTTTCTCGATCCGGCCGTCACGCATTCGGTAAAAGCGATCCAGCCGTGCTGCCGGTTCAGCCGCACGTTTCTCCGTGGGCGTCATCAGCACCTCGGCCAAGACATCGGGCAAGTCGGCAACCGGTGGAGCGGGGATCGAATCCGGCTGCGTCGGTTCCAACCACCACGTAAAATGCCACGCGCCCCCCTTGTTGACGATTTTCAACAGGAACCGATTGGCACCGGGCCTGAGCACGATCTCGGGACGCTGTTCCTTGTCGTTGGGCAGGACCTGAGCAAAATCGAAGACCAGCTGACCGTTGTGCCACACCTTCATGCCGTCATCGGCAACGACCCGCAACCGGACGCGGGTCTCGGCACGAGCGTGAACCACGTGCCAGGCATACATCGCCTGGTGAGTCCCCTTGGGCAGGTTGACCTGTTGGCCACGGTTCCAGTCCGGACGTGGCTGCCAGCGGACCTCGTTCGGCCCGTAGGCGCGGGAGGCATCGAACCGGCCGGGGTCTTTCTCCGGGCCGAAGTCCGTCGAGTGAGTTGCCTCGGGGGTCTTTGCAGTGAACGTGCCGGCCGACCACCAGGCCCCGTCCCACCACGCTGCTTTCTTCAATCGCTCGGCCAGCTTGGCTTCCCACTCGGGACGCTTCGTCCGCAGTTCCTTGCGGACACGTTCCAGTTCGCGACGGCTCTCGGCCACCACCGCGTCAGACTGTTCCACCGTCTTGATCGACCCGGTGACATAACCGATGGCGTCCTGCAGTTGTTCGGCCGTCAGCAGCCTCACCGGGGCCCGCGAACACAGGGTGGTGTCGTCTCGATTGAAGCGATTGGTGGCCGTCGCCCGCTGGTAGGTCTGACTGTTGCAGATGGCCCGCACGATCTGCCGTCGGTCAAAACCGCTTTTCTCGAACTCGGCGGCCAATCGATCAAGCAACTCGACGTTCGATGGGGGATTGGAGGAACGGAAGTCGTCAACCGGATCAACGATTCCCCGACCGAAGAGGTGAGCCCAGATGCGGTTGACGGCGGCCCGTGCAAAGAACGGGTTGCCCCTGGCGGTCAACCAGCCGGCGAACGCCACGCGACGATCGGCGTCGGCCAGCGGCCTGGGCATCACGCGATTTCGGCCCCACGGTGTCATCACCTTCCCCGACCGCGGATTGACCATCTCGCCCGCTCCAGCCACGCTGATGCGATCGGCCTGGCGGGCGACTCGATGGAACGCCGCCCCGATGCTGTAGTAATCGTCCTGGGTCCAGTTCTCGAACGGGTGGTTGTGGCACTTTGCGCACTGGATCCGCGACCCCATGAAGACCTGGGCCGTCGCCTCTGCCACGTCCTCGGTCTTGGGGATCGCGGCAAAGTAGTTCGCCTCGGCCACCAGGCGGGTGTCGCCGGTGGCGGTCAGCAGGTCTCGGGTCAACTGGTCGTAGGGACGATTTTCGATCATCGCCTCGGCGATCCAGTTGGCGAACAACTTCGCCCGGTCGGCTCCTAGCACCTTCGGGTTGACCCTCAACAGGTCGGCCAGTTGCAGGGCCTGGAATCGAGCAAACTGGTTGGTCGCCAGCAGACGGTCGATCAACCTCGTCCGCTTTCCGGGTTTCTTCTCGGCAAGAAACTTCCTGGCGGCTTTCGGTGACGGCAGCAGGCCGGTGAGGTCCAGGTAGACCCGCCGCAGGAACACGCCGTCGTCACAGGTGGACGACGGGGCGATCCTCAGTAGTTTCAACCTCGAGTTGACCAACTGGTCGACGAAATTGTGCTCGGCCACCTCCGGCCACTCGAATCCCTCGACCTCCTCGACGAACGTGAAGTAGACGCTCTCCAGGTGCTCAAGAAACCTCACCGTGATTGCCGCCTGGCCTCGAGACCGTCCGGTGACACGGCCATCGGCGTCGATCGTGGCCACATCACGGTGAGAGGTGTCGAAGGTGGCCAACTGGGTGACATCTCGAATCGTGCCGTCAGTGAAGTGGGCCAGCACCGAGAGTTGTTGGGTTGCATCGGGTTGGGCCAACACCCGGATCGGCCCCGGGTGCACCACGATCTTCTCGCAGGCGGGAGCCCCGTCGTGATCGGGATGGGCTCCTTCGGTGATCCACCTCTTCAGGATGTCGAAGGCCGCATCGGTGGGTCTCAACCGTTTGCCGCCCACGTGAGGCACTCTCAGCAGCGGCTTCTTCAACATCAGGCTCTCCAGCGGAGCGAAGACGTTGACGCGACGGTTGAGGCCGCCGCGGACCAGCGACTCGGTGTCGTGGACCGGATCGAAGGCGAACAGCGACAGGCTGAAGCCCCCCTTGCCTTCCGGAGATCCGTGGCAACTGCCCGCGTTGCACCCCTGCTTGGTCATCGCCGCCAGTGTCTCGTACTTGAACCCCACCGGGTCCGGACGCGACTGACCGCTGACCACAACGGGCACCTCGACCGTCTCACCCTGCCACACCACCCGCAACACGGTCCGTCCGTCGGCACCACGTCCCGACGGGCTCACTCGGCCTGCCCGCACCGTCGCCAGGTCCGGTGCACTGGAACTCACCTTCGCCCGGTGCGTCACATCCCTCAGGCGACCGTCCGCCTCGCGAGCGGTGATCACCAGTTGGACACGGCTGCGGCGAGATGCCAGCCGCACCGTCTCGGGATAGACCTCCACGGCCGCCTCCACCACCGCCGCCGAAGCGAACGCCAGCGCGATCACAGCCAGGCAGGCACTCCTCGACACGTCGTTTCCCCCGCGGGTCATCTGGCTCAGAACAACTCGCCGATCGGCTGCCCGTGACGGGACAACAGGATCGGCCGATCGGCGGGCGTGTAAATCGGCTTGTGGCGGTCGATGCCCAGTTTCTCGTAGACCGTCGCCGCATAGTCCTCGATCGTGAACGCCTGGGAACTGGTGATGTAGCCCCCGTCCTTGTCGGTGGCTCCGACCACCTGCCCGCCCGGGACCCCGGCCCCGGCGAACGCGAAGCTGAAGGCGTGAGTCCAGTGGTCACGGCCCTGGCGATTGTTGATCTTGGGGGTCCGCCCGAACTCGGTCACGAAGCACAGCAGCGTCTCCTCGAGCAACCCCCGCTGGTCCATGTCCTCGATCAGTGCCGAGAGGGCCTGGTCGGTGCTGCCCATCATCGGCCACGTGTGGATCCCCCACCGCCCGCGGCCGGCACCGCCTCCCTTGATGTTGGTGTGCGTCTTGGCGTAGATCGCGTCGTGGTGATCCCAGTTCATGTTGTTGCCACCACCGTAGCCGACCCGTTTCCCGTCACGGAAACTGTTCTGCGGCTCGCGAACGTCGACCATCACGAACCGGACCCCCGATTCGATCAGCTTCCGACCCAGCAGATAGCACCGGCCCCGCATCCCCGTCCCGTACCTCTGCCGGACCGCCTCGGGTTCGGCCTCGATGTTGAACGCCTTGCGGGTCGCCGGATTGGTCAGCATGTCGATGGCCTGGGTCATCAACGACTTCATCGCCTTCGCATCACGCGCCTGGTCAGCCCCGAGCAGGCCGATGTTGAGTCGATCGAGCAGCCGCGTCCGCCTACGGAAGCGGGCGTCGTCGACGCCCAGCAGGCCCAGGTTCGGCACCGTCCACTTCGGGTCGGCCGGGTTGCCGCCGGTCTTGAACACCTTGTAGGCCGGTGGCAGAAACCCGATCTTCGTGGCCGGAGATTGCTCGTTGGTCCCCGGGACCATGATGTTCGACGGCAGGTGGCTGGCGTGGCTGCCCTGCAGCATGGCCACCACCGAACTGATGTCGGGCATCTCGACCGGTCCGCCGGGGGCTTCGCCCGAGTAGATGTACTGCGAGCCCTTGGGATGCGAGTTGCCGATTCCGGGAGTCGGCTGGGTCATGCAACGGACGATCGTCAGCTTGTGGGCCAACGGAGCGGTCCGGGCCAGCAACCGGGTGAACTGCAGCCCGGGCACACTGGTGGCCACCGGTTCGAACGGGCTCTTGTGCTCGGCCACCGCCTGGGGTTTCGGGTCCCAGGAATCGATCTGCGAAACCCCGCCCTGCTCGAACAGCACCAGCACCTGCTTGGCTCGACGGCGTCCAGCCGCCGCCGCGGTGACCGGCGGCGGAGCCATCAGCCCTCCACCGGCCAGGCCGAGACCCAGCCGAACGAAGTTGCGGCGTGGAATGGGTGGATGAGCGTACATGCGGAGCAGGATAGCACTTGGCCCAGCAAGGTGTCGACGCCGTCCGACGAGGGAAAAACGGCAGCCGGAGAGAGGACTCCACATTCCGGCTTTCACACAGGAATACCAGGGCATCTCGAGTGTTTTCTGCGGGCTGGCATGACAGTTCGTCGGTCGGTCACCAAGGTCCGGACTGTCGACCGAATTGCTGTCCTCTGAGATGTCAATCAACCCGGCGAGTGATTACGATGACCGAACAACAGGGATCCCGGGGTGCTTTCATCTCGAGGCCGACCGCTTTTCTCCGGATTCATCATTTTGGCACGGGACGGTTGATCGATGGCAAGTACAGCGGTGGTGGATGGCTCGTCCGATCCCAATCAACGTCGCAACCGGTTGCTCTTCTGGGGCTGCTTTGCGTCCCTGATCGCAACCGCGTTCGGATTCCAGGTCCGGGCCATGCTGATGGAGACCTGGGGCACCGAATTCAACATCGACAAGACGCAGCAGGGCGAGATCTTCGGAGCCGGCCTGTGGCCGTTCGCCGTCAGCATCATCCTGCTGAGTTTTGTGATCGATCGGATCGGTTACGGCAAGGCGATGATCCTGGCCGGCATCTGCCACATCACCCAGGCCGTGATGCTCTGGAAAGCCGACGGCTACGACATGCTCTACTGGGGATCGATCATCGGTGCGCTGGGTAACGGCACCATCGAGGCCGTGATCAACCCGGTCGTGGCCACGATGTTCCCCCGCCAGAAGACCAAGTGGCTGGCCATCCTCCACGCCGGTTGGCCCGGCGGACTGGTCATCGCCGGACTGCTCTTCATGGGCGTCGCCACCAAGGATGCCGATGGAAACATCACCAATTACACGACCATCGTGCTGCTGACACTGGTCCCGGTGGTCATCTACGCACTGATGCTGCTGGGCCGGACGTTCCCCATCCAGGAACGCGTCCAGGCCGGCGTGTCGTTCAAGGAAATGCTGCAGGAGCCGGGCATCCTGTCCTGGTCCATTGCCGTGGTGCTGGTCGTTCTGGAGGTTGGCCGGGTCTTCGATTTCAACACAACCACGAAACTGGTTGCGATTGCGGCGTTGATCATTCCGTTCGCCCTCTACGTCCAGAAACTGGGGCGTCCCGTCTTCTTCCTGATGTGCTTGATCATGTGCCCGCTGGCGACCACCGAATTGGGAACCGACAGTTGGATCACGCCGCTGATGACCGGCGAGATGGACGTCGTGGGCATCAACCCCGGCTGGTTGTTGGTCTACACGTCGCTGATCATGATGGTCCTGAGGTTCTTTGCCGGTCCCATCGTCCACGCACTGCCTCCATTGAAACTGCTGGCGATCTCGGCTGCGTTGGCCGCCGCCGGACTGTACTCGCTCGGATCGGTCAGCGGCTTCGGGCTGATCTTCGCCGTGGCGACACTCTATGGTCTCGGCAAGACGTTCTTCTGGCCCGCCACGCTGGGGGTGATCTCCGAGCAGTTTCCCAAGAGCGGGGCGTTGGGCATCAACATGATCGCAGGCATCGGCATGCTCAGCGTCGGCACGCTGGGAGCTGCCTGGCTCGGTTACGTCCAGGACGTCGACACCAGCAAGAAACTCCAGGCGGACCATTCGGCCATCTATGAGAAGACGGTGGCCACTGCCGAGCCCAAGGAATTCCTGGGGTTGATCGAGTACCGAAGCGTCGATGACAGCAAGGCCAGCGTCCCTGAGAAGGCGACGATCGCCGAAGTCCAGGGCGAGTCCAAGAAGCAGGTCCTGAAAACCGCCACGGTGCTGCCGATCGTGATGTGCGTGGCTTACCTGATGCTGATGATGTACTTCACCAGCCAGGGCGGCTACAAGACCGTCGAACTCACAGGCGGACAGGGAACCGCACCAGCGTCGTCGGAAGAGAACGCTGGTGAGACAATGCCGGCCGAATCGGACGGTGAGTCCTTTTACGGCGACACCTAGGCCGGATCGGCTGTTGCCAGTTCGGGCCAGCGGTCCGCCCAGGGGGCGACCTGCTCGAATGCCCGACTGGCTCGCAGTACTCCCGCATCGTCATGCCGCCGGCCGACCACCTGCAACGACACCGGCAATCCGTCGGCGGTGAACCCGCAGGGAACCACCGAGGCCGGTTGACCGGTCAGGTTGAACGGGTAGGTAAACGGAGTCCACAACAACGGCCTCGCCATCTGCCCGGACATCGGCGGGGCGTTGTCGTGCCCGACCGGAAACGCCGACACCGCCGTACCGGGAGTGACCAGCAGGTCGAAGTCGTCGTAGAGCGCAACCACCTGCTGCCAGTAGGCAAAACGGTCGAGCGCCGCTCGGGAAAAATCGCCGCCGCTGAGCTTCACCCCCTCATCGACGAGCAGCTTCAGGCCCGGGTCCAACTGGTCGCCCTCCTCGGCCAGCCGTGGACCCAGTGACCCGGCGATGCCGCCGTAGAAGTAGATGTTCCAGCACTCATACGGATCGGGCCAGTCCAGCGACACGGTCTCGACCGTCGCCCCCGCCTCGACAAACCGCTCGGCCGCCGCCGCACACAGCGACGCCACCTCGGGATCGACTTCCCCGAAACCCAGGTCCGGGCTGTAGGCGATTCGGCACCCCGAGATGCCCTGGTCGAGCACCTCGCTGTAGGAAACCGTATCGGCCGGCAGCGACAACGCATCGCGGTCGTCGGGACCGGCAATCACGTCCAGCACCAGTGCCGCATCAGCCACCGTGCGGGTCAACGGCCCCTTGTGTCTCAACGAATCGACGGTCGTCGCCGGGTAGTTGGGGACCCGGCCGAATGACGCCTTGATCCCGAACAGCCCGCAGAAGGCGGCCGGGATGCGGACCGATCCGCCGCCATCGGTGCCGATTCCGACCGGCCCCATCCCCGAAGACACCGCCGCCGACGCTCCACCGCTGCTGCCCCCGGGAGTCCGCTCGGTGTTCCACGGGTTCCGCGTCGTGCCGAACACCAGGTTGTCCGTTGCTCCCTTCCAGCCGAACTCGGGACTGTTGGTGCGGCCGATCAGCACCGCCCCGGCCTGTCTCAGCCGAGCCACCAGCGGGGTGTCCTCGAGAGTCACATTGTGCTCGAACCACTTCGAACCGAATGTCGTCCGCTCGCCCTCGATGTAGAGATTGTCCTTGATCGAGATCGGCACGCCGGCCAATGGGCCGGGATCCTCGCCGAGCGAGATCCGCTGGTCGATCGACGCCGCGGTGGCCCGGGCCGAATCGGCCATCGAGATGCAGAAAGCGTTCAGGTGGACATCGATGGTCTCGATCCGCGCAAGAATCGCGTCGGTGACCTCGACGGCAGACAGTTGACCGGATCGGACGTCAGTCGCGATCTCAAGAGCCGTCATCTGCCAGATGGGAGTTTCGGGCATCACGTGTTCCTGGGGTCGATTCTTTTCACCCGGTCTCGGGCAGAAACGAGGGCATGTTGATTCCATCAAACGGCTGCCAGTCACCGCGGACCTGGCAGAAGTGCATCTCGCAGTTGCGAGCACCCCACGAGTACATCCGCGAGACAAGTTCGGCCTTTTCCATCGGCACCAGGAACACGGGTGTTCGCCCGGGGTAACGATTCAACCCGTCACGGATCAGCGCCGCGGCGGACTCCTCGTCGCGGGCCACGCACGGCCCCAGCATGTTCATCGCCTGGTGTCCGCAGCTGATCATCCAGCCATCGAGCCCTCCACCCGGGTTCTCGCAGACCGACACCGACCAGATCCCCAGGTCGTTTTCGATGCAGTAACGGTAGTCCTCCCGTCGCGTGATCCCGCTGACGGCGACTTCCAGTTCGGCCATCGCCTCGACGTCGTGGTCACCGGCCTCGCGGACATCGCCGTCGCGTTGGGTGGCCTGGCCGATGCCCCCCTCGGGCACCTCCAGCAACATGTCCTGGTAGGAATACCGCGGAACAAAGCCGTACCTGTTGTAGAGCGAGAACGAATCGAGGTTCAGTGCGCTCTGTGTCAACCGCAGCGAGCCATAGTTGTTCGACTCTGTGAACTCGATGATGTGACGCAGGAGCGCGCTGCCCACTCCGTGCCTGAAGTAGTTGGGATGCACGGTCATGATCCCCAGCGACACGTGATGTTCGCGAGGATGATAGAAACACGATCCCAACAAACGACCGGTCCGGTCGTTTTCGGCCACCACGGTACAACCCGGCTCCACGGCATGGTACACGTCGTAGAAGACCTCGGTCACCACCGGCCCGCCGCGGAAGATGTCGGGCATGCCGTGGCGGTTGTACCACGAGTTGATCGACGAATAGATCAGTTCGGCCACCTCCGACCTGTCGTCATCGGCCATCGGTCTCAGGGTGTAGCTGTCCATGGCGAATCGCACGATCGAAGGGTCTTGGGGACGGGCCCGCAGCCGGCCGAGTCACAGCTTACGGCAGCCTCGTGTGGCCGACAACTTGGCCGGACGTTGCCGAGGTCGGGAGAATCGGTTACCAAGGGTGAACCGTGAGCCAGACACCCACAGACCGGCTGACCGAGACGATCTCGGCAATCCATGGCAGCCCGACCCGGGCCACCCTGGCCATCACCGGCGGCGGCAGCCGGTCACTGTCGCGGCTGCTGTCGGTTCCCGGTGCCTCCGCAACGGTCATCGAGGGCCTGGTCCCCTACTCGTCGGCATCGCTGACCGAGTACCTCGGTCGCCGCCCCGACCGTTTCTGTGACGAGACGACGGCGCTGGCGATGGCGGTCGTCGCCCACGGTCGGGCCGTCGCACTGTCCGACGACGACGGCCGGACCCCGGCGTCCCCGGACGACCTGCTCGGACTGGGGGCCACCGCATCGCTCGCCTCGGACCGACCCAAGCGGGGCGACCACCGGGCACTGGTGGCCCTGCAGACGAACTCCAGCACGACCCTGGCCCGACTCGATCTCGAAAAGAACGCCCGCAGCCGTTCCGAAGAAGAGGACCTGGTGGCGGACCTGATCATCGAGTTGCTGGCCGAGGAGGCCGGAGTGGACCAGCGTCCGGGACTTCCGTTGACCGACGCCGATCGGCTCGAAACCCGTCGCACCGTCGCCTCGCCGGAACTCGCCGACGTCTGGAATCGACGCCGACCGATCGCCTGGAGCCTGGTCGACGGCGGTTGGTCACTCGAACCGCCCGTCGCCCCGGTCGGCATCCTCTCGGGCTCGTTCGCGCCACGGCACCAGGGGCATGTCGAGTTGCAACGGGCGGCCGAATCGATCCTCGGCGGCCCGGTGCACTACGAACTCCCGGCAGTCAACGCCGACAAGCCACCGTTGGACTTCGAGACGATTGAAACGCGACGCGCGGTGTTCACCGATCATCCGTTGGCGATCACATCGGCACCGACGTTCGCGGAAAAGGCCGAGCTGTTTCCCGGGACATCATTCGTCATCGGTGCCGACACGGCGATTCGCGTGATCGACCCGCGGTTCTACGGTAATGATCCCGATGATCGCGACGCGGCCCTGGCGAGGATCGCCAATCGTGAGTGCCGTTTCCTCGTCGCTGGCCGACTGGCCGATGACCGGTTTTTGGGTCTCTCGTCCCTGGAACTGCCACGCGGCAGCGAAACGCTCTTCGGCGAAATCCCCGCTGACGTGTTTCGCTGCGACGTGTCTTCTACCGAGATTCGCGACGCGGCGGGGGATGCGTGAGTGCCGCGGTGGTGAGGCCACCGCGAAACGTATCAAGTCCAAGCGGTCGATGAACCGATTCGGACCACAGGCGTCTGCGCGCGACTGCACCGGTCGAGGGCGGCGGCCATCAGCAGGGACGCTCGATGACCCAGCCATTTTCAATCAGCCACCGGCCCGCCTGTCGGCAGATCGTTCCGGTCGCCGTGCTGGTCACTCTCTTCTCGGGCAGCCTCACCCGGGCCGACGACAAGCCCCAGGCACCACGACGCGTGAAGCTGAGAGTCGAGGAAATCGAGGCGGCCACGTCGTCCGAGGACGCTCGCAAGACGATCGCCGCGAACATCCCGCTCGACCGGCTCGAGGATCATCACAGGGTGCAGGTCGAGACCCTGTTGGCCGAACGCTCGCTGTTTCGCTGTCTGCCGGCGCTGAGAATCGAACTCGAACCATCCAGCTACGAGTTCTACCGTCGGCGACCGGAAATTGCGGTGGCCATCTGGCAGATCCTGGGCATCTCGGAGGTCAAGCTCAAGCAGATCGCACCGGGTTTCTACACCGTGGACAACAAGAACGGATCGCAGGGAACGATGGAGATCCTGCTGCGGACAGACGACCTGTTGATCGTCCGTGGGACCGGCAACTGGCACAGCGGCCTGCTGCCGGTTCCGATCAAGAGCGAGGGACTGTTCGTTCTGCGTCACCGGTTCGAGCAGGATCGCGACGGACGACGTTTCGTGACCCACCAGGCCGCTTTGTACCTGGCCTTCCCACAGCAGTCGGTCCGCAATGTGGCGAAGCTGATCTCACCGGTCACCAACTTAGTCGCCGACCGCAACTTCCGGGACATCAGCCTGTTCCTGAGAATGATGAACGTCGCATCGGTGCAACGACCGGGATGGGTCGAGATGATCGCCGGACGGCTCAAGGGAATGACCCGGTCGCAACGGGACGAGTTCCTCAAGACCGCCGCCCGTGCGGTGGTCACCGCCAGGCGGATTCGCAAGACGACTTCTCAGCGTTGAGTCGTCCGCGGCTTGAACACCACCGCGATGAAGGTGATCACGCCCAGGAACGGCAGGAGCATCAGGAACACTTTTGGCTTCCAGGCGAATGCCGCCATGACCCCCACGACAATGAAGAACAGCTTGAGCGTGATCTTGGTGCCGGGAGTCGAACCGAAGCGACCGGGCAGAGCCAACCACAGGCAGACGAACACCACTCCGATGCGGATCATCCCGCCCTTGGCCCCTTCGGCCCATTGACCTTCGGGATCGAACCACCACACGGCGGCAGCCGCCGCCAGGAACCCCAGCGCCACCAACCCCACCAGAGAACGACTCGGACCCCGGTTCTTCTCACCCATCCGAGCATTATGCTCGCTAATCCCCCGGGGGATCAATGACAGGTTGACCAACCGGTCCCTCCGGTCAGCCATCTGCGGACAGCATCCGGCGGAGCAGATCGAGGGCGGTCTTGGCCGAACGGCTGCGAGTGAACGACACGTCACCGAGTAGAGTCAGCGACTTCGTCTCGACGCCGCCGGGACCGGCACAGGCGACCCAGGTGGTCGGAGCATCGGCCTCGGGATCATCGGGATCGTAATCCGGGCACTCGGCCACCGACAGGGCATAGTCGACCCCGTAGTGATCGCGGCAGACCGTCGCCAGGACCCGCGCCGTTGACTCGCTGTTCCCCTCACCGTCGATCCCGTCGTCGACACCGAACGCCCGGCTGATGCCGCCGGCATCGGGCAGCACGTGGCCACCGGCCAGGCATTCCGCCGCCCCACCGACATCGCTCAGCCACGACATCAACACCCCGCCGGTCCCGATCTCGGCAGTCGCCAACGTCCGCCGCCGTTGGATCAAGCCACCGACCGCGACGGTCGCGAGCGAATCGTCGCCCTCGCCGAAGACCAGTGTCCCAAGCCGTTCACGGATCTCGTGGCGGGCCCGCTCGATCTTCTCGACACACTCCTCCTCGCTGGATCCGCTGGCATTGATCCTGAGCGTGATCGTCGCCTCGTGCACGGTGATCCCCACCTCCGGATCGTGGTCGCGACCGGTCAATTCCCCGAGCATCTCCTCCGCGGTGGATTCCCCGACGCCGAAACAGTGCACCAGGGCCCGTCTCATCACTTGCCCCGAACCGACCAGGTGTGGCTTCACTTCGCAAGTGAACATCCGTTTCATCTCGCTGGGCACTCCGGGCATCGCGACCAGTTGGCACACCCCCCCGTCACCGCGGTCGCATTCCATCCAGATTCCCGGTGCCGATCCACGGGGATTCTCGATCGCCCGACTTCCGGACGGCAGCATCGCCTGCACGCGATTGCGATCGGGCATTGGCCGATTGCGACGAGCGAACAGGTCGGTGATGTGAGCCAGGCAGGCGTCGTCGAGAACCAGATCCACACCGGTCAGTGCCGCCAGAGCATCACGGGTGATGTCGTCGAGCGTGGGCCCCAGGCCCCCGGTAATCAGCACGAGTTCACAGCGACCCGAGGCGATCCGGAAGACCTCGGTCATCGCCTCCAGCGAATCGGCCATCGTGGTGTGGTAGGCGACCGGGATGCCCAGGTCGGCCAACTCGAGACTGAGCCACTGGCTGTTGGTGTCGAGCTTGGCTCCGCTGGTCAATTCGCTGCCGATCGCAACAACTTCCGCCTTCATTCCGCTCCGTCCTTCCCCGGCTGGTTCAACACCTCCCCTCGCCCGATGACCTCGTTGTAGACCGCCACGGTCCCTTCGACCATGGTAGCGGTCCCGAATCGGGCCAACACGTCCCGTCGCCCGGCCTCGCCGATCGCCCGGGCGGCGACGGGGTCGTCCAGCAGGCTCAGCATCCGCTGGGCCAGCGCGGCGCTGTCTTCAGACGGCACCACCAGCCCGGTCTCGCCGTCCCGGATCACACCGCAGATGCCCCCCACCGCCGAGGCAATCACCGGCCGGGCCAGCGACATCGCCTCGAGCATGATCGTACCCAGTCCCTGCTGAAGCGACGGAAGGCAGAAAACGTCCAGGGCTGCCAGGGCATCAGTGAAATCCGGCCGGTCGGGCAGAAACGTCACCCTGTCGCGGATCCCCAACTCACCAGCCAACCGCCTCAGGTTGTCCTCCTCGGGTCCCGTTCCTGCCACCAGGAACTCGACATCTCGACCTGCAGCCAACACCTTCTGGGCCGCACTCAGGAAATACGGCAGTCCCTTGACCACCTCCAGCGGCCCGGCTGTGCCGATACTCGGATCACGATCGGGCTCAAGCACCCCGACCAGCCTCTCCACGTCGGGCACGTCGACCCCGGCGGGCACCACCCTCACGCGGTCGGCGGAAACACCAACTCGATCGATCAGACTCTCCCCCACCGCCTCGCTGACCGCCAGCACTTTTTGAACCGATCGGGGCAGTTCCATTCGGTCCTGGCCCTGCAGGACGTCATGAACGCTGACAATCATCGGCACTCCCCAGGCATCGGCCAGCCGCCCGCCCAACGAGACCATGTGCCGCGACTGGACGTGGATCAGGTCGGGCGGACGGTCGGCGAAGTCCGCGTGCAGACGCCGGCCGACCAGTCGGCCGACGAGCCGTTTCGAGAGCCCGCGGTACTGCCGAATCGACAACTCCCGGCACACCTCCGCCGAAAGCCGGTCGGCATCACTGCAAACCACCAACGGATCGAAGCCCTGTTCGGGAAGCCGTTCGGCCAGCCGCAACGTCGTTGCCGTGCTGCCGCGAACCTCGAAAACGCCCGCCAGCAACAGCACTCGGCACAAAGATTCAGAGCCCGCTTCGGCCACGACGTCCCTTCGGACGCGACAGGATCTCGTGAACCAGCATCGCCTGACGGATGCCGTTCGGGGAAGTCAACAACCCGACCACGTTCTCCGCGGTCCACTCGCTGGCGTCATACGAAATGCCCGAGCCCGCATCGGTGCCAACCGACGGCCCCATGTGCGACGCCACACTCTGCGCGACGCCATGGCCCAGATCGTCATCGACATGTTGGGACATTCGCTCATCGGAGTCACCGTCGAAGTCACCATCGAGGCCGGCACCATCGATACGCGAGTTGATGTGCCGGTCACTGATGGAATGTCTCTCGCTGAGCCTCTGCCATTTTTTCGGCGCAGCGGGTTCTGCAACCGGTGGGGCGACCTCCGGCTTCGGTGCCGGCTGACCACCGCCTCTCACTTCCTGCAAGAAACGATCAATTTCGGCCTGAACACGAACATTGCCTTCAGCGACTTCATCCGGATCCACCGCCATACCGGCCGCATTGGCATTGCCGGATTCCTTGATCTTGTTGGCAACCCAACTGATCAGTGCGATGACCCCGATGACCAGCGGGACAACTTCACCAAAATCGGCCAACAATCGCATGATCGGAATCCGTCGCTGAACCGGCAGCGTGGGAGTTGGTGCCTGTTAGTTGCTGCCGTCACTGGAATGACCGGCAATCGTCCGACGCATGTCGGTGTCGGCCTGGACGTTCTTCAGTTCGTAGTAGTCCATCAGGCCCAGCTTACGACTCTCGAAAGCCGCCGCGATGGCTCGAGGGACTTCGGCTTCAGCCAGCACGACCTTCGCCCGACTCTCCTGCACTTTCGCGATCATCTCCTGCTCACGGGCTGCCGCAGAAGCCCGCTGTTCCTCAGCCTTGGCCTGGGCCACCCGCATGTCCGCCTCGGCCTGGTCGGCCTGCAGCCGGGCCCCGATATTCTCTCCGACATCCACATCGGCAATATCGATCGAGACGATCTCGAAGGCGGTCTGTGCCTCGAGTCCCTGGCCGAGGACGGTTCGGGAGATCGAGTCGGGGTTCTCGAGTACCGTCTTGTAGGACGGGGTCGAGCCGATCGCCTGGACAATCCCCTGCCCGACCCGCGCAATCACCGTCTCCTCAGTCGCCCCACCGATCAGCTGGTTGATGTTGGTCCGGACGGTGACCCGTGCTCGAGCCTTCAGCTGGATGCCGTCGCCGGCGACCGCATCGAGTGTCCCAGTGGTCGTCTTGGCCGGGTCGGGGCAATCGATCACCTTGGGATAGACGCTGGTGCGGACCGCATCGAGTACGTCGCGGCCGGCCAGATCGATCGCGCGGGCGGTGTCGTAGTCGAGACTCAACCGGGCACGGTTGGACGCAACCAGGGCTCGAATCACGTTGGGAACGTTGCCGCCAGCCAGGTAGTGAGCTTCCAGTGATTGCCTGGATATGGCGAAGACCTGCGAGAGCTGTGCCTGTGTGGCCATGATCTTGCTGCGGACGATCACCGTCGGGTTGACCTTCCGCAACCGCATCAGGATCAGGTGCAACAAGCTGATATCGGCCCGCGTGGTCACGCACTGGACCCACAGGCCGAAGAACCTCATCACGACGGCAAAGCCGATCAGCAGGACAATCCCGCCAATGACAACTAGTACCCACCTCGCGTCTTCCATGGGTTACCTCACTCCAGAATTCCATCCAGCGCCGAGGCGAACATCGGAGTCGCCCGACATCACAGACTCACCCGATATCATCCATGCTGTTTAACCCTCGAATTCCGCGAAGTCAAGCGGCGGGTCTTCCCGATTCGATTCGGACACATCCACCGGGCGATCCGACGGTCGTACCCGCAGGCGATTTCCGCTCACCGCCGTCACTTCGACCGCCTCGCCGCGGTCCACCATCATCCCATCGCCCTCGCAGTGAATCCGCTCACCGTTGATCTCGACTAGGCCGCCCGGGTTGAGCACCGTGACGGTCAGTCCGACCCGGCCCACCTGAGACGACAGGAAATCCACCTCGTCCTGGTACCCGGCGATCTCATCTGGCGACGGCGGTTCGAGCATCATGCGGCGGCCCCAGGCGGTGTGAGGAAGCACAGTGATCGCGGCACCGATCGACAACGGGACCAGCACGAACGCAGCCCCGACAAATGACCAGAAATAGCCCTGCGACTCGGTCCACCACTCCTGCGCAGCAAACACGATCGAAGCCACCAGGCTGATGACGGCCAGCGCGGTGATCAGTCCGCCGGAAGGAACGAAGAACTCGCCGGCAAACAGCAGAACGCTGACGGCCAACAACACGAATGGCAGTACCTCCGCATCCATTTGTCGGTCGCCTCCCGAGCAATTCGTACATTTCCAGTCGACCGCGGACACCACCCGGCAGTCCGCAAGACCGAGTCGGGGCCATTCTAACCCCGACGACGTGGCAGGCAATCGTCCACGCCACAATCTCGGCGGCCTACCGCACCGATCGACGAGGATCCGGGGCCCGCCAGGTCCAGCTTTGACGATCACCGGGCAGACGGGATGATGACGGGGTAATCGAGGTGGAAACCGCAGTGCCTTCGGGAGACTGACCACGCAGAATCGTTATGGCGGAACCTCCGGCACGCGGCCGCCACCCGACGACTCGCACCACCGCGGACCGAACCACCCAGGCCACCCACTCACGCTCCAACGCCTCAATCGAGATGCCCCCGTAGTGTGATCGCACCGCCACGTCCCAACCTCGACGGCCGGCATCATCCAGGAATGCCAGGAACCTGGCCCGTCCCCCCCGCTCGACAAGGAACGAGACCAGCGAGACGCCTTGGGCGTAGAGCGAAAGCATGATGCGGCGGTCGGCGGGATACTCTGACATCGACAGCAACTTCGCCAATGGGATCTGCTGGCCGGTCTCGAGCAATCTGCGGACGGCCTGCTTCTGCCGGCGACACTCGGCCGGCGACTCGGCCAGCACCGCCGCTCCCTCATCCGCCCAGCGAGGCACTGGACGGCGGAATCGGCAGGCGAGGATCGCATGAGTCAACTCGTGGGGAAGAATCGACTCGAGCACCTCGTCATCGGGCCCCTCCAGGGTCATCTGCCAACCGAAGACCTCTCCACGGCGAAAACTGAAGGTCGTCGCACCAGCGGCACGCGGTCGATTGGGGCGGACCAGCACGCGGCACGGCGACGACCATCGAGGCATCTCGTGGCCCAGCCAGCGAACTGCCAGTTCCCGACGGTGAACCTCGGCAGCCGACGCCACGCGGATCGCCAGCGTCCGAGTCGAAGCGGTGACGACGAAGTTCGGTGTCCGCGAAACGGCCGCGACAGCCGGCAGGGAGACCACCGTCGAACACAACACGATCGACAGGGCCACGCAGCAGGCCGGCGCCACACGCCGCCGGAAACCACCGTCACCAACCAAACAACCAACCACCATCGGGAACCTCCTTGTTCCCCCCGGATCGCCCCCCCCGGTATCGTTCTCTAGTTTGGAGCAATTGCTGGTCCTCACTCGGCCAATCCAGCAATTCCCCACCGGCTGCCTCAATCGGTGATCTCCACAACCCATTCTCTCACCACAATTTACCGTCGCACAACCGACCTTTCCTCGCCCCTCTGTAAGCTGATGACCTGGACCGGACTGGATGTAAGAATTACACATTTTCGGAAAATAGCGGGAGAATCGACAACGTTCGACTGGGACCGGTGTGAGATTTGTCGTCGACTGGCCGTTGCTTGAAAGCCACCTGTGGCGACGTTACAACGTCCTCAACGTGTCGAGAGTCTGGGCGTCGCCCGAGAATTTCTCACATGTCCCCGTAGCTCAATTGGATAGAGCGCTGGCCTCCGGAGCCAGAGGTTAGAGGTTCGAATCCTCTCGGGGATACTCGCTGTCCCCCACCGCGCTCTTCCGTCTCCGAGCGTCGACCACAACGATCGCCGGTTTCGAGGCCGACAACAACATGGAGACTTGATCATGAAACTGCCCATCTGTCGTTGTCTGCTGGTCGTCTTGTCCACGCTGGTATCCGTGACGGTCCAGGCGGCCGACAACCGGTTGACGCCGGCCGAACGCGACGCCGGCTGGAAGTTGTTGTTCGACGGCAAGAGCTTCGAGGGCTGGATGACCAGCGACAGCAAGCCAAGCCGCCGGCCGATCGAACAGTCGGCGATCAATCCTCATCGTTGTGGAGCCTACATGATGGTCCACAAGCAGTTGTGGACCGACTTCCGGTTGAAGCTCGATTTCAAGATCAGCCCCAAGTGCAACAGCGGAATCTTCTTCCGCACCTGGACCCTGAAGAAGATCGGCGGCCAGGATGTCGGCTTCAACGGCCTGGAGATCGCCATCGACGACACCCGGACCGCCGGTTACCACGACACGGGGGCGCTGTACGACCTGGTCAAACCGAATCGCAACGCGATGAAGCCAGCCGGCGAATGGAATCACATCGAACTGACATGCCAGGGCCAACTGGTCCGCGTGGTTCTCAACGGGATCGAGGTCCAGAAAACCGATCTCGGTCGTTTCGACAAGAAGAACACCCGTCCGGACGGCACCCCACACAAGTTTCCGTTCGCCTTCAGGGACCATCCTCGTCCCGGATACATCGGCCTGCAGGACCACGGGGCCGACTGCTGGTTCAAGAACATCAAGCTGCTCGACCTCAGCAAACGACCGAAGCGGACCAAGGCGGAGACGAACCGAGGATGAGTGACCGCGACACCGCCTTCCAGATGGCCGCATCGAACATCCGTTTCGGCCCGGGAACGACATCGGAGGTCGGCATGGACCTTGCCGACATGTCGATCGGAAAGGCGGTGGTGGTCATCGACCCGGCGCTGGTCGAATTGCCCACCGGCCGCACGGTCTTCACCTCGCTCGACGACGCGGGTGTCGGATTCGAGGTGTTCGAAGGGGTCTCGATCGAGCCGACCGACCGGAGTTTCCAGGAGGCTTCGGAGTTCGTCTCCCACGGCGGTTTCGACGCGATCGTCGCCGTCGGCGGTGGCAGCGCCATCGATACGGCCAAGGCGGCCAACCTCTATGCCACCTACCCCGCCGATTTTCTCGAGTACGTCAACGCCCCGATCGGTCGTGGCCGGCCGGTGCCGGGGCCCTTGAAACCTCTGATCGCGATCCCGACCACCGCCGGCACCGGGAGCGAGACGACCGGTGTGGCGATCTTCGACCTGGTCGAAATGCACGCCAAAACGGGGATCGCCCACAGGCACCTCAAACCCACCCTCGGTATCGTCGACTCCGACAACACGCGGACGATGCCGGCGGCCGTCGCCGCCTCGACCGGCCTCGACGTACTCAGCCACGCACTGGAAGCCTATACCGCGATCCCGTTCGACCAACGTCCCAGGCCGGCCCGACCCATCGAGCGGCCGGCCTACCAGGGCACCAACCCGATCAGCGACATGTGGGCGATCCGGGCACTGGAGTTGATGGCCGAGTTCCTGCCCCTGGCGGTCGGCGATCCCACCGACGACCATGCCCGCCAACAGATGATGCTCGCCGCGGCGATTGCCGGCATCGGATTCGGCAACGCCGGGGTCCACCTGCCCCACGGCATGTCCTACCCCGTCGCCGGGATGGTCCGTGACTTCGAGCCCCCCGGCTACACCGTCGATCACCCGATGGTCCCGCACGGCATCTCGGTGATCCTCAACACCGTTGCGGTGGTCCGCTTCACCGCCGACTCGAATCCCGCCCGCCATCTCGAGGCGGCCCGCGCCCTGGGGGCCGACATCGCCGACGCCGATCCGGCCGATGGAAGCCACGCCGGTCAACTGCTGGCCGACCGCGTGCTGCACTTCATGCGAACCCTGAACATGCCCAACGGCCTGGCGGCCGTCGGTTACACCGACGCAGACATTCCCGCCCTGATCGAAGGCACGCTGCCGCAGCACCGTGTCACGAAGTTGTCGCCTCGGGAGGCGAGCCGGGAAGATCTGGCGGATCTGTTTCGGGACTCAATGCAGGCCTGGTAGCCGGGTCGTCCTGAGCCGCGTCCCCCGCCACCACTCCGGCTTCAGGCTCCTCGGCTTCAGGCTCCTCGGCTTCAGACTCCTCGGCTTCAGACTCCTCGGCCTGGAACGACTTCAGCACCAGCATGATGGCGCCGGTGACCAGGAAGACGTCGGCGAAGTTGAAGACCGGATAATGGTACCTCATCGGCATCGGCGTTTCGGGTTCGCCGAAAGTGAACAGCAGGAAATCACGGACGGCGTAACGTTGCTCCCCCGCCCGGATCGACCCGTCGGGATAGACTTCCCCGTGACAGCCGGCTCGGTCGTAGAGGTTGCCCATCGTCCCGGCCAGGATCAGACCCAGCGCCACGGTGAGCCAGGTGCTCGAACGGCCCCCCAGCCAGAACATCCAGAAAAACACGCCCGCGACGGCTACCAGCGACAACAGGGCGAACAGCCAGGTCCAGCCCTGGCCCACACCGAATAACGCTCCCTCGTTGAAACTGGTCGTCAGTTGAAACATCGCCCAACCGCCGGCGATCGGTCTCGGCAGATCGGGACGAAACTCAGGATCGAACGCCGCGTGCTTGGTCCAGAGATCGAGGACGAGTCCGAGGACCGCCAGCGTGGCAAAGACCGCGACGGCACGAGAATGTCCCGTCCGCGGCGAGTTCGCGTCGTCGGCCCCGTCGCTCATGGTGTCTCGGCTTCGCGGAGTCGTTCGCATTCGATGCAGAACCGTGTGAAGGGAATGGCCCGCAGGCGGGGCTTGTTGATCCTCGCCTGGGACTGGGTCTTCCCCTCCTCCAGGCACCGCTCGCAACCCCCGTAACTCCCCTCGTCGATCCGTCCCAACGCCTCGGAAATCTCCCGCAGCGTCTCCTGTTCGTTCTCGACAAAACGCAAGGCGAAGTCCTGTTCGTAGTTGTCGGTTCCGACGTCGGCGATGTGAGTCGGACTCCGCGAGTCAGCACTCCCCTCTCCCTTGGTCAACGCCTCTTCGGTCAACTGCTGCACGTCACCGCGCAACCGCGCCCGCAATCGCTCGAGCAACTCGCGGAATTCCGTCAGTTCCGCCTTCGAATACACAGCCATCAACACGCTCCAGGCCGCCCTCCACGCAACGGCCCCCGAGCCGTCAAATTGGCGGGACAGTATGATGACCTCGTCCCGGCCGGTCAAGGAACTCCTCACCAACCGTCTCAGGCCAGCGCCTCGAAGACCGGTTCACCGCCGTGAGCGATGAAAATCGGGCGACCGCGAAGGTCGTCGACGGTCATCGAGGGATCAACGCCCAATTGGTGATAGATCGTCGCCACCATGTCACCAGCCGAAACCGGCCGATCGGCAGGATAGGCGGCCTGAGAATCGGTCCGTCCGATCACGCAGCCCCGCTTCATCCCGGCGCCGAACAGCAGGCTGAAGCCGCATTGCGGCCAGTGGTCCCGTCCCGCCTTCGGGTTGATCCGCGGCGTGCGACCCATCTCGCCCATCACCACCACCAGTGTCGTCTCCAACAGCCCGCTGGCCTTGAGATCGGTGACCAGGGCTGTGACCATCGCATCGAGCACCGGCAGGTGGCCACGGAGCATTCCGAACGTATTCCCGTGCAGGTCCCAGTGGCCTCCCCGTTGCGCCTCCCAGTTGACCGTCACGAAGGTCGACCCCGCCTCGACCAGTTTCCGGGCGACCAGGGTGCTGTTGCCCCACAGGTTGTCACCGTAACGGTCGCGGACCGACTTGGGCTCTTTGGAGAGATCGAAGGCGGCGCGGGTCTTGGGCGAGGTCAACAGGCCGAAGACCTGTTGCTGGAACTTGGTCATCCCGTCGACAGAACCGGTCTTGTCGATGCCCCGCAAACGGGTGTCAAACTGCTCGAGCAGACTGCGGCGGCGATCGAGCCGATCGGCGGTGACCGCGGGCAATTCGCCCAACGACGGCAGCAGCGGTGCCCCGTGCGCCAACACCGGATCGTAGTCTCCGTTGCCCTTACGATCCCATTTCGGTTCACAGACGGTGAACAGGGGATCATAGCGACTGCCGAGGTACCCGCCGTACGGACCGGCACGACGCAGAGACTGTCCGTAACCGGGGAAAGCCGGCATCAGCACGTAGCGCGGCACGTCGCGGGGACCGATGTCCAGGTGCTGACAGATTGACCCCATGCTGGGATGGTCGGACCGTTTGGCGAAATAGTTCTCCGCGTCGTTCCCGCCATCGAAACCGGTCAGGACGTTGTACGGGTTGTGGCTGTTGTACTTGTGCGAATAGGTCCGGATCAGGGTCGCCTCGTTCATCAACCCGGCGATGCCCGGCATCAGGCTGCAGATCGGCAGCCCCGGAATCGCGCTGGGCGTCCCGATCATCTCACCCCGGATGTTCTTCGGCGCGTTCGGCTTGAGGTCGAACATGTCCATGTGGGGCGGACCGCCGAAGAGGTTGATCAGCACCACGCTCTTGGCACGCTGCGGCAGGTCGGTCTGCTGCTGGTTCGCGGCGTGCAGCAAGGCCGGCAACGAGACACCGCCAAAGAGCCCCAGTCCGCCGACCCCGATCGCTTCACGACGGGTCACGCCGTCGCAGGCCAACCGTCGCTCGCCAAGTACTCTCAGCATCGTATAAATCTCCCTTATGCTTCACTCGGTAGATTACCCTCTAGCAACCACCTTTCTCAAGGTGTCTCGCCCCGCGTGCGATCCGCGGACCGGTCGGATAGGGTAACGTCGTCCGATTTCCAGCCAACGGATCCACACCGTGAAACGCCTTCGCATCGCCGCGGTCGTCACCGAAGTCCGCCGCTACTCGCACGCCCAGCACATCCTGGACCGCTTCCTGTTCGGGTACAGTTGGGACGGCCGCCACCACGTCCCCGACATCGAACTGGTCTCACTCTACACCGACCAACGGCCCGACGGAGAACTCAGCCGTGACCGGGCGAAGATGTTCCCGCAGATGAAGATCTACCCGACGATCTCCGAGGCATTGTGCCGCGGTGGGCGGCGACTGGATATCGACGGGGTGCTGTTGATCGGCGAACACGGCAAGTACCCGACAAATCCCAAGGGCCAACGACTCTACCCCCGCTACGAGTTCTTCCAGCAGATCGTCGAGGAGTTCCGGAAAAGTGGACGCAGTGTTCCGGTCTTCAACGATAAGCACCTCTCGTGGAACTGGGACTGGGCCAGGGAAATGGTCGAGACGGCCCGTGAACTGGATTTTCCGCTGCTGGCCGGATCCAGCCTGCCGGTCACGCGACGCGTGCCCCAGATCGACATGCCACTGGGCGCGAAGGTCGAGGAGGCCATCTGCGTGGCGGTCGGCGGTGTCGACGGATACGACATCCACGCCCTGGAAGCGATGCAGTCGATGGTCGAGCGACGTCGTGGCGGCGAAACCGGGGTCGAGTGGATCGAGGCGGCGACCGGCGTCGATGCGATCGTGAAAGCGATGAAAGCCGGCTCGTTCGAAAAGGGGGGCTGGGACCCGGCACTGTTCCGGGCCTGCCTGTGTCGCAGCCACCGACTGGTGCCCACCCGCGAGGGATTCAATCACACGCTGCCAACCGACAGGCAGATCGAGGGCCTGATGCGGGACCCCGAGAACCGAAACACGCCGGTGCTGTACCGCTACCAGCACCGCGACGGGCTGAGGATGAACATGCTGCTGATCGAAGGGGTGGTCCACGACTTCACCTTCGCCGCCCGGCTGACCGACCACCCCAAACCGCTCTCGGTGCAGATGTTCCTGCCCCCCCGGGAGGTCTGCAACTTCTTCAATCCGCTGACTCACGCCACCGAGGAACTGTTCCACGATCGGCGGACCCCCTACCCCATCGAACGGACCCTGTTGACGACCGGACTGACCGCCGCCGGCGTCGAATCGCTGTATCGAAAGGGCGCCAGGCTCAAGACGCCGCACCTGGACATCCACTACCGTCCAACCCGGCGGTCGACCTTCTGGAGCAACTGATCATGACCCATTCCCACAACGACGAAACCCGCCGCGAGTTTCTCGAAACCACCGCCGCAACGGCCCTGGCCGGATCGCTGGTTGCCACCAGCAGCGGGGACGAGAAGAAACCGACCCAAGGGAAACCCGGCCGCAAGAAGCGGATCGCGATCATCACCACGCTGTGGGCCTATCTTCGCCACGGTCAGCACATCGGCGACCGGTTCCTGGTCGGGTATCCCCGGGAAGGCGACTGGCACGAACCCCGGGTCGAGGTCGTCTCGGCTTTTGTCGCCCAGAAACCCACCGCGTCAGATCGCCAGGTCCGAGAAAAGGAGTTTGGTTTCCCACAAGGTGACCTGTCGGCCAGTCGGGCCCGCGAGTTCGGCTTCGAACTCCACAAGACCATTCCCGATGCCCTCCGCTGCGGTGGCAGGCGACTGGCTGTCGACGGCGTGGTGCTGATTGCCGAACACGGTGAGTACCCATCCAATGCCAAGGGTCAGAAACTCTACCCCCGATCCGAGTTCTTCTCGCAGATCGTCGACGTCTTCCGCAGCGACGGCCGCTCGGTTCCTGTCTTCAACGACAAACACCTCTCATACAGCTTCGCGCAGGCCCACGAAATGGTGGCGGCGAGCCGCGAGTTGAACTTCCCGATGCTGGCCGGATCGAGCCTGCCGGTGACGTGGCGGATGCCGGAAATGGAGATCCCCTACGGGGCCGAGATCGAGGAGGCGGTGGTCATTTGTGGCAGCAGTTCGCTCGACTCTTCCGGCTTCCATGCCCTCGAAGCCCTGCAGTGCCTGGTCGAACGCCGGAAAGGGGGCGAGACCGGGATCCGCCGTGTGCAGACCCTCTCCGGAGACGACGTCTGGAACGCCCTCGAACACAAGAGATGGTCACCCGACCTGATGGCACGGGCACTTTCGCGAGCGGATCTGGTCAAGGGAGTCACGTTGGTCGATGCACGCACGCAGGACCTGGCTGCCCCGGGTGTCCTGAGGTCGATCGTTCCCGAACCCCAGGCGGTGCTCTTTGAATACCGCGACGGCCTGGAGGCCGCCCTGTTGTTGCTCGACGGGGCTGTCGGGAACTTCACCGCCGCGGTCCGCCTCGATCGACGCGACCAGGTGCTCTCGACCAAGTTCCTGCTCCCACCCGAACCCAATGTCGCCTACTCGGCCTGCCTGGCGCACCACATCGAAGACATGATCGTCACCGGTCGGCCCGGTTATCCGGTCGAGCGAACCCTGCTGGTCAGCGGCCTGCTCGAAGCCGCCCACGACTCGCGAGCCGACGGCGGCCGACGGCTCAGGACCCCGCAGTTGGATGTCACCTACACGGCTCCCAGGGCCTCACAGTACTGCCGCAACTAGGAACCGGAGTCCTCGCCAACCGCCGACGGCAAACCGTCCTCGATGCTCGGATAACGCAACGGCACACCCAGTTCCTTCTTCATCCGCAGGTTCCGGCACCGCTTGCCCAGGCCGTCGATCCGTGACCCGCCACGCTGGGGGTCAAACGTCGGTGCCGGTGCTCCGAACAACTCGGCCAACCGCCCGAAGTACTCTTCGCGACGCACCGGATTGTCGTCGCAGACCAGCCAGGTCCCGTCCTGCTCGACCGTCGACGCGGCCACGACCGCCCGCGCCGCGTCGTCGACGTGGACCAGGTTCAACCACGCATCGGGGCGACCGCCAAACGGCGTCCCCGCCATTAGTGTCTCGCGTCGAGAAATCAACCGGCCGGGTCCATAGAGCCCCGCCAGTCTCAGCACCCGGGCGCGGTCGCCGAACCGGCTCCGCACGACCGACTCCGACTCGACCAGCACCCGCCCGTTCTCGCGGGACGGTTCAGTCACCGAGTCCTCGTCCACCCACTGACCGTCGGCATGGCCGTAGACACCGGTGCTGGAGACGAACACGAAGCAATCGACGCGGTCGGCCAGCACATCGATCACGTTCCGCAGGCCGTCCAGAGAAATCTCGCGCGTCGTCTGCGAGGTCTGTTCGCGGTCACGGCCGACGGCGAACAGCGCCACGTCGGCAGCCGGCAATGCGGCCAGCGAATCGGGATCGGTCACGTCTCCGACGCAGGCTGCCAGACCCGCCCGCTCCAGGTCCTGGGCTCGTTCGCTCGAGCGGGTCAACGCCGCCACGTCCCAACCGCGGTCCTGCCACGACCGGGCCACGCGCCGGCCCAGGTACCCACAGCCAACCACCAGTCCGCGACACCGCGACCGGCTCACCACGCCGCCGGCCGCCAAACTCGACCTCAAATCGCTTCCTCTTCTTCTTCCTCCACGATGGCCAACTCAACATCGGTGGTCTGGAACCGTTTCTTCAGCTCGTTCGAAACAAAATAAGCCCCAATCACGCCTTTGATCTCGGCAATCATCGTCTGGCCCCGCGAATCACGAACCTCGATTTCACCGTAACCGAAGAGCAGGAAGCGTTTCACCAAACAGGGCCAGCTGTGAATGAACGTCTTGGCCCCTTTCTGGATGGTCAGGTCCTTCGCGGCGAAGTTCTCATGCTCGAGAAAGTTCCCCTGATGAGCAACTTCCCACTGATCATTCAACTGCTGCCAGGTGCTTGAGATCATCATGGAAACTCCAAGCACCGCGGAAACGATGATCGGAACTCCCCAACCCAGTTCAACGTCAATCTTCTTCAGGGATTCTGCCACCTGCTTCACGAGCTCGACTTCACCAACCTGTTCATACAACAACACGCTGAGAACAGCGACGACAGTCACCGCAATCAAGAAACCGAAGGCGACCCGGCCGAAATCCAGCCCCATCATCAGGACCGTCAGGCAGATCGCACCGATCCACACCCATTCGAGGCCGTTGATGACCGAGTCGGACAAGTGGAGGTTTTGGTCATCGACCAAGTGGTTGTACAACGTGCCGGCACCCACCAACCAACCGATCCAGATCACGTGCATGGTCGCAACCAGCGGTTGCTGTGGAACGAACCTCAGGGCACCACCACGTTCACCACGTTTATCACGTTTACCACTTTCACCTCTGGGTGGTGAGGTGTAGGAGAGCTGTTGTTTTGCCAGGCCTTTTACGGGAATTGGCAGAAAGACCACGACAAGGCCTCTGAGAAGCAACCCCACCAGCCGTCGCAATTTTCCCCCGGTCCACTTGGCTGCATCCGAGGCTGCGTCGGTGGCCTTGTCGGCTACGAACCCGGCTGCGCCCGTGGCGGCGTCGGCGGCGAAGTCCAACACGCCGTCGTCGTCCGGCGGTTTCCCACCCGGTTCGAGATCCGCACCAATCGGCAAACCAACTGGAATGTCCCCGCCCGACTGGCCGGGACCCGGCGTCGCACCACCACTGGCCCCGGAACCGCCCGACAACGGAATGCGACCATCACTCATGACTCTCGTCTCCTATTTGTTTCGCCGAGCAGACCAATCTACCGCTTGATGGACACGCATTCCACCAGCTGGTGACAATTCGTCTGCCACCCAGTCCTACCGTCCAGCGTTCTGCATCTCCTCGCGTGCGCTACGGGCCTTCAACTTCTCTCGCTTGTCGTACAGTCGCCGTCCGCGTGCCATCGCCAAGCCGATCTTGACCCGTCCGCGAACGAAGTGAACCGTCAGAGGCACCAGGGTCAATCCCTGCTGCGTAGCCGTCTCGGCGAATTTCTTCAGTTGTTTCTTGTGAACCAGCAGCTTGCGACGGCGTTCCGGCTCGTGATTCATCACGTTGGCCTGGGGGTATTCGGCGATCCGGGCCCCCACCAACCAGAGCTCTCCGTCAGTCACCCTCGCATAGGCTTCGTCGATCGACACCTTCCCGTCCCGGATACTCTTCACCTCGCTCCCGGTCAGCACCACTCCGCACTCGAGTTCTTCAAGCACGTCGTAAGTATGTCGCGCCTTGCGGTTGCGGGTGACGATCTTCCGGCCGGAGTCGGAACCAACCGTACCGGTCCGTGTTTTCTTTTTCTTCGCCATGCGCGAGAGAATCTTACACCGTCAGGGCATCAAAGGAAGAGATCGTAAAATCCGGGGTCAACGCCGCAGTGGCCCCGATCCGCTCCCCAACCTAGCCGGCCCCGGCCAACTGGACCAACAGCCGCTCGACCAGCAGATGATCGGGCAGCCGCCCGGCGTCGTCGGCCCCCTTCAGTCCCTTGTCGACGGCCAGCAACCGCCCGAGGATCTGTTCGGCCGCGTCCCGCCCGATCCGCCGCATGTACCGGTTCGACTCGTCGATTTCCTTGTAGAACACGCCGGCATCCTTGAGGGCCTCATTGAGGCTTTTGCCCTGGCGAGCCATCTCGGTGGCACGAGCCAGACGTCGGTAGACATAGGCCACTCCACCCATCAGCTTCGGCAACGGTTCACCCGACTCGTACAGACGGCCGAATTCCACCAGCGCCTGACCGGTCCGACCCTGACGCAGCGCCGACAGCATGTCGAATGTCGACTGCACCTGCCATCCCCCGACCAGCGACCTGACGACCTCGACATCGATCCTGGTCGCCGACGAGCATGAGGCCAGCTTGGCCAGTTCTGACTCGAGTTGCGACAGCCGAGATCCGACCAGTTCGACCAGTAGGGCCGCTGCATCGCGTGTCAGTTCGATGCCATGCTGCCCCTTGGCCGTCGCCCCCAGCCACTTGGCCAGCGCCCCGCCCACCAACTCGGTGCATTCGACCACGGCACCCGATTTCGCCACCGCCTTGGCCAGCTTCGTGTTGCCGGGAAACGACTTCGGCTGCAGGACCAGCACGCTGTTCCGGACCGGACTGGCGACATAGTCCTCCAACGACGCCCGGTTCTTCTTGATGAACTCGTCCGCGCGTTCCACAAACACCACTCGCTGCGAGGCGAACATCGAGACGGTGGCCAATTCGTCACGAATGTCCCGCCACTGAACCTCGTCGCCGTTGCGACGTGACAGCCCCTCATCGGCATCATCTCCGAAGATGGCCCCAGCGATCGCCCCCGCACTCTGTCGGACCAGTAACTCCTCGTTACCGACCAACACCACGACCGGCGGCACTTGCGGGCCGTCGATCGCCCCCACAAATTCGGTAGCGTGCTTTCGCATTGACCCGTCTTCCTGACAGCCAGTACAGTGCCCGGCCGCGCCTGGGCGGACCCATTACATCAGACGTTCGACTCCCATGACAACCGAATTCCCCGTCATCGTCGAGTCCTTCGAGTACACCTGTCCTGGGCACACGCATCCGATCTCGCGATCCATCCATCTCTCGCGACTGGCCACCTTCTACCCGGCGTGCCGCGAGTGTCCCCATCGGGACGACACCGGCGGGTTGGCCGGGAAAACGATCGACCGGCTGGCGAGGACCCGTCACCGGGTGACTCGGGCGACGTTGTTCACCGGAGAAGGTGTGCGAGGGGTCCACCGCAACGAATTGACCCGAACAGACGCCGATCGCCTGGGGGCCGCCCTGGCCTGGTTGTGCTGGCGGGACCGCCCCCGGGCTCTTCTGTCCGAACCCCGCCGCACGCCCGGACCGGTCGTCGTTGTCGGTCACGACACCCGGCCGGCCGCCCGGGATCTGCTGGCCGGAGTGCTGTCGGCACTGGTGCGTTCGGGATGCCGGGTCCTGGAGATCGGATCGGTCACCGACGCCTGCTTCCGCTTCGCCGTCGATCACCTGGAGGCCGACGCGGGGATCCGCGTCACCGGAGACGGACACCCCCCGTCATGGATCGGTCTCGACGCCGTCGCCGGAGGCGGTCGACCATTGTCACGTGGAGCCGGACTCGACGCGTGGGAAGCAGCCGCCCGAAACCGACATCCACGACCGACGCGGCGAGCCGGCAGCCGTCGATCGTTTCAGGCCAGCGAGGTCTACCAGGCCACGCTGAAGCGACACCTGCTCGCCTCAAGGCCGCTGGAGATCGGCCTGTCCGCACCGGATGGCCCGGAACGGGACTCGTTGAACCGGCTGCTCGAACCGCTCCCCTGGACTCTCCACCACCTCGATTCCCTCGCGACCGACCACTCTCGCCAGATCTCCGGACAGACCGGCCGCTTTGCCTTCGACGTGGGAATCGCCTGGGGCAACGACCGGGACGGTGCCCGGTTCTGCGACGAGACCGGAGCCGCGATCGACCCGGTCGCATTGTTCGTGCTGCTGGCCACCGGGATCCTGTCCGACCAACCCGGACAACCCGTCGCGTTGGCGCAGCGTCATCCCGACGAGATCGCCTCGACCATCCGCCGACTCGGGGGACGACCGCGGTCGTTCTCGGGCACCTCCCGTGCCGACACCTGGCAGGCCCTCCGAGACCACGACGCCGTGATCGGTCTCGACGACAACGGCAATACCTGGTGCAGCGAATACGCTCCCACCCACGACCGGCTGCTGGTCGTCGCCCACCTGCTCCGGACACTCGATCGACACGACCGCCCCCTGTCCCAATTGCTCGCCCGCAGCGACTGACGCGCGACCCGGTGCCATGCCCCAACCAGACCACCTCGGCCCCGGCAGCTGGATCGCCGACCGCATGCACCACATCGATGCGTCGGGCATTCGTCGCATCTTCGACCTCGCTGCCGGATTGGACCAGACGATCGACCTCAGCATCGGGCAACCTCACTTCCCGACCCCCGAGCCGGTCCGACGCGCCCTGGCCAACGCGGTCGAGGATGGACACAACGGCTACAGCCCTTCGCCGGGCATCCCGCCGCTTCGCGAGGCCCTGCAGCAGAGGATCGACTCACGCTACCAGCACGACAACCGCCACGTGATGGTCACCAGTGGCACCAGCGGCGGACTGGTGCTGGCACTGTGCTGCATGGTCGAGCCGGGTGACGAGGTGATCCTTTTCGACCCCGGCTTCATGATGTACCAGCACCTGGTCACCCTGGCCGGCGGCACCGCCGTCACCGTCGACACCTACCCCGACTTTCGTGTCGACGTCGACCGCGTCGCTGCCGCGATCACCGACCGCACCAAGGCCATCGTCTACAACTCGCCGGGCAACCCCACCGGGGCCATGGACGACCCCGGGACAATCGATGCGCTGGCCCGGCTGGCCGGCGAAAACGACGTCGCGTTGATCAGCGACGAGATCTACAGCCGATTCTGCTATGACCGGCCGTTTCATTCACCGGCATCGACCAACCCCGCGACGCTGGTGATCGACGGGTTCAGCAAGTCGCACTCGATGACCGGCTGGCGACTCGGTTTCGCCCACGGCCCCGAAGAGATCATCGAGCAGATGATCAAGTTGCAGCAGTTCACCTTCGTCTGTGCACCCCACCCGGTGCAGTGGGCGGGGGTGACCGCACTGGGGGTCGACATCAGCGAGCACGTCGACGACTACCGCAGGAAACGGGATCGCCTGGTCGAACGGCTCTCGGGACACTTCGAAGTCGGCGGCGGTGCTGGTGCTTTCTACCTGTTCCTGGAAACGCCCGGCGGGAACGGAACCGACTTCGTACACCGGGCGATCGAGCGCGGACTGCTGATCGTCCCCGGATCGGTCTTCAGCCGCAGCGACTCTCACATCCGCGTGTCGTTTGCCGTCGACGACCAGACGCTGGAGGCGGGAGCGGACCTGCTGATCGAGTTGGCCAGGCAGCCCTAGCGCTCCTGCTCCACCCGAACCCGCACCCGGAGCAGTCTCAACCGCGCCACCGGCTGACCGTCCGGCAGCAATCGGGCATCCAGGCCGAGAAACCCGTCGAGCATCCCGGGGACGTCCGAATCGACCAGTGCCTGGCCGTTGAGCCGCACAATGACGTGACCGTCTCGGACGAACAGTTCCAGCCGGTCCCACCCGAGCGGGCTTCGTGGGGGCGTCCGTTTCGGGCTGGCGACGGCCATCCGAGAGCCACGGTGATAGAGCTGGCAGAAGCGGCTGGGAGCGAATTCCAGTTGAAGTCCATCGAACCGCCCACTGGCCGGACCGCCGATCAACAACGATCCCGTGGTGGTGTCAGCCGACAGTCGCGCCCGCAGACGGAAGTTCTTCAACGGAGCCGACTTGTCCCAGAAACCGCTGGCCCCGGCCCGGGCGGGAGTCTCGAGCCGGATGTCGCCACCGGAGATAACCCACAGTGAACGGCCGAGATCTTCCAGGTCGTCGCCGCTGTGCTGCACGAAACTCAGTTTCGCCGCATCACGAAACAGGGGGGCAAAACGGATCCGCTTGAGCAACTTGTCCAGGCCGCCCAGGGCGACTTTGCCCTTGGGAGTCAGTTTCAGCTTCTGCTCCGCCTCGCCGGTGTTCTCGGCCGAGATCTGTTCGAGCAATCCCGTGGCGTTCTTGAGCCGAGCCATCTCGCCGGGGTCTCCCCGAACCGATCCGAGGGCGTGTCCCAGCAACTGCCCGGCCTCGGCAAGCCGCCCGGCGTTGACCGCCGGAACGAACGCCCGCAACGCCTCCTCGCTGATCTCATTCCGTATGGCGGAATCGAGATCCTTGAGGTTGAGCACCTTGAAGGACATCAACGTGTTGGCGACCAGGTCGATCTGGAACCGCTGCCGCCACGCCCGGACGACCTCCAGGGCCACCGCCGTCTGGCGGGCCCGCAGCGCGGTCTGGTGAGCCAACTCGAACAGGGCGTGGGCTCGGGCCGAATCGCCGGTCTCGCGGGCCTGTTCGACGATGTCCATGGCCAACCGCGAACGCGCCAGCGGCGTGCGAGCCTGTGAGAGCAACGGCCTGTAGACGTCACGTACATCGGCGGTCGCCGCAGTGCGGTCCGCAACGGTCGGAACAGCTTCGCCCCGGGATGTCACTCGTGGCGGCCGTACGTTGAGCAGCAACAAGCCCTCGTTGAACAACTCGTCGTTCTCGGCCGAAGCGGCACGGATCCGGAACCGCCACGCCCGAGCATGTGATTTCCGCGGGGCCCACGAGAAAATTCCGGTGGTGGGATTGATCGAGGCCCCGGCGGGAACCTGGCCCTGGAGACTGAAGCGGACCGCTCCGGGGGGCTCGTCGAGATCGTCGGCGCGGACCCGCAATTGCAGACGCTGACCGACTCGCATCGACAGCGACGGGATCACCCGCAACCGGGGCGGCTGATCCACCTCGGCCACGCTCACCACAAGCGTCGACTCGACCCGCTGACGCACCGGATCGATCACCTCCGAATCGTAGGCCGTCGCCTGCACGGTGACCTGAAATTCCCCCGGCCCCTGGGCCTCGGTCGGTGTCCAGGTCAACCGGCCGGTGCGGCGATCGACGACCATTCCCTTGGGAGCATCGTTGCCCAGCGTGTACTCGATGAGATTGGCGGGACGGTCGGGATCGGTCGCGGCCAAGCGGATCTCGAGTTCCTTCAACTCGTCGATCTCGTGTCGTCCCGGGGATTCCAGGTGCGGCGGGCGGTCGACCTCGCGGACCCGCAGCACCGCCTCGGCCGCCGCATGCCAGTCGGCCCCGGCCGCGGAGCGGCTTTCGACAACAACCGTGTGTCGCCCCGGCCCCTGGCCCTCGTCCGGAGTCCACGTCAACCGTCCACGACGATCGACCGACACGCCGTCGGGACCACCGGGACGGACACGGAACTCCAGCTGCGGGTCCTCCAGTTGGCCGGCCAACGGATGCGAGGGTCCCAGCAGGTCCAGTTCGAACGGCTGCTCTTCGTCGATCGACTGCTCGGGGTGCCTGACGACACTCGACGGGTCAACCGGCTGACCGACGGCCGTGACCGACGGGTCGGCCGGCGGCCGACCGGGCGCGGAGAACATCCGCCAGACCGCGACCAACGCCAGCACCGCAACCACCACGCCGGCGATCGGTGCGTACCGACGGACAGGTGGCACATCGGTTGCCGCCCCGCCGGTTGTCTCAACCGAAACCGACGGCCTGACCGAGTCGAGGAACTGGTCGAGACTGGCTCCGGCAACCTGGGTCGGCTGATCGGTGGCGTCGGTCCATGTCAGTGACGTGGCCGGTTCGACAGACGGGGTCTTTTCGACCTCGAACCTCGACGGCGGATTGGCGAACCGACCGAGGGCTTCCGCGAGCTCTCGAGGATCCTGAAACCGTTCCGCGACATCTCGTCGCAGCATGCGGGTGATGACGGTGTCGAGTTCCTCGGGGATGTCGGGGGCGAGCGATCTGGCGGCGGGGGCTTCGAGCGTGGTGCGAACCATCAGCGTCTGGAACGGGTTCTCACCCTGGAACGGGGGAGACCCGACCAGGAAACGGAACAGCGTGCACCCCAGGCTGTAGATGTCACCGCGGATGTCCACCGCCTTTGTGTCCCAGGCCTGTTCGGGGGACATGTAGTCGGGCGTCCCCATCATCTGTCCGGTCTTGGTCAGGCTGCCCTCGGTCTGTTCGGATCCGACAAAGCGGGCCAGGCCCATGTCGAGGATCTTCACCTGAGGTCGGTCGTCGCTGGTCCAGCTCAGCATCAGGTTCGACGGTTTCAGGTCGCGGTGCACCAACCCGCGCTGGTGAGCCGCCGCCAGTCCCAGGGCCGCCTGCCGGACGAACTCGCACGCCTCGCCGATCCCCAGGCGTCCGCGGCGGTCGGCCACCGAACCCAGGTCGGCCCCGTCGACATACTCCATCACCAGGAAGTGGTTGTCCCCGTCGCTCTCGGCATCGATCGCTCTCACGACGTTGGGATGATCGATCGCCGCGGCTGCCTGGATTTCCTGCTGGAACCGAGCGACGTGCTTGGCGTTCTTGACCAGTTGCCTCGCCATCACCTTCACGGCGACCACGCGGCCGAGCACCACGTGTTCGGCCTTGAACACGGTCCCCATGCCACCGCGTCCAAGCAGGTCCAGCAGCCGGTAACTGCCCAACTGGAAGTCATCGCGTCCGGAGAACAGTCGCTGCACCTGCCAGCCGGTCAACTGGCCGCGCCGCACCAGCTTGCGTCCGAGTGGTTCGACCTGCACGACATAACGAACCAGATCGATTTCGGCGTGCAACGCATCGAGGTCATCGCGCGTCAGCAAGTTGCTGCGTTCGAGGCGATCGAGGAACTGGCCGAGGTCCATCGCGGGCATGGCCGGGTCATCCCATCAGGGGAGTCGTCGGGACACGGACGAGTCTCCAGGTTCCGCGTCCCCCTCCGCCGGCCCGCCCGCCAGCATCGGTCGGCCTTCAGGGTAATGCGCTTCGAGCAGAGGCCGCAAGACAGAAAACCGGGCCGTCGGCTTCCAGGCCGACCCGCCCGGCACCAGCCGACAAGCCCCTCAACACGTTGAACTACAGGCCGTACTTCGACTGTCCCGAATGGGTCGACTTGTTCAGCCGGTTGTGGCAGTGCAACGCCTCGAGCACGAATTCGGCGACGCTGGCCCGAGCGGACTGGCGTGTCGAATCGTCGCCGAGCGATGCTTCGAGATCGGGGTCGAGACGAGCCAGGAGCTCATCGAGTCGACCCACGAAACTCGGAATCGCCTCGAGCCGCTCGAGCAGTTCGCCGGCCGGCACGTCGTCGCCGACGGCGACCGGTTCGCCAGTCTCAAAATGCTCGACCACGTCACGGAATTGGCCAGTCTTCAACCCGGCGTCGAAGACATTTCGCACGGCCTCCTCGGCCAACCGGGCCACCAACCCGTCTTCCTCACCCGGCTCCTCTGTCATGTTCAGTTCCATCTTCCCCCGCGAACTCGCCCGCAGGGCGACCAGGTCACTGACCCGCACGACGGCCGCGGCCTGGCCCAGCACCGCCGCCCGCCGTTCGGCGTTCGAGATCGCGTTCTCCATGTTGGCGATCGACATCCGAACGCTGACACCCGACTGCTGATTGACGTGAGGACTGCTCCGAGCCAACCGAGCGATCTCCTCGACCATCTCCTTGATCCAACCCGGCACGACCACGTCGATTGAACCGTCGCGATCCACCCACGCGTTCTCCTCGGTGATCCTCACACCGATCTCGCGCGTCAGCGGATAGTGGGTGCGGATCACACTGCCGATGCGGTCCTTCAAGGGGGTCACCAGCCGACCGCGATTGGTGTAGTCCTCGGGATTGGCACTGAAGACCATGCACAGGTCCAGTTCCAACCGGACGGGAAACCCGCGGATCTGCACATCACGTTCCTCGAGCACGTTGAACAACCCGACCTGGATCTTGGGGCTCAGGTCCGGCAGTTCATTCATGCAGAAGATGCCGCGATGGCTCCGGGGCACCAGGCCGAAGTGCAGAACGTCTTCGCTGGAGAGATGCTGGCCCTCGGCGTGCTTGATCAAGTCGATCTCGCCGATCAGATCCGCGATCGTCACGTCCGGGGTGGCCAGCTTCTCATTGTACCGGTCCGACCGACCGATCCACTCCACCGGACACCCGTCGCCCTCAGCAGTCACCCGCTCGCGGGCGAACTTCGAGAGGGGCCGCAGTGGATCGTCGTGGATCTCCGAACCCACCACCACCGGAATCGTCTCGTCGAGCAGCTCGACCAGCAGCCTCAGCATCCGCGTCTTGCCCTGTCCCCTCAACCCGAGGAAGAGCATGTCGTGGCGCGAGAGCACGGCGTTCTGGACCTGGGGGATCACCGTCTCGTCGTAACCCAGGATCCCGGGAAACAACGGGCTGCCCTCGGCCAGCCGCATCAGCAGGTTGGCACGCATCTCGTCCTTGACACTTCGAGACTGGTAGCCACTGGCTCGGAGTTCGCCGAGATTGCGAGGGAGAT
This sequence comes from Planctomycetota bacterium, assembly GCA_963582065.1. Lineage (GTDB taxonomy): Bacteria > Planctomycetota > Planctomycetia > Planctomycetales > Planctomycetaceae > UBA8437. The sequence goes on along the minus strand of CAUZRQ010000018.1, from coordinate 2,524 downwards.
CGGTCATTTCAAAGCCAGCCTGGCGGGAATCGAGGGGTGGAAATCAACCGGTCCAGTCTAGCCACCGCTGGTGAGTCGAGAAACCAAACCGCACGAGAGGACCTTGGCAGTCGTTTGACGGGCATCGTATGATCGGGGGACTGGACCCCGCGACAAGACCCCCGCCATGCCAATTTCCCCCGACAACGATCCGCCCTCGGAGCCGACGGGGGACACCGGCGAACTCCACTCCGATGACGACAGCGGGTTCTCAGTCGATTCGTCATCGAGTGACGTCCGCCCTGAGCCTCCGTCCGACGCCCCGGTGGATCCCACCAACCTGGGCGGATCGACGCTGGGAGATTTCCACCTGCTGCGGGTCCTCGGCAGCGGCGGCATGGCCAACGTCTACCTGGCCGAACAGATCTCGCTGAACCGCAAGGTCGCCCTGAAGGTGCTCCGCCCCGATCTGCTGGCTGACGACACCTACCTCGAACGGTTCGCCCGCGAAGCCACCGCCGCAGCCGGGCTCAACCACAACAACATCGTCCAGGTGTTCAGTGTCGGCGAACAGGACGGACTGCACTACATCGCCCAGGAATACGTCCAGGGCGTCAATCTCCGGGAGTTCCTCAACCGCAAGGGTCCCCCCGAAGCCGCGGTTGCCGTGCACATCATTCGCCAGGTCGCCTTGGCGCTGACGGCGGCTGCCGAAGCGGGCATCGTGCATCGGGACATCAAGCCGGAAAACATCCTGCTGACGCGACAGGGCGTGGTGAAAGTGACCGACTTCGGCCTGGCCCAGCTCAACCGCGAAGCCGAGCACACCAACCTGACGCTGACTCAGGTCGGCACCACCATGGGGACTCCGTTGTACATGAGTCCCGAGCAGGTCAACGGATCGCGGGTCGATCACCGCAGCGACATCTACTCGCTGGGCGTCACCTGCTACCACCTGTTGGCCGGCCGACCGCCATTCCGGGGTGAGACGGCCATCAGCGTCGCCGTCCAGCACGTCAACAAGGCCCCCGACTCCCTGATCGAACAGCGGACCGACTTGCCCCGGCGGCTGTGCGAACTGGTCCACCGCATGATGGCCAAGCAACCCGACGACCGCCTGCCCGACGCTTCGACACTGCTCGAAGAACTCGATGCGGTGCAGCGGAGACTGGGCAGCGGTCGCGGGGGAGCCGAGGCCGACTGGATCGACTACGAACCACCGACGTCCGCATGGTCGAAAGTGCTCGACCTGCTCCCGGAGATCGACTGGCGGCAACAGCAGAGATGGTTGGTGTGGCCCACCGTCTGCCTGCTGTCCGCGTTGGTCGCCGGTGGTGTCTCGCTGCTGGCCCGGCCACCCGGACCGCTCGAGTCCGATCCACCACTCGAAAGCCAGGTGCCCCAGGAAGCCAACGTCGAAAAGCAGTTCTTCTACGCCATGATGGTCGACAGTGCGGAAGCGTGGCAGGCGGTGATCAAACGACACCCCGACGAGACACTGTTCGTCAACCGGGCCAAGCTTCGACTGGCGGTGCACCACCTGAGAAGCCTGAGGATTGACGAGGCGCGTCCGATCTTCGAAGAACTCGTCCTGGCCGGGGAAACCGAACCCGACCTGGTCGCCAGTGGTCTGGCTGGTCGAGCCGTCATCGCCAGCTATGACGGCCATTTCGGAGAATCCCAGGACATCATCGCCGTGCACCTGTTCTCGGTCCGCGACTACCTCAACCCCGAAATGGAACAGCTGATCCGAGACACGATCAGCCGCAACCGAGAGCAATCCGACCTGGAGATCCAGCGAGGGCTGGAGGATTTCTTTCGCAACGAAAGGCCGGCAATCGACCCCGAGGCGAATTGACCGTCCGGGCGGACCGTCCGTATGATGACCGTCGGAGTCGATTGACTGCCGCGGCGGGCCAGCCGGCCCAACGGGAATCCCAACCTTGGCTTATCTCACCTCTCGACGGGGAGACGTCCCCTGGAACCTGCTTGAGCTCGACGGCGAGCGGACCGTCTTGGGACGGCATCCCAACAGCCAGATCGTGCTCGACAACGAGGCGGTCAGTCGGCACCACGCGCAGATCCTCGAAAGCCACGGACACTTCTTCCTCGAAGATCTCAAGAGCCGAAACGGAACGCTGATCAACGGCCGCCCGGTCGACCAGCCGACCGAACTCCGGGAAAATGACTCGATCACCCTGTGTGACTTCGAGTTTCAGTTCCACGAGCAACGGCCCGATCCTCCGCCGAAAACCAAGGCCCTTCGCCAGGGACTTGTCGAAGCCGACAGCGACAACAGCCGCTACTTCGCCGTCGGCGTCGAACCGGTCGACGACGACTCCGGTTCCTCCTCGATCGTCTCCAAGCTCAGCATGGTCTCGGTCGGTCGTGACCAGGTCGTGGCCGACCCCGAAGCAAAGCTGCAGGCGGTGCTGGAAATCTCCAAGAGCCTCGGGCAGGTGCTCGAATTCGACGAAGTCCTCACCCGAATGCTGGATGGACTCTTCAAGATCTTCCCACAGGCCGATGAGGGCTTCGTACTGCT